>JADFIR010000029.1 GCA_022566535.1 Planctomycetota bacterium
TGAACGGTTGGCGGCCGAACAGATCGGCGTGGCGCTGGGCGTGACCCTCATACCACCTCCAAAGCTCCTCGTGATCGGTGACCAGCCGCAGCTCGCCGACGACGTGCAGCACACGATGAAGCTCGCGAATCGATGAATCCTGGATCAGGCGGCGCTTGTGGTGGCGCTTCTTCGGCCAGGGATCGGAGAAATACAGGTGAATCACCGACGCCACATCGTCGGCACACCAAAAGCGAATGAACTGAGCGGCGTCGGCCCGCAGGATCATCACGTTGCTCAGCCCGCGGCGGTGCATACGGTTGGCCGCATATCGGTAATACGCCAACGACCGCTCGATGCCCAGGTAGTTGACCTGCGGCCGAAGCGGCGCTTGTTGAACCAGGAACGTTCCCTTACCGGAGCCTATCTCGATCTCCAAGCGGCGGTCGGGATGCGTAAACCAACGGCGAGGATCAAGTGGACCCTGCTCAAACGGCGGCAGGTCCGACGACTCGATCCCGTAGCCTTCGGTGATGAGTTGCTTGCCACGCGAGACGCTCGAGTGCATGGATGCATTGTAGAGGCAGCGCGCTCATCGCTTCGTGATCGATGCCTACCCAGACCTTCGTCGCGGACTCCTCAGGTCCGGCTTCGGGTCGCGGACTTCTCAGGTAGGGCTTGGAGAGGGCGGATATTTGTCCGCGTCTATGAATCCATCACCTTGCGCTTGATCCATTGCACGATGTCACGCAGGACTGTTTCGTCGAACGTGATCTCGATCGTGGCGTACTCGGCGATGGAGCCGGTGGTCGCCGGCTGGAAGAGGTGGTTGAGCCCTTCATATCGCTTCGCCGTCACATCGCCGCCTGCTTCGGTGATTCTCTGTTCGATCACGTCCAAGTTCTGCTCGTGCCAGACCTGAAGATCGAGCGTGCCGTTGCAGGCCAGGACCGGGCACTTGATTTCAGCCAAGGCAGGGCGCGGATCATAGGTCAGGAAGAACCGCATCCAGGGAGATGTAAGCTGATCCAACTGGGCTTCGATCAACTGCTCAGGTAGTTCTTCATCGTCGCTGACACCCATGGCCTTCATCTGGGCTTCGAGAACCGGTCGCATGGCCTCACGGAGGTCTTCGGCGGACGCGCCCTGGCGAACGAGCTGGAAGAACTGAGCTTGTTGCGCTAGGGCGGTTTGGATCGCTTGCTCCGGGGCCCCGCCTACCTCCATCACAAGCTTCAACTGAACACGGAGCAGTTCGTCGCCGGGGACACCTGGGCCGGCCAGGAGCACGACAAAGGCGACGGCGGCGGTCAGGCCGGCCACCATCGGCCCGACCATGGCCCCTTCGCTGTGGCCGATCAGACCAATACGCTCGGGATCGACACCATCTTGCGTCATGATGTAGTTGACTGCGGCCAATGCATCGGTGGCAAAGTCTTGCGTGGTTGCGATGGAGAACTCGCCCGTTGACTGGCCCGTGCCGCGATCGTCGTAGCGAAGCACGGCGATGTCGTGGCGGGTGAGGTAGTCGGCGATCACCAGGAACGGCTTGTGGCCCAAAAGAGTCTCGTCACGATCCTGCGGGCCCGAACCTGAGATCAGCACCGCGGCTGGATGGGGCCCCTTTCCGGCAGGAACGGTCAGTGTACCGGCGAGTCTGTGGCCGTCAGGATGCTCGATCGTCACCTCGCGCACCTCATAGGGATATGGCGGCTTGGGATGCTGCGGGCGCTTGAGCTCGGAACCGACGTAGCCGTCGTTCCGGGCGAAGGCGATATCCATCACGATTCCGGCTTGCTTCATCGTGCCCGTGATCCGGCGCTCGGATTCGTCGAGTTCGACATTAATATGGGCCGGGGGGTAACCGGGCATGACGGCGGTGAAGGTCCGCCCCTCTCGCTTGAGGCCCGCCAGCACAAAGCCGCGCGTCATCTGCGCCGGAACGTCCACATGTCCGACCCAGTTGCCCCTTGGGGTCTGGGCGAAGGCGATGGTCATATCGAGCTTCTGGACGCGCACTTCAATCTGGCCGGCGAAAGCCATCGGCCGTGGTAGATCAACGACCTCCGGCACTCGTGCCAGCTCGAACTTGCCTTCGATCGGATCTCCGGTCGGCGGGTGCTGCGTGACCGTCCCGGTCCATCGCTGGCCGTCGTCGCTGACGTTGCCGGTCATGCGAGCCGTGCCGCCGATCTGACCCGGAACGGTGAGCTCGATATGGCCGTTGGTAATCGTGACGTCCTTGCACTGTGCACCTACTGCCACGAACGAAATGCTGGGTGGAACAACGATGCCGCGCGCCGACCAGCCGTCCTCATGGTCGTGCTTGATGCGGAAGACGCCATACCACCACTGATCCTCGACATGGAGATTGCCGACCCAGAGGCCCGCCGCGGGATGATCGTGATTGTACTCGAAGGACTCGTCGAGAAACTTCACCTGCCCCAGCGCAGTCGAAGCCAAAGCCGCCGCGACGAAAATCGAGATTGCCAGTCGTCTCATCATGCGCCTCCTGTTCATTGGCGATAGTAGCGCATCAACACGCGGCATTGTGCTGCGGCGCCTGTCAAGCATCATTGCGGTTGCAGGACGCCCGCTGTTGACCGGTTTCGCGGCTCGGGGGACATGCCAGCCCTTGGTCAGTCGCTCGCCGCGGCGGGATGATGCAAACGACCATCATGAATCACCATCACAATGCGTCTGGTATTGGAGATGTTTTCCAGCGGGTTGCCGTCGAGAACGACGAGGTTGGCAATCTTGCCCGCATCGACCGAGCCAAGCAGCTCGCCGAACCCCAGAATCTTCGCCGAGCTGAGAGTCGCAATCTGGAGGGCCTGCAGGGGCGACGCGCCGCCGAATTCAACGAGGATTTCCATTTCGCGGTGAACGGACTCGCCGGGCACGACGCCGTCGATCGGGAAGTCCGTGCCCACACCGACCAAACCTCCGATATCGTGCAGGTAGACGGCAAGGTGCGCGGCCTTGCGCTGCGACTGACGCAATTGCAATTTGACTGTCTCGTCGCCAAGGGGCACGCCATCGTGAGCGCCACTGTTCATGATTGCTTCACTGACGACGAGCGTGGGCACCCAGGCGGTCGCATTGGCCTTGAAGGCCCGCATGAGCTGCCTGCATTTACAGTCGTCGGCATTGGCCCACCGCCAGGCTGTTCGAGCACCAAGCTCCACTGGTTGATTCGCCAGCTCTACGCCATCCTGCAAACAGGACAAGGGAATGCTCACCGTATGTTCGATCGAAGCAATGCCGATCTGGGACGCTTCCAGCGGCGGTACGTCTTCGGTGTGCCCGCAGACGTTCATGCCGTATTCTGCGGCGGTGTCAACGATCACTCACAACGAATCGGCGTCCATCTTGTTGTAGACCTTGATCCACCGATTCCCCAGCAGCGCTTCTTTGTGGACCCACCCTCTCACCGTTGCTGGATCGCCGAATCCGTAAGACGTGCGCTGCTTCTGTTTCTCGAATATCGAGCTGGCGGGAACGATTGTGGGACCGAGCAAGGTGGCGGCATTGATCCGTGCCGCCCAACCCAGCGCCCCTTCGCTCGTGACTGGTAAGCCGCGGATTGTCGTGACGCCGGATTCGAGTAGGTCCTGTAGTGTCGCCTCGGCGCCCTCAACACCAGCGAAGCGCGGGCTCTTCGGCGTCACATGTGCGTGGAGGTCGAAAAAGCCGGGCACTACGAACGCACCGGAAATGTCGACCACGCGCGTACCCTCGGGGGGAGGATCACTGCTGATACCGCGAATCAGATCACCGGCGATGACAATCGTAGCGTTGCGATGAATCTCGCCGGTGACGACATCAATGACGTTGCCTCCCACCAGCGCCCAAGGTTCCTCGGTATGCCGTCTGATCAGCCACGATGACCTGACCCACTGAGGCAGTTGGACAACGGGTGGTGCTTGAGCCTGTTCAACAATATCGCTGCGCGCAAGATCAAATGACAGCTCGATTCCGCGCTGATGGAACTTGCCGACAAGATGCGCTTGTTGTGCGTCGAGTATGGCCTCAATCTGGGCCGGTTGCCTCCCCAATGGCACCTCAGCCCGGATTGAGTTTCCATCTGCAGTGAGGTTCACGATCGGATAGGCCACCAAGCCAAGGCGCGGCAGATCGATTTGTCCAACCCAGTTCCCGGCAGGCGTCTCGGCCAGCACGATAGCAATCTCCAATCCAATACCCAGCCCACTCCGAGCAGTTCCGCTGAATCGCATCGGGTTGTCTAGATCGATCGGCCGTGGAACTCGCCGGAGATTGAACGAACCACGCTCTGCGCCGGCATCACCGTCGTCACGTGGCGTAAGCGATCCGGTGAGCCGCTGGCCGTCTTCGCTCACGATACCGTCAAAAACCAGCGGATCGTCACCTGCCACAAGCACGAACCGTACCGATCGTCCTTCGATTACAACGTCTTCGCACGGTGCGTTGCGAGCGGAGAGCGCGAGAGCTGTAACCGCGACCTCCGAACGCGTGTCGTGTGTTTGCTGGATCAGGATCTCTGCGAAGGTGGCGGGCGTGGATTCTCGCTGGATCGTGCCGAGCCAACGGCCCGAGGCTGGATGATCACGGTCGTACTCGAACGTCTCGTCGAGAAACTCCACCTGCCCCAGCGCCGGCGTACAAGTCAGCAACGCGACGATGAGCCTTCGATTCCTGCGCATCTCATGACTCCTGCGGATGACCGCCGGATCATCCTTGTTCCGATTTCGTGCGTGGTGATATTGGCACAATCCGTCGTTACCGGGACAGGTCAGCCGCAGCCGCTTCCGCGGGCGAGTATTCGACCAGCTCGGCGATGCCGTTGTGGGCGTCGCAGATAACGACCTTGGGACGGTGGCTCTTCATTTCCTGGGCGGTCATCTGTGCAAACGACATGATCAGGACGCGGTGGCCTACTGCGGTCAGCTTCGCCGCCGCCCCATTGACTTTGATCTCTCCGGAGCCGCGATCACCCTGGAAGATGTAGCTCTCGAAGCGGTTGCCGTTGGTGCAGTCCGCGATGAGGACCTTCTCGTTCACGGCCATGCCGGTGGCCTCCAGCAGCACCGGGTCGATGGTGATGGACCCCATATATTCGGGATCGCTGTGCGTCACTACGGCTTGATGAATCTTGGCAAAGAGGACTTCGCGAAGCATGGTTGAACTCGGGTAAGGCGTCAGAACATCAGGGGATCAAGGCCTTGAGGCCTCGGTGCCGTCTTTCTCCCGTTGCCAGTCGACGAGCTGGGCGTCAGACCACAGGCCCTCTAGATCGTAGTACGCCCGCTGGTTTGGTTCGAACAGGTGGGCGACGAGATCAACAAAATCAATGACGATCCACGTCAGAGCATTGTCAGCACTGGACCGGAACATGGGATTGTCGCGGTCCTGCCCAAGGTCCGCCAGCTCCTCAGCGACGGACTTCATCTGCCGATCGCTCGTGCCCGAGCCGATGAGCACGTAGTCGCAGACCTGGCTGAGGCCGGTCACATCGAGCAGCTGTACGTCTTCACAATGCCGATCCGCCAGCAGCTGCGCCGCCTCGATGCAAAAGCGGCGCAGCCGCTGCTGGTCGCTCGTGGACGGGACGCACATCATCAGGTCACCCCAGGCCGATCCACCCTGAGATCATTGGCGAGAACTTGACGATCAGGCCGGCGAAGACCACTGAAACGATCGCGATGAGCTTGATGAGGATATTCAGGGACGGGCCTGATGTGTCTTTGAAGGGATCGCCGACGGTGTCACCTACGACGCTGGCCTTGTGGGCGTCCGAGCCCTTGCCGCCGAGGTTGCCCTTTTCAATCCACTTCTTGGCGTTGTCCCAGGCCCCGCCGGCATTGGCCATGAAAATGGCCACGGCAAACCCGCTGGTCAGCCCGCCGACCAGCAAACCCATCACGCCGCCGACACCGAGGATCAGACCGACCACGATCGGCACAATGATGGCCAACAGCGACGGGACGATCATCTCCCGCTGCGCCCCAGCGGTCGAGATCTTCACGCACTCGGCGTAGTCCGGGTACTGATGGCCCTGGACATCGACCTTGATCGGCCAAGTGGTGGGGTCGGCAATGTCCGCTTCGCTCATGCCCTGCTTCCTGAAGGCATCGCGCATGATGGCGAACTGACGCCTCGCCTCGTTCATCATGCGATACGCGGCCCGGCCGACCGCTTGCATCGTCATCGCGCAGAACACGAACGCCAGCAGCACGCCGAGAAATATCCCGCCGAGCACCCGCGGGTTCATCAGCGAGACGTCGTAGAACGCGAGGACCTGCTCAATTCTCGCCCGATCGGCCGGGGCTATTTGGACGGTGTATCCGCCCAGTTCGACCGCGAAGGTGTTGGTCATCTCATCGAGATCGCTGTCAAAGGCGAATATCTGGCCGACCGGGACGGACTCGCTCAGCGCCAATCGCATCTTGCCGGTGGCCAGGAGCAGGCCGCCGAAGACTCCTTGATCCTCGTCTCGGCTGGCGATCGTGAACAGCCCGGACCCGCGGTACTGCGCCACATACGCGCTGGTGTGTCCGTCCAGCAGCGCCGCGGCGTCAGTCCCATCCTTGAGCTGCCGGTTAAGATTATATTGCACCACGGAGATATACGCGGCCAACAGCGCCAGAGCGGTCAGCGCCGCCGAGCCGATGGCGAAGCCTTTGCCGGTGGCGGCGGTGGTGTTGCCCAGCGCGTCGAGCATGTCGGTGCGCTCGCGTACGAACGGCGGTTGATTGGTCATCTGGGCGTTGCCGCCGGCGTTGTCCGCGATCGGGCCATAAGCGTCCGTGGCCAGCGTAATGCCGAGGGTGGAGAGCATCCCGACGGCCGCGATCCCCACGCCATACAGGCCCAGCAGGAAGTTCTGCCCGCCGCCGGCGAAGTTGAACGCGCAGATTATCGCCACGACGATCGTTACAATCGGCACCCAGGTGGAAATCATGCCGACCGAAATGCCGGAGATGATCACCGTTGCCGGTCCGGTCTGGGTCTGCTGGGAGATCAACTGCGTCGGTTTGTGCTCGTAGCTGGTGTAGTATTCGGTGGACCAGGCGATGACCAGACCCGCCGCCAGGCCGGTGACGATTGATCCCCACAGGCGCAGACCCGCGATGCCGAATCCCGTCAGCGGCTGAACATCTCTCAGCAGGACGTAGAACAGCCCGGCGGCGGCGATGGCGATGATGCCCGAGGCGGTCCACACGCCCAGGTGCAGGCTCTTGAGCAGTTGGCTGAACGAGGCGCCTTCTTTGGCTCGCACGACGCCGATGCCCACAAGCGAGGCGATGATGCCGACACCGGCCAGGGCCATTGGCGCCACAGCGAGTTTGACGGCCAACGAGTCGGCCTGGTCCCCGCTGGCCAGGCTGAATGCCGACGCTGCCCCCAAGGCCATCGAGGCCAAGATTGACCCGTAATAACTTTCGTACAGATCGGCCCCCATCCCCGCGACGTCGCCGACGTTGTCGCCCACGTTGTCCGCGATGGTGGCGGGGTTGCGCGGATCGTCTTCAGGAATACCGGCTTCGACCTTACCGACGAGGTCTGCTCCCACATCAGCGGCCTTGGTGAAGATGCCCCCGCCGACGCGGGCGAACAGCGCCTGGGTCGAAGCGCCCATGCCATAGCTCAACATGATGGTGGTGATGTCCACCATCGTCATTGATTCCGGGGCGAAGGCATTCCATAGCCCGAACCACACCGACACATCCAACAGGGCGAAGCCGACCACGACCAGGCCCATGACCGCTCCCGCCCGGAAGGCGACGGTCAGCCCTTCGTTGAGCGATTGCTTGGCGGCAAAGGCAGTCCGGGCCGATGCGTGGGTCGCCATCCTCATCCCGAACCACCCGCAAGTGCCCGAAAACAGGCACGCAAACAGCACACCGACCGGCGTCATCAAACTCTGAATGCCCGTGATTCCCAACAAGACGAGGATGGCCAGCAGCACCACGAATACCGCAGCGACGACCTTGTACTGTCGCTTCAGATAGGCCATCGCTCCATCGCGGACCGCTTGGGCGATCTCGATCATCTGAGGCTCGCCTTCGGAATAGGACATGACCTTTCGGCTGAACCAGAAGGCGGCGGCCAGCGCTGCCAGAGCGCTGGCGGGGGCAATGAAATACAGGCTAGGCAGGCTGGCGAGCGTAACGACGTTCACGTTGAACCTTCTCCGGGCACACCGCCCGACCGCGGCGGCGTTCAGGGTTTCGGGAGCTTGCGACGATGCTCGGATCCCCGGCGTGCAACCGAAGAATCCAGGCCGGCCATCGACGACCGCCGGTACGATAGCGGGAACCCAATGAGTTTGCAGGCTGGCAAGATGATCTCGGCGGCGGTTCGGGCCCCGCCGCAAGACCGGCAGGCCGGGGCTCGACAGTTCCTATCTTCTTCCGTACTTTCTGGGCGGCCGGAGCTGCCTGGGCTGTTCAGCCCGAATCGCGCGCTGGATCGATTTGCGCATGGCGCGCCGACGGCGCTCCGACGGTTTCTCGAAGTACTGCCGGCGCTTGATCTCCTTGGTCAGGCCCTCCTTTTCACACAGCTTCTTGAACCGGCGGAGCATCTGCTCCACCGACTCACCTCCGCGGGCCTTGATGCGTATAGCCATGGGACGGGCGCCTTGCTCCAGCCAAATCAACGCACCATTAGATCGAAAACCATCCGTCTTGGCAAGCCCCCAGCCAAGGCCCAATCGATCACCTGCCGCCACATCGAGCGGAGGGCTCTCACGAGGCACCCTCATTCAGCGGGTGAAGCACCGTGCATGACCCTCGGCCGGCGACCCGCTCGCGTCGGGGTAGGTGGCGGCGATCACGCAAACATGGCAGACCGCCTCGCTCAATGAGACCAGATGGACCACGCGCAGCGATCACCCTCGAGGCCGGCACGCCCTGGAATATCGGAACCGCCTGACTCACGATCGGCAAGGGCCCGTCGCCCGCGTAAGCCCACCAGATTCCCCGACTGATGATTCTTCGCAGATAACTGGGCCAAACCGGCTGATCTCGTGGGCCGCTCCGGGCGATAACTATTCCAGGAATCTCAGGCCAAGGAGCCGCTGGTGTGTCAAAGGGCGACGCGAGCAAAGCTATCAAGAACCCGCCGGCAACCGAGCAGGAGGCGGCGAAAGGCCTGACCCAGACGATCCAGTCATTGATCGAAGAATCCAACCGCTCCACCGGCCGGCTTGAAGAGATGATCAATCTCACCCGGCGCACCAAGGCCCAGATCGCCGACGCTTCAGCGCGTCTCAAGCGGCGCCTCCTCCCCCAGCCAAGCCGGCACAACGCGCCGCAAGACCGGACTGGGGTAAGGAAGCCGCTAAACTCCAAGCCACCAGCCCGCCAGCGGGCCTCTCGACCAGCGAAGATCAAGTCACATCATCCGGCCGCTGACTTCTCCGCGCTGTTGAGCGCCGGCCTTCGGCAAGGCGAGGAGTATCTGCGCAAGTTCATCAAAGTGCTCGTCGAGCAGGCGCCCGCCATCACCAGGACTAGCGACGCCGCCAGAGTGCAGGTATCGCTGGTCGCTCACCGGGCCGCCAGCGGCGCCAAGCAATTCGCGCCCAAGCTCAGCCTCAGACGGCTCAAGACCCAAGCGACGCAAAGGCGAAGTCGCATCCAGGGCCTGCTGGCTTCAAAGCGATCGCTCGAATCCAAGGTGTCGGCGTTGACCGTCAAATGCGAGCGACTGAAGAGGGAGCGGTCGGCGGCCAGGGATGAGGTCCGCGAGCAGACGAAACTGCTGGCGTCAAAGGAGACGCTCGAGGAGCAGGTGGCCGAACTGACCGCCAAGTGCGAGCATCTCGACGCAGCACGAAATACCGCAACCACTTGGCTCGCAACGGCGGAAGCCAAGGCCCGCGACCAGAGAAAGCAGTTGGCTTCCAGCGAGGCGCTCCAGGAGCGGTTCGCCAAGGTGACCGTCAAGTGCGAACGCCTGGCCAGGGAGCTGGCGGAGGCGAAGGCCCAGCTCAGCGCCCAGAGCGAGCTGTTGGCCGCCAAGGGGGTGCTGGAGGACCGGCTGACCGAGCTGACCACCGAACGCGAACAATTGAAGAATGCGCGAGTGGCGGCGGAGGCTGAGGTCCAAGCCAAGACCAACCTGCTCGCGTCAAAGGATGGACTCGAGGAACAGTTGGCCCAGTTGACCTTCGAGTGTGAGCAACTGAGAAATGAGCGAGTAGCGGCGGAGGCTGAAGTCCAAGCCAAATCCAACCTGCTCGCGTCAAAGGATGGACTCGAGGAACAGTTGGCCCAGTTGACCTTCGAGTGTGAGCAACTGAGAAATGAGCGAGTGGCGGCGGAGGCTGAGGTCCAAGCCAAGACCAACCTGCTCGCGTCAAAGGATGGACTCGAGGAACAGTTGGCCCAGTTGACCTCCGAGTGTGAGCAACTGAGAAATGAGCGAGTGGCGGCGGAGGCTGAGGTCCAAGCCAAGACCAACCTGCTCGCGTCCAAGGAGGGACTCGAGGAACAGTTGGCCCGTTCGACCTCCGAGTGTGAGCAGCTGAAAAGTGAACGGGCGACGACGGAGGCTGAGGATCAGACAAGCATCGAGACACAGGTGCCAAATGAGGGACTCGAGCGGCGGCTGGCCGACCTGACCGCCGAATGCGAACAACTGAGAACGGCGCAAACGGAAGCGGTGGCGGAGGCCCAAGCGAAGACCGGCCTGCTTGCGTCCAAGGACGGACTCGAGCGCCGACTGACCGAGCTGACCACCAAGTGCGAACAACTGGAGAAGGAGCGGGCGGCAGTGAAGGCCAACGTCCACTCCAACGGCCTGGAGGCAATCACCCAGGCATTGTCTGCGCCGGTTGACGCCGTGATCAGCACGATCGATCTCTTGCGAGAGACTAGACTCGATGCCAAACAACGGCAACACCTCAGGGAAGCCGACTCATCCGTTGCCGCCTTGCTAAGCCTGCTCGATTGCGTGGCGAATCTGCCAAGAATCCTGGGCGGCGGTCTGGAACTTGAAAGAACGGAGGTAGACCTTCGACAGACGCTCAAAGACACCGTCAGCATGTTGACCCCCATTGCGAACAACCGGGGGCTGGAGCTCACCTGCGAAGTCGAACCCGACCTCTCCGCCTTGGTTCAGAGCGACCCGAAATGGCTTCGGCAAATCCTCCTGTACCTCACGAGCCAGTCAATCCAGTTTGCCTCAGGGAGTAAGGTGGTGATTCGCGCTGCAGTGGAGAAGATGACGGATGCTACCAACACGATACGGTTTGCCGTGCACGTCACGAATGCAGCGGTTTCGCAGGAGACATTGGATCGAGCGTTCCCCTGGCACCGTCACGCGCACGGGCCGGCGGCCTCCAACAACGACGGAGATCTCGCCTCGGCCATGTCGAGGCTTGTAGAGCTGCTGGAAGGTCAGATGGGTGTCGAGCGACAGGACAATGGCGGGCTAGCAATCTGGTTCACGATTGCGTTTCACATGGCCCACAAGCTGGGCGGCGCCCGGCGGGCCTACGGACGATTGCGGCAGGAAGCGCTGGATTGCAACCTGGGGGTGGTCCTCGACCTTTCGCTGGGAGGGATGCGGGTACAGTGCAATCGACCCCCGAAAGGCGAGATTGATGTCGAGCTGAGAGGCTCGGAGGTCAAGCTCAGACTCCGGGCCCAGGTTGTCTGGGCCAGGCGCGTCGGCTTTCGCAAATATGAGGTCGGGCTGAACTTCCTCCGCCTCCCCGCGGAGACGATCAAGCAACTGACTCGAATCTCACTCAACCACCGGGTTCGCCGCTCGTTCGGCCCCGTCTGATCCAGAAGCCAACGGCCCGGGGGTGTCTTGCTCGCAAGAGCGTGGCCAGCCTCGTTCAGCCTATGGGCACAAGCGCTGCGTGGTCCACCCGCCTTGATCATCTCGAGTGTACGCCACACGATCGTGGAGGCGATCCGGCCTGCCCTGCCAGAACTCGATGCAATCGAGACTCACCCTGTACCCACCCCAGTCCGGTGGGCGGGGTACATCGCGGCCCTCGTACCGCCGCTCGATCTGCGCAACACGGGCCAGAAGCGCCGCGCGGCTCTCGATCGGCTGCGATTGCAGGCTGGCCCAGGCGCCGATTTGGGCCGAACGGGGTCGAGTGGCGAAATACACGTCACATTTGGCATCCTCCATCACAGACACCCTGCCCTCGACGCACACCTGTCGTTGCAACATGTCCCAGTGAAACAGCAACGCGGCGCTGGGGTTGGACTCCAGTGCCCGGCCTTTGCGGCTGATGCGATTCGTATAGAAGACCGCGCCCTGCCCATCGAGACCTTTCAGCAGCACCACCCGAACCGAGGGTCGGCCGTCGGGATCAATCGTCGCCAGGCTCATCGCATGGGGATTGCGCAGGTCGGTCTGTTTGGCCTCTTCGAGCCACCGGTTCAGTTGGGCGATCGGGTCGGCGGGAGGATGGTCAAAGTCCATGGCTACGATCCGCAGACAATGCCCGGCATTGGCGCGCTGAGCCGGAAAGCTCCGGTGGAGTCTGCAACAAGCCCGATACTATAAGATGCAAGGTGGTGCTGCCCGTCGGGGGGGCGCATACCGTTGAGGATGCTTGTGCTGCATGAACCGCACGGCTCCAGCAGTCGCGTAGCAAGGGGCTCGAACGAAGGTCTGGCCGGTGCACGAGACGCGGAACTTCTGCCTGGTGATCATGCTCATCGCCTCGGTCATCTGGGCGAGTATGGCCTGGTTCATCCTCGGTTCGGACTCTCCGTTCATCTGGTACCAGCGAGTCGCCTTGCCGGCGATCATTCTGATCTCAGCGACATGGCTGATCTACGCGCTGATGTTCGAGGAAAAGCTGCACGACCACCTCAAGGAAGTCGTCGGAGACATCTACTACGACGCCGATGGATTATCGTTCATGCCCATGATTCGCGCCCGCGGCACGCAGGCGGAGCTGAGTGTTTACTACCAGAATCGTTTCGAGAACCCGGTGGATGCGATCGTACACCTCCGGCCGCCCCAGGAGTGCTTCATCATTCGACCGGGGATGCGTGACGTTCACTTTGCGTTTAATGCCAAGGGTGGCGCCTTCGGAGTGATCCACCAGCCGATCGCGATTCCCGAACATTTGCAGGGCGAGCTGATCAACGTCCTGCTCGCCGCGGCAAGCTGGTACCCGCGCAGCCACGGGTCTCGGCTGCTGCGGCACGCCGGCCTGCCCTGCGGCGCCCTGTTGGTGGACTGGGGAGGCGCTGCGTTCAGGACCGGCGTCCACGAAGTCTCCGGCGAGATCGAGTTGATCAACCCCGTCACGCTTCATCTGTCCATGCCCGCCGGCGTCAACTCAACCATCACCGGCAACGAAGTCTGGACGCAGGAGCAACTCGCCGCAGGCACGAGTGCCTAGCCGGGAAGATTCACCACCCAATGCACAGAGGACACCCAGAAGAGGCCGAACCTCTTGAGGGAGCACTTCAGTCTAGGCGTACCTCTGGGCAAGCCTGCAATGGCAATGCGGGGCTCACAGCCGATTGCCACGCGGCACCTTTCGCAAGCGAAAAACGGGCCGCCCGAAGGCGGCCCGTTGTCGAGATTGAGCGTCCAAGCAGTGAACTAAGCGGTCACTGGTCGGTGCCGGAGTCTGGCTGCGGTTGGCCGAAGAAGAACGGCATATTGAAGCCGACCCGGATGTCGTCGAGGTTGTAGATGTACTGGGCGTCCAGCGCCTTTTCAATGCGCACCATCGCCTCGCCCAGATGAGCGGCCGTGTATGGGTCGATCTTCTCGGCGCCTTGGTTCAGGACCTGGTCGATCTTGTCGCGCAGCTCACGCAGCTTATGGCAGCTGAGATTCGCGATCGGTTTGCCCGAAGCGCCGAAGCCCGTGTCGAGCATGCTCAGGTCGATCAACCGCTCGAGGTGCTCGCGCTGAAGGTTGCGTCGAAGGCTGGAGATCATTGGCTGCCGGGCCGTGTAGGTTCCGTTGAGCGCCTTGTTATCGAGTTCCGACCAGATCTCATCGCTGATGCCGAAAAGGATTTCAGGCAGGGTGAGAGCATCTTGGTCCGAGGGCACACGGAATTCGTTGTCGTAGACCCGATTGAGCGTCGTGGGATTCATCATCATCGTCAGCGTCGCGGCCTGGATGCCCATGATGCGGTCGTGAACCGGCCAGGATGGGTCGGCGAAGATGTCGCGGAATCCGCCCTCGTCCCACCACTTGTCAACGGTCATCTTGGCCAGCAGCTCCGGAGTGAGGCCGAATGCCTCGTCCCGCAAGGCGTTCTCGAAAACGAACGCCAGCGCCCGGCGCTGCTTGTCGGCGGACACCACGACGACCGGATCGCGCTCCCCCGGATCACCCTTCTTGTCGCGGTTCACGTAGGCGCCGCCCAGCCAGTTCGTGGCGATGGCCACCGCGCGAAAGTGGACCCGGAGCAGGATCTCATACGCCTGACGGGCCTTGGCCCAACTGTCGCCCTCTTTGACCACCCGATCGAGAATCTTCGTCCGCAAGTGTTGGACGAGCCGCAACTGCGACTCCGCGTAATCCAGCGGATCGGAGCCGTAGTCAAAGCGACGGGCCAACGGATCAGGACCCCACGTGTCCTCGTCGGTGGCGTAGGGCAGCTCAGCCTCCGAGACACGGCTGAGGATCGGTTTGAGGTTCTTCTCGAAGCTGTAGCCGTACTCGATGGCCCAGTGGTCGTAGGGGCCGATGGTGACCATTGTGTAATCACCCTGCACCGGCCCGTCATTGAAGTTGATGTTGATCGGGTTGTAGTCCATGACCGAGGCGGTCTGTGCTTTGCCCTTGAACTCCTCGGTGTTTATTTCCTGAATGCTATGGATGCTGGACGCTTTGAAATTGTGGCGCAGCCCCAGGGTGTGTCCGACCTCGTGCATGACGACGTCTTTGAGCAGCGGGCCGATGAACGACTCGGGCACGCCGTCGAGCATCTGCTCTCCCTCCTCTTCCTCATCGTCCTCCTCTTCCTCATCTTCCTCATCGTCGCCGTTCTTCTCGTCATCCTCATCGTCATCGTCATCGTCATCGTCACCGCGAGCAAGCTCGGCGAATAGATCGGGTCCGAGGCGGAACAGCGCGACATCGATGGACTTGGCCAGGGCGTGAGTGCAGGCGCCGTTGATCTGGCTGACCCGCCCGACCAGACCGTCGTACAGATCGTCGCCGAGCAGGGTCGGATCGGTGTTCGCGGCGGGGTGGCCGGCGAAGCGGTTGAGCTGCCGGGTGGCGCGCTGCCAGGCCAGCTCGGCCAGCACGTCAGCGCGCTCCGCAGGCGGCGCCAGCCGCACCCGCGGATCCCAATCCGGGTGGTTCTCGAGCCAGGCCAGCGTCTGAGGCCCAAAGCCCTCCATCGCCGTTTCGGGGATCAGCTGCTTCCACGCCCGGACCCAGCTCGTGATGAACCCTTCGTCCATGACGATGTCAGCGTCGAGGATCTGGCCGGTGTTGGGATCAACGCGGCTGGGGCCGATGGCGAAGCCCATGCCGGCGTTCGTCCACAGCACGAAGTTGTAGCGGGCATCCTCGGGGTCCTTCTCCATGTGGGCGCCGGTCCGGACGTCCTGCTGGTAGACCTCGATGGCGTTGAGAAGCCCGACCTTTTCGAAGGCCTTGTTCCACTCCAGCACCCCCTCGCGCACCCATCGGCGATATCGCACCGGCGTCGTGTGCTCGAGATAGAAAATAATGGGCTCCTTGGGCGGGCTGAGTTTGAGCTTGGGGTCGGCCTTTTCCAGCTTCCAGCGGTTGATGTAGCGAACCCACGGGGTATCGGCTCCGGGCTTGCCCACATCACGGTGCGTCGTGGTGAAGTAGCCGATACGAGCATCAGCATCGCGCGGCTTATAGCCGGTGCTCTTGGGCAGCACGCTGATCGAATAGTGGAGCGTCCCAATGCGCCCGTTTCGCAACGGCAGCGTGAAGGCAAGCTCGACGTTCTTGGGGAACGCCTTCGCCTTGGAAATTTCGGCCAGTTTGTTCGATGCGCCGGCGACATATCTACCGAAGAACTTGGACGCCTGTCCGACGAGCAGCGCGTCCATGTCGATCACTGGGCCTCCATTCGGTCCCATCGTGGTGATGGGCACGCTGAGCAGGACGCGGTCGGTGAAGACACGCTCCCGGCCCTTTTGAGATTCCAGGTCGCCGGATGTGCGGACCGCGACATTCGGCTCGATGAGCGCCAACTGCTTGTCGTACCTCTTCCAGTACGCGTATCTGTCGCTGTACTGAACGCCCGCGGTGGCGATTCCACCTGAGATGGTGTAGGCGATGAACAGGCGCTGCTGCTGGAAGCTGCTCGGCAGCTCGGCCAGCATCTGGTTTTTCTTTTTGTGCACCCAAATCGTGTACAGCGACTTGGCGCCGTCAGCGGTGGAGACCACCTTTTCGTAATCTTTGGAGACCTCCTTGAACGGCGGGAACTCCGGCTTCTCCTTCTCCTTCTTCTTCGACTCCTGCGGCGCGTCCTGCCCCGCCAGGGCCCCGCCCACCACCGCCATAACGACCAGTCCCAAGATGCTCAGTTCTCGCTTTCTCATGCGAACGCTCCTGATGTTGTCTCTTCCCGTTTGGTTGAAACGACCGCTGCTAATATAGCCTAGGCACGTCGATAGAGGCTGGCGACGCCCCCGGCGACCGGGTGGCCCAAGTGTAGGTCTCATCGGACGCCGAGGTGAAGCACATGGAAGCAACAACGCGATTTCGCCGGGAAATATTGCCCATTCCCGCCACATAGGCCCCAACCGGTCGACGCGGGCTCCACCAGCCGGCCGGACACCCCCCGCCCGCCTCGGCCCGGCACGTCTGGTTCACCGTCGATCAGAGACGCGATGCACACCGAGCTGGACGTAATCCCGGGAGAACACAAGATCAACAGTCCAGTCCAGCGCGACACGCACCTTGCGCGCAAGCGTCGGCATCTTGAGCAGATACACCGTTCGCCAGAGCCACCACGCCGTGAACCCGGAGAGCTTGATGCCGTAGACCTTCGCCACGCCCGTACGACAGCCCAGCGCCGCCAAGGCGCCTCTGGACTTGATGTGACATGGTCTCGGCTGTGCGCCCTTGAGGACCGCCCCCAGATTGCGCGCTAAGTGCGCGCCTTGACGCACAGCATGCTGCGCCGTGGCCGCATAGGCATATCCGTCGGGATCGGGGTTGACCGCGCAATCGCCGACCGCCCAGACGTTGTCGAACCCCTTGACCCGAAGATTATGCTCGCAGAGGATGTATCCGCGCTCGTCCACCGGCAGCGACCAGCCTTGCACAATGGGATTCTGCTCAATGCCGGCACACCAGATGACGGTGCGGGCGCTGAGCGCGTCGCCGGTGCTGAGCGAGACGCGATCGCGCTCGATGGCCGTCACTGTGCTGTTGAGCAGGAGATTGACGCCGCGGTTTCGCAGGTGCGCGGCGGCATACTGCGAAAGATCAGGATCAAGGGCCGTAAGAATGCGGTCACCCAGCTCGATGAGCGTGATGGTCACATCCGTTTCGTTGACGTGGAGATACCGGCGACTGCCGTGGCGGAGAAACACGTCGAACTCCCCGGCCACCTCCACCCCGGTGAAGTTGCCCCCGACGACCACGAAGTGAAGCAACGCCCGCCGCTGGGCCGTGTCAGCGGTCGCGTCGGCCAACTCGAGCATCGAGATCGCCCGATCGCGCAGAGCCACCGCGTCGGCCAGGCTTTTCATTTCGTAGCCGAATTCACGAAGTCCCGGCACCTCGGGCAAGCGAGTGACACTGCCGACCGAGATCACGAGATGGTCATAGCGAATCTGCTCTTTGCTCTCACCGCCCACCAGTTGATAGCTGACCGCCTGCCGCTCGAAATCGATATCGCCCACCTCAGCCATGCGGAAGTCGGCCGATCTGAGGAACGCCCGCATGGGCACCACCGCGTGCCGCGGTTCGAGGCTGCCGGTTCCAGCCTCGATGAGCAGCGGATAGAACACGAAGTAGTTGTTGCGATCGATGAGCAGGACCTCGGCGTCGATACCGCGCAGCGATTTCTTCAGCGCCTGCGCGCAGTATGCTCCGGCGAATCCTCCGCCGAGGATGACGATCTGTCGGCGCTTTGCCATGATGGCGATTCGCTGCCCTTTTCAGCCGCCCGCTGTGGGGGCGATCCGCAGACACAGTCGGCGGCTCGCCTTCACAGACAACCTGATGCTACCCGGTCGGCTTCGATAGCCATCTCTAAAGAAGCCCGACCGTTGTGTTCCGTTACTTTCCGCTGATGGTCGGAATCGCGTATCCAGGCGACCTGATCGCGCATCATTGCCCGCAACAACTCGCCGTAGAGATGATACTTGGCGATCCCTTCGCCGACCGTCAGGTCCAGCATCTGCCAAACATCGATCGCCTGTTGGCGACCCCGGCATCGGCGCTCCCGGCCGTCGTAGACGTCGGTGACGTCAAGCCTGGCGCCGGGGAACAGATCGCACAACGTGCGGGTTGCCGCTTCATCAGCGATGGCGTGGATTCCCAGCCGCGTCGGCACCCACTCGTAGAGCGTTACCTCCCCGCGCTCAAACAGAAGCCGGAACTTCTGGCGATCCATCCGCGACGGCTGATGGAAGCCATGATACATGTTGACGAGCACATCGCGGTCGTAGCGTCCGCTTGCTCAACGGTCATGGCCAACGGCTTTTCGCAAATGACGTGCTTGGACGCCTCCAAGGCGAGCATGGCCTGGGGATGATGCAGAAACGGCGGGGTCGAGATGTACACGAGATCGATGTCGTCTCGGGCAACGAGCGCTTCGACATCTTCGATGTCGGGAATGTTATAGCGCGCCGCGGCCCGCTTGGCGGCATCGCGATGCGTGCCCGCCATGCCCACGAGCTCCACACCCGGAACCTGGACAAAGTGTTGCAGCGCAAACAGGCCAAAGCCGCCGCACCCGATGACTCCGAGTCGAATGGCCTGATCGTCACCCATGGCGGTTCAGTGTGTCGGACCGCCTACGGACCCGCCGCTGCCCGCCGCGCGGATTCGATTATCGTCGGGCTGCGAAGGCCGGCGGTCCGGCCTAGTTCCAACGCCTGGTCCCACGGCATCCCTCGGGTGCGCGCCAGGTACGCCGCCCACATGCCGCCGACCCGATCGGACGAGCCACAGTGCACCAACACCGGCTGGTCGGTGGAAGCGACAACCTCCGCGAACCGATCGACGATCGCGGGCGAGAAGTCGGCCGGCATCAACGGAATATTGACGTACTTCATTCCGAGCTCAACCACCAGCGCCGGCTCGTCGAACGGCAGTCCCGCCACTTCCGGCTCCGTCCGTAGATTAATCACCATGGTCACGCCATCGGCGGCAGCTTTTCGAAAGGCCGCTTCGCCGGGCTGACCCGCAAAGTAGAACCGCCCGGCCCGGCTCACGTTGGAGGTGTCCGGCCAGTCGCCAACGGGCTCGGCCCGCTGCACCCCTGCCGCCTGCTCGGCCGGCTCAGCCCGCGCGATCGGCTCAGGCTCGGGGGTCGTGTCAGGTTGCTGGCTGCAACTTACCAACCACAGCACTCCAATCATCGCCAGGATTGTCTGCAATCTGGTCGTCCACATCATTCTCGCTCCGAAAGGTCCAACTCCAATAGAGACGGCAGTATCGCACAATCGCGGGCTTCCTGCGACCCGATCCGACTCATCACGCTTTATCCAGGGCGGTGACGACAACGCGACCCATGAGCTACTATGGCCACAACGCTTATGGCCACTACGCTTGAGACCCCTAATACGAGGAACCAGCGATGCACATTGGAATACGAGGCCTGGCAGGAGGCATTCTGGGGGCCACGATCATGGCGAGCGGTGGATGTCTGGCGGTGGTGGCGGCGGCCGGCACGGGCCTTGGCGTCGCATACGTGAAGGGCGATCTGGAAGCCGTCGTGGAGGCCACGCCGAGAAAGTTCGTCGCCGAGGCTGAGGCCGCACTGGAGAGCATGGGTATCAAGGTGCTGGCCGCCAACGCCAACGACGTTGAAGGCACCGTCAACGCCCGCACCGCGGACGACAAGAAGATCATGATCAAGGTGAGCAAGCAGACCGAGGCCACCAGCACGCTCTCGATTCGCGTGGGCACCTTCGGCGACCAGGCGATGAGCCAAGCCATCTACGAAAAGATCAAGGCCAAGTTGTAGACGCCCACGCCTGTGGTCGGCGCCATTCGGCGTATCCTCGCCAACCCCCACCACACCACCGGGTAGGTGGCTGTCCCTGCATCACGGAAGGACGCTCGCCTGGGAGGTTGCTATGGCACATCAACAGCAGATTTCCATCGAAACCACCGGTCACCGCCACATGACCGACCTTACCGATGAGGTCGCTCGCATCGTCGCTGAATCGGGGATCAACACAGGGACCGCGAACGTGTTCAACGTCGGCAGCACCGCCGCGGTGGGTATCATTGAATTCGAACCTGGTCTGCAGAGCGACCTGCCGGACATTCTCGACAAGCTGATGCCGCCCGGCCGCGACTACGGCCACGAAGAAGCCTGGCACGATGGCAATGCGCACTCACATCTTCAGGCCACGGTGCTGGGGGCATCGCTCACGGTTCCGGTCGCCGATGGCCGGCCGGTGCTGGGCACCTGGCAGCAGATCATTCATCTTGAATGCGATACTCGCCCCCGCACCCGCAGCATCGTCGTCACCGTGCTGGGGGAATGACCGAGCCACAATCTGTGGGTTCATCTGATCTGAGCCGCGGACTGTGTCGGCGGTCCGCCCGCACAGCGGACGGCTCGGCTTGGCCCGCACAGAATCATGCGCCGGGATATTTTGGGCGGGAAGCGATAAGCATTCGCAATCGGGCTACACCGAGGGGCGACCTACGCAGCTGATTGCTCTTTGCGGACCGCCTCATAGAGAAATTCCGGAGCGAGGTCGGCGCCGGTCTCCCAACAGATGGTGTTCAGCTCGTGGTTCAGTTGGAATCGCTTGAATACTTCGACATCTCGTAGTGGCTCAAAGACCGGGCCCCACAACTCGTCTTTGAGGTCAATCTCGCCTTCCGTGCCGTCGGCGAACGTCAGATGCAGCCGACAGTCGCCAGCATATTCAGCGCCCATCAATTGAGGTGTCATAGTCATCACTCCAGTGGGGGAATCGGGTTGAGCGTCTGTCGCTGTCGCGCCCGCTGCCAATTGTCCATCAATTCCTGCTGATGCAGTTTGTACCACTCAAGGACGTGCCCCAGGGCTCGCTGAGGGAATCGACCGTCGACCAGCCCGTCATCGATCCGCACGGTGATTTCATGCCTGCCGTACCTCGCGTGAAAGTGCGGCGGCTCGTGGTCACGGTAGTAGATCGCGATCACGATCCCGAGGAATCGACTGATCTCCGGCATGCCCTGATGATACTACGCTTGCCAGCCGCTCAGATCACCGAATCGTGCGTGGGGACGTTGTGGGCGGGGGCGGTATTGAGCGGCACCAGCTTGTCGCCGGCCCCGCCTTCCTGGATCGACTCCGCTTCGTCGGCATCAACAGAATCGCTGTGGCAGACGGGTTTGACGCCCACGGACTCGAGTCCATGGGCTTCGTGCGTCGCCCGCTTTGCTTTCGTGGCGAGATTGTGGATCTGCTGGGGCGAGAGCACGCCGCGCTGCTTGAGGATTTCCTGCTGCTCGGCAGTCAGCGCCTCAGTGCGCTGGGGCTTCTCCCAGGCGTACTCCTCGGCTTTGCCGCTCATGAACTCCTCGATCTCCTTGCTGATGCGCACAGAGCACCAGTCGTGGCCACACATCGCACAGAAGTCGGTGTCCACATCCAGGTCTTCATCGTGCAGTGCCCGAGCCGTATCGGGATCGAAGGAAAGTTCGAAATGCTTCTTCCAGTTCAATGCCGCTCTGGCCTTGGTGAGCTCATCATCCCAATCGCGAGCCCCCGGAATGCCCAATGCAACGTCCGCGGCGTGCGCGGCGATCTTGTAGGCGATGCAGCCTTGCTTCACGTCATCTTTCTTGGGCAGACCGAGATGCTCCTTGGGCGTGACATAACACAGCATCGCCGCCCCGTGATAGGCCGCGGCCGTCGCCCCGATGCAGCTCGTAATGTGGTCATAGCCCGGGAACACGTCGGTGACGAGCGGGCCGAGTACGTAGAACGGCGCGCCGTGGCAGAGGCGACGCTCAAGCTTCATGTTGTATTCGATCTGATCGAAAGAGACGTGGCCGGGGCCTTCGACCATGACCTGCACCCCGTGGGCCCAGGCGCGCTCGGTGAGCTCGCCGATGGTCTCAAGCTCAGCCAGCTGCGCATCGTCCGTGGCGTCGCCCAGTCCGCCGGGACGCAATCCATCTCCAATCGAAAACGAAACGTCGTAGCGGCGCATGATCCCGCATATCTCGTCCCACAGCTCGTACATCGGGTTCTGTTGATTTTGGTGCAGCATCCACTTGGCCAGCAACGCCCCCCCGCGGGAGACGATGCCGATGAGCCGACCGCGGACGTACTTGAGATGCTCGCGCAACACTCCGGCGTGAATCGTGAAGTAATCAACGCCCTGGGCGGCCTGCTTCTCGAGTTCGGCCAGGATGATCTCGTGGGTGAGAGCTTCGAGACGGCGGCCGATGATCATCGAGTACAGCGGTACGGTGCCGATGGGGACGGTCGCGTGACGGATGATCGTCTCACGGCACTCATCGAGATCGCCCCCGGTGGACAAATCCATCACGGTGTCCGCGCCCCAACGCTGGGCCCAGTGAAGCTTCTCAAGCTCCTCTGCGGTGCCGGAGGAGACGGGCGAAGCGCCCATGTTGGCGTTTATCTTGGTACGCGAGGCCCGGCCGATGCACATGGGATCAAGCTGATACGACAGATGCACGGTGTTGGCGGGGATGATCATCCGCCCGGCGGCGACTTCATCGCGCACCTGCTCGGCGGTCAGGTGCCACTCGCGTTGGGCAACTCGTTTCATTTGCGGGGTGATGATGCCCAGGCGGGCGTGTTCGAGCTGAGTGATGGCAACAGAGCCGCCTCCTGTGGGGGCGGTCCGCGGCGACTCGCCGCGGCTCTGACTCGGCGGGAGGAAATCCCAGGCGGTCTTGCTTGACGGCGGCGGCATGCCGGGGGTGTCCGGCGAAGAGAACATCAGCGGCCCGCCGATGTCCGCCGAATTGGCGAAGCAGCCGGGTGTCGTACCCTGGCTCTTGGATGATGGATCCAACGCGCCACGATACGGACGCTGGAATCGGTCGGTGGTGGTCTTGGGCTGAATCATGGGGCGAACCTCCAAGCAAGAGGTGGGGGATCGCCCGGCTGGGGAAATGGACGTTCGCATTCCCTCCGCCGGTACGAACCGGATCAGGTTCCACGGGTGCCTCTCAGTCCCGATTCATCGGGACGCCCCGAGCGAACGATCCAAGTCTACCAGGATTGTGCCCCCTGATCGAATCCGGCTCCAATAACACGGCGATCCGGCCGATACAATCGCACGGTGTTGTGGCCACGGTAGAGGATCGAGCATGCGGCGAATCATGTGCGCTGTTAGCGGGCTGATAACGCTGGCGCTGCTCGCTGGGTGTGCCTGTGGCGGCCTGCCTCCGCGGGCACTGTGGCATCCGGACACGTGGAGTCATCACAGAGCCGAGGATCAACCGATCGTCCTGGAGGTAGCCAGGCCGGTGGTGATCGATGTGGAGTCGTTCAACGGCGACGTGATTATTACCGCCGACGAGCGGCTGACCGTTGCGACGGTGTCGATTCTGCGCGAAGCGACCCATGGATACCGGCGCAAGGAGGAGGCGCAAGCGTCTTTGGCGGAAATCGACTACAGCCTCGCGCTGGTGCCGGGTGAACTCGGCCAGGTGCTCCAGGTGCGCACCTGGACAACCCATGCCGAACCGCACTTTCAGCGGGCCCATATTCTCATCGACGTGCCTGAGGTGGACGGTATCACTGTGCGAGCTCAGCGCGGCAACGTATTTGTAACGAACATCGAGGGCGCGGTGGATATCTCAACCTCCCATGGTGATGTGCGGGTGATGACGGATCTGCCCATGCGCCAGGCGGTCACCATCACCATTCGCCAAGGCAACATCGACTACCGCGTGCGGGGTGAATCTACCGGGGCATTGGACTGTCAAGCCATTCGGGGCAGGGTTGACCATCGCGTCAGGACCGGCCGGCTCATCATCGAGCCTGACAGAGACAAAGGCCGACTCCGGGCGATACTCAATGACGGCGAGAACCCAGTTGTGCTGCGCACCGCGGATGGCGATATCCGCATCGCCGTGGTGGACAACCCCACGGAGGTGGGCTGGCTCATCGTCGAACCCTAACCCGCGCTGCTGCGCGCAGCTTGTCACGCAGCGCAGCTCGTAGCCGCGCCGCCTCGCGCTGGGTATAGCGAACCCGAATATCGATACCGGGCGAATAGATCCGCCGCCACCACAAAGGTACGAAACGGATTCGCCACTCGAATATGACCTCTGTGGGCGTTCGGTCTGGCCTGCCGAACGGGTTCACGGAAGGGGACCGTGGCCGTCTCGCCGTCACCTGAGCAAAGTGGCACCAGGGGTGGCTTCTCCTGGGCCAGCCACCACTCAGCCATCTGACGCGATCATCAGTAACCAGCAAGCTGGTGTCTCCACCGCGGGTGCGGCGTAGCCATCGGCGATACAACCAGCCGAAAAAGCTGACGCTGCCCCATGCGAGAAGCCATCCGAATAAGGGGATCCCCCCAACGATGCCCGGCGTGACGATGGCGATGATGAAACACAGGATGAGCGCGGCGTAGGCAGCCAGTTCCCCGCGGGTGATCCGGGGCCGACGGGCATCACCTGTAATGATGAACATTGAATCGTCGTACTCGAAGCCACATTCCGGGCAGCGGTGCTTGCGTGGCAGTGTCGCCAGGTCGTAGCCGCACTGTGGGCAATGTTTGAGGCGCAGGATGTCGCGGGGGTCGCCGGACACGTCACCGTAAGCGTACCCTGACCATGATGCCCCACGAGGTTCAGGATCATTACTTCCGCCAGGCCAAGCGCGAGGGGTATTTGTCGCGGGCGGCGTACAAGCTCATCGAGATCGACGACCGCAAAAGGCTGCTGCGGCCCGGCGACTGGGTGCTGGATTGCGGCGCGGCGCCGGGCTCGTGGCTGCAGGTGGCCGGCAAACGCGTCGGAGCCCGGGGCGTCGTCGTCGGCATCGACCGTCAGCCGATCACCCACCATTTCGAGCACGGCAACATCCGACTGATTGAGGGCGATCTGCAAGAAACGCCCGGCGAGGTGCTTTTACGCATAGCGCGCGGCGAGATCGGAGAGTCCCGCCAATTTGACGTGGCCCTTTCGGATATGGCTCCCACGACCTCGGGCGATCGAACGACGGACCACCACCTTTCGGTTCGGTTGTGCTACACGGTGCTCGACCGCTGCGAAGAGGTGTTGCGGCCCGGCGGGCACCTTGTGATGAAGGTCTTCGAAGGCGAGGCGTATCCGGAGCTGGTGGCGCGAGCCCGCCGGCTCTTTGAGACCCTCAAAGGCTTCGTTCCCAAAGCCTCACGCCCTCAGTCCTCGGAGATCTACATTGTCGCCCACAAGTTCCGCGGGCCCGGCGCCGAGCAATCCACGCCGAACCACTTCGAGCTTGACCAGCCGCCTCGGCGACGCCCCTCTCGCGGATGGGGCGAAGGGTAGGGTGCGATCGGCGCCACGGTCAAAGAACCGCATTATCGTGCGCAGTTTCTGCCGAACATCAGCAACCGCTGCCATCCGTGCAACCCGCAACCCACCGGAGAATCCCCCTTTTGCCGGGACCGTCCATGGGCGCGTAATTTGCCCCACAGCCGGACGCAGCACAAGGAGCATTCCGCATGCTTACCACCAGCGCGTTGGCCGGTCATCTCACTCAAGGGCTTCTTGCCGCCAGCCGGCTATCCCCCGCTCGCAAACCCATCTCGGCGGAGGGGCTCACCACCCCTAGCGCATTCAAGAGTAAGGCGGCGCTTACTGCCCAACTCGCCACGGCGGAACGGGCGAAACCGCTGGTGCACACCATCGCCAAGAACACGGTCGTTCCAAGCGGCCCCAAGACGCTTCGGAACATCGCGCAGCCCGCTGTCACAGACAATGTGGATACACCAAACGTGCTCAGTACGGCAGACCAGGAGTTGCAGGAGCCGCAGGACCCGTGGCAGGCCCGCCTCGACGCCCTGCTCGCCGACTGGGGTCAGGCCGACTCTCCCTATGATTTCAACGGTGACGGAACCGTTGATCCGTACGACTTGGCGATCTATCTCAGCGGCAACTTCCCGCAGCAAGAAGCACCGTCTGAGCAGCACGCTCGCGCAGCCCGGCCGGCCGAGAGGGTGGCAACAAGGCTGACCTCAGCCATCTTCGCCGCCCGTGATCGCGACCGCGACGGGACAATCAGAGAAACGGATTTCGCCGGCGGGCAGCGCCTGTTTGGTCGCATCGACCGCGACGGTGACGGAGTAATCAGCCGCACGGATCTCCATGACGCGATCACGGACAGTCTCAGGGCAACCATGGAACGTGAAGAGCCGCTGAAACTGGGCCATTTCACCCGGAGCTGGCTCTCGTCCTTCAACCGGCATGGCAAGACCGACGGACCTGCGAAGATGTCCGAGCACATCCCATCGATGCGACGACACCTGCACAATCGCGCCGCCGTCGAGCACATCGCTCACGCGTTGCAACCGCAGTTCTCCAGCAACCCCATTGATACCCGTCAGGTCGTAGACAAATCCAGCCTTGCCGACGATCAGAAGAAGATGATCCTCGATCGAATCGCCGCCTGGTCTCCTCGAGGGCTAAAGGTGAGCCTTGTCGGATGATCCTGAACCCAGACGGCTACGCCCGGTAAGCGCGTGTGAACCGCAGCCTCGGCTGCGGTTCACTTCGTTTCGGGATTGTGCGCGGCTGGCACAAGAAGCGGCGTCACCAACTCATACCATCCTGGCGCCGGCTTCCCTCGCGGCCGCAACGATCCGATCTGCGGCGCGGACCGCGGCAAAGCCCGCCTGGACATCCACGCTCGCCCGACGTCCGTTGCGCACGGCGGAAATGAAATCCTCGATTTGCATTTTCAGAGGCTCACCGTCACCCACGGCCAGCGGCTCCACCTTCACCAGACTGAGGTAGTCAACCTGCGAGAGGTCCTCCCCCGCCGCCAACCGCCGGCGCAGCTCGGCCAGCTGTTGGGCGTTGGCCGTTTTGCGGACCACGGTGCCGGTTCGCTTCACGAAGTCCGCCGAGACGTACGCATCTTCACTAATCAGCCGAATCTTCCGCTCGGTCTTTAGCGCAAGGCGACTTGCGGTGAGGTTGGCCACACAGCACATGCCGTCGGCACCTGGGGGAAACGTCAGCCGGGCGTTGCAGACGTCCTCCGCTTCGCCAAACACACTGACCGCGTTGGCCTGCACCTGCTGCGGTTCGCAGCCCATAAGCATCAGCAGCACGTCGATGTCGTGGATCATCATGTCTAGCACCACACCCACATCGACGCTGCGGAACGTCATTGGGCTGACGCGATCGACCTCCACGAAGCGGGGCGTGATGCCCGAAAGCGAGCGGATGGCCACAGTCACCGGGTCGTAGCGGACGATATGCCCCACCTGCAGCACGGCAACGGAGCGCTCGGCCGCATCGACAATGGCCTGCGCCTCCTGCACATCAGGCGCCAAAGGCTTCTCAATCAGGCAAGCCACCTTCGCATCCAGCAGCGGCTCTGCGACGCGCCGGTGCGAAACCGTAGGGGTCGCGACGCTCACCGCGTCAACGCCATGTTCCAGGAGCTGGTCGACGGCTTCAAACGCCTGGACCCCCCATTGATCGTGAGCTCGGCGACGACGCTGCGGGTCGATATCCACCACGCCGACCAGCTCAACGGCTTCGGTTTCGGCATACACCCGTGCGTGATGCGACCCCATCCGGCCGACGCCGATCACCCCGCAACGTATCGGGCGATCAATCATGAGTTGCCCCCATTCACCACAACGTTAGTCGAAGGCTCGGGTTGGATCGGCAACGGGTCGGCGGACGGTTCAGCCAGCTCGATGGGGTCTGGAGGCGGAGGTATCGGTGCCGGCCTTGGGGCCATTCGCTCGTGCAGCTCCCGGCTGCGCTCGGCCCGGGCTCGTGCGTGAACAACCGACCAGCCCAGAGCATGATTCAGCGAAAGCAGCCCCACGGGAAACGCAAGGATCGAAGCCGCCAAAAGCAGGGCGAATGGCACGACCACAAGCGGGATCACAATGAACCTCATCACGCCGAAGGACACGCCTACCAGGGGAACCAGCATGCTGAGCGTCACGGCAAATGGAATGCCGAACACGGCCAGGGTGAACGCCTTGGCTGCAAAGTCGTCGCGAATCCAGCCGGCAAACCGCAACAAGTGCAGCGCCAAAGCAACGACGCCGACGAGGCCGAGAACCGCGCCACCGGCGGTCACGGCGAGAGCGACAGCCGACGTGGCGCCAGCCAACGTCCAGGCGACCGCGGCCAGGACCCACCCGCCTTGCAACCAACGTGCCAGCATGCGTAGCCAGCTCCCCTTTGACAAGCCGTAAATGGCCGCCTGCGGCATATTCAGTGGCTCAGTCAGCCGCCAGACGGCGACGAACCACAGCACGATCAATGCGATGACGGCAACTTCGTACCCCCCCGGCGCGGCCGGCAGCATGTAGTATGCTACCGGGACGACCAGAACGCCGCCGACCGCCCCCGTCGCCATCCACGTGCTCAGGCGAAACTTCTTGATCATCGGCAGTGGCAGCTCATCAAACGAAAGATCGGCGTCCCGGCGAAACCTGATCGGAGTGCCGCACTCCGGACACACGCCGCCGTAGCGAAGCCCTCGCAAGTTATACTCACACTGGTCACACGGTTTGTCGGTGTCGATCGCTCGGCCTTGCAATGCGGCCCGATACTTGAGGTACTTGTCGGTGAAGAACTGGGCCATCGGCGAACCATCGTACCCTCGTCCGTCCGCCCCAGCCGAGGACCGGGCGGCTCAGACCGCAGCAGCCTGGGCAGCCCAAGCCACGGCCTGGTGAAACATCGCAAGACCAAGCGGGTGACCGGTAACAGATGGTCCGTGCAGGCGCGTCCATTGCGGGTGCTGATTCCAGCGGGTGAACCGCTCCGGATGAGGCATCAACCCCAGCACCAGCCCCGAGGCATCGCAGACCCCAGCTACATCGCCTACGGATCCGTTGGGATTGTCGCCAGGGCGATAGCGCAGCGCAATCTGTCCAGACCGCTCGAGCCAGCCCAGCGACCGGGGTGAACTGGTGACAAACTGTCCTTCTCCATGGGCGACGGGCAGCATCGCTGATGGATCGTCCGCAGTCAGGCCGTGCGTCCAAACACAGCGGGTCTCGGGCGGAACCACCACGCCACACCAACGGTCCACGAACCGCCCGGTGTCATTGTGGGCCAGAGCAATCGTCGGCCGAGGCGGAGTCGATGGCCAGGGCTCGTCCCCCGCCGGTCCAGGTAGAATCCCCATCTGCACCGCGACCTGGAATCCGTTGCAGGGAGCAATGATGGGGACGCCTCGCTCGATCGCGCAGGCCAACGCCCGGTATAGACGACGGCGCATCAGCACTGCGGCAATCCTCCCTGCGGCGATCGCGTCGCCATAACTGAACCCGCCGGGCAAGCCGATCAATTCGAAACGGTCGATCAACTGGGGACTGGCGAGAAGCCGGTTCAAGTGAATGAACTCGGCGGAGGCGCCGGCCAGCTCAAACGCGTAGGCCAGCTCACGATCGCAATTGATCCCGGCAGTGGTGATGATCAAGGCACTGGGCATGGTGGACGGAGGTTAGGGGTCAGGAGCGATGAGTTATTCGTTTCGCGGGCGGGCTTGTCCCGCCCTCTTTACCAATCCAATGTGCCGAGCCACGCCGCTTGCAACTCCTTGACGCTTACATCCAGTTGGTCCTCGGCCAGCGTTAGCCGAAACGACGAATTGAACGTGCCGATGACGGCCGCGGGCAGATCGTGCAACCGGGAACTGACCTCCGCAAGATCATCGCCGCGTATCTCAAGCAGATATCGTGCCGGTTGCTCGCAGAAGCAGCGGTGCTCAAGCGGTGGATCATCTTCGGCGGGCAAATCAGCCAGATCAAGTTGCAGGCCGAGACGGCTGGCGATCGTCATTTCCGCAGCCGCGACGAGCAGGCCTCCTTCGCTGCAATCGTGAGCCGAGCTCACAAGGCCGTCGTTGATCAACCCGGCTACCGACCGCGCAATACGTGGTGCGACGTTGAGATCCACCGCGGGCAACGGAGAATGCCGAGCCTCTCTATCACCAAACAGCATTTCGAAATGCGACCCGCCCATCGCCGATGTCGTCGGACTTCCGACGACCATCAGGAGATTCCCGGATTTCTTGGCATCCATGGTCACGCAACGGCTCACATCGGGCACGATGCCTATGCCGGAGATGAGCAACGTCGGCGGGATTTCGATTGTCTTGCCGTCGGAGGTGGTGAACTGGTTGTTCAACGAGTCCTTGCCGGAGATGAACGGCGCGCGATAGGCCAAGGCCCCGTCATAGCACGCCTCCGCAGCGCGGACCAGCGCTCCCAGGTTTCGAGGGTCGTCGCAGCTCGGCCAGCAGAAGTTGTCCAGCAGCGCAATGCGGCTCGGATCGGCCCCGACGCAGACGAGGTTGCGCACGCATTCATCGATCGCGGCGAGGGCCATGACGTACGGATCATCGCGTAAGCCGGTGGCCAGACCATTGGCGATCGCAAGACCTCGCGTCGAGTCCAGCAGAGGCAGGATCACCGCGGCGTCCGACGGCCCTTCACCGGCCGGGCCGACAAGCGGCTTGATGATCGAGCCGCCCTGCACTTCATGGTCGTACTGGCGGATAATCCACCGCTTCGACGCGATATTGGGATGAGCGAGCAAGCGAAGCAGCGTGTCGGCGATCGAATTCGGGCGATCACCCGCCGCAAGCGGCGGGCTATCTAGCCCCCGGCTTGCCGGGGGGTTCCATGTCGCCTCTCGCGTCAATTGCGGCAATCCTTCGTGAAGAAAGTTCATCGACAGGCGCCCAACCTCTCTACCCTCGTAGCGCAGGATCAACTCCTGCCCGTCGGTGCCGAACTGGCCGAGCTCGCACATCTCGGCCTCATGCAGGTTGCAGATCGCCCGCAGTTGGTCGAGGTTTCTCGGCGGCACGGCCAGCACCATCCGCTCCTGCGCTTCTGAAATCCAGATCTCGGTCGGGCTGAGGCCTTCGTACTTGAGCGGGGCCCGATCAAGATGCACCTCGGCGCCGAGATGCCGGCCCATCTCTCCGACGGCACTGGAAAACCCTCCGGCACCGCAATCCGTGATGGCATGGAACAGGCATCCCTGGGGGTGATCACGGGCTTCGAGGATCGCATCGAGCAGCTTCTTCTCGGTGACCGCGTTGCCGATCTGTACGGCATGGCTGAACTCATCCGCATGCGTGTCAGTCAGCTGGGCGGATGAGAATGTCGCGCCGTGGATCCCATCGCGGCCGGTACGCCCTCCGATAACGACAATGCGATCACCCGGCTGCGGATCACCGCTGATCTTCTTGCGCTGCATCACCCCGATGCAACCGCAGAACACCAATGGGTTGCCCACGTAATCGTCATCGAACCACACCGCCCCGCTGAGAGTCGGAATCCCCATGCGGTTGCCATAGTCGCGCACTCCGGCTACAACCTCCGTAAGTATCCGCCTGGGATGCAAACATCCGTCGGGAAGATCGCGTTGCTCCGAAGAAAGTCCGCGCCGTGCACGCCGTGGGCTTCGCCGCCAATGATCGGGATAGGCAACGCAAAACACATCGGTAGCCGCGATCGGCTTCGCCGCCAGGCCCGTGCCGATGATGTCGCGGATACACCCGCCGACGCCGGTGGCCGCTCCGCCGTATGGTTCGATCGCTGAGGGGTGATTGTGCGTCTCGACTTTGAAACACACGGCATGATCGTCGTCAAAGGCGATCACCCCGGCATTGTCCACGAACACCGACGGGCACCAATCAATGCCGTCGGCGATGAGTTGCTCGGTCGCGGCAACGATGGTGGACTTGAACAGGTTGTGGATGGTGATCGATCCATCGGGGTTGATCTCATGGCCTGAACGCCCACGGATTGGAATCCGTGGGCTTTGGGCGTCGGTGATCTGCTCCTGATATCGAATCGTTGACTTGAGCGTTTTGTGTACACAGTGCTCGGACCACGTCTGGGCGATGGTCTCCAGCTCGATTTCGCGGGGATCGCTACCGGTCCTGCCGAACTCCGCCTGGATTGCCTTCATTTCGTCCAGACTCAGGAAGAGATGCGCTTTGCGAGAGAGTTTCACTAGCGCCACATCATCCAGATCGCTCAGGGGCACTGACACGATGCGCAGGTGATACGGCGAGCCGGTGACAAAGGCCTCGGGGTGGTACGGCTGCTCGTAAATGGAGTGAATAACGGTGTTGGCCAGGCATCGCTCGGCGACGAGCCTGGCGGTCGAGGCGTCGGTGCCGTGCAGGTCGTACCGCCGGGCGGTGCGGACCTCGACGTGGGCCCCCAACATCGCAAGGATCGCCAGCTCGACGGCCTCCGCATCGGGGTCCATCACGCCCGGAAGAGGATGCACCTCGATCAGGGCGTCTGCCGTCGGCGGCGCTGCCCCGATGGTCGCGGTCTCGAGGACGGGATCGGCCAGAAGCTCCTCGGCCAGTTGTCGGACATGCTGCTCGCTAAGGTCCCCGTGGATCAGGTACACCGCCGCCGTGTCGATCCGTGACGGGGGGCTTGACAAGCCCAGCGAGGCAGCATCGCGGCATGCGGCGGCGCCCCGGGGGTCGGGGTGACCGGGTTGAGGGCGAACTTCGATGCGATGAACGCTGCTAGGCATGTCCGGCCGGGATCGCCGCTCGCTACGAGAGACGTCTTCGGATCGTATCGTCGCCTTCTCACCGAGACCATCGCGCGCAGGCAAACCCTGCGCCGCCGACACCTCTACAATCACCGTCGATGCCGCAACCAAAGCCGCATGTCGAGATGTACACGGACGGGGCCTGCTCGGGAAACCCCGGCCCGGGCGGCTGGGCTTACATCCTCAAGCACCCCAAGAGCCGGCGGGTGCAGGAACGCTCCGGCGGTGAACGGGCCACCACCAACAACCGCATGGAGCTCATGTCGGTGATCGAGGGCCTCCGGTCGCTGGACGGGGCTTGCCGAATCGATCTGTACTCCGACAGCCAGTACGTCTGCCAAGGCTTGAATGAATGGCTCGACGAATGGATAGCCAGGGGGTGGAAGCGTCCCCGGAACGCCTCGATCAGGAACCTCGATCTGTGGAAGCTGCTTGATGAGCTTCGCCGGCCGCACAACCTCAGCTGCCACTGGGTTCGTGGCCACAACGAGCATCCAGAAAACGAGCGATGCGACCGGCTGGCCGTCGCCGCCCGCGAGGAGTTCAACCCTTAGAGCGCAGCAGACCCCACCTATCGGGGCGCGGGGGTCAATCTTCATCCGTGGAGCATCTGTCCGCCGACAACTTGGACTGCGGCACGCCCACAGTGTGTCCAGTATTCTCGAGGCCCTATGCGATTCGCGTTGCTCGCAAGTGTGTTGATCGTACTGCTCTCCCGGCCGGGCACCCTCAGCGCCCAGGAGACGGTTATCACGGTGTTCGACTCTGCACGGATCGAGCACGATCCCGAATTGACTGACGGCACGCAGCGCGACGGTTACGTCGTCCGTAACTCGGGTCGAACGATCGAGACCGCGATACGGCTGCCGGCGGCGCCACAGAATCATCGCGACGACCGGAGAATCGTGGCCACGGTCACGGTCAAGCCCCTCAGCACCGAGAAGCACGGTCGGAGACGACCCGGCGACGAGTGGACGCGCTTGGGCAGCGTCAGCCTCCTGTTGCAGAGGCCGGGCGAAACCCGCACGACAGAGGTCGAGCTGATGCGGTTCACCACAGGTTTCGGCGGCCCGGGCACTTTCCACCAGGACCTCACCGCTCTGGCCCCACTGCTGTCCGGCGCCAAAACGCTGCGGCTATTCATCAGCACCTTTCAGAAGCCGGCCTGGGAAGCCAGCTTGACGCTGACCTACAGCTCACGAGGGGTCGGGTATCGCCGGCCGGTGTACGCCCAGCCGCTATTCAACAAGCCGCTGGTCACTGCCCAGCAGCCACGACTGCGCACCTCTGTCCGAATACCCGACGGCCTGGCCAGGCCCCGGTTGCGCATCCTCACCACCGGCCATGCAACAGACGGGATCGGCGGCGACGAGTTCATCAGCCGAACGCACCTGCTGCGGATCGATGGCGAGGAGATTGCCCGCTGGCGGCCGTGGTGTGAGTCCGCTGGAAAATTGCGGCCGCTGAACCCCACCAGCGGCCGCAAACGGATCGATGGCCGCGAACTGTGGTCCAGCGACCTGGACCGCAGCGGATGGCATCCGGGCATGGTCGTCCAGCCGCTGGTGATCCCCGTCCCCGAGCTGACCGCTGGGCGGCATGAGATCGAGTTGGAGATCATCAAGATCAGGCAGAAAGATGAATCCAACGCCCGCGGCTACTGGAGGGTGAGCGCGGTGATCGTCGCCGATGAGCCCTGGCCGGATGCCGAGCAGGGTGGCGACCCCACGCCGAACCAACCATGAGGCACCCCGGCCAGGGCCGCAAAGCCGGCGCTCATCCCCCCGGCGCCAGCTCACTGGGGCAGTAGGTTATCTCGACGGGGGACTGCCACCGCCGGATCTTCGAGCCCCAGCGCACGCGCACCTGCCGGTGAGGATCATTCGATCAGCCGTTGCCCCAGAGGGCGGTTGCGGCTAGACTGGCAGGTCTGTCGTTGCGGGAGTCTATCTGCCTATGCCGACGATCAACCAACTCGTCCGTCACCCTCGCCGCACACCGAAGCGCAAGAGCAAGGTGCGCGAGCTGGAAGGCTCTCCGCAGAAACGTGGCGTGTGCCTCCAGGTCCGCACAGTCACCCCTAAAAAGCCCAACTCCGCCCTGCGGAAGGTCACCCGCGTTCGCCTGTCCAACGGCAAGGAAGTCTCGGCGTACATCCCCGGTGAAGGCCACAACCTCCAGGAGCACTCGATCGTGCTGGTGCGCGGTGGGCGAGTCCGTGACCTGCCCGGCGTTCGCTATCACGTCATTCGAGGGACCCTGGACTGCCTCGGCGTTGACGGCCGCAAGCAGGGTCGGTCAAAGTACGGTGCAAAGCGGGGCAAGTAGGAGCAGGCTCGAAGCTCGAAGGCTTGAGATCGCACGGTTGACAGCGGCGGGTCTCCAGGAACACCAGATATGGGCGGTCGAATCACAAACTCTGACAAGCAGCTCCGCCCTGATCCACACTACCAGGACAAGGTCCTGGCCAAGTTCATCAACTGCGTGATGCACGACGGGAAGAAGGCCGTCGCCCAACGCCTGGTCTATTCGGCCCTTGACCAGATTCAGGCCAAACTGGATAAGGACAAGTCCGACGAGCTTCCCAAGACGGCCATCGATCTGTTCCGTAAGGCCGTGGACAACGTTCGGCCGGCGGTGGAAGTTCGGTCTCGTCGCGTGGGCGGTGCGAACTATCAGGTGCCGATGGCGGTCAGTAATCGCCGGCGCCAGAGTCTTGCATTCCGATGGATTCTCCAAGCCACCCGGGCCGAGTCGGGCAAGCCCATGTCCCTCCGCTTGGCCCGCGAGCTGCATGACGCTGCCCGCGGCGAAGGAAAGGCCATGGAGACTCGCACGAACACGCACCGCATGGCTGAGGCGAACCGGGCCTTCGCTCACTTCGCGTGGTAGATCGCCCGGCGTCACGAATCGGTCAGTTGGGTCGAACAAGAACCGGTGACACGCCGACTTCGGTTCTACGATGAACTGATCGGCGTCGCCCAGAGGGCGACGGCAAAACGAACGCCATCTGACACCGGGCACGTGTGATCTGCCATGCCTGATCTGGACCGCTACCACCGTCAGATTCTGCTGCCGGGCATCGGCGAAGCCGGCCAACGCCGTCTGCTCGATTCCCATGCCCTGGTCGTCGGCTGCGGCGCATTGGGGACAATGATCGTCGATGCGCTCGCCCGTGCAGGGGTCGGCACGCTTTCAATCATCGACCGTGACACCGTCGAGCTGACCAATCTCCAGCGGCAGGTGATGTTCGACGAGGCTGATGTCGAACAGACGATGCCCAAGGCCGAAGCCGCCAAGTCCAAGATCGCGCGCATCAACTCTCAGATCGTCGTTCATGCCCGCGTCGACGATTTCAATCACCGCAACGCCGAACGGCATATCAAAGACGTCGATATCATCCTTGACGGGCTGGATAACTTCGAGACGCGTTATCTGCTCAACGATCTGGCTGTGAAATTCGGGCTTCCGTATATTTATGGCGGGGCGGTGGCCACCGGCGGCATGTCGATGCCGATCCTGCCTCACCCCCGGACGCGCGCTAGCGGCATCCGTTCGTCCGTCACATGGACACAAGAGCAATCAACGCCGTGCCTGCGATGTGTGTTTCCCCATGCGCCTCCGCCGGGTTCGAGTCAAACATGCGACACCGCTGGCGTGCTCGGATCGGCTGCGGCCGTCATCGCCGCTCACCAGGTCACCCAAGCGATCAAGCTCCTCACGCACAACCTGGACGCCCTGGATCGATCGCTGCTGTCGATCGACGTGTGGGCCAATCAGACGCGGCGATTCGATATCAGCGGCGCCCGGAACTCAAGCGCCTGTCCCTGTTGTGTCGATGGCCGGTTCGACTTCCTTGACGCTCGGGCCGGGAGCGCCGCCGCTACGCTGTGCGGACGCAACGCGGTGCAGATCACGCTATCCGACGAGGCGACTGAACCTGTGACGTTGGACTTGAACACGGTTGCCAAACGCCTGTGCCCGCACGGATCATTCACCTACAACGGTTATCTGCTGCACGGCCGTTTCATCAACGAAACGACCAGTCAGGGGGAGCCGATCGAGCTGACGCTGTTTCCCGACGGGCGCGCCATCGTCAAGGGCGTCACCGAGCCCGACGCCGCCCGCTCAATCTACGCAAAATACATCGGTGCGTAGCGATCGGGCGCTCCGGCGGCGGGTGTTGACGCGGTTTGGGCGGTGATGGAATCGCGGGAAGACAGAACGGGCCGTGCGAGGGTGTGAAGGGGGATTCCGCCGGATCGGCTGGCACAACCGCCGGTCGGGCGCATCCAATCGTATAATTGCCCCATCGAGCCCACCTAGGCCACTCCCAGGCCGGTTGAAATCCATCAGACACAGTCTGCCGAAATGAGGATCAATGCAATGAATCACCCGCTATCGATCGTCCGTCGAGATTTCGCCCGGACCTGCGTTGCGGCGTTCGTCGTGGCCATGCCGGTTGCGATCATTTCCTCTGCGGCCCATGGGCAGGGAACCAGCGGCACCGTGCCGGACCCGATTTCCAGCCGTGACCTGGCCGGGTACGCCCATCGGCTCGACCTCAACGACGAACAGCGGCGTGACATCGAGCCGTTCCATGAGCGCTACCGCGCCCAGTTCAGGCAACTGCGCGAAGGCGAGATCGAGGAGTTGATGCAACAAACCGGCCGGCGGTGGTTCGGCGGCTTCCGAACGCTCGACCGGGCGGCAATCGAGGACTCCGTCAAGAAGCTAAAGCAGGTGATGGCCAGGATCACGATGCTCGACGATCACCTGTTCAGCGATCTTCAAACCGTGCTGAGTGACGATCAGGAGGCGGCGCTGCCTCGAGTGAGGCAGACCCGCCAGCGGCAACGGTACAGCAGCGGAGCGACGAGATTGATCGGGTATGCCAATCGTTCAGCCCGTGTCGATCTGAGCCTGTTCTATGACGAGCTCGAGCTCACGGCGCAACAGCGCGAGGAGACCGAGCCGTTCATTGTCCAGTACGAAGGCCGGCTCACGGCCGCGGCCAAGCGGTTGTACGAGGTAACGACGGCAATGTTCCTGGATGCCTTCGACGCCTTGGAAGAGCAAGGCGTCAGCTTCGACTCGCCCCCGGACGGCGCAGCTCGCGGGCAGATGATGCAGACGATGATGACAGTCTGGGCGGAGGTCTCAAAAAAGCCGCGTGATAGGGCCTCGGCGATCAGTGACCTGAATCGCCGAACACTTCGTGAAGTCACCCAGCTGCTGGAAGGGGACGCGGCGGCGACGCTGCGCGATCGATTCCTCACCCGAGCGTATCCCGAGGTTCCCCGATCCAGACAGGGGGCCGCCGAGCACAGCTACCGGGCGGCGCTACGGCTCGAAGGACTCTCCCAGGCGATCCGAGAGGACACGGCAGCCGCGGCCGGCGAGTTTCGTGGCAACCGAGACAAGCTGATCGATGAGATGCTCGACTATATTGACGAGTATCGCGGAAGTTTCTCGGCGTTTGATTTTCGCCGAAGCAACCGCCCGGAGCACCAGGACAAGCTCAAGGAATTCCGGCAGCAACTGGCCAAACTGGACCAATCCGCAGTCGAAGCCTTGCACGCCTTGCTCGGCCCGGACCAGGCTGGACGGGTGAAGACCGCGGTTGCCCGACGTCAGACCCTCGAGATTGACGACCCGAGCGGACCCGTGGCCGCAATGGCAGGCGGAGGCGGCCCGGTGGCGGAGAGGTTCGGCAGGTCGGGTGATGCGAATGACGCGGGGTTCGGCCCCGACCCCTATCTGCCTCAACCCATCAGCCGTCGAGACGTCGCCCTTTACAGCCAGCGTCTGGAACTGGCCGAGAATGACCGCTTCATTCTGGAGTCAATGCACGCAGACTATCTGACGAGCTACTCCCAGATCAGTAACACTGACGTGCGGGCACTCCAACAGGCCCGGGCCAATCTTCGACGCCCCGAATCCCCCCAAGACGCCGCCAACCGCCCGACCGCTGAGCAAATTGACGAGGTCTACAACCTGCGGACGCGGGCGCTCAACGCGATCCGCGACCTGGAACAAGTGTTCTTCGATGACATCGAAACCCTCATTGTCTCCCAAGAGCAGTTGCCGACGGTAAGGCGGTTGCGCCTCGCCCGCGAACGGGCGGTCTTCAATCGCGGGATCAGTGCCGGCGACGGCGGATTCACGCCATTCACCGGTCGACGCAGCCGGCGCGGCAGATCCTTCATGTCGGACTTCGGCCGTCAATCTCGGGAGGCCAGAGTCGATCTGACCACTGTGGTCGATGCGCTCGATCTTTCCGGAGATGACCGCGCCAAGCTGGACGAGCCTCTGCTGGATTATGAAACCAACGTAACCGATGCGTTCCGCCAATATTACGAGCACACGATTCGGCTGAGCCGGGAGCGGGAGAAGATGACCGTCCAGATGCCTCGGCCGCGGGGCGAGGGCGGGGACGGCGCCGCCAGAAGGAGTGCGTGGCAGAGTTATCGCCTGGTCATGGAGGACTATGGCGGCAAAGCGCGGGAGGCCGGCGCCGCGATCGTCGAGTTGAACCGCGCCACACTCAGCTCCCTCTCGGAAGCCTTGGACGGGGAACACGCAGCGGCTCTGCACAGCGCATACAACCGCAAGGCCTTTCCCAGCGTCTATGATGATTCGCAGGCGGCCGAGCGGTACTTGACCACCGCGCTGAAGCTTCCCAACCTCGAGGACGACCAAGGGACCAAGATCAGCGCGATCATCCAGGAATTCCGGCCGGCGTACGAAGATCTCTCGAATCAGATGGCTCATATCCACGCCGAGTCGCAGCTTGGCGAAACCGGCTTCGACCGCTCTCGATGGCGCGACTACCAGCAGCGCCGCAATCAGCTCGACGTGCTAAGGTTCGATCGCGACGAGGTGAACGCCAAGGCGCTGCGCCGGCTTGCAGAGGTGTTGACCGAGCAACAAGAGGCGGTGATCGGCCTTCCCGATGAAAAGATCCTGGCAAAGGACCGCGAGCTGTAGAAACTCTCACGTCCCTGGGGGCCGCGGCGAATCAGCGAGCTACGCCTTGCAGCTCACGAGTGTGAATCGGCCGAAGAGATGACGGCGGTAGGCGATCCGTGGCAAACCGACGCGTCCGGCCAGATCAATCGCCTCGCGCTTTGTGAAGCCCGCGTTGACGCTCACGATGGCGTCATGACGGGCCACCGGCCCAGCGGCCAGTGTGAGCAGCCGCACCGCGACCTTTTCCACCGTCCCGCGCACGAGGTCATTCCATATGATCCCCCGCGAACTCAGGCGGTCCATGATGCGCAGCACCGTCATCACCTCCAGGTCGTCAAGGTGATGTAGGAACATGCCGGCGTGAGCGTAGTCGAACTCGCCCGGCTCGAATCGGTCCATCAGCCGAAGGGCATCGGCCTGAACAAGATTGATCTCGGCGCATCCGCCCACGTGCAGGCGAGCCAGCGCCAGCGTGGTCGGATGCGAATCAACGGCTGTGATCCGGACGCACTTGCCCACCCGCGCTGCCCACCCGGCAATCGCCAGCGGGATGTCCGCCGAACCCGTGCCGATATCGATGATGCAGATCGGGCCCTCGCCCGACCAGTTTCCGGACCAGCGCTTCAGATGCCCCAGCGCGGCGCTCGTTCCGCCCAATCGCCGGTTGACCGTCCGAATGAATCGGAGCGACCGTTCGAGTTGGGCCGGATCGACGTCGGAATCGTCCATCAGCTCCGGGGCGCATCGGCGTCGGGTCAACATCGCTCTGTCATACCGATCGCAGACCAAATCTGCCAGGAGAGGCATCGGACGAAGCCGGGTCTGACGAGTCCCGACCTGTCGGGACGAGGCAGACCCGGGTCAGCACCAGGCGAATCGGAGCTGCGCGGGCGCTTCGAGCACCCGGCACCGATACACTATGGGCATGACCAGCATCTCGACGGAGCCAGCCGAGCGGACGAATTCGGCCGAGCCGGCGGCGCCGGGCAAGTCGCGCCGCGCGGTGACGCTGAGCACGATCCGCAAGTTCGTCGAGCGTGGGGAGAAGTTTGCGTGTCTGACCTGCTACGACGCCACCACGGCTCGCTGGCTTCAGCGGGCGGGGGTGCCCGTATTGCTCGTGGGCGACACGGCAGCGGAAGTGATCCTCGGCCACTCAAGCACTATCCATGCTCCGCTGGACTTCCTGATCGCCCTAACCGCCGCGGTCAAGCGAGGAGCGCCCGACACGATGTGGATGGCCGACATGCCCTTC
>JADFIR010000030.1 GCA_022566535.1 Planctomycetota bacterium
TAGGCCGAGCCGGAGGCGGTGCCGTTGTCGTCGTCGTTACGAGCCCCGACGATGGCGGTGGCGCCGTTGATCGCGACGGAGATGCCGAAGATGTCGCCCGCCGCGCCGTCGTCGGGCAGGAGCTTGGCGATCTGGTCGCCCGTGGTGGTGTCGAAGAGGTAGGCGGAGCCGGAGTTGAAGCCGTTGTCGTCGTCCCGCATTGCCCCGACGATGGCGGTGGCGCCGCTAACCGCGACGGAGATGCCGAAGATGTCGCCCTCCGCGCCGTCGTCGGGCAGGAGCTTGGCGAGCTGCCGGCCCGTGGTGGTGTCAAACAGGTAGGCGGAGCCGGAGCCGGCGCCGTTGTCGTCGTCGTTCGGTGACCCGACGATGGCGGTGGCGCCGCTGATCGCGACGGAGACGCCGAAGCTGTCGAACTCCGCGCCGTCGTCGGCCAGGAGCTTGAATAGTTGATCGCCGAGGTCGGCGTAGGCCGGGGCGGTGCTCAGGACTGATGCTGCCGCGGCAAGAAGTGGCATGAGATGTCGCATGTTCGTCTCCTGGGCTTGAACCGACATTGCCCATAGGGCTTCGTCAGGGGTCGATCGGCCAGCCATTCGCATACCAGTATAACTCTCCCCCAACGAACTCCAAGCCCAAATTGCATGCTCCTTACTTGGAGTGGATGCATGAGGCGGATTGGAAGATACCCGCGGGTTTCTCGTCGAGATTGACGGGTTACAGGCCGGCCGATCAGCCGAGGCATCAGTCAACGAGACGATCGAATCGCGAGGAAAGGTTGTCAGGCGCGGCGAGGGTGATCATCCGCGAGGTTTCACCGGTGTGCTCCATCTGCACGTCAATCCGATTCGGGGGCAGGGCACTGCGAATCCTGCTGGACCACTCGATGGCAATGACCGTGTCCGTCAAGCACAGCAACTCGTCCCAGCCGATGGCCGGCAAGTCCTGGGCCCCGGTGAGCCGAAACGCATCCACGTGCGTCAGAGTCAGCGGTGAGTGGTTGTGGTATTCTCGACAGATGATGAAGCTGGGGCTGCAGACGGCTGACGGATCAAGACCCAGGCCCGCGGCGAGGCCTTGCACGAAGCGAGTCTTGCCGCAACCCAGCGGCCCGTCCAGGCACACGAGATCCCCGCCGCTCAGCCGGCCGCCGAGCCTTGCCGCCAACGCGATCGTCTCGTCTTCGGAATGACAATGGCGTTGTATCCTCATGAGCGATGCTCCCATCCCATCTGGGAGCCGTCGAACGTCTGCGGGCCGTCTCGGACCAACACGAGCGGAACGTGGGGCCCGGCTGGCTGCATCACCTCCCCGACGAGCGTGACGGGGAGCTCGCCGAGGCGATGCGGTACATCTCCGTCTGCGGTGAAGCAGAGTTCGTAATCTTCGCCCGCGCTCATCGCCACCCGCCAGTCGAGGCCCGGGTGACATGGAATCCGATTCGCGTCGATGCGGATCTGCACGCCGGAGCGCTGGGCGAGGTGGGACGCGTCGCGCCCCAGGCCGTCGCTGATGTCGATCATCGCGTGCAGCCTTCGGCCGAGTGCCCGCCCAAGCTGCAACGCTTCGTCGAGCCGAGGCTCGAACGTGAGATGGCGCCCCAGGCCATCGGGCCCAAGTGAGCCGCCGAGGCGGCCGGTGACATACACCGCGTCGCCGACACGGGCGCCGGATCGCGTGACCGGCGGGACCGGGCCCGGTTCGGCAAGAACCATCACCGAGCACACCAGCGGCGACGACTCCTTGAGGTGCACGGCGATGTCCCCTCCGACGATCGAGCATCGATAGCGATCGGCGGTTTCACGCATAGCGTCGAACAGGGCGGTTGCTCGCTGTTGGCCGAAATCCCGTGGAAGAGTTGCTGCAGCCAGCGCGGCGAACGGGATCGCCGCCATGGCCGCCACGTCGCTGAGGCTCCGCGTGACCGCTTTGCGGCCGACCAACTCAATCGGCGTCGTGCTCAGATCGACGTGCTGTCCGTCAACGACCTGGTCCACCGCAACGAGCATCGCCCGTCCCGTCAGCGACACCATCGCCATGTCATCGCCCGGTGGGAGGAGGACCCGCTGGGACGGCGCGCCGGCCGTCGAATAGATGTGCTGGAGCAGCTCGAACTCGCGCATCGAATCAATGCGAAGTGTAGGCGGTGGGAGGTTGGAGACACCGCGCCGAGACGGCTTCGCGGCGCCCCCTACCGCTGCCGCCGGGCCCAACGCCAGCATCAGTGCCCGGCTCAGGGCCCAGCGTCGGGCCTAGCGGACTGTGGCTTGCAAGGCACGCCACGGCCGCCGCCGCCCGTGACCCGAAATTGGTCCGAACTGAGTGACATCAAGGCACTTGCGCACAGCGGGCGTACAGCGGCGCCCGGCTGCATATACCCAATGGCCACGTCGGCCGGCAGAGGCGGCCGCTGTAGGCCGATCCACGCGACTTTTCAAGTGCAGGTTGGTCATCTATCCGATATGGTCGGTGAGGATCGTTCTTTGGATCCGGAGACGCATGGATGGGCAACTCCGCGTTCCAGCGCCAAGCTCGAGTTTCTGGAGGCAGGAAGGTCTCCCGGAGGGATGCCCCTGCTCGGGGCTGCTTGAGCGAACGCCCAGCGGCCCATCGGCGTACGACCTGTAGAAAACCTGACGCTTGCGATCGGATGGCTGCTTATCAGATTCCAGCGATGTAGGCTGGCCCAGCGTGTGTCCGAAATGAGGCAATTGCACCGTAGACAGTACCGAACCGACGCACGATTCTTCTGACTCGCGTCTTCGTTCGATTCCCTTGTTCTTTCTCCTTTCTTCTTTCTCCTCCTTCGCCGTTCCGGCTCACGCTGGAACGGCGAGTTTGTTGGTGGTTGACCAATTCCCAAGCTGCACTGCGTGACTACACGCCGGGGCCCCTGCCTCAGACCACCTCACGTGGATTGAGCGAGCAACGCCTGGATCAGCTCGACGTGACGATCGGTCGCCCCTTGGTGGGCCCGGATCACCGCCCGACCGTTGGCCGCCAATTGCCGGCGCCGCTGCGGGTCGTTCAGAAGCGCGTTGAGCGTCACGGGCAGGGTTTGACGATCGGTTTGAATGATTCCGTCACCTGCGAGCAGAGCATCGACCGTGTCCTGGAAGTCGGCCACGGATGGACCGACGATCGTGGCCTTGCCGAGTGCGATCGGCTCGATCATGTCCGATCCGTGCAGATCGCCGAACGAACGACCGACGACCACCACGTCGGCCAGGGCGTAGGCCTGGCGCAATTCCCCGATGGTGTCCAGCAGGAACCGGCCGGTTGCGCTGCCGCATTCGCTTCGTGAGCGCCGTGCACAGCGGGGCATGGCTGCCGCGGCCCGGTCGAACCACTCCGGCTTGCGTGGGGCGCACAGCAACTGTCGGCCCTGAGGGACTGCCTCGACGAGAAGCTCGTGCTCACCGGGCGCCGTTGAGCCGGCCACGATCAGCGGCCGGGTTCGATCGATGCCCATCTGTGCGGCAAGAGCATCCGCACCGTCAACGTGATCGGCGATCTCGGCGCTGTCCCACTTCATCGTGCCGGTGATCGACAGTGCCTCGCTTGGAACGCCCATTCGGCGGAATCGTTGCGCATACGCTTGATTCTGAACAGCGGCGAACGCGAGCCGACGAAAGCTGGGTTGGATAAGGTGGCCGAGAAGACGATATCTGTTGGCGCTGCGCGGGGTCAACCGGCCGTTGATCACGCATACCGGAATCCCTCGCTGTGCGCAAGCCATGGTAAAGTTCGGCCAGACCTCCAGCTCTACGAGGACAACCACGTCGGGCTGAACGGCCTCGAGGAATCGGATGACGGCGAAGGAGAAGTCCAGCGGGTACCGCACCACCTGATGGTCTCGGCCGAAAAGGTTGGAGGCCCTTGCCCAGCCGGTGTTGGTGGTCGCGGCGATCACAATCTGAGGCGGTGCGTTGAGTTGTGCGAATCGCTCGACCAGCTTGCGGATCGCGTTCACCTCCCCCACCGACACGGCATGCAACAAGATGCGCTTTTGCCCAGTTGCAGGAGTCGGGTGGGCGCACCCAAACCGTCCGGCCCAATCGGTCTTGATTTTTCCAGTGCGAATCATCCGCACAAGCCAAATTGGCGAGGTGATAATGGCGACGGCCAGGTAGATCGCGTCAATCAGCCAACGCATTGGCGAAGAGTGTATCCAGAGTTCACGGCTGCATCAGCCGTGTGTAGCAAGTAGTGAATCGCCGCGCAAATCAACGGACCGTCGCCCGGATCAGACCGTGGGCGGCGACGGCCTTTGCAGCCAACCCGGCCGTGGGAACCGAGACCCAACGGGCTGCGGATGTGATCGAGAAAGGGAATCCGACGCACTCCCTTGGCAGGGTGCGCGTCTACTGCAACAATAGATCAAGGGCGTCGCCCTTGAGATGTCGATACGAATGGCACGGGTCGCGGGCTGGCCAGCCACATGATGGAACTGCACGTCTGTAATCGGGATGGATCGCTCCTGCGGGCCTACGCCTTGGGGGACAGCGAGGAGGTGATCATCGGCCGAGATGACACGTGCGATATCCAGATCCGCGCCAAGAGTGTTTCAAGAGAGCATTGTGCGATCGAGCGTGAGGGTGATGATTTGATTCTTCGCGACCTCGGCTCGACCGGGGGCACGTTTCTAGATGGAAAACGTGTGGACAGGGTCCAGCTGACCGACGGCTTGGAGGTCGTCATCGGGCCCGCGATTCTCAAATTCTACGACAGTGGAATCTGATCCAGCCGACTCGATATCCGCCGGCATCGTGCGACGAATCTCCACCCGGCCGGGTGCCGGAGGCGAGTAACACCTGCGAAAAACCGTCCGGTTCCCGGCCGGGCGGTTCGAGGCGATGAGGTGATACGACTGCTTTCCGACGACGGGACCTCGCGCGGCGGTGGGTCAATACCGGCCACCTCCTCGCTGGGCCTTCTTGAGGTCCGCAAGCTGCTTGCGAAGATCGGCAATGGTCCGGTCAATCTGATCCTTCGTCCACGGAATCCTCATCATGGCGACGTTGGGGCATGCATCATGCCAATCCTTCAGCTCTTTGTAGAGCTGGATCTTGGCCCCGATGGACACGATCGGATCACCGACCCCTTCCTTGTAGTAACTGAGGCGAGCCAGCGTCCTGGGAATCTCCACCTGTGCCCGGTCCACCGTCTTATGCCACTTTTCGGCGATCTTGCGGCCGTAGTCATCAATCTCATGCCACTGGGGAAGGTGGAGCAGATTCGCCAAGTCGTCCTCGGTGTCTGCGGTCCCGTCAGAGAACCCGCAGCGTAAGGCCGTCGAGGAGGTAAACACCAGGTTGCTCTGGTCGTCGGAGAGAACGAACTCCCCGGAGAGATCGTCGTACCAGGTGACTTCGTGTGTTTCGGGGTCCTTGTCGTACGAGAGCATGCGTGGTGCATGGATCATGGCATGGGCGATATACGCGCTGCGGTCCCCACCCTCCATCCATTTCCCAGCGGTCTTCAGCCATGCCTCAAGTGCCTTGCCCTGTAGCGCTGTTGTGCCGGAATACCCTGTCATAGCACCAAGGGTGCCTTCGGTCATGAAGTAAATCTCATCGCAGGCAAGTGCCGACGCGGCCGCCGCTGAGATGGCTGTCTTGATCCATGCAACAACACGATGCCGCTTCTTGGCCTCCATGATCGTTGCATGAATCGTCTCCATTTCAATTCCGCCGCCGTGCGAATCCATGAGAAGCACGATAATCTGGCCTTCACCATACTGGTCGGCATGCTCCGCGATGGTCTCGATTTCCTCGTGGCGGAACTTCACACCAACCGTGCCTGACATAGGCAAGACAAACACCCCCGGCTGATTAGGACCGGCATCATCGGAGTCGGCAGAGCGGCGGCCGCTGCTGGTACGGTCACGAGCGGTTGAGCTCTTGGTTTCCGTCATCGTCTCCGACTCGATGGTTCGGATCGCCACAATGTCGCCCTTGAAGATCGTCTTGCGTCGGGTCTCTCCCGCAATGTCGCCTTCAACCGTGATGTACCACGCGGCTGCCTTGACGATTCGACCTTTGAGTTCGACCTCGATCCCCTGCTGGAGAATCTTGACCTCGACGAAATGCGAGACTTCACCTCGCCAGCGGGATCCGTCTTTGAGTCGAATCTGTACTGCCTCGCCCCCAAGCGCCGTCGCAGCGATGCAGCCAACGATCGTGCATACGAGCGCGTTCCGAATAAGGTGCTTCATGGTAGTTACTCGTCAGTTCGATTCAGCGGTGCGAAGAATGCGGTTTACAGGAGCCATGGCAGAGCTTGAGTTTCTGGTTCGGCCGGGGTGTCTACCGGCGCCCCATGCCGCCACGACCCATTCCCTGCCCTCCGCCGCCACGACCGCGGTCTTGTTGCTTCAGAGCCCGTATTTGCTCTTTGATTTTTTCGACCTCGATCTCCAGTTCAAGCTTTGATTTTCCCAGGTCGGTTCGCCAGCGGATCTCCACGGCCTTGTAGCGCTCCATCGCCTTGATGATCTTCTCGAGGTCGCGCTTCGCCCGGCCGAGCCACTTCAAGGTCTCATCCCCGGTGGCCCACCTTTGGTGCTGGAAATGGTCTTGCAAACATTTCTTGCTGTCCTCAAACGTCCGGCGCCACTGTTCCGTGTAGTTCTCGACCAGCTGCTCGCCCTTTCCTTCGATCACGCGGTACTCGCGGTAGCCCAGCAGGAACGCCAGGTCGTCGAGCGTCTCGACCGTGCCATCGCTGATGGCGAGGTCCTCAGCAGCCTTGGCCGAGAAGTCAACAGTGTTCTCATCGTCGTCGTCCACGAGGAACTCGCCGAGGTCATTGAGGGCCCAGACGACCTCCCGCCCCTTGAACGATGCGCTGAGTTTGTGTCCTGGGTCCACCATCGCATCTGCCAGTTCGAGACCGTATCCTCCGTACTCCAATAACGATTTGGCCGATCCCATCCACGCGGCCATCATCTTGGCCCGGATATCGTCGTCTGACCATTTGTCAGCGCCGGTGAGGGCAAACACTGCCCGCATCCCGCCAAGCCGCGCGCTCGGCGCCATATAAAGCTCATCCCACGCCAGGGCCACCGTTGAACTAATCCCTACGGAATCCTGAACCCACATAACCTGTCGGATGTCACGGAGGTCATCGCGGAATATGTTGACCAGATCCTTGTATTCGTCAAAGTCCGGACGACTCAGCTCCGCCAAGTCGACATCCCCCAGAGCCGCAGCAAACGAATCTTCATAATCCTTGCTATCCAGCTTGATGATGATCACGTCGGGGTCGTGCAGCCGAATATCTTCTGCCACCTTCTCGTAGATGGAGGGATGGATGTCGGTACCCATCTGGCCCTTCATGGGGATGAGGTACAGACCGGGGAGGTTCTGGGGATCACTTGAGGGTCGTGCCCGACCGAAGCGGGGTTGCTCCGGCTCGTCGGAGGATTCGCGCGTTCGGATCGACTCCTTCGGCTCGGCTGCAGTCTCCACCTCAACGCCGCGCTCGATGTGGGCGATCTCGTCCAATCTGAACGTCTGGCGAGATTTCATGTGCAGTTTCAGATCGACGATCTCAAATACGATCTGGGTCTTGCTCTCGCTGAGGATACGACCGTGCAGCTCCCGCCCGTCAACCATGTGCAGAATGTCCTCGGTTGACACATCACCGTCGTCGCGCGCCAGGCCGGGGGACGGAGCAAGGAGGGCGACAACCACGGCGACAAAAGCGATTCTTAGCCAGGCAGCAGGAGGGGATTTCATGGGGCAACCTCACATGTAAAGCTGGGTGAGCACTGAACGCAGAGCCGGATCGGCGACGTCTTGTGTCCCAATGCAGCACGCGTGCGAATATCGCCGATGCGGCATTCTGTTAGTACTGTATCCGACGCATCGCCCAGGGCAAAGTTTCGTCCTTCACGTTCATCGGCTCGGCGGCCCGGCCTGTGGGGGCCGTGAACGCGGCCGAATCGACTACAGCCGGATTGCCCGCCGCTCAAGTATCCGGCGAACCACCCTCTGCGGTCAGGGAGATAGTCTTGGCCAGAGCCAACGCCGCCGCCTTTTCTCGGACAGTCCCCTCAAGCTGGGCGTCGTACACCGCATCCAGCACCCGCTTGAAAAGAGGCCCGCGGGGCAGCCCCAGGGCGATCAGGTCGTGGCCGCCGATCAACGCAGGAGGGGCCAAATCGGATTCGGCCAGCACCGATACCTCTTGGCGGATTCTGACAAATGCCTGGGGGTCGGTCGCTTGGAGCAGTAGCAGAGCCTCGTCGAACTCGCCCCCGGCCGCCAGACGCTTCTGTTTGGCGACGCTCAGCTGTGGCCAGGAGCCACGCAAGGTCTCGTAGATAGCCACGCGTCGGCTCATAGCCGTCTGATCGGCGTTGGACAGCAGCAAGGCTGCCGACCACCGGCGGGCACGCGCTGTCACGTCGGCATCAGCATCCTCGTGGCGGTCGAGCAGCCACGCCGCAAGGGCCGTGGGGTACGCAACGTCGGCGGGCAGCCGGCCAAGGCGGTTGAGCGCCGCGGCTTGGTGGGGCTCATGCAGCACAGCCTGATCGAGCCCCAGGGCCTGAAGCTCCATCGCCGCCACCGCCCGGTTTCGGTCGCTGAGCATCTGCTTGAGCTCTTGACCGATGCGCTCTGGGCTGACGCCCGGCAGGTCATCGGCGCCTGCACGAATCGCCTCGCTCGTCGCGGCGTCGATGGCGAAACCAAACCGTGCGGAGAACCGCACTGCCCGCAGCATCCGCAGGCGATCTTCTCGCAGCCGAGCATGGGGATCGCCAATGGCTCTGATCAGCTTGGCCTTTAGATCCGCCTGGCCCCCGACGAAATCAATAAGCTCGCCCGTGAGCGGGTTCTCAAACAGGCCGTTGATCGTGAAATCACGGCGCTGTGCGTCGTGCCGGGCGTCGGAGTAGGTCACCGTGTCGGGGTGGCGGCCGTCGGAGTACACACCCTCGGTGCGGAAGGCGGCGACCTGAATCTGGTGGCCCATTGACGACACCAACATCACCCCGAACGATTCCCCGACATGCTGGGACTTGCGAAACAGCTTGCCCACCGCATCCGGCCTCGCATCAGTCGCGATGTCATAATCGGTCGGCTCCAGGCCCATCAGTCGGTCGCGGACACAGCCGCCGGCGAAGTACGCGATATTGCCGGCTTCAGTCAACGAACGCACGACCCGCGTGGCCGCGGTTCGAAGATCAACGCGGCTGACGCCACGCGGCTTGTCACCCTGTGATTGCATCTGGCAAGAGCCTAGGCGGTGTGATGCTGGGCGGATTGCGCCGAGCGGGGCACGGCCGGCCCGGCGGCTGTCGCGGGCTCATAAATCAGCACCCACATGTCCTTTCGGTACCGATGATCCTCCGGCCCAACGAAGCCCGGAATTGAAAGATCAACGGCGTTAGGGCCAAGCGGGCTTCGAAGAACCGCAAAACCGCGATCACCCATGATCGTCCGGCACCGAGCGATCTGCTGGAGGATCCGGGGCCGCGACTGCTGATCCTCCATCATCCTGTACGGAGGATCGATGAAGATCAGATCCGTTGGCTGCGGTGCCCGTAGCAAGCACGTTTGAGCCAGTGCATCACCGAGCATCGCCTTTGCCCGCTCGCCGCAGCCCAGCTGTTGGATATTCCTCTGCAGGACACGGTAGGTCTTGGGATTGTTCTCCACCATCAACACCGCCGAGGCGCCGCGGCTGACCGCCTCCAGCCCGGCCGTTCCTATGCCTGCAAACAAGTCCAGCACCCGCGCGCCATCAAACCACTCGTGCAGCATGCCGAAGACCGATTCCTTGACCCGACCCAGCAATGGTCGGGTCGTCTCGTCATCGGGGACGGTGACCAACACTCGCGAGCGGAACTCGCCGGCAATGATCTTCACCATGGGTCCGCGGGCCTCCAGGGAAACGGCCACGGCCCCAACCGCAGCCGCCAATCTCCATTGCTACGTCAAATGGTACACCGAGAACTGGACCCGGTGATCGCCCGCCTTGAACTGATGCCCTTGCCACCATCATGCACTTCGCGGCGCCACCGATAGACTTGTCCGCTCGGTGCGGAGTGATCCCGATGATGGACACGACCGGTGGGAATGACCAGGCGTTCTTCACCGTCATCGCCTGGCCGCAGGGCTTGAGCCGAGATGCGCTGGCTGACCTGCTGGCTCCGGGGCTGGGGATGGACCGGCCGACTGTGTACCTGCGGCTCGGGCGTGACCCGCCGGCCATCCTCGGACGGATCGATGGCGCCAAGGCGCAGACGGGCATCGATACGCTGCGGCAGCGTGGAGGCGACGCCTTCGCGCCCACCCTCGCTGATATTGAGGCCCTTGGGCCAACGCTCAAGATCAAACAGATGCAGGCTGCTGAAGGACGGTTTGACATCGTGCAATGGCGCGGACCGCCCGGCCATATCCCGTTTTCGCAGATCCAGATCCTTGTGCGAGTCCAGTTGAGCGAGACGAAACGAGAACCACAAGCCCTCTTTGATGTTCGCCACGTCGGCCGTTTCCTTGGGAACCCGGCCTTGGCCACCGGCTATGCCTACGGCGGCGCGTACGGTGCAGCCCTGGCCTTTCAATGGGGATATGCGACGGCGTCTGAGGACAGAGCGCTCGCCACATTACAGACGTCGCACAAGCTGGACCTTCACACAACCGACGGCAAGGTCTACCAGATCGATGGCGACAAGTTCGGCTTCCAGATTCTTGGCGACACCCGCGGCTACAGCGATAACACCAACATCGATCGGATGTGCGAGTTGATCACCCACGTTGTGCCGGATGTCATCATTGATCCCTACTTCGGGCTGTGGAAGCCTCCCCCGGGCCATCTCAACTTGCGGCTGCCCCGGATGCGTGTCAACCACGACGATCCGGCCTTTGCGTTCTATTCCCGATGGGCGGCCCTTCTGTACCGCCATGTCCTGGGCGATGCGGGTGGGTCGTGATCCCCCGGCGACGCAGATACCGGACCCAACTTACACTGGTTGGGGCATGAGCAAGCTCACGACGCTCCCAGATGCTGCCGGGCGGTTCGGGCCCTTCGGCGGTCGATATGTGCCCGAGACGCTGATCGCGGCCTTGGATCAGCTTGCCGCGGCGTATGCGCAGGCGAGAGAAGACCAGCGATTCCAGGTCGAGCTTGACGAGCTGCTCAGCCGATACGCCGGCCGGCCGACGCCGCTGACCTTCGCCCAGCGCCTCACCGATTATGCAAGCGGGGCGAAGGTCTACCTGAAGCGAGAAGATCTCGCTCACACCGGAGCGCACAAGATCAACAATACGCTTGGGCAGGCGTTGCTGGCGGTCCGTATGGGGAAGAAGCGGGTGATCGCGGAGACCGGCGCCGGCCAGCACGGTGTGGCCACCGCCACCGCAGCCGCCCACTTCGGCCTGCAATGCGAAGTCTACATGGGCGCCGAAGATGTTCGCCGCCAACGCCTCAACGTCTTTCGCATGGAGCTGCTTGGGGCCAAGGTGCATGTGGTCGAGGCCGGCTCCCGCACGCTCAAAGATGCCACCAACGAGGCGCTGCGCGACTGGATGGAGACCGCCGAGCATACCCACTACATCCTTGGATCCGTCGTAGGCCCGCACCCGTTTCCGATGATCGTGCGGGACTTTCAATCGGTCATCGGCCGCGAGTGTCGAGCGCAGTGCCTTGATGTGTTGGGCCGACTCCCCGATGAGATCATCGCCTGTGTGGGTGGCGGGTCGAACGCGGCCGGCATGTTCTATCCCTTCATAGACGATGAGACCGTGAAGCTGGTGGGTGTGGAGGCCGGGGGAAGATCAACCGCGATCGGCGATCATGCGGCGCCGCTGTGTTACGGCTCGCCCGGGGTGCTGCACGGGTCGCTCAGCTACGTGTTGCAGGACGAGTTCGGCCAGACTCAGGCGGTTCATTCCTGCTCAGCCGGGTTGGACTACCCCGGGGTGGGGCCGGAGCTCTCCTGCTGGAAGGAGGCTGGGCGCGTGGAATATACGACCGTGACCGACGCCGAGGCGATCGATGCGTTTTGTCTGATGAGTCGGCTGGAGGGGATTGTCCCGGCGTTGGAGCCGGCCCACGCCATCGCCGCTGCCATCGAACACGCCAAGGGCATGACGCGCGAGCAGACGCTAGTGATCAATCTCTCCGGCCGAGGTGACAAGGATGTGCAGGAAGTCGCACGGTTGCTGGAGGAGCGCTGAGCCGGCGGGGACGCTGCGCGGCACCCGCTAAACCAAGCTGTGTTTAGCGGCTGCCGCGCAGCGGCGCCTCTGCGACCATGCGCTTCACACATGGTCCTGGCCTACCACTTGATTCTTAGCGCGTACGGATTCTGGCTGCCTAACGATGAGCGCGGATCATGGTCGCAGTTCGTCCGCGCATACGAGTTGGCGCGGTTTGGCCCGGCCACGAAAACGACGACACGGCGCTCCGTCGCGCATCGGCGTTACGATCCCATCCGGAGCGATGCCATGCTGGTTGCCCTGGCCCGCGAACCCGTCGTGTTCGACGGTCACCAAGCGCGGGCAGTTGCCCGTGGGTTGTCCGACTACGCTGTCCGCTCTCCTGTGCCGATCTACGCGTGTGCGGTGATGCCCAACCACGCCCACCTGGTGCTTGGTCGCAGCCGGCTACTGCATCGATCGCGTGTGTGAGCAGCTCAAAGGTGCGGCAACGGCTCCGTTGAACCGTGAAGGCCGACATCCGTTCGCCGATTGGCCGTATCGCAACGGCCGGCTGCCTGCACCGTGGGCGCGCAAAGGATGGTGGGTGTTCCTCGACCGCGCCGCGGACATTCGGCGAGCGATCCGCTACGTGAACGCCAATCCCGTACGCGCCGGACTGCGTCCCCAGGGGTGGTCGTTTGTTACGGCGTACGAGCAACAATGGGCGGGGACGCTGCGCATCACCCGCTAAACCAGGCTGTGTTTAGCGGCGGCCGCGAAGCGGCGCTATTCGGCTACGCGATCTTCGGCCGTTTGTGCCAGACGTCGAGTTGCCTTTCCAGCGCCATGCCGATTGAGCACAGCGTGCCTTCATCAAAGAGGCGACCCCACAACGTGATGCCGTGAGGCGTGCCGTTGGCCTTGAACCCGCAACGGAGTGTGAGCGAAGGATGGCCGGTATTGTTGGTGATCAGCAGCAGCGAGCCCGCGAAGCTGGGGCTGATCATCGCGTCGATGTCGGTAAACTTTTCAGCCATCATCTCCATCACCGACCGGCGGAACCGCTGGGCCTGCACATACTCGATCGCGGGAACGAACCGTGTCTGGCGGAAGGTGTTCGGCCAGGCCTCCGGCTCCTGCCAGACCAGCTCGTCGTCGCGGTTGCTCAACGTCAGTTCCTCGAAGCACGCCGCAGCCTCCACGAGCAGAATCGTCATCAGGGCGTCGTAGGGCCAATCGGGAAGCTCGATCTCGATCAGCTGTAACCCCGCGCTGCGTGCCACCTCAAGCACACGACGGTCCAGATCAGTCGCTGCGTCTCCTTGGAACCACTTCGGCGAGTAGCCGACGCGCATGCCCTTGACCGCTTGGGTGGCGTCGAAATTGAATGGAATGGCGATGGACGCGGGATCGTCAGCGTCGGGCCCGTTGATGGCCGAGAGCACCAGCGCGCAATCCTCGACCGTTCGGCAGATCGGGCCGATCTTGTCCAGAGACCAGCACAGAGCCATGGCCCCCGTCCGGGCTACCCGGCCGAACGTCGGACGCAGGCCGGTCGCACCGCAGCGCATGCACGGTGAGACGATGGACCCCAACGTTTCGGTCCCCAGACTAAAGCCCACGAGACCGGCGGTCGTGGCCGCGGCGGGACCCGCGCTGGAGCCGCTTGAGCCTTGATCGAGCTTCCAAGGGTTATTGGTTCGGCCGTCGAACCAGATGTCGCCGTAGGCCAGCGCCCCCAGCGTCAGCTTCGCCACGAGCACCGCCCCTGCGTCGTCGAGTCTCCTGACGACCGCGGCATCAGTCTTCGGCAGCCGGTCCTTGTAGGGATTGGCCCCCCAAGTGGTCTTGATACCGGCCGTGTCGAACAAGTCTTTGGCGCCCCAGGGGATTCCGTGCAGCGGTCCGCGGTAGCGCCCCTCGGCAATCTCCTGGTCGGCTCGCCTCGCCTGGCTGAGCGCACGCTCTAGGGTCAGCGTGATCGTGCACTGGAGCTTCGGCCCGATTTGCTTGAGGCGGTTGAGATAGATCTTCATCAGCCGGAGGCTGGAAAGCTCGCCGCGCTCGATCCAGCGGGAGAGGCTGGTGACCGGGGCATAGGCGATGTCTTGGTCGTCTGTCGGCAAAGGACCGGGATCGATCAATGAGCGGACAATCGGGCGGGAGTCCGCATCGATTTGCACCGAGGGCAGACGAGGGTCGAAGACAGTCGCCGGTGCCAGGCGATTCGCGAGCGCCTGCGATCGACGGCCTTGATATCGGGCCACATCGTCTTTGATCCCCTTGAGAATGACTGCTCGCTCAGCTTCAGTGAACTCGACCGCCGCCAGCTTTTCCGCTTCGGCGAGCGTGGCGAGGGTGATCGGCGGCCCTGTTCCCTCGGCGTGGGGAATCATGTCTGATAGGTCGCGCGGTTCAGCCGGTTCTTCTTGTGGCCCGCTGCTTGCCCGACCCGGCCACGCCGCCGACGCAGCGACCGCACCGCAGGAGAGGAGGAATCCTCGACGTGTTGCCGGACTCGTTTGATTCGTGGTCATGGCGGATGCTCCGTCTGGATTGTGAGGCGAGAAGTGTACTTCACGTCCCGGCGCGGGAGCATCGCCGGTGGAGCCGGCCGACAGGGGACACGCCGCCATATGCCCAGGCGTTGCAAAGCGACTTTTCTACCCAGTTGGATGTCTCCAGCTCAGTCGATTGCGCAGGCTGGGGCGGCGTTTCCGGTTGATCACGCTCGGGAGCTGAATATGACGACTCGACCTGCCATCGCGCCTTGTACCGCTGTCTCTGGATTGGATGCTGTGCGTAGGAGGCATCCTGTGAGGCGGACGGCACGGCTATGCGCTCAGGTGCCTCTAGAAGGTTGGTTCCAACGGGACTGTGGCTGGCGGCAACGGTCGCCCTATTGGCGGGATGTGCCTCGCCCGCCAAGAGGCAGTACGAGCGCCACCTTTCGATCACCCTCGCACCGGTCGCGCCCGGCAGCGAAGTATTGGCGGCGTTCGATGCGGCCCGAAACGTCGAGCGACGGGCCGCGTTGGCGGCGGCTGACGTGATCGCTTCCGCCGCCGAAACACCACAATAGCCCAGCGTCACACGAGCAGCGTTGCGGGATTCTCAATCAACTGTTTGAGGGTTGCCAGGAATTGTGCCGCCATAGCCCCGTCAATGACGCGGTGATCGAGACTGAGCGTGGCGGACATTTCGTGGCCGACCGTCATCTCACCGTGGCGCACGACCGGCTTCTGGAGGGCGGCGCCGACGGCAAGGATTGCGCAATTCGGCGGGTTGATGATCGCCGTGAAGTGCTCGACGCCGAACATCCCGAGGTTCGAGAGCGTGAACGTGGCGTCGGCCATTTCTTCGAGAGTCAGCCCACGGGTGCGAGCCTTCCCGGCGAGGTGTTTGGATTCGAGTGAGATCGCCCGCAAGGTCTTTTGATCCGCATTGCGAACGGTGGCGACGACCAATCCCCCACCGCGCTCCCCCGGCAGAGCGATCGCCAGGCCGATGTTGACGATGCCGTGAATCTTGATGTGGTCACCGCGCCAAGATGCATTGAAATGCGGGTGTTGGTGCATGGCCAGTGCGCAGCCACGTACCAGGAAATCGTTCACCGATAGCCTCACGCCTTGCTCGTCAAGCTGATCGTTGAGCGTGCGGCGCAGCTGGAGCAGCGGATCCATGTTGAACGTGACAGTGACCTGATAATGCGGGATGGTGGCCTTTGCTTCGACCAGCCGCCGTGCGATCGTCTGCCGCATGTTGGACAGCACGACGGTCGCCTCTTCGAGGACACCGGTCGCCTGGACGATGGTCGTGTCGATAGGCACCGGCGTGGCGGGCACCACCGCCTTGGCCGACGGAGGAATCGCGGCGGCCGTTTCCTGACCGGCCTCAACCGCCCGCAGCACGTCGCGCTTGACGATGCGCCCGCCCGGTCCGGACCCCTGTAGCGTGCTGACATCGACTGCATGCTCCTGGGCGAGGCGGCGAGCGACGGGGCTCAAGCGAACGCGGCCGTCACCGGCGGCTTCGCCTTGCGGCGGCGGCGCAGGCGCCGGGGTTGTCGATGAGGCCGTTGCCGTGGCCGTCACAGTTGGCTCGTCGGGCTCAGCAGCGGGCGGCGGTTGGGCGCCAGCGGGTTGTGAGCGCTGCACCGCTGGCTGGGCAGCGACGGTCGCCGCAACCTTCTCCCGATCTTCACCTTCCTCGGCCAGGATGGCGATCACCGTGCCGACCTCAACGATTTTCCCTTGACCGACGAGAATCCTGGCAATCGTCCCGTCGTCGAAGACCTGCATCTCCATGGTGGCCTTGTCGGTCTCGATGTCCGCGACCGCGTCGCCGGCCGAAACCACATCGCCTTCGGCCACGTTCCACTTGATAATCGTTCCCTGCTCCATCGTGTCCGAGAGGCGGGGCATGGTGATTTCGATGGACATGGTGGTCTGGCGATTCTGTCAGAAAGCCCGCGGCAGGTATTCCGTGGGCGTTGATTACGCGTTGTACGTCACGGTGCGAACCGCTTCGCAGATCTTGCGCGCGTTGGGAAGCATCTCCTGCTCCAGGTTGTAGGCATACGCCGGTGGGACATCGTCGCTGTGCACGCGAACGACGTGGTGATCCAGGTCGTCGAAGCAGCGCTCATGGACCTGGGCGGCGACCTCGGCCCCGATCGACGCAAAAGGCCATGACTGATCGACCACGACGCAGCAGTTGGTCTTGCACACCGACCGGACGATCGTTTCTATGTCCAAAGGGCGGATCGTTCGGCCGTCGATCACCTCGCAGTCGATCCCGTCCGATGCCAGCGTCTCGGCCGCTTCCATGCAGAAATACAACGGCCGGCCGAAGCTGACAATTGTGCAGTCGCTGCCGGTGCGGCGGACGGTGGCCTGGCCCAACGGAATCAGGTACTCGGCTTCGGGGACGTCTCCCTTGACCGAAAGCAGCCGTTCCGATTCGAGGAAGAACACCGGATTGTCATCGCGGATGGCCGTCTTGATCAGACCCTTGGCATCATAGGGATCAAATGGGATCGCTATTTTCAAGCCCGGGACGTTGGCGTACATCGACTCAACAGACCAGGAGTGCGTGGAGCCGAGCTGGCCGCCGGCTCCGTTGTTGCCCCGATAGACGATGGGGACCTTGAACTGCCCGCCGGACATATACAGCATCTTTGGGGCGTTGTTGAGGATCTGGTCCGCGGCGACCAGGCTGAAAGACCAGCTCATGAACTCAATGATCGGGCGCAGGCCCATCATGGCCGCGCCGACGCCCAACCCGGCGAACCCCGATTCGGAAATGGGCGTGTCGATCACCCGCTGCGGGCCGAACTCCTGGAGCATGCCCCGGCTGACCTTGTAGGCCCCCTGGTATTGGGCCACCTCCTCACCCATGAGGAAGACGCAGGGATCGCGGCGCATCTCTTCGCTCATCCCTTCTCGCAAGGCGTCACGGAATTCGATCTGTCTGGTCGTGCTCATGCTACGTCTGGCCCTGTTGGGGCTCATCGAGCATCGGCGGCCGGCTTGTGCCGAGGTACGGCCCCCACACGTCGGCGTAGACGTCCGTGTAGAGCTCCTCGGATCCGGGCGGCGGCGACGCCTCAGCCCACTTGATCGCCTCGCGTACCTGGGCGCGAATCTCCTTGACCAGCGCGTCATACTCCTTCTGGGCCAGGCTGCGCTGCGTCATGAGGAAGTTGGCAAGCCTGTCGATGGGATCCGCCGCCTCGTATTGCTGCTCCTGCTCCTTCGTGCGGTACTTGCGGGGGTCGGACATCGAGTGGCCTTTGTATCGGTAGGTTCGCAGCTCCAGGAAGGCCGGCCGAGATGTTTCCCTGCACCGGTCGACGACCGGCTTCACGCCATCATAGACTGTCATCACGTCCATACCGTCGATAGAAGCGTGTTCGATGCCGTAGGCCAACGCCTTGGCGGTGATCTGATGAGCCATGGTGGTGCCGCGATCGACGGACGTGCCCATGGAATAGCCGTTGTTCTCGCAGACGAAGACAATGGGCAAGTCGAGAATCCCCGCCAGGTTCATCGCCTCGTGGAAGGCGCCCTGATTCAGCGCGCCGTCGCCGAGAAAGCACGTGGTGACACGGCTGGATGCGGCGCTGTTGACCACTTCGTCCAGGTACTTGGTGGCAAAGGCGATGCCAACGCCAAGCGGGCACTGCGCGCCCACGATCCCGTGCCCGCCGAACATCTGGTTCGTCTTGTCGAACATATGCATCGAACCGCCCTTGCCTTTGGCGCAGCCCCCGATTCGCCCGAACATCTCGGCCATGCAGTGCTTCGGATCCATCCCCCGGGCCAGGGCGTGTCCGTGGTCTCGGTAGGCTGTGATGATCGGATCATCATTACCCAGGGCAGCGATGACCCCGACCGCCACCGCTTCCTGGCCGATGTAGATGTGCAGGAAGCCGCCGATCTTGCGGTTCTGATAGGCCTGCATTGACCGCACTTCGAACTCGCGGATCAGCAGCATGTCGCGCAACCAGTTCCGCAGCGTTTGGTCCGGAAGGTTGGCCGCGAGTTTCTTTTGGGTGGCTGGAGGCGTTGCCATCGTGGGCATCAAGGGGTCTCTCAGCAATGGACCGGCATCAGAATAGCCCACCAGCGCGATGCGGTCACTGTCCCAACGTCGCTTCGAAGCTCCTCGTCTCAGACAAGCAGCCGCCGAGGTTGCCGACACCATTATCGGCCGATTGCCGCTGCCGGGTGACTACTTTGCCATCGCGCGCCTGGTATCGGTCGCGGTGGTTCCCAACGCCCTGGCCTGCAGGATCAATAGCGCCGTTTCAAGCTGCGGATCGAGACCCTTGGTGAGCAGATCAGTGATGTCGGGGCGCCCGTCAGCTTGCACCGGGTCGTCCTCGTGAAGGATGTCGGCCGCCTGCCGTAGATCATAGGCGGCCTTGATCTGCTGGGGTGTCGTGTCCACGACGATATCGGGATCCACTCCCCAATCCTTGGCTCCGGATCGGCGGTGAACGAGACGCCCCTTCTCGCCGCGCTCGCGTTGCTCCTTGGTCGCCGGCAGGCGGTAGTACTGCGTGGTGAGTTTCAACCTCGCCTCGTGAGCGATGCGGTGCACCGTCTGCACGCTGCCTTTGCCGAAACTGCGCTTCCCAACAACGACCGCAGCCCGGTGGGCCTGAAGACAACCCGCCACGATCTCACTGGCGCTGGCGGAGCCCTGATTGATGAGCACCACGGTGGGGAGCCCGGCCATCGCGGCCTTGCGTGGCTCGGCCCGTCGATCGGGCCACGCCTGCTCCTGGTCCTTCGTCTCGCCGGAGACGATGACGCCATTACGGACAAACAAGTTGCTCACGTCCACTGCTGAGGGGAGCAGGCCGCCGGGGTTGTAGCGAAGATCAAGTATCAGCCCGTTTGGCCAGCCATCGTCCTTGATCTGGTCCCACGCCTCCTTCAGATCATCATACGTGTCTTCATTGAACGCGGTGAGGCGGATGTAGGCGATGCGAGTGTCCGGATCGATGAACCAATCCCATCGCGGCTTGCCGTTATCGTCCAGCCCTGTCTTCCACCAGCCCTTGACCGATCTGATCTTGATGACGTCGCGCGTGATCGGGAAGCGAATGATGTCTTGAGCGCCCTCCCGGCGGATGCCGAGCTCAACCGTGGTGCCCTTGCGGCCGGTGATCTTGTCCACCGCATCGTTGAGACTCCAGCCGACGGTAGATACGCCGTCCACCTCGGCGATGCGGTCGTTCGGTTTGATGCCGGCGAAATATGCAGGAGTGCCTTCGAGTGGATTCACGACATTGATCTGGCGCTTCTCGTCGTGGCGAATCAGGATCCCCACCCCTACGAAGCGTCCTTGCGTGGATTGCTTGAACCGGCGGAGCTTGTTCGGCCAGATGATCTCGGAGTATTCATCGAGCGCGCGCATCGCGCCGTCGCCGAACTCCCGGTAGAGCACCTCGTTGGGCAGCTGGATCGTTTCCCGTGATTTCTTCACCACAGCGTCGAGCAATCCGGAACATTTCCAGTACCCTTGGTCCTTCCTCAGCTCGCGGTCGGGCATTTGGTCTAGCCAAAGCAGCTTCTCGTCGAGAAAATCAATCCAGTCGTTGCGCTTCTCGACATTCTGAAGGTTGGGGTAGGTTTCCGCGAGGGCGGGCATGGTGGCGAGCATTCTGAGCGCTTTCAACGCTCCGTTCAGCAGCGGCCGCCAACCGTTGCCGTCGGCTTCAATGTGGTCCCTGGCTGCCGCCCGCAGCGCCTCCTTGACCATCCGATGGTTGATGTCATGCAGCCGCAGCTTCCAATCCTCGGTCCGCCGGGGGTTGAACTCGTCCAATGGCTTCTCGCCAAAGCGCTGGGCCTGGCGGCTGCGCAGTTCGTGCATGCGCTGGGGCGCGTAATTGGACAACAGCACCAGTCTGCGGTTGGTGCGATCAAGTTCCTCCTCGTATTCGCTGGTGTGCTCATAGAGCACGTTGAGCCGGTACAGCAGCTCGTAGGCCAACAACCAGTCGCCCTCGCGCCGGGCGATGGGAATCTGGGCCTTTGCCCGGGTGACGACCTGGGCAATCTCGGGATCATCCAGAACAGCTACCAGATCGTCGCTGAGGGTCTGCACCTCGACTGCCGTCGTCAACGCCTGGGAGATCTTGTCCGCTGCCAAATGGGTGCGCATCCGTTCGCGTGCGTCAGCGCGGTCGGCTCTCCTGGTAGCCAGTCCATCGCGCAAGTTGCGATCGTGTTGGTCCAGGGACGCGCGGAGCCGCTTGGCATCTTCGTTTTCTGCCCGCCCCGGGATCTGCTTCAGGTATGTCTCCAGTGCCCCGCGATCACCTTGGCTGGCCGATTCCCAGACCAGCTCTGACCACCGCTTGATCGTCAGCCGCTCGTCCTGAGCGTTGAGCGGGCAAACACATGCTCCCCATACGCAGACTGCGACGATCAAAACACGGCTGCCAAGGCTGATTTGCGTCATCTTCACGTCACACCTTTCGCTCTGATGGTTCTGTACGTCCACGATTCCCCGGGGGGTGCATCGGCAAGGAGCCTATGGCACGATAACCTGGCACGATAAAGGCGGGCATCGGTTGCGCATCGACCATCACTGCAGATTCCTTCACCAGATTAGCCCAGCGGCTCCGCCGGGCGGTGGGCTGGCAGGAGGAGTTCCGCCTGCATTCTCCGATAACGCCTGCCATAGTTCCATCTGGGTACCTCGTCAAGTGCGGTAGGCTGGGCAGTTTGCAGGAGCCCAGCGGCTACCCGGCGAGCTCTAACTATACTACTGGTTCCATGGACGTATCGGTTCTGTCTGCGCTGGTTCTCTTAGGAACAATCGTATTGTTGCTCGGGGTATTCTTCGTCGGCGTGGTCGTATTGACTCGGTCTTATCGTCGGCGGCAGCGCAGGCGCCATGACCGTGCATCACCAACACTGCCCGATCCATGGCGCGAAGCAGGCAGGAGGATGGAGCCGCCCGCAGCGGCCTGCCCTGACCCTCCAGAGGACGGGCCCGCGTGAGCGCCGCACGGCCTGTCGCAGTGGTGACTGGAGCGGGGCGGCGGGTAGGGCGGGCCGTCGCCGTGGAGCTGGCCCGCTATGGGTTTGATCTCGCCCTGACCTACCACCGTAGCGAGGCCGAGGCGAGCAAGACCGTCTCGCTGGCGATTGCGGCCGCGGAAGATTCCGCAACCTTGATCGACTGCCAACGCTTTCGGGTCGATCTCAATGTTCCCGATGAAGTTGAGCAGCTTGGACGAACGCTACGTGCCTTGCCGCGCATCGACGCCGTGGTCCACAACGCGTCGTCCTATGGCTCGTCCCCGTTCGGATCGATCACTGCCCAGCACGCCCTTGACCACTATCGCGTCAATGCCTTGGCGCCTCTGCTGCTGACGCAGGCTCTGGCCGAGCAGCTCAGCCGGTCGCCGCTACCCGGAGGGGGCGCGGTGGTGTGCTTCAGCGACATCCACGTGCTCGGCCGGCCCTTGAAGAACTTCGCCGCCTACGCCATGGCCAAGGCCGCAATGACCCAGATGGTTCACAGCCTTGCACGCGACATGGCCCCCACCGTCCGCGTGAACGCCATCGCTCCCGGCGTGATTGCCTGGCCGGACGATACCGATCCCGATGTGGTTGCGGCCTACGAAGGGCGTATCCCCCTCGGCCGACCCGGCACCCCCCAGGACGCCGCCGCGGTGGTTCGGTGGCTGATCCTCGAAGCCGTGTATATCACCGGCGAGGTTCTTCGCCTCGACGGGGGACGCTGGCTGGCATAGAGCGCAGGAGTCAGGAGTCAGGGATCAGGGGTTAGGCCGTTTCGCGGGCGGGCTTGCCCCGCCGCGAGCTTCCCCCGCGGCGAGCTTCCCGGCGACGCCCAGGTTTCACCGCGAGTCGCCCGCCCTCTTCTCCAACGACTCGGCCAGCGACCGGACCTGCGGCGCCTCCGGGGCGGCGAGCTTGGCTTGCTCGTACCACATCCGCGCCTCTTCGGGCCGGTCGGCTTCGAGCAATGCCTCGGCGACACGCACCGCCGCCGGCCACGCCGAAGGATGTCGGCGATAGCGATGCTCCCAGGCCTTGGCCGACTGCATCGGCTTACCCAGCAGGCGATAGCACTCAGCGATCTCGTAGGCGACCGCTTCCTCGGCGCGTTGCTTCTCGTCGAGCATCACCAACAATTCGAGTCCACGGCGGGGTTGACCGCACCGCCGACGCACCTTCGCCTCCTGGATCCGCAGCGCCAACGTCTGCGGGTCTATCCGCCGTGCTTCCTCGATGTGCTCGATCGCTTTGGCTTGATCGTTTTCGTGTAACGCCACGGCGGCCAGGGATGCGTGAGCGAAGGCCTCATCGGGATCGAGTGTAAGCACACGCTCCAGCAGATGCCTTGCCTCTACCCATCGCTCCTGCTGGAGCACGATCTGCGCTGCGTACAACGGGTGCTTCGAATTCGTGGGGTCCAACCGGCCCGCCTGCTGAAAGTGACCCAGCGCGTCGTCGCCGCGCCCGGCGGCGACGGCAATCTCGCCCGCACTCTGATGAAGCCCAGCGGCCAAGACTGGATCCAGCTCCGATGCCAGCTCGACGCTCGTGCGGTAGCGGCCATAGGCCTGGTCCAACAGCATCGCCGCGTTCTCTTGCTCGCCGCGTATCTGGGCCTCGATGCCCTTGAGAAATAGCACTCGGCCGAACAACTCATAAACCCGATGATCCCTCGGCGCCTTCTCGATCAGCTTTATAAGGATCGCTTCAGCGCTGGCCAGCTCTTGGCGGCCGAAGTAGTCCTCGGCTGCAGAAAGCGATTTATCGATCGCCTGAGGGCTGACCGCATGCTCGCGCCGCTGGGAAGCTCCAGCTTCGCCCGCAACGGCGGAGGGTTCCGACCCCCCGCTGCAACCCAACGGCGCGTTCCCTCCCATCAAGCACGCGAAGCCGAGCACCTGGCCCATTCGCTTGAAGCGCTTCGGACGAACCTTCCCAAGTGCAGAGACTATGATGGTTCTTTCCATGATGACTGCGCAGCTGCCGAAATCATATTCGCCCGCGGAATCGGAAGCCCAAGTCCGCGAGAGGTGGGACAACTTGGGCGCCTACCACGCCGAGCCCGGGCCTTGGCAGCATCGGCCTGAGGACCTCAAGCCCCAAGCCTCAAGCGTCAACCCTTTCTGTATCGTCATTCCCCCGCCCAACGTGACCGCGGCTCTGCACCTCGGCCATGCGTTCAACATTACGTTGCAGGATGTGCTGATCCGCTACCACCGGATGTGCGGCTTCAATACCCTCTGGATGCCCGGCACCGACCACGCGGGCATCGCCACCCAGACCGTGGTCGAGAAGCGGCTCTTGCAGCAAGGGACCAGTCGCAAATCGTTGGGTCGTGAGGAGTTCGTCGCCAAGGTGCAGGCCTGGAAGGACCAGTACGAAGCGACGATCATCGAGCAGCTCAAAGCGATGGGCTGCTCCTGCGACTGGGCCCGCACACGCTTCACCATGGACGAAATGTGTGCCAAAGCCGTGCGCGAGGCGTTCTTCGGGCTGTTCAAGGACGGCCTGATCTATCGCGGTAAGCGCCTGGTAAACTGGGACCCGGTCACCCAGACCGCCCTGGCGGATGATGAAGTCGAGATGCAGGAGATCGACGGGCACATGTGGTACCTGCGGTATCCGTTGGCGGAGCCCGCTTCAGTGGGCGGCGTCGCCGTTGAATATGTAACCGTGGCGACCACGCGCCCGGAAACGATGCTGGGTGACACCGCGGTGGCGATGAACCCGAAAGACCCGCGCGCCCCCGGAATGGTTGGCAAGAACGTCAAGTTACCAATCGTCGATCGCATCGTGCCGATCATCACCGATGAGCACGTCGTGATGCCCGACGACCGTAACAATCCCATGGCCGAGTACGCCACCGGCTTCCTCAAGGTCACACCCGCTCACGATCCCAACGACTGGGAGATCTGGCAGCGTCACCAAGATGAAATTCCCTTGGGCGCCGTCAACGTCATGGCCCCGGACGCGACGATCTCCGCTGAGCACGGCTGGACGGACGTATCAGATGAAGCCAGGCCGCTTGTCGGCTTAGCGCGCGAAGAAGCGCGCCGGCGAATCGTTGAATGGTTCAAGGACCACGATCTGCTGGAAGATGTGCGCAACTATCGCCACAGCGTCGGCCATTCGTATCGGTCACACGTGCCGATCGAGCCGTATCTGAGCGATCAGTGGTATGTGAAGGTGACGGACGATCGCCTGCGCGGCGAGGCGCTGCGGGCGATGAATCCCGAACAACGCGAGGGCACGCCACCACCGCATCAGAGACCCCCGGGCAAGCCCGGGGCTAAATGTGAAGGCGACGGCGAGCTGACCTTTTTCCCCGCCCGGTACGCCAGGACCTTCCAGGCGTGGCACGAAAACCTGCGCGACTGGTGTATCAGCCGCCAACTCTGGTGGGGTCACCGTATCCCGGTGTGGAGAATCGACCCCGATGATCCGCGGAGTTACTCGTTGGCTGCACACCCCGAAAAGTATGTCGCTGATCTGCAAAGTGGGCTTGACGTGTATGCCGACTTGTTAGGACTACATGGCGCATTCCTTGTTAGGCGTGACCGCGATAGATTCAAATTCTTGATCTGCACCAGAAGTCATGAAGCCGACGTAGCATTGGTCAACGCGTTGAAGATAGCGACAGTTGCCCAGCCCGTCGGTTATGACCGGAATGCCGAGCGAGAATTATTCAGAGACACTGAGTCGTTTGAAGCGGCTCGGAATGTCAAGCAGCTGATCCTTTCAGCTGAGAAGGATCCCGATGTGTTGGACACGTGGTTCTCGTCGGCGTTGTGGCCGATCTCGACGATGGGCTGGCCGGAGCCGAAGGAGTTCCCGGATACGCTCGGCCTGCTCGAAACGTTCAACCCCTCTTCGGTCCTGTGCACCGGCCGGGACATCATTACCCTGTGGGTCTCACGGATGGTGATGTTCAACCGCCACTTCCGCGACGGAACACTGCCCTTCCGTCACGTCTACATCCACCCCATGATCCAGGACGGCCACGGTCAGCGGATGAGCAAGTCGCTGGGCAACGGCGTCGATCCGCGCGACATTATCCACAGCCACGGGGCCGACGCGATGCGATTCGTCCTGGTGCAGATGGCCACGAGCACACAGGATGTGAGGCTGCCGGTGGACCTGATCTGCCCGCACTGCGGAGAGACTTTTCATCCCGACGAGATCACCAGCCCAGCCGGCTATCGCGTGGCGGCGCCCCAACAGGAATGTCCAACCTGTAAGAAGACCATGGTCAGCAGCTACGGCGCCGCTTGCGGCTTCGCCACGCCATCCGAGCAAACGCCCGCCGCGCGCAACACCTCCGCCAAGTTTGACCTCGGCCGCAACTTCGCTAATAAGCTGTGGAACGCCGCTCGCTTTGCGTTGAGCAATCTGCAAGCGAGCGACGACGCGACCAAGCGACCAAGCGACAACGCGGAGTCGGCATTGGCCGATCGGTGGATCATCACCCGGTTACACCGCACGTTGCACGCGGCGGAGAAGGCGGTCCGGCAGTACCAGTTCAACGTCTACGCCGAGGCGATGTATGACCTGGTCTGGCGGGACTTCTGCGACTGGTATCTCGAAGCGATCAAGCCGACGATCAAGGAAAACCCGGCGCAGCAGCAGGTGCTGCGAACCGTGCTCAACGCGATTCTGCGCATGCTTCACCCGATCTGCCCGTTCGTGACCGAAGCACTGTGGCCGCAGGTCCAGGCCGCCGGTGAGGCCGACCTTGATAACATCAAGCTGCCGCCCAGTGAGCAACTGGCCATCGCGGCCTGGCCGAAGATCGATTGTCGGGTCGATGACAAGGAGGCCGCGGCGACCTTCGAGCGCGTTCAAGCCTTGACTGACGCAATCCGCACCGTGCGCGGCGAGCACAATGTGCAGCCGCGCCAGAGGATCAGGCTTCACGCGACGCCCCGGGTGATGGCCTTGATCAAGTCGGGTGAAGGTGTCGTCGAGACCCTGGCCGGGCTTGAATCCGCATCGCTACTGGACCCAAGCGCGCCGCCGGCCGGCGCGATTCCGCTGACCTTCGAAGGCGAACAACTGCGGTTGGGCGGATTGGCGGGGCCCGTGGATCCGGCCGCGGAGCGGGCCCGTCTCGCGAAGCTCGTTCAGCACAAGGAACAGGCCGCCGCCGGGTTCCGCAAGAGGCTCGACAACGACAGCTATGTGAACAAGGCGCCGGCGAAACTGGTTGACGAAACCCGAACCAGGCTTGCCGAAGTGGAGGCTGATCTCGCTGCTGCCCGCCGCGACCTTGAAGTGCTCCAAGGCGCCGGCGCGGCGACTGAGGCTGAGCATCCATCATGAGCAGCAGCGACTCGACACACGCCGGGATTATCGCTCGTGTTGTCTTTGCTGTGGCTCTCGTCACCTCGGCTTCGGGCTGCACCGTGGGACATGCCCGGGAGTCCATCTCCAGTCGGGCGGCGATCAGCGCCAGGCCGCAAAAGCCGGCGGAGGTGAAACGGCCGACAGCGACGGTCTCTGCCGCAGATGCAATCACGACGGTGGAGATGACTCGTAAGCCGTGGCGGTTCGCGGACTACGAAGGACAAGTCATCGTCACCCCGCACTACCGCCTCTACACCACGCTCAAGCATAACTCGGTGCTGAAGCACTTGCCGTTGCTAATGGAGCGCGGCCTCATCCAATACACGACCGCGCTAGGGCAGCTCCCCAAGCCGAGCAGACGCCTGGACACGTACCTGTTTGAGAGCAGAAACCAGTGGGAGGCGAAGACCCGCCAGATGCTGCCCGGGCAGTCGGCAAAGTATCTCGCGCTTGGCCGCGGCGGCTTCACGACTCGCGGGACTTCGGTGCTGTACTACATCGGCCGCACCGACACGTTGTCCATTACCGCCCATGAAGGTTGGCACCAGTATTCTCAGCAGACCTTTCGGCACCAGCTGCCTGTCTGGATGGAAGAGGGGATCGCCACCTACATGGAAGGCCATCTGAGCCGCCCCGACGGTATCCCGAAGTTCCGCCCATGGGCAAACCTGGAGCGATACCACACGCTCCGCGACGCGGTGCGGGAAGATCGGCTGATCCCGCTGGGTGATCTGCTCCAACGAACACCGCAATCGTTTCTGGAGGGGGGAAGGAACAAGCTGCTGATCTACTACGCGCAGGTCTGGGCCCTGACGCACTTTCTGGCCGAGGGTGAGCAAGGTCGATACCGCCCGGCGTTGCACGAGCTGCTGCTGGACACCGCCCAGGGCAGACTGTCCGGGCGGATCTTATCATCCAAGTTCATATCTCCGAGTCAGCGGCGACGCGTCGCCGCCCACGTTCGCATCGGGCCTTGGGTGCTGCTGGACTACTTTGACAGTGACCTTGCCTCGTTCGAGCAGCGGTACATGTTGTTCGTGCGGAAGATCGTGAAGACCGGCGGGCGCGATCGAATCGTGCAGGGTCAAAGTCCCCTGACGAATTGATTGTTCGCTGCGATCCCTCTGGGCCATGCTCATCGGCATACTCTCAGATTCCCATGGTCGGGCCGACACGACCGCTCGGGCCGTCGCGGACCTCATCGCCCTCGGCGCGGAAATGCTGTTACATCTCGGCGACATCGGAACCGAAGCAGTGATCGACGAGCTGATCGGCCACAACGCCCGCATCGTCTTCGGCAACTGCGACCTCAAGGCCGACGCGCTTGCCCACTACGCCGAGCTGGTCAGCGTGCAAGTGGACCATCCGATGGGTGTCCTGGAAGTTGACGGCAAGCGCATCGCGTTCACCCACGGTGATATCACCGGCTTGATGAACCAGGCCCTCGACGAGGGGGTTGACTACCTGCTGCACGGCCATACCCATTTGATCCGCGATGAACGCGTCGGCCGGACGCGAATTATCAATCCCGGCGCGGTTTTTCGGGCGGCGCGGTATACTTCTGCACTGCTCGATCCTGCGGCCGACCGCGTGCAGTTCATCGAGATCGCCAGTGCGCCGAAGACCTGATCAGATGCCTCAGGACGTTGCCGACAACTTCAATCTCGACGAGGTCGTACTGCGTCTTGCGGGCGATGAGGACCACAGCACCGTGCGGGAGCTGTTCAAGGCCGGTCTGCTGGAAGGCCACGTTCCCGCGAACGATACCGGCGCCGACGTCGAGAATCTTCGCGAGGCTTATTTTTCCGATGAAGGCCAAAGCGCCCTGTGGGTGGCCCAGTACAAAGGCCAGATCATCGGCATGGTCGGCGTCCAGAAAATGTGTGACAACTCAGCGGAAATCCGACGGCTTCGTGTCCGCCAGGGTTTCCGACGTTGCGGCGTTGGCACCAAACTCACGGAGCAAGCCTTGGGATTCTGCAAGCGGCACGGCTATCTGAAGGTGATCCTTGATGTACGTATAGAGCGCGGTCCGGCCATCGCCCTGTTCGAGAAGTTCGGCTTCCAGCTCGCCCGATCACGCGAGGTCGAAGGTCGCAAGATGCTCGACTTCTATATCGACCTGTATCGCGACCCCAACGCCTGATCGGCGTCACCGACCTGCTCATCCTGATCGCCAATTGAGGCGACTGCCCGTGAGAGAAACCACGAATCGCCGGAACGTCGACATATCACGAAAGCCCAGGGAAAGCATTGCCTGAGCTTTGTGTTTATGTCTGCGCCGGTCTTGAGAGCACACGCTACTCGTCGTTCTCCTCGTGACGGCCTCCGACCTCTTCGACCAGCTTGTCGAGCATCTCCATGAGATCGTCGATGCGATCGTTGAGCTGCTCCAGGCGTTCGTCGATGTGGCGCGGCGCGCGCTCCAGCAGGAGGTGGTGAAGGTCCTCCAGGCGTTGGCGCGTTGGCTGCTCAAGCCTGCGGAACAGCCGCGACGCGTCCGGATCGATCACGAAACCCCGCCAGTCGAAATCAGGCGCCGGCACAGCGAAGTTGCGCTCGATATGGATGGCCGGTCCGCCCCCGATCAAGTCGGCGGAATGCATTGCGTCCGCATCAAACGCTTCGAGCGTGACGACGATCTCGCCCACACGGCCTTCGTGAATAACCGAGAGCGTAACAGTCTCGCCGGGCTCTTTGTCCGCGAGCGCTTCGTGAATGCTTTGGGGGCCGGCGGGTGTCTGGCCGTCAATCGCGGTGATGATGTCGAATTGATCCAGCCCGGCATCGTGGGCGGGCAGACCCTCATACAGCCCACTGATCATCGTGGTTGAGCCGGGCTCGAGGCCGAGGTGGCGTTGCAGCGCCTTGCCCGGTTCGGCCAGATGGATGCCGAGCATCACTTTGGGGTGCGGTCCGTCGAACGCAAGTTGCGCCCCCCGACCACCGCGAGGGGCATCGCCGCGCGGCCCGAAGCGAAACCTGAAGCGCCGGCCGCGGTCGCCCTCGCCGAAGCCCCCGCCGATCACCTCGATCTCATTGCCGTCTTCGTCGAGAATGATGATGCGCTCGTCGTCACCGCGAATGATTCTGTCGGCGGGAATCTCCTCGCCGTCCACCTTGACCGAGATATCACCGTCCTCGATGCGGACCTCGATCGTCTGGCGGTCTGAGAAGGCCGCCATCGGCGCGTCATCTGTGATGACCACCGTCTTGCAGATGATGTTACCCCTTTCTTGCGGGCATCCTGCTGTGGCCGGACCGGCCAGCAGCGCCGCCGCCGCAACGCCAGTGGCACCTAGTGTAAACCAAGATGTGTTTGTATTCATGCTTTCCATCGTGTTTGTCCTCGTTCTAGACCTTCGTGCAGTCGTTGGGTTTGAGACGTTGGTAGTTGACATATAGTTCGCTGCCGAACCATAGAGCGACCGTTACATCGACCGGCCGGGGTGCTCTTCGAATCGCACCAGAGTGGGACGACCGAGCTCGTCCTGCGCCGTGAACTGGTACAACTCCGGCACAATCGTCCGCTCAAGAACCTGCCGCAGGTATAGCAGCTCGTATCCCTGGCCGGAGGAAGCCGGTCGTGAGTTGATCAACACTCTCTCAGGCACTTCACCGATAACAAGATCCTCCTGGCGTCCGCGATCGAGGTAGGCCCGGAAGAGGTCAGCGGCCGGCGCCAAGCGCAGGAGTTCTGCGCTTGCGATGCCCGCCTGCTCGATACCTTGGTTCGTAGGCGTAGGACCGAAAAGCCCCAAAGCCCAGGTGATTGCCACGACGGCGGCAACGGCCCATCCACCCCACGCGCCGAATCGCCGGCCTGGGGTGTCCCGCGATGTCCGGGCCAATCTCCCGGGGCTGGGCTCATCGGCCGGCAGGTCGATGGCGTCGGCGGCGCCTGCGAACGCGTTGACCGCTCGCGCGAAGCTGCTGCACTCGCGCAGGGTCTCGGCGACACGGCGCCACAACATTGGATCATCGCCGGCCATCGCTGTCAGTTCGTCCCATTCGCCGGGGGTTGCCTGGCCGTCAATGGCCTTGGAGATCAATAGTTCTTCGCGCGGTGGATTCATCGTTCGCCTCTTTGTACATTGTGCCCGGCGATCGATGCGACAACCGCCGGCCGGGGTCCGATCTCTCTGCTCTTCAGCGCCAGCTCGCGGAGCATACGCCGGGCGCGTGCAATGCGGGTCTCGACGGTTGCTTCGGGCAAGCTGAGAATCTCTGCAATGTGCCTGCCGCGCATTCCGTGAACTGCCCTGAGCATCAGCGGCTCGCGGTATGCTTCCGGAATCCGCGAGGCCAGCGCGAGCAGCCGGCGTGCTTCGTCGTCCAGGGCGATGAGGTCACCGGCCTCAACGGACGATGCACCGTAAGCGTAATCATTGGCAAGGGCCCCAGGCCTCGGCCGAATCTTCCACGCCCGGGCTGATGCCCGTGCCGTGTTGACCGCGACCGTCCGAAGCCAGGCGCGGATATTCCGTGGCTCCCGAAGGCTGCTGATCTTGCTGACCAAGGTCATGGCCACTTCCTGGAGCAGATCGTCGAGCGGATCATGCGGTGATTTGTGGGCGAGCAGCACGGCCGCAATCCAACGCCGGTGTTGATGCCACAGCGCAAGGATCGCCTCACGCTCGCCACGCATTGCCGCGACAACAGTCGCGTCCCCAATTGGCACCTCTGCAGGGGCGATCAGAACAAGCTCCGTGTCAGTGATATGATGCGCCCCGCCGTCGATCCTGACATTCTGGTTGGCACTTTGGTTGACCCGGCCACCGCTGGATCATCTGGCGTGCTACAGGCCATCGCCAGGCTCTTCGGAATCAATCTGCGTCCCGCGAGGGTGATCTGTGTAAATGCGCTGATGGTTTCGGAATTTGTGGTCTGGGCAGGCTGGGATCGCCTCACAGGCCACATTGCCGCCTCGAAAGCCGGGAAGCGCCTTGGTCGCCCGCCTATCGTGGAGTATGGTAGGCGAAGAAGAAGATCACCGCCCCAGCAGCATTCCGGCGCCCGGCAGGGTCGCGTCCGATTGACACGGGCCGAAAGAAGAAAAGGGGCAGCCTATGAGCGGTAGACCGCGCGCCACGTGCCCTGTGCTGCCAGTCGCAGCGGTTGGGCTGGGACTAATGCTTGCAATTTCACCCGATGGCAGCGCCCAGGATGCGCCGCTGTTCTCTCGGCCGTTCGATGGCGTGCCCGTGCCGGCCCTGGAGCTGTATCTGCGCATCGTTCCGCTTGAGCAGATCAACTTTGAGAACGACGATGAACGCCAGCTTGATGTTGGAGGCGGTCCCGACAGTTTGCCCGCCGCCCTGCCGCCTCGCTTCACCGAAAACCGGACGACGCGCTCAACCAGCGGGATGCCCACCGGCGGCTCGTACTTCGGGCAGTTCGTGGACCACGATCTCACGCTCACTCGTCTCCGGTTCGATGAGCTGCTGATCGAGCCGTTCGTGTTCCGATATCACGAGACCGAAGACTCCTTTCAGAACAAACGAACTCCCGGCTTCGATCTCGACCCGCTCTATCGCATCTCGCCGCTGGAGTATCCCTCCACGCCGGGGAACCTCGGCCCTTGGGACCTGAGCAACCTGCGATTCCGCTTCTCAATAAACCGTAGCGGGGCGCTTGACTTCATTCGCGGCGGCAGCGGTATCGCCATCATCGGCGACCCGCGCAACGATATTACCGGCGTGATCGGCCAGCTCCATCGGGCTTTCATGAAGCTGCACAACGTCCAGGTGGACAAGATCATCATTCGAGATCGTATAGACGAAGCAAGCTTGGAGTTCCTTAGCGAACAGTGGTGGGACATCTTCAACGAGACCCGCAATTACACGACCGCCTACTACCAGGGCATCGTGTGCAACGAGCTGGCGCAGCAGCTCACCGGCCGAACGTTGTTCGAGGCGATTGAGGACCCGCGCCAGCCGCTGGGCCCCGTTGGGGCTCCGCACGTGACGGTCGAGTTTGCCGGCGGTGCCTACCGCTTGCACACGTTGATTCCGACCGAGGTGCAGGTTGCCCCAGACACGTTCTTGGATCCGCTCGACGAGCAACTTCGAAACGGTGTGCCCTGGCCGTATTTGTTTGGCCCGACCGCGCCGCTGGCCGGCAAGCTCGACGCTGCGGTGGCCGCGCCGCTTCGTCAGATCGTCAGCCTGATCATCCCCGGCATCCAGATTCCCATTACGCTGGACTTGGCCCAGGTCAATCTTCTGCGCGGACGGGAAATGAAGCTCCCCAGCGGCGAGGAATACCTGGCGTTGCTGATGGACGAGCTACGCCTGGATCCGAAGAACACTTCCGCCATCCGTGGCAAGCTGATTCTCACGCCCCGAACCGCAGCCGCCATCCTCGATCCACGGGACGATGCGGACTTGCTCGCCGACATCATCAACGGTGATACCGACCTCTGGGCATATATCCTTATCGAGGGTGAGCTCAACGACGGCCTGCTGGGGCCCGTCGGGCAGGACATCATTGAACGCAACTGGGCTGAGCTGCTGCTCGCGGATGATTGGAGCCTGCTGGGCAAGTACAGTGATCAATTCACGCCGAAGCAAATGGATTTCTTCCGAAGCGCCACCTTCGGGCGCCTGATCGACGAGATCCTCTCCCCAGCCGACTTTGACGCCGACGGGCGTGTCGGCATCTTCGATCTCCTGTTTCTGCTGGCCGAATGGGGCGAAAGCGACTCGCCCGCCGATCTCAACGCCGACGGGACCGTCGATGTCGCCGACTTGATTATTCTCTGGGACGAATGGGGGTTCTGACCGCAGCGCGCACAACCCCGGCCTGAATGCAAGTACCACATCCGCGCGCGCGGCATCTTGGCGCTCCCACATTGCGCTTCCGGGGGCCTTGATTCTGAGGTACAAGTGAGGGTCGGTCTTTCTTGCGCGCGCGCAGACGGCCGTGCGGGCCACTCAGCGCGCGCCAGCCATGCCGCGTGCGCCATAACTTCGGCTAACCGAGGCTTATCTCGGGCTTATCTCGCGCTAAGTCGGCGCTTCGCAGGCGCATCGAGCCTTATCTTCGACCAACTCGTGCGCGCCGGCGCGACCTCAACCCGCCGTGCGCGCAGAGTCGTGGCGGCGCTGCGCGGCTACGGGCCGCAGGTGCCGCAGGGGTTGCCGCCCGCGACCGAGCACCACTCGGCCAGCAGCTTCGCCAGGTCGAACGCATCCACGCACCCATCCGCCACATTGGCCGCACCGGAGATGTCCGCCAGGGCGAAGTTCGGGGAGGTGCAGCCCTCGCAGGGCGGGTCTACATCGCCGGGCGGATCTGGGTCGCTCGCAGACGAGCACCACGCACCCAGCAGCGTCCCCAGGTCAAACGCGTCAACGCATCCATCGGGGAAGCCGGGGCCGAGCGGACCGGAGATGTCGGCGATGCTAGGCAGCGGCTCACACACGCCGGCGATGCATTCGGTACCTGCGGGGCACTGGACATCCGCCGGACAGTTCTGGCAGTTCTCGCCGGGATCGACCACCCCGTTGCCGCACAGCCGCTCACACATGCCGGCGATGCATTCGGTACCTGCGGGGCACTGGACGTCCGCCGGGCAGTTCTGGCAGTTCTCGCCGGGATCGACCACCCCGTTGCCGCACAGCCGCTCACACATGCCGGCGATGCATTCGGTACCTGCGGGGCACTGGACATCCGCCGGGCAGTTCTCGCAGTTCTCACCGGGGTCGGGCACGCCGTTGCCGCACAGGCGCTCGCACATGCCGGCGATACACTCGGTGCCGGTCGGGCATTGGACATCCGCGGGGCAGTTCTGGCAGTTCTCACCGGGGTCGGGCGCGCCGTTGCCGCAAGACGGCTCACACTCATCCGGGATGCCGTTGCCGTTGGTGTCCAGGCTGGTGCCGTCGGCGATGTCGCACTCGTCGGGTACGCCGTTGCCGTTGCAGTCGTCGCTGGTGCCGAAAATGATGTCCAGGAAGTCGGCCTGGCCGTTGCCGTTGCAATCAACATCGCACTGGTCCATAATGCAGTTGGCATTCTGATCGAGGGTGGGGTCGGCCTGGAACTCGCACAGGTCCAGCTGGTTGTTCCCGTTGCAGTCGGACAGTCCGCAGAAGACGTAGGCCGATCCGGTGGAGCCGTCGTCTCGAAATGCCCCGATCAGACCCCCGCCGCCGCTGACAGCAACCGAGTAACCGAAGTAATCACCGGCAGCGGCGTCGGAGGCCAGGAGCTTGGCCTCCTCCACCCATATCGCGCCACTCTTGATGAAGACGTACGCCGAGCCGGATTGGCTGCCGTTGTCGGAGTCCCCGAAGGCCCCGACGATGGCGGTGGCGCCGCTGATCGAGACGGACCGTCCAAACTGGTCCCCCAAGGCTGCGTCCGAGGCCGTCAGTTTCGCCTGCTGCGTCCACGTCGATCCGCTGCGAACGAAGACGTAGGCCGAGCCCGGGCCAGTCGGATCGAAGGACCACGTGGGCGCTCCGACGATCGCGGTATCGCCGGTGATGGAAACCGAGGTACCGAATTGGTCCTGGACAGCAGCGTTGGAGGCGGTGAGCTTGGCGGTTTCAGTCATGTCCACCCACCCGCCGGGGGGCTTGTCGAACACGTACGCCGAACCGGCGTTGAAGGCGTTGTCATCGTCAAAATGGGCCCCGACCACGATCACGTCGCCGCTGATCGAGACCGACCAGCCGAATTGGTCATTCCAAGCGCCGTCGGAGGGCAAGAGCTTGGCGGTTTCGGTCATGTTCACCCAGCCGCCGGGGGGCTTGACGAACACGTACGCCGAGCCGGAGTTGACGTCGATGGGACTGTCGTGATAAGCCCCGACCACGGCCACCTCGCCGCTGATCGACACCGACCAGCCGAAGACGTCATAGATACCGGCATCGGAGGCGGTGAGCTTGGCCTCCTGGATCCAGTTCGTTCCATTGAAGCGGAACACGTAGGCCGAGCCGGAGTTGCAGGGCGGAAAGTCCGGACACACGTCATCGTCGCCCCAGGCCCCGACCACGGCCAGGTCGCCGCTGGTCGACACCGAGAAGCCGAATCTGTCGTCGCAAGCGGCATCGGAGGCGAGCAGCTTCTGCTCCTGGACCCAGTTGAAGCCATTGAAGCGAAACACGTAGGCCGAGCCGGAGTCGCAGACCTGGTTGCCCGGACGGGCATCATCGTCGGTCTGAGCCCCGACCACGGCCACGTCCCCGCTCACGGCAACAGAAATCCCGAAGCGGTCGAGTCCGGAAGCGTCGGAGGCCGTGAGCTTTTGGCGCTCGGTTGTCGAGCAGCCCTCGCATTCGTCCGGGATGCCGTTGCCATCCAGGTCCGGGCTGGTGCCGTCGGCGATGTCAAGGGGGTCGTACACGCCGTTGTTGTTGCAGTCGGTCTGGAAGCCGGCGATGTGGGTGCCCCAGAGGGAGCTGTTGACGCCCGAGGTGAAGGCGAACTCCTGGGCGATCCAGAAGGAATCGTCCGCGGGGTCGATGACTGTGGCCGCGTAGTCGCCCCAGCGGTCTGGGTCGGACGCCCCCGCGCTGTCGTAGAAGCCCGCGCTGCTGCGGACCAGCACCGGGGCCTGGAACATTCCCGGCGGGTCGGGGCTCACCCGCGCCGCATAGTACATGTTGGGGCACTCGGTGGTCGAGGACTGCGTGTACACGATGACGGCATCGCCGACGGCGTTGACGTTGATCGAGGGCATGTAGGTCCACGGAGCGGCGCCGGACCCGTTGATGAAGCCGCTCTGGGAGACGGCGGGCGTGCCGGTCGGATAGCTGTTGTCGGCGATGGCCTGCCAGACGACCTCGACCTGGCCGTCGCCGTCGGGGTCGGCGGCCATGGTGCACCAGATCTGGCCGTTGCGGTAGATCGCATTCTGCATCCTCGTCGAGAGGGTGTCGATGTCGGGGTTGGCGACCGAGCACTGGTCGGCCCCGGTGTCCGCAGGAAATGCACCCGCGGCCCAGGCGAAGGTGTTGGTCGTGAGAATCGGGGCGGCCGGATGGCCGGTGACGTGATACAGGCGATACGCGGCCTGCCCGACCCGCGAGATCAGGTAGAACCCGCCGTTGGCCGTCGAGCCGTAGACATGCGCCGGCTGGGCCGTGCTGGCCGTCATCGAGGCGGCGAGATTGATGTCGGTGAAGGCGTTATTATTGCCCGCCATGACCTGAGTCTTGTTGAACACGCGGATCTTGATGCCGCGGAAGAGATTATTAGGTACGCTTGCGTCGAAGAGATTGAACGTGACGAACAGCGCCAGGTTGTCGGCGCCGATCCCGGGGTAGTCGGACCACGTGTTGAACCCGCCGACCGTCGTGAGGCCGGTGCCGACGGAGAACGTCCATTCGGTCGTGAGGTTGTTCGGCGCGCCGCTGGAGGAGACGGCGATGTGGATGTTGTTCGTGCCGCCTGGGTTCGGAGTGGTCCCCTGCAGGGCGACCACGAAGAAGCGGTTCGAATGCTGGTCGTAGAGAATCTTCGGATCGAAGGCGAAGGGCTGCGGCGGGGGAGGCGAGATGCCGAAGAAGGCATTGAGCGTGATCGGACCCGCCACGAGGTTGCCCAGCTTGTCCCAGATGGCGACCTGCTGGTTGGTCACCATCATCACGCGGCCATCGGATTCGAGTAGTGCGCCCACCGCCATGTGCGTGTCCGGTGGAATGAGTCCGCCCGTGTCGTTGATCGCGTCGAACGCCACCCGGGGCTGTGGAGGCGGCCCGAAGGCCATTTCCACCGGCAGCTCCGGATCAGATCGCAGCAGCGGTGGCGGTGCGTCTCCCAAGACGAAATCGTCCAGTTCCACCCATCGCGGCGGGCCGGGCGGGCCTGCCTCGACCCCGGAGCCCCCCGAAGGAACGGGCGGCGGGTCCAGCAGAATCCGCTCTCGGCCGGAGACGCTGACGGACGCTGCCCATCCGATCATCGCGGCGAGCGCCAACACAAGAGTGCCACACAGTTTGAACATGGCGGCTTCCTCCTTGCCCTGCAAGTGCCGGCGGTTGTCCGACGGCATTCCGCCTATGAGCCATTGGAACACGGATCGTCCGGCCGGTCAAGGAAAAAATGCGTGCATCGCTGGTGAGGTGACAGAAGGCTTGGCGGGGGGTGCGACTTGAGAGAAGACCGCGACCACCGGTCGCGGCTTTATGGATGAGGCAGAGGATGCGCCTGTCGGGTCAATCCCCCGGCAGAGCCGGGGGCTATGGGATTGGGTGGGCGGATCGTTCGGCGACGCGCATCGTTGGCGCCGAAGAAGAGAACCGCGACCAAGTGTTTCACCCCTCACCGTGGCCTCTCCCCTTGGCCGGGAGAGGGTTCTGCCCGAAGAGCGCGGCCACTCCCGATGGAATCGGGACGACCGTACGAGCGGCGATGGCGCGGCGGGTCGATGGGACAAACACAGGGCGCGGAACGATTTCAGCTGCTGGGCCGTGATGGTTGCTGGCGGCCGGGCTGTTTGCTAATCACATGGTCCCCAGGCCGAGAAGAGCACAGCCAGGTCAAAGGGGCCGACAAAGTCGTCGCCATTGAGGTCAGCAGGATGGCCGGGGTTGAATCCCCAGGCGCTGAACAGGATGGCGAGGTCGTACGCGTTGACTTGTCCATCGCCGTCGAGATCAGCGGGGCACGACGGCGGGTTGAGCCGGGCCAGCCACGCTTCCTGCACGCCATCGCGGTATCCCGAGCCGACGATGGACAGACCGTCTGCGGCGATACCTCGGGCTTCGGTCAGGATCCAATCGGAGAGGTCCAAGTCGTAGTCCTCTTCGAGCACCTCGCGCAGATTGCGTATGCCATGTTCAACGTCCCAGATGAACGCTTCAGATTCCAGGTCGGTGAAGCCGACGCCGACAACGGTCGCACCATCGTCGGCGACGCCGAAGGCGAAGCTAAACGTAAGCTCCATGCCGCCGGGTAGATCGCCAAGGGGAACCATGCCCTGCTCGGCCGTCCAGCGGAAGGCTTCTATCCCCTGCGTTGCCCAGCCGGAGCCGACAATGACCGACCCGTCGGAAGACACGTCGAAAGCCTGGCTGCCATCGATAATGGCGCCGGGCAGGAAACCCAGACCGACCATGCCCTTGTCAGCGGTCCATCGAAATGCTTCATTGACGCCGCCGCCTGAGTTGCCCCAGCCGACAATGACGGAACCCTGATACGAGACCGCGGTCGCGCGGCTGGTGAAGGCGCCGCCGGGCAGATCGCCCAAACCGATGATGCCCTGGTCGCTGGTCCACCGAGCTGCTTCGAGCTGATCATCGCCGGGAGAACCGAGCCCGACAATGACGGCACCGTGGAGAGAGACGGCCGCCGCCTTGCATTGGAACGGGCCGCCGGGTAGATCGCCCAGGGCGACCATGCCGCCCAGGGCCGTCCAGCGGAAGGCCTGCTCGGGGCCCGAGCTGGAAGCGCTCCACCCGACGACAACCCTGCCCTCGCGAGACACGCCAATCGTCTCGACCTTCGTCCCTTCAAGTTTGCCCAGGTGGGAACACAACGCAGTATCGTCCCGAAACGAGAGCAGCTCTTTGTCAATGGCAAATGTGGCCAGGCGGTCGATCATGCGAGGGCTACATGAGCCGCTGGTAAAGGCGAAGGGTCGAGCGAAGCAAGCCGAGCGGCACGATACGCTTCACAAGATTGCGAGTATCGAGGAAGGCCAAGGGATGCAGTTTCGTCGGGCGGCAATGGACCGGATCGCCGGCATCCAGAGAAAAAAGTTGGCCCCAGTCGAGCTTGGCGAGTTCCTCCTCAGAATACCCGGAGAAAATCAGCACCCAGCCCCGCCCGTCCCGGTTGGATCGCGCCGGGTAGGCCACCTTCACGCGCCGGTCCTCGAAGGCGTCGCGAACGTATGCCCAATCGAGCACCGTGCCCTGATACGCATCGAAGCCGAAATCGCCATGCGGCTTCGACGGATCCGATTTCCCGGGCACGAAGAAATCGTCGATACATACGATGCAGCGTTCCAGGCGAAGGATCTGTCGAAGCTCATCGCGAAGCGGCCAATACTTACCCCAGTGCGCATCCAAAAAAAAGAAAACGCTCTCGCTCGAGGCCG
>JADFIR010000002.1 GCA_022566535.1 Planctomycetota bacterium
TGCTCGCGGCCTGGGGCAGCAACCCCGGCGGACCGCCTGACTTCGACGCCGATGGCACCGTCGGCATCCTCGACCTGCTCACACTCCTCGCCAACTGGGGCCCGTGTCCGTGACGTTGCTCAGCCGGCGCGACACGAGGCAGGCGCCACGGATCGCCGGGCCTATCCTGTTGGGTGCTGAGTCGATCCGTCCTGGCAGCAGTTGGGGCAGTGGCGGCGGCGATCGCCAGCTGTGGACCCGTCGATGATGAGCAATCCGCTGCCGCCGGTGATGAAGCAGGCGCGGTCGCGCTGCCCGCTGCGCAAGAGCCGGACGATGTCGATCCATGGTTCGTGGATATCGCCGAGGCTTCGGGTTTGGATTTCATTCACACCACCGGCGCTGCGGGCGACTACTACTTCCCGGAGATCGCCGGGTCCGGCTGCGGGCTGTTGGACTACGACAACGATGGCGATCTCGATGTGTACGTGGTTCAGAGCTACCCGCTCGACGGTTCGGCCGCGGGTGACCCGCACGCGGGCGCCAACCGCCTGTATCGCAATGATCTGACCGTCAACCCCGACGGCTCACGGCGGCTGCGTTTCGTTGATGTGACCGATCGGGCCGGCGTGGGCGATCGCGGGTACGGAATGGGTGTCGCCATCGCGGACTTCGACAACGACGGCGATACCGATCTGTACGTCACCAACTTCGGGCCGAACACGTTGTATCACAACAATGGCGACGGAACGTTCACGGACATTTCCGACGGCGCGATCCCGCCGGAGGATCGCTGGAGCACCAGCGCCGCCTTCGTGGATTACGATCGGGACGGCTTCGTCGATCTGTTCGTCGCCAACTATGTGAATTTCACCGTGCGGGAGAACAAGGTCTGCCACAGCCCCTCCGGCCGGCGGGACTACTGCGGTCCGCAATCGTTTGATCCGGTCCCGGACCGGTTGTTCCGCAATACCGGCGATCCCGGCGCGCCGAGATTCATCGACGTGACCATCGCTGCAGGCATCGACACCGCCTATGGCAGCGGTCTGGGCGTCGTCTGCGCCGACTTCAACGGCGATTCCCGGCCGGATATCTATGTCGCCAACGACGGTAACGCGAACCAACTGTGGATCAACCTCGGCGGCGAGAGATTCGAGAACACCGCTCTGCTCGGGGGCGCCGCGTACAACGCCGCCGGGCTCGCCGAGGCCGGCATGGGCGTGAGCGCTGCTGATTTCGACCTCGACGGCGACCTGGACATCTTTCTTTCTCATCTGTACGCCGAACACAACACCCTGCTGGTCAACGACGGCAACGGATATTTCGACGATCGCACCGAGGATTTCGCGCTGGCCGCAATGAGCTGGCCGTATACCGGCTTCGGCACCCAATGGGCCGACCTGGACGGTGACGGCTACCTGGATCTGTTTGTCGCTAACGGCGGTGTGAAGATCGTCGAGGAGGTCGCAGATGATCCGTACCCCTACGGCAATCCGAACCAGCTGATTCTCAACCTCGGCCCGCCGAGCTTCGCCTTCACCGAGATCTCCCCCCAAGGCGGGACGGTGGTGCAACTGCGCGAAACCTCCAGGGGCGCAGCGTTCGGCGATATCGATAACGACGGTGACATCGACATTCTCATTTCCAACAGCAACGGTCCGCTTCGGTTGCTACGAAACGAAGTGGGGCATCGCCGATCCTGGCTGGCCCTGCGGCTGGTCGGCGCCGCGAGCAACCGCAGCGCGATCGGCGCGGAAGTTCGGCTCATTCGCACGGGAAGGCCGGCGTTGGTTCGCCGCGTCCATAGTGACGGCAGCTATTGCAGTGCAAACGATCTGAGGGTGTACTTCGGCCTTGGTGACGACATCAACTCGCAGACCGTGGCCATTACCTGGCCGGGCGGACTCGAGGAGACCTTCTCCGGTCTCACGATCAGGCAACACCACCAACTGCATGAAGGGTCGGGGGAGGCGTCGCCGTGACGAGCGCCGGCCAAGCGTGGGCACTTGCATTCGTGGTGATGAGCGCCCTCGTGACGAGTACGGCGGTTGCCGCGATCACCGCGCCCGGCGCGACACTGAAAGGGGCAGCGCTACCGACACCGCCGAGCGCCGAAACATCACCGTCTCAGACGGCGGTCAATCTCCCACCGATCCCCGATTTTCCGTTCGAATCGATGGAGCCGGCCGTGCGCAGGCAGTTCGTCGAAGCCGCCCGTCGCGTCGCCGCATCGCCAGGTGACGCGGAGGCGAACGGAAGACTCGGCATGCTCTACCATGCCTACGAGTTTCACGTCCTTGCCGAGCCGTGCTATCTCCGGGCGGTCGTCTTGGCTCCTGATGATCTGCGTTGGCGCGCCTATCTGGCCAGGGTGCTGCTGGAGCGCGGCGAATGGGAGCGTTGTGCCGGCGAGCTCGATCTGGTCCTCGCCCAGCGCCCCAATGATGTTGCTTCGCTGCTCTATCGCGCCGATGCAGACCGCATGCGAAATCGCTTGAATGAAGCGCTGGCCGGATACCGGCGAGTCATTGAGATCTCACCGAAGACCGCACGAGCATATTGCGGAGCCGGCCAAGTCTTGCTTCGACGCGGAGAACTCACGATCGCGGTGGGATACTTGGAGGAGGCAATCCGTCTCACTGCGGAGTATGGCACGGCACGGTATGTGCTGGGCCAGGCCCTGCGCAAGCTCGGACGCACCGAGGCGGCAATGCAACAGCTCGAACTGGCCGAGCACCAACGCAACGAAGAGCCACGAGTCCCTGATCCGCTGAGGCAACGCCTTGATGCACTGCGAACGGGCGCGATTGACGCCTTACATCGCGGCATTGACCTGCTTCAACAAGGGCAAGTAGAGCCTGCGATCGCCTTGCTCGAAGAAGCGGTGCGGATCAATCCCGACCTGCCGGAAGCCCACGGCCAGCTTGGCACTGCGCTGCTGAAACGGGGCCAGTTGGAACACGCCGAGGAAAGCCTGCGGCGCGCGTTGAACCTCGACCCGAACTTCGTCGATGCGCTCTACAACCTTGGCTTGATTGCCCATCGGCGAAACGACTACTCAGAAGCGGCGAGGCGCTTTGCACTGGTGGTTTCCATTCGCCCGCAACACTTTGATGCGCATCTCGGGCTCGGCGCAGACTTGTCGCGCCTCGGTCGGGCGGATGAGGCGATCGAGCATCTCCGCGCCGCCGCAAGGCTTCGACCGAATGATCCGCGTCCCTACAAACGGCTCGGTAGCGCACTTGCGGCACTGGGGCGCTACGAGGAGGCCATCAGCCGTCTACGTGACGGCGTGCAGCGCCTGCCCAATGACGCGTCGATCGCTGACCGGCTGGCCTGGATGCTGGCGACATGCCCGCAAGAGCAATGGCGAGATGCAAACGAGGCACTTCGCGTTGCCGAGGCGGTATGCCGCAGAACCAACAATGCGGTGCCGCAGGCCTTGGACACCCTCGCCGCTGCCCTGGCCAATCTTGGCCGTTTTGAAGAGGCGATCGCCGCCGCCGAGCAAGCGCTTCAAATGGCAAGAGCGAACGACAACCGCGACCTCGTAAGTGAGATCGAGGCTCGTCTGGACCACTACCGCGCCGGCCGGCCCTACCGCCAGCCATCGCCATAGCAGCCCGTGGCAGACGTCATTTTGGGTAGGTTTCAGGGCCCCTGATGGGGTCAAAACGCGGTATGTACGAGTTCGAAACCGCCATCACCACGGGCTGTTAGGGGTCCGGGCGGCGGCCTGTGTCCGACACATAAAAGTTGCCGGATCTGCTGGCACCTACCGCAGTTCTGCGGTACATTACTGATAAGATGGGCTTGGCTGCAGGCTGGGCCTGTCGGTTTGTCACCTGGGTGGGGCCTGAACGCCCTTGCCCGTCGCGCGGTGTCCGTGGTTGCGTGACCGGGTCCCTGGCAGTCAGGCCATCATTTCTGATCAAGAGCCGTATCTTGGGCATGGAGGTTGAAATGAACCGAGCAAGTTTGATCATGGCGGTCGTGTTCTCCACAGGCGGTGCGGCGGCCTTGGCCGGCCAGTTGCCGGGCACCTTGAACTACCAGAACGTAACCGGCGCCCGCATCAACCAGACGGTGCCGGAAGCCGGGACCAACGAGAAGGAGGTCGAGTTCGGCGATTTCGACAACGACGGCGACCTTGACGTGGTTATCGCCGTGGCCCACGCCGACTTCGGCCAGCGTAAGAACAAGATGTACCGCAACGATGACGGCGTGTTCACCGAGATCAGCGCCACCGTGCCGTTGTTCACCACCGGCATGGGTGACGTCGCCCGAAACGCGTTCTTGCGCGACTACGACCTCGACGGTTGGCTGGACCTCATCATCGTCTGCGACAACAACACCGGCGGCGATCCCGGCCGGACGAAATATTGGCGCAACGTTCATGCCGGCGGGGTCCACACCGGCTGGGTGGAAGAAGGCAATGCCCGCCTCGGCCCCAGCACCGGCGGCGCGGCCTGTGGCGCGGTGTCAATCAACCCGGATATGGATGGCGACTTCGACCTCTATGTCGGCAACTATCCCGGCCCGTCACAGGACACGATGTATTTCAACCGAAACGACCTCCCCGGCTACTTTACGGACATGACGGGCGGCATGGTGCCATTCGACGTCCATTACACCGTTGACGTGTCGTCCGCGGACCTCAACGGCGATGGGAAGCTCGATCTGCTCATCAGCAACGGGCTTGACCCCAGCTTCATCTACTACAACAACAACCAAAACGGTGGCACCAGTGATGGCGACTACAACTACCCCAACAGTGTTCAGCTCCTTGCTTATGCGTCGTTCGAGAACGCGATGGAGGCCGGCGACTTTGACGGTGACGGCGACCAGGACATCTATTGGACCAACTTGGTCGGAGGTGCCGACCGCATTCTCCGTAACAACGGCAACGATGGCGCCAACAAGGCCACCTTTACGGACCTCAATATTCTGCCGCCGTCAACGGTCAGCGTCGTTTCGCGCAAGGCCACCGTGGCCGACCTGAACAATGATGGGCGCGTTGACGTCTTTGTGATGAAGGAGCAAGGCGGGAGCAGTCGGCCGACCATCCTTCGCAATACGTCCGTCAACAACATCATCTCCTTCGTCGATTGGACACCCGCGCCCGCTTTCCCCAGCGGCTCCGGTCATAAGGGTTGGCACGCTGCGGCCTTCGACACCAACGGCGACGGCGATCTGGACATCTTCCTAGGCGGCTGGACCAACGATCACTTGTTTGAGAACGTCCCCGCCAACGAAGTTGATGAGGATGACCTGGCCGGGGGAGCCCTGCCCGGGGTGTACAACAGTGATCCGGTCGCAGTGCTCGGACATGCCTCGGAGGCGGACGTCGATCTCTACACCGCCAGCGGCATTGGGTCCAACGCGCTGATCTCCCTGGTGCTCAACGGGCCGGATGACTACCTGCTGGGGCTGCTCAACAGCGACGGAAAAGTACTGGCAAGCTCCAATCGGGGTGGGTTGGGCATTGAGGAGGCGCTTCAACAGAGCGTCACCGCCGGCCTCTACAGGGTCCAAGTCACCGTGATCCAAGGCGGTTCTTCGATCTACGACCTTAACAACGATGGAACGGTCGGCATCCTCGACCTGCTTGCATTGCTTGCCGCCTGGGGCCCCGTCCCGACACCCGACCCGCCCGATTTCGACGGCGACGGCATTGTCGGGATCTTGGATCTGCTCCTGTTGCTTGCCCATTGGGGTGACGCCGGCGACCCCAACGATTACATCCTCGAAGTCCTCTCACGCAGCGGTTGAACCACCTCTGAGACGATTCGAGCGCAGGCCTCATGATCCCGCGGCGCACTCCCCCCGGCCGTGCGGCCACCGGAACGCGATGGGTGGCTGTGGCTAAGTCTTCGATGCCACAGCGTCAAAGGACTGGGGCACGCTTCGCTTAGCCCCAGCCACCAGCCACCAGCCACCCGCCGCTTGCTTTTGACCGGAATCGACGGTGACAGGCCGGCCCCGAAAAAGACTCCCGTCCCCTTTTCTTGCCTTCAGGTGGGGGTGATCTTCACCAGCCCGAAACCGACCAACTCCTTGAGTAGGTCCATCGATCTCGCCTCCAGGTTCTCGGCTTCAAATTCGATGTAGCCGATGCTCTGGAAGTTCGTGGGGAAGTGGATGCCCTTCTCCTTGAATATGACTATTCGGTCGCCATAGGCAAAGGACGATGCCCCAAGTTCATGGACTACGTTCTCACTTGCTCGCCATATTTCGCTGCCGTCCGCATCAAAGAACTGTTCGTCCTTCGTGAAGATCAGTATCGCGGAGCCGCAAGCCTCCATCGTTTCCTTGACCTTCTGTGGGATTGGCCGACCGAGGTTCGCCTCTTGAGTGGTCACCTTATGGGGAATCTGAAACGAGGTGAGAATGGCCTGTAGCTTCTCCAGCGGGACGCGGTTCTTTCCGTGACCGATGAAGATCGGCTTAGTAGTTGGAGTTCGCTGATCGTCAGAGCTAAGAGGTGTCGTAGTCCCTTCTTCTTCCACTTGTGCCTCGGTCTCCACATCAACAACGGCCTCTTCTTCAACAGCACTCTCGTCGGTTTCATCAATGGGCGGGGCATCCACGAGCACATGTGCCGAGCCTCCGATATCACGAATAATCCTGACAAAGCGGCCGTTGGCTACAAGAAGCTGACTTGCCTCGGAGGCGTACTCATCCGGAACCTTGTAGCTCGACGTGAGTATCTTGTCGATCATCTCCGGCGAAGGAACCTTCTTGTTCGCATAGTCCTCGTAGAACTGCCTGAAGAAAGATGGCGTCCTAGCGGCCTTGACTAAAGCATCTAGACGCTTCTGTGCAGCCACGGTTTGTGTAGCGTCCTTACCGAGGTTGGTCAACGATATTTCCGAGGCCTTCTCGGTACCTTCAGTGAAGCCGTATCTGTACGAAGAGCTCAAGAGATCCCGGTAGTTGCTGCTCATTGGCGTGATCCCAATCGCATCGGCTAGGAGCAGTCGATTGAACGGATTGCCTCCCATCTCGTCGGCGATCTTCTGAGGCAGGACGAGTGTGTCCTCAATGCTGTGCAACGGGAAGTTCCGCCTCTTGGATCGTTTGTTCGGAGCTTTCTTCGCCATTGGAAACACCCCCGCTAAGGGCAGTTGAGTTTACCAGCTTGTGTCTAAGCGACGATGTACCAGTGCTCCTCGAGAAGCTGCCAGTCGTCCGCACACGCCGGCCGGGATAAGGTTCTCAACAGAGCATACCTGTCCCGTTTTCTTCCCCAAACCAACGACCATGGCGGTGGCGCTGTTCGGGTACAGCCGGGTTTGCCATGGCCCTGCGGCCTCACGGTGAGCGGATACTAAGGTCCGCCAGAACCGCCCTCGCCATTCTGCCGAGGGCGCATAACCGTACGAGCGAGATCATGGAGGACGTATCCAGCTATTGCCCCGAGCAATGGCCCTGATGTTGTCGCCTCTATCTTATCGTCAACTGCGAGGATGATGACGGCCCCAATAAGGAGTGCAACCGTAAGGAGCTGAAGGAGATTACGGAACAAGTGGGTAAACTCGCCCGCCTTTGCTGGGCTGGGATCATCGTACGCTTTTCGACCGAGTAGGACGTAGGACGCGATTCCAGCCACAACGCCAAACAGAAGTAGAATGCTAATGTAAATGCCCGGAGTCAACGGCGCCATCCGACTCTGCCCTTCAGCCATAGTCGGCAGCGGTAGCTCCCCGGCCATCTGAGCTCCCGCCGACGGTGATCCTTGGAAGAAGTTCAACACCAGCAACACGGCGATGAGGGCGAGCAGGCTGGTGCTGAGGCCAAGCAGGCTGGCGATGATCCATTGTTCCCTGGTCATGCTGTAACCTCCCGTTTCCGAAAACACGGTCGAGCAGAGTTTCGGCAGCTAGTTGCAGCTTGCATTCACACAGTTTGGGCATCATATCCGCTTCACCCAGCGGGTTCCTCGCTTATTCGGTGCTTCGAGGTGCAGACTCGCCGTAATCTACTCAGGTGAACACTATGTCGGTAGTTCAAGAATGCCGAGGTCACCTGGGAAATCGGCGCTAGGGGGAGGCGAGCCATCGGCCGTGACGAAAGTAGGGTTTCGAGGCGTCCACGCCAAGCATGTCCGCGAGACGATCCGGGTCAGCCTCGATGAGCGGTTGTCCGTTGGTAAGCAGCAGATCGCTCGACCACGAGCGGTGAGGCCCGGCGAGCAGCGCCGCTTCGAACCGAAGCATGGTCATCAGATCATTGGGCGACAGCGTGGGCTTGCGCGGGGGGCGATACAACCGGCAGTCTTCAAGGAAACCCCTGACACCGCCTCGCAGCACGTGCCCGTGCGCTTCGAGCAGTTCCATGGCGCCTGGCCTTGCGAGCGCGGCAAGGGCGCGTGCACCCTGTCCCTTTCGATAGTGGCTTAGCGCTTCGGCGACGGCCAAGACGGCGACAGGGTCAAGATCGCCGGCGGGGTTGGTTTGATGGGCACTGCCCACCCCGCCGCGCTGGTCAAGCAAACCGGCCAAAGCCAGCAATCGGCGCTTGGCCTGGCGGTGGTCCTCAAGGTCGGCAAGAGCCAGGCAGGCGCTGCGACCGAGCCGCGGCTGATCGAGCACCCCGGCGAGAGCGTACAGGCGCTTGGCCAGATCATGGGGCGGCTGATCGCCAGCGGCGTCGGCGACCTCCTCAGCCAGCTCGAAATACGCCAGTGCATCGGCCGGGTTCAGTGCTTCAAGCCGATCGAGCCACTCGCCGGAGCCGGCTGAATCATCTGTGGAATCTCGGCTGCCCAAGGTTGTGGACCACGCGATTACACTCAGGGCGGTGACCAACACGATGAGCATTGCGGGGCGGGATGGGCTCATTGGTTCGCCTCTGAGGGGTCATTCACGGCCAGTTGCGCCTGCCAGAGCCGGGCGATGGCTCGCTCCACGTCAACTGCCTGCTCGAGCACATGGGTCATGCCTGCGCGGCGGCGGGCAGACTCGGCCAGGAGGTCCGCCAGCGGTTCACGGAGCTCGGGCTGCTCGGCCACGGCGAGATACGTCATCAGTTCGAGCAGGCCGACTTGCGTCGCCACGAATCGTTGCAACGATCCCTGGGTGAGTCGGAGGCGTACGGCGTGGCGGCGCTGAAGTTCGTTCAGATCACCCGGCACGGGATCGGCGACGCGCGCCAACGCAGCGCGGTCTCGCCACGCCTTCAATAACCCTTGCGCCACTCCGTGCACAGTCCCGGCGGTATCCGAGGCGGACCCGCGCGGCCGCATTGCAGCCTGCCGGTTCAGATAGGATTCGATCACAGCCGCCGTCTGCTGGTCGATCCGGCCAGGGCCCAAGCGCTGCAAGCTCAGGGCGTGCTCGACCAGACCCAGCCGGGCATCGATCGCCCACGATTCTGAGCGACCCCTTGGCAACAGCCGGCCGGTAAACCGGCCAATAGTCTCGGCGGTGCGCTGGGAGGCCGATACACCGGGAAACTGATCGAGCATCTGCAGGGCGACATTCGCCCCGGCAGTAAACCGATCGACGACCACTGACTGGGCCAGTTTCCGCACGTCCTCCCAAGAGCTGTGATAGACCGCGCGAACGAGTGCCTCGGCATCGTTGGGCCCGAGATCGACGTTTGCGGCATTGCGCAGAACGCGAAGGTGCTGCAATCTTTCCTCCGTATTGCGTCCACCCTGCTCGAAGGCCACGGCCCATTCGCCATCACGGCCGATCGGCCCACCAGGACGGGTCGGGTTGACAGACGAGGCGCCGGAGCCCGCAGACGATGCACCATCCGGGCTCGCCACCTCGATCGATTCGAGCCGGTCCAGGAGTTGACGGGCCGACGCCTCCTCACGGGCAACCATCCATGACGCGGCCTCGTTGAGCCGGCAGGCGATGACCAGTTGATCCATCAACCGGTCAGGATCGCCGGCGAGCGGGCGGTGCAGCTGCGATTGAGACAACGTCAACCACCGTGCCGCCAGAACGGGATCGACAGGGAGCCCAGGCGCTTCGGCATTTGGCTCGGCCACCGCCCAAGCGGCGTGAGGCCACCGCTGACTGATGCGATCGGCGATGCGCCGGCGAAACATCCAGTCGCCGTCGCTGGGAAGCACCAGATCGTCGCTGAACCACGAAGCCGCGCCTGATTGGGCGAGCAGACTGGTCAACACCCACAGGTCCTGAGTGCTGATGCGCTGGTCGTCTTCAAAGAATTCGCGCAGGCGGTCCTTGACGATACTGCTGGAATCAAAGTCCGACATCGATAGCAGACGGCCGAGAACGTTTACCCCGGGACCCGGCCGGGACAGGTCGGTGGAGCTGCGAAGGACAGCCTCTATTCCGAGCATCACCGCGGTGCTCAGGCGATCGCCACTGCCCAGCCGGGCCTGGACTGCAATCCAACATTCCCAGAAGTCGTAGATCCGCTCGTCAGACTCCATTATGTCAATGAGCGAAGCCACCGTTCCGTCCAGCCATGCTCCGGCCGCAGAGTTGAAGTCGGCGGCTGCTTGCAGCGCGGAACGGTTCAGGGCAATGTCCAGATGCGTGCGAGCCCGGTCGATTACAGCCGGTGAGAGATTTGCGGTGGAAGTGATCTTGGCCAGAGTCCCGGCCATCCATGCGCCTCGCCAGAGGTCCATCGGGTCGGCGAGTCGCCCCGATGGAGGCATCAGTGCCATGAGCAATCGATCGGCAACGCTCGGTGAATCGGACGCTTCGTAGAGTGCTTCCAAGATCGCCCGATCGATCGCCGCGCGCGTGTCGTCGTCGATCATCGCCCAGCCGGCTCCGACCGTCCGCATGAAATCATCCCAGGCGCGATAGACCGCCTCGGACGGGTCATCGGAGATCGCGATGCGCCGCGCAACCGTTTCGATCTCTTGGGGCAACTGCGGACATTCGTCGGCAGCACGAGCGGTTTCCGGCGACAGCGCGCGGCCGAGGAACGTCGGCGGCTGGGGGAACCTCGCCTGTCGATGCGTCGGTAGCGCGACCGGGCGAGCATCAGCCGCCTTGGTGGGCTCAGCCGGGGTACTGATCCAGGGCGACTTCAACGGGGGCAACACTGTGGTCTCATCGGCAGGAGTGAAACGGTGCGACTGTCCCGGGAACAATAAGAATCGTCCGGCGACCATAGCCACAAGCAAGGTGAGTAACCCAAACAACAACGAGAGCTTGATCGTCGTCGAGGCGGTGTCTTGGCGTAATTGCCGCGTGAGCCCGGTGAGCCGTAGCGACTCGGCCTCCCCCAGCCGCGGGGCGACCGTAGGTAAGGCGGCAACTCGAGCGGCGCCGGAGGTGATCTCGGCTGTCCCCAGGCGCGGTCCACCAGACTTGGCGTACTCACTCAAGCCGGCGACGACTCGCATCAAGCCCTGTACGCTCACACCGTAGGCCCCCGCCAGGGCAACCAGCTTGGACCGTGTGTTCGCGTTCCATCCTCCGCAACCCACCAGCACCGCCAAGACATGGCGGTCAAAATCGGTGAGCGTTTCGGCGGCGATCGAATGGATCACGGCGGGTGCCGGGGCAGGCGGGCTGGATCGGCTGGTTGGGCTTACTGCGGCAAGTCTCCCCGCGCGCTCGATTGACGCCCCAAGCGTGCCTGCGGCTTGGCGCAGGCGCCGGCGAACCTGCTGGGCCTCTCGGCTTCGACCGCCGGGATGATGATCGACTTGACGCAGGCGTACTTCAAGGGCGGCGGACACCGAAGACGCGTCACACCTCTGCGACCGCAGACCCAACAGCCTCAGTGGGTCCGACGAGCTTTCAACCCCGAGGAAGCGCTGGAACGGATCGACCCTCACGACGGTCGCTCCACAGCCGCTTGATCGGACCGCCGCGATCCGGCCGCATCATCGGGTCGATCCTCGCCGGTGCCCGCAGGCCCGATGCGCAGGTCCAGTGCCCGGAGCCGTGACCCCCACGGCTCTGGGCCGTACGTCGGCGTGAGCTGCTTGTGTTGATCCATCACCGCGCGGGCTCGAGCAGGATCTCTATCCGCAAGCAGGGAAATCAGATGAAACTTCGCTTCGAACCATCGCTGCGTTCCCACCGCGCTACCCGCCACAAGCGTACGCCAGCATTCCAGCGCGCGATCCACTTTGCCCAGCTTCGCTGAAAGCAGCGCGGCAGCTCGCAGGAATCCGGCTTCGGTCGGCCGGGCATTGAGCAAGGTTTCATAAAGCTCAAGCGCAGCCTGGGCGTCATCCAGATCACCGCTGCGCTGCCAGATAAGCATCAACGCATCGGCGACAGCAGCGTGGTAGGCAACCACATCCCGTCGTTGCAGCGCCTCGGACTTGTCGGCGAATTCGCCAAGGATTCGCATCCCGTGTCGGACCACAAGATCCAGATCGGCGCGATCGACATACAGATCCCGCTGCCGCGCTCTGAACCGCAGCAACCCGTAGCGAAACAGACTTCGCTCGGCGAGGCGCGACCACACGGAAGCCTGGTCACGGGCCCAGAGCTCTTGCGCGATCGTATCCGCTGACGCAGAGTCTTCCCCAAGCAGGCGCTCCTGCACCCGGCGATAGTCCAGCTCATCGTCATACGTTGACAGATCGAACCCTCGCTTGCTTCGCAGCTCGTCGAGCGCGGCGAGGACGATTCCAGCATCGACCCGACGTTCGATGCCATCAGTCAGCGCAATCTCCAACACACGGCGACACCGCGCAACGTACTGCCCGACGGTCGGGTCGTCGATGGGATCCAGGCGTTGCGCGGCTGATCCAACGAGTGGCACGGCGACAGCCAGGTATTCCTTGCCGTACGCCAGGCGCTGCTCGCCCGACGCCGTGCGGAAGAGTTGATAGAGGACCTGGGCGGCCCGCCGCTGGGCTATGTCGTAGACCTCGCTGTGGGGAGGGATCGTCAACAAATCCTCGACCACTGTATGTGTTGGCTCCCTGGCCAAGCCGGCGCGCTTGAGGATGAGCTTCGGGGCATGCCGGCCGGAGGGATAGAGCGCCAGGACGCGATCGATCAGGTCCGACAGCTCCCGACTCAGCGTTTCGTTCCCGTCGGCCTGCACAACCTTGTCCAACGAAACGACGGCCATCCACAAGGCTTCGGGGGCATCATCGGGCCCAAGCCGCACCGCGGCCAACTGGAACGAATCACGGGCGGCGAGAAAGTGACTCTGAAAGTAGTGACACCACCCGATCAACCATCGACAGCTCGCGGCCGCCTCCGGGTAGCGATCAGCATCCGCCTCGGCCAGCGCCGCCTCGAACTCGTGGATTGCCTGCTGGTAGAGGCGGACAAGTTGCTCGTCGGCTGGCGCCGGGCGGTCGTGCCCGTGAGCCATCCGGACATGGTCGTAGTGTTGGACGCCTTTGACGTACCGGATCGCGAATCCGGAATCTCCCATGGCGCCGACGCCGTAGCGCTCGGCGAGGTCCAGTACCTGTTGCAGCTCACCTCGTGCGGCGAGGGCAGTGACGGCGAAGCGGGCAAGCTCGGCCGCCGGCCGGCTTTCGGGCTTAGCTTCCAGCGCGTGCACCGCCGCCAACCGAAGCCACGCCAGCGGCGGCGGCCTTGCAGCATTCGACTCGTCGGCGAGGATTGCCCTGGCCGAGCGATACTCGCCGTGCTCTAGATAGACAGCGATCTTCCATACGCCAACGCGCTCGCGCAGCGGAGCGTACGCTCGGTCATGCTCCAAAAGCTCGATCCATTTGATTGCGGTGGCCGATGATGAGGTAAGGGATTTGCACAAGGCCATGCCCAGAATCGAGCGCGCCACCGCTTCGGAGGAGCGGAGATCCACCGAGATCTCCTGCGGTTGCGGGCGGGAAGACTCCGCCTCCACCAACTGTGCGAACAGTTCCTCGGCCACCTTGGCATTGTCCGGCCGATGGTGTAGCCAGGACTTGTAGTACAGGGCCCAGGCGTTGAGGAAGGTGCATTGAGCGAGAAGTCGCTGCAAGCGCTGGGCTTGGTCAGCGAGCATGTCGGCGGCGCTTCCGCTGGCTCGCGCCAGTCGGCGGTCGGCCAGCTGCACTCGCTCCTCTATTTGCCCGCGCAACTGATACAACTGCGGAATGATCTCCGAAAGCGTTTCCTTGGCCTGGGCGATCTCCTCGTCACTGCTCTGGCGCAATCGATGGTCTTCTGCGATCTGCTCCGCCGCGCGATAAGCCCCTCGCAGCAGGGCGAGACGAAGCTCTTGGCCGGTGTTCGGGGCAACGGAGGAAAGCAGCCGCCGGCTACGCTGTTCCAGGTGCACACGAGCAGCGGGATCATCGGTCGATTCCAGGAGCTGGGCGTAGATACCGACCAGCCGAAGGATCAACTCCTGCCGCTCAGGGCCCGCGAGATCATCCAACTGCTGCTCGAGATGGACGGCCAGCAATTGCCGCAGCCCATGGCGCTGCAGGTAGGCTGCCACCTCGTCGGCACGCGCGTTACCAGACAGCAACAGTGCGGCGGACGCGATCAGCAGCAGCACCCTACTCGTCGGGGACATACGTCACCTGCTCAAATCCCGCATCCCGCGCCGCCTGAATCGCAGCGGCTGCGAAGCCGACCGGCACACCGTCGGATACCTTGACGAACAGACCGGCCGGCATATACAAGTGGTGAAGCGCGGCCAGCAGCTCACGCTTGCTCCTGAAGATCTCAGTTCCCAGGCGGTAGGCGGGAGTTCCGTCCACTAAGAGCACCTCAACGATCTGTGGCTGAAAGTCGGCGGCAGGTCCCGCGGCGCTGTCCGCACGGGTCTGAAGCGATGGGCTCAGTCGATCCTCAGGCTGGGCCAGCACCATCGTCACCATGAAATACATCAGCAGCAGAAACGTCACATCGATCATGCTGGCGAGATTCAGGGTGATGCTCCGAGGACGGCGTCGAGATGGCTTGCGCTGGATTCTCATCGCGGCGGCGCCTATCAGGGGACTTGCGTGGCCAACCTGGCCGAGCCGACGCCCAACGATCTGAGCATGGTCACGACCTGGTTCAATCGGGCGGAGTCGGCGTCGCGATCTGCGCGAATCAGCATCTTGAGTTGCCGCGGCGGGCGATCCGGTGAGCGCCGGATCTCCTGGTGAACAATCTCCTCCAGCCTGCGCAGATCAACGGTTCGATCGGAGACAATGATCGCACCCTCGCGGGTGATGTTGATGATGAGACCGGCTTCATCCGGAGCTTCGTACTGCTCACCTTTCTCGATAGGAAGATCAATCTCCGCGCGGGTCAGCCGAGCGAACCGCGCGGTCGTCATAAAGAAGATGATCAGCAGGAACACCACGTCGATCATCGGCGTGATCTCCACGGAAACGCTGCGACTGCGATACTTCGGTGAGCTGAACTTCACGATGACACTCCACCGCCGGCGCCCGCCGCAGCACCTCGACTCGAAGTCGGCGACGCCGGCTGCGCAGCCGAGGCAACAGGTTTCGGCCGCGCCGCGGGACCTGCCGGCCGGGATACACCCGTTGATTCCAGGTGAAGGACCAGTCGCTCAATCTCCAGCGCTGCTTCGGAGGCAAATGCGTCGATGCGGTTACCGAAATACCGGTACAGCGCGATGCAGGGAATGGCCAGGATCAACCCCATCAGCGTCGTTACCAGGGCCAGACTGATGTTGCTGGCAAGCTGTTCATGGTTCGGCGTGGCGGTTCGGGACAGCGTCTCGAAAGCGCCCACCATGCCCAGCACGGTCCCCAACAGGCCCAGCAGCGGCGCGATCGAACCAATCACACCCAGGGCGTCCGTCGAGCGGTAGAGTCTTGCGGTCTGGTCCTCCCCGGCCTCTTCGATGGCGTTCTTGATCTCGAAAGCCCCGAACGCGGACTTTTGATATCGCGTGATCCCGGCTGCCAAGATGCGGGTGAGATACGAGTCATTGTCCGGATTTAAGCAGTACTCCAAAGCCGCGTTCACCCGGCCCTGCGCGAGCACCTCGTCGAGATGCTCCAGTTGCGCTGCCGGGATCAGCGCGCCTCGCCTGATCTGCACCAGGTGCATGATGATGAGCGCCAACGCCAACACACTCAACCCAAGGATGACATATCCCACCGCCCCCCCGCTTTGAATGGTGTCCCACCAGGTGGCGCCGGGCCCATCGGCGTCCGCCTGGGCCAAGACGATGGTGATCGCGCGCGTAGCAGTCATTCGGATTCCTCACGTTGCCCCAAGCCGGCTTCGGGTTGCAGCGAATTGATTCGCAGTTCCCCGACCGCGTGCACCGGATGATTGGGAAAGCTTCGTTGAAGTTCCACAGCGAGACCGGCCGCAGCGTCGGCGTCACCGGACTGCCGCAGGGCGTCCGTCACATAGGCGAGCGCAAGTCCCGCAAGATAGGGCTGGCTACGGCCGAAGCGCGCGGGCAGGTGGATCAGGCTCACCATGCCTTGTTGGCGCCGCCCGATGCCGCTGTCGCGAAGCAGCGACAGGCCGATGTGAAACCGGCCCCAGGCTTCGGCCCACGCCGGCAGCGTTGGGATCGCACGCAACAGACGTTGCCGGGCGGTCTGGCGGTTGCCTGGGGCGACGGCACCGCATTCAACCAGCAATTGGAGCAATTCGACGCCCTGATGGTCCGGCAGGTCAAGCTGCCCCGTCCTGGGGGACGCTCGACCAAGCGCCTGCATTACGGTCAGGCGATACAGCCCGGCAAGTGCTGCGACCACCTCATCGCCCCGGGCGTCGTATCCGGCCAGCCCATTCTCCAGCGACTCCAGCAGCGGCATCGGCAGCCACGCGGGGGCCAGCTGGGGGCACAACGACGTCGGCACATCGATCACTACCGGCAGCACCGCATAGCTGACCGTGGTTACCTTCGCCCGCCGAAGCCGACCGACCTCCAAGGCGGGGATGACCGCCCGGGCATGGTCGGCACGGGCTAATCGGCATCGCAGCAGACCCTCGGCCACGACGAGGGCTGTCTCATGCGTGTGCCCCCGGTACCGCTCAAACAGCCGCTCGAGCAGCGGCTCCGCGAGGGCCGTGTCGTTGCGCTCAACACGGCTGCGGGCACGCCACAGATCAACCGCCACCACCATCCGTGATTCAAGCGTCGGCTCGTGGATCTCACTGACAACTCGGCGAACCCGGTCCCAGGGAATGACGCGCACATCGCCGAGCCCGCTACGGATGGTGACGCCCGCATCATCGATGATCGTGATGTTCCCCTCCAGCGCCGGCTCGGTCCCCCGCCGCTCGACCACGTCGCCCAGCGCTGCCTGGGCCATGAGCCCGACGAAACAAACTAGAGCTCGAACAAGAGACGTCATCGCATTACCACTGCTCGGATTCAACGAACCGATAGACGCCGCCGGACCGTCTGGCGATGTCCTTGAGCTGGTCCTGGCTGGCCGGGTCGCCGAAGGCGATGGTGTTTATCGCGACGCGCTTGCCACGGCTGTTGAGTGCCGAAACCATTCCAGCCGTGCCTTGGGGAATCTCGCCGTCGGTCAGAAAGAAGATGACGTCCGGGCGATGTGCCAGCGAGAAGACCTGGAGGAAAGCCGGCTCGGGTCTCGTCCCCCCACCTGGATCAACGCGGTTGAGCCAGCGTATGAGGCTGCTGATCGTGGTCACGCGGGCGCGGGTCCAATCGCGCTGGATCGGCGGGGCGGCGATGTTCGACGAGAACAGCACGATATAAAAGGATGCATAGTCGGGAAGGGTTTCGATCGACCGAGCAAGCTCGCGCATGGCGATGTCGATCTTGCGGTCATGGCCCATTGACCCGGAGACATCCACGATGTAGGCAAAGCGCGTCCCCCGCGAGCTGACGCCGAAGAACGTGGTTCCCGCTGCGCCGCCTCCTAACGCCTCCACGCCCCCCTCCCCGGCGCCCGACCCGCCAAGCGTTGGGATGGACCCGGCGGCTGAGATCTCCAGGCTGGCCATGGGGGCGTCGATATCCAGCTCGCTTATGGGGTTGTCATCCGGCAGGTCGTCGAACGATGAAATGATCTGCGGCGTCAAATCCTCGAACGCGAAGTCCGCAAGCTGCGTCAACTCCTGCTCGGTAAGAACGGCAAACTCAATACTGACCGGCTGCACACCCGGCCCCGGGGGCACCGCACGACGAATGAAGTTCAGATACAGCATCAGCCCAAGATGGACCAGTATTGAGACCGAGACACCCATGATCAACAGATGGCGCCGGCGACGCCGCCCCAGCAGCTCACGCTGCTCCTCCAGCCGTCGAACGCTCTGCTGCAACTCGGCGATGGTGGCGCGAAGGTGGCCAGGCTGCTGCGATTCGTGACGTGGCTCGTTCACCGATTCTCCATACGAAGGAAGGTTCGGCCGGTTTCGTCCGGCACCGGTCACGCACATAATAGGAGGGTTGAAATGATCGTCGGCGAGACGGCCCAGCTTGACCCGGCTGGTGATAGCCTGTCCAATTCGGCGGATATGCTTACGCGGGATCATGATCATGCCTGATGAGGCCACGCCCCGATACCGGCGTGTTATTCTGAAAATCAGCGGTGAGAGCTTCGCCAAGCCGGGCGACTTCGGGATCGACCCCGAGGAGCTGAGCCTGATGGCCCAGGAGATCGCCGACGCGGCGAAGCTCGGCACCCAGATCGCCGTGGTGGTCGGAGGAGGCAATATGATCCGCGGATCCATGCTGACTGAGCACGGTCAGATCGACCAGTCCACCGCCGATTACATGGGCATGCTGGCCACGGTCATCAACAGTGTGGCGCTGCGAGAGGCCTTGACCGGCGCGGGTCAGAGTTGCCGGTTGATGTCGGCGATCGACATTCCAGCCGTCGGCGAGACGTTCATTCGGGCTCGGGCTCTGCGCCATTTCGAGAAGGGTCGAACGCTCATCCTGGCGGCGGGAACGGGAAATCCTTTCTTCACGACCGACACCTGCGCCGCCCTGCGCGGAGCTGAGCTGAACGCCGACGTCCTGCTCAAGGCGACCAAGGTTGATGGTGTGTATACGTCTGATCCGAAGAAGGACCCCCACGCGACGCGCTATGCGAAGCTGAGCTTCACAGAGGCGATCGAGAAGCAGCTGGGGGTGATGGATCTCACCGCCCTGACGATGTGTATGGAGCACAACTTGCCGGTGATCGTGTTCGACTTCAAGACTGCCGGGAACGTCCGCCGGGCCATGGCCGGCGAGCACATCGGTACGCTCATTGCCGGTAAGCGGGACCTCGGTGTTGCGTCGCAAGGCTGATCCGCGAGTATCATGCCCACCAATGCCCCCGACAGGCCCCAGGAACGAGGCACGCGATGGACGTTGATGAAACTTTGCGTAATTGCGGCCAACGCATGGACAAGTCCGTCCAGTATTTCCAGCGCGAGCTGCGGGGTATCCGGACTGGGCGGGCCACCACGGCGCTGATCGACTATATCAAGGTTGATTACTACGGCAGTCCCACCGAGCTGCGCGAACTCGCGGCGGTGAGCGCCCCCGAGCCGACCGTCCTGCTGGTGAAACCCTTCGATCCATCGGCCCAGAACAACATCATCAAAGCGCTCGAAACCGCAGACCTGGGTCTGAACCCGACGCCCGGCGGGGGCACGATTCGGATCACCGTGCCGCCACCGTCCACGGAGCGCCGCAAGCAACTGGTGGCGCAGGTGAAGAAGATGACCGAGGACGCGAGGGTGGCAATCCGCAACGAGCGCCGCGACGCTAACAAACACATCGATCAGCTGGTCAAGGACAAGTCTACCCATCTTTCTGAAGATGGTGCCAAGACGGCCAAGGACGAGGTGGAGACCCTGACCAAGACACACATCGAGAAGATCGACGAGGTTTGTGCGAAAAAGGCGGCGGAGATCGAGGAGGCTTAGCGGGCGGACTCTGGCCGCCGCGCTCATACGAGGAAGCTGCCATGCTCATGCTCGCGCTGACCATCATCATCATCGCAAACCCCACGCCGGTCGTGACCGTCGATCGCGATAATGTCAAGATCAGTGAATCCTGCATTGTCGAGATTACCGCGGATTTGATTCAAGACGAGGACAACAACGGGGTGATTCACGTTGCCGCTGACGGAATCACGATCGAGTTTTCCAACGAGCACCGGGAGCTGAACGCCGCGGCCAAGGGTACGCCGTGGGACACGCTGACCGGAATCGGCATTCGCGTCGACGGTCACCGCAACGTCACGATCCGCAACGCACACGTCCGTCGCTTCAAGGTCGGCATCTACGCGACCAATGCCGACGGTCTTGTGCTCGAGACCTGCGACATTGCGGGCGGATTTCAGCATCGCTTGCGATCGACTCCTAAGGCCGAAGACAGCGGCGATTGGCTCCGGCCTCATCACAATGATGACAACGAATGGATGAGCAACTATGGGGCCGGCATCTATGTCGAGAACTCAAAGAACGTGACAATTCGCGGATGCTTCACACGACGCCGCCAGAACGGGATCATCCTCGATCGAGTCAATGACTCCAAGATCTACGACAACGATTGCTCTTTCCTCTCCGGCTGGGGCCTGGCGATGTGGCGAAGCAGCCGCAATGTCGTCTCCCGCAACGCCTTTGACTTCTGCATCCGGGGCTATAGCCACGGTGTGTACAACCGCGGGCAGGACTCGGCCGGCATCCTGATGTTCGAGCAGTGCTCCGACAATGTGATCGCGGAGAACTCGGCCACCCACTGCGGTGACGGCTTCTTCGGTTTCGCAGGGAACGAAGCCCTGGGTGAGGTCAACCCGCGCGATGACCGGCAGTGGTACGAGGGTCGCGGCAACAACAACAACGTGCTCATAAGCAACGACTTCTCCTACGCCGCCGCCCACGGCATCGAAATGACCTTCAGCTTCAAGAACAAGCTCATCAGCAACCGCCTGGTCGGCAACGCCATCTGTGGAATCTGGGGCGGGTATTCGCAGGACACGCTCATCGCCGGAAACGTCCTCCAAGACAACGGCGAAATGGCCTACGGGACCGAGCGCGGCGGCATCAACATCGAGCACGGCCGCAACAACCGGATTGAGCACAACGCGTTCGCAAATAACAAATGTGGCATCTTTCTATGGTGGGACCGCGACGAGCGGCTGCTGCAACTTCCGTGGGCGACGCAAAACGAGCGCGGTTCGACCGACAACAATATCACCTGCAACCAGTTCACCGACGACGAGATCGCCATCCAGCTACGCCGAACATCCGGCACGGCGATCGGCGGAAACGTCATCACGGGGGTCGCCAACCCGTATGACATCGACAAGGAGCCTCAGGAGTGGCTGGAGATGGTGTGCGGTGAGTTCGCAACGCAGACCTACCCAATCCTCGGCGACACGCGCCCCGTCGGCGCTCGCAAGCATCTGCAACGGCGCGAACAGATCATCATGACCAAATGGGGACCATATGATTGGCAAGCCCCCTATCTGTTACTGGCGGAAGCCCAGCCGAACCGCCACGTCTATCGCCTGCTGGGACGCGATGCACATCTCGACCCGAAGGGCGTTGATCTGAGCGGGGAAGTCCAAAGCGAGATCAGAGACGACCGGCTGATCATCACACCGACCGCACTCCGTTCGCTTACACCCTACCGGATCGAAATGATCGTCGGCGACGAAAAGCTCGTGCGTCGAGGCGTGCTGAGTGATGCCGACTGGACGATCCAGGTTTTCGCCTATCAGACCGACCCGCGCGAAGATGTCGAAGCCTGGCGGGCCGAGGCAGCCGACATCCTCTACACCGTGCACGACCAATCGCTGGACCTGCGGTTCGGCATGGGCGGCTTGGATGACGCCAAGCAGCTCCCCAAGGTTCTGCCGAAGGATCACTTCGGTACGCTCGCCACGGCCACACTGACCTTCCCTGCCGGGAAGTGGCGCATCAATACGACATCCGATGACGGCATCCGGGTGTGGCTCGGTGAGGAGCTGGTCATCGACGACTGGACCTGGCATCCGCCGAAGCAGCACACCTACGAGTTCACGCTGAGCGAACCGAAGCAAATCCCCATCCGCGTCGAGCATTTCGAGCTCGACGGCTACGCGATCCTCTCGCTTCAGATCGACGCGGTGGAATAGAAGCGAGCCGCGCGCGTCAGCAAGCGGTCTACCGCCGCTCTGACGGGCTCTAGCCGGGACGCTACGCGTCCCGGCACCGGCGCGCCGGCTATCCGGACAGTTCAGCCAGCCCCACCCACGGGGACGGCCGAAGGCCGGTCCGTCTGCATCTGGTTGTTAGCTGTTCTGGTTGGATCGCCTGAGACTGCCTCACCACCGCCTTCGTGAGGAGTGCTGTCACCATCTTCCAGATGCACCTCCTTCGTAACGAGCCGTGGTGCACGCGGAACGAAGGGAACGAAATCCTCCACTACACGGAGATAGAAGTCTTCAAGCCCCTTCGAGACGCCCTCCAGGACGGGCGCACTCGAGCGTCCGCGGCCTGCATGCAGTTTTGTAGTCCACTGAAGCAGGAAAAGCTTTGGATTGACGTCCCTTGGAAGTGAAGCTCCTTTTCGGTCGACCAACAGTGCGCCAGGGTTGTCCACGAGCTGGCTGGCAGGCGCCGACGTGAGCAAGCCGCGGGCGGTCCACTCGGCGGTCACTAGGAGATCGCTTGGGAGGCTGAGATTCCGCAACTGTCGTGACAGCCAATTGACACGGGTCGTCTGCCTCCCTTCGGTCGGCGCCGCGACCTCCAGGCCATACCGAACGGATCGGCTGTGCAAGAACACCTCAATCTGGATGTCTCCGGCGGCATCCGGGATGCGGAGTGCGCCAGAGAGGGTTCCGTTGGCGCGAGCATTTGCGATGAGGCGCTCCAGATGAAGCTCGCTGTCGCCCTTCTCCTTTCTGGACAGCCGCATTTGCACGTCCACGCCGAGTTTAGCCCGGAGCCGCAGCGCGGATTTCCGGAGGTAGCCCATCCAGCATCTGGCAACATCCCGGAGTTCGCTGCCTGACTGGTCAAGCGCCCCTGTCCTGGCAGCCTTGAGGACGTCGCCCCAGTGCGATCCGAGGTCCGGCGGCACGATGATGCGTGATTCCGGGTCATCGACGTAACGGATCCATTCGTCGAGCATCCACTTTTGATCTGGATCCGAAACCTCCTTCGTGCGGCTGAGCAGCTGTGCCTCACTGAGGAGACGCTCCCATGAGAAGTGCCATACGGGAATGCTCCGCAACCTTCGACCATCCAGACTCACTGGAGGACGACCATCCGGGAGCGCTGGCTGATTGCTCACCGTGATCAGAGCATTCGCACCTTCTTCCCGAGCGAGCCGGTGATACTTGTCGACCTGCTCTGGATCGAGGCTCACATTGCCGACCTTGACCTCCACCAGGGCAACCCAGCGTGTCTTGCCGCGTACCGCTTGAACAATCCCGTCTGGGCGCAACTCCTCTGGAGGGTTTCCGCCGCCACCGTCCAGTTGGTACGGAACTTCTGTGAAACAGCAAAGTCGGCCCGCCGGCCCACCGGCAAGGCGAACAATCGTCCTGCCGAACTCGGAAACTGCACGGATCATCGCAAGGAGCGACGCAGTCGCCCTAAGCTCGGCTTCTCGGTCACTCTTGATGTGGACAGACGGAAAAAGCCGAACCTCATGTCCGCTCATCGTCGCGTCTTGCTTGGTCGTCATTTGTGCTCCTCTTCCTGAGCATCGTGCCTCATGCAGCTGACAGTTGAATCAACAGTTCAGTATAGAGGGGCGATGGCCAGGCTGAATGGAAAAAGCAAATCATGGGCCGGCCGTTTTGGGGGACCGGCAGGTCGACGACCGGCCTCGGCTTCTCGCCATTGTACGCGCAAGCGCATCGAAGCCGAAGAGCGCCTTACAGAATGGTGGGATCCGCCTCGGCGGATCTCGGTGGGTCCAGATCGCACGGGCGGGGATCCCGATGCAATCGGGATGCCACCCGGCTCCATGGCCGTTGTATTACAAGAACCCCCCGGCAGAGCCCGGGGCTATCGGCAAGAGCGTGAAGGCTGATCGCTGACAGCTGACAGCTCGTCAATACACCTTTCGGCGACGAGCGGGAGGGATGTCGAGCTGCTCGTGGGGCCTAATCACACGAACCCCACGCGGCGAGCAACTGGAGGAGATCGCCGATGCTTACCTCGCCGTCGAAATTCAGATCTTCGCAACAGGTTTCGGTCACGGGCAGAATGAGCAAGCCGCGCGGGCCATCGAGCCCGCCGCTGCCGGGCGCGACGAGTTGACCGAGGAACGAACCTGAGTCCGCGTCATACATCAGGATGTTATTGTTGGGCGTGCCGGCGAGATAAAGTATTCCATCGTTAAATTGCATGTAGTGCGGATAATCAAGCCCGCCCGAGGCGGAAGGAACGAGCACCTCAATGAACTCACCGGTTCTTGATTCGTATTTCAGCACAGCATCAGAACGCGCAGATACAACGATGAACACCTCGTCACGAAAGACAGTGTGCGAAGGTCCATCTAGGCCCCCGCTTGCCTCGGTGACGAATACATCAATGAATGTACCGGACTCGCCGTCGTATCCGTATCGAAGTACCTGATCATTGTTGTAACTCGACACGTAGAGATGGCCGTCCGGCCCCCATGTCAGATCCTGTGGACCGTTGAGCCCACCACTCCCAGGCTCGATGAACGTGCCGAGAAACGTGCCCGTTGAACCGTCATATTTCAAAACACGGTTCGTGGCGTTACTGCTGACGAGCACAAATCCATCGGGGTGGAACACAAGCCCGGTCGGGCCGTCGAGTCCACCCGAGCCTGGCGCAATGAAAGTGCCGAGCGGTTCTCCGGTTTCAGCGTCGAATCGATGAATCGCATCACTCTGCCAACCAGAAACATAGACATTGCCGTCGGGGCCGAGTTGCAGCGCAAAGGGAAAGTCCAACGAACTCACGCCGTCGGCGACGAAGTGATCGATCACTTCACCATCATCAAGTCGGTAGCGGACGATATGATCGCCCGCGCCGCCTGCCGCAAGAATGGTGGCACCAGTTTCGCCTCCGCATGCTGCCGATGTTGCGACGGCGCATGCGGCTGGGAACATCATCAATGTGAAAGCTGTTGGAATCATCGTTGGTCCTCCCAATGCGCGCGTGTGTTCAGTTACTTATGTTGCTGGAACTGAATCCGATTGCAGAATCCGTCGGCGGGCGACACATGGCAACAAGAAAGCCCACGCCTTCGCGACGTGGGTTTGAGTCGTTCCAATGTTTCTGCATTTCGTCAATCCGACATTCCCCATTTCACCTTCGCCCGACTCCAGACGAGACCCTACGGCTATCCGCTCCAATTGCTGATCAGCAGCAGAAGATCGAGGACGTTGACGACTTGATCGGCATTGAGGTCCGCGTTGCAGCCAGCGCACGGCCCCCACGCGCTCAACAGCCCGAGGAGGTCGGTCACGCCCACGACGCCGTCCTCGTTGATGTCGCCGATTAGGAGGAACTCGTCCGCCCCTATGTCCACGCTGAGACCGACCAGCCGGGAATTACCATCCATGTCCAGCTCGTCTTGAGCGGGCACGAAGGATGGATCGCCCGCGTCGATCATGGGTGATCCGGGCAGCAAGTGAACGTCCCCTTTGGCGGGATTGCCGAGCATGGGATCCACATCCACGTTCCCGACGCCGTCGAAGCCGCCTTCAATGTTGCTGTAGGTCACGGATCCCAGCGTGTTGAAGGCCTGTTCGTCACCGTTGTTACCTCGGATTATCGAGTTCATGATCGTCCCGTTCCAGTCATACACCCCGGCACCCCATGGCGCGGTGTTGTTGATGATGGTGCAGTTGCGGATCGTGAACGTTCCGACGCCGAAGTTCAAGATCCCGCCACCTGCGGTTCCGGCCTCATTGTTGGCGATCACCGTGTTGAGCACGGTCGGATTGGCCCCGACTGCAAAGAGTCCGCCCCCCTCGTCGTCCGCAACATTGTTCACAATGACACAGCGATCGATCACCGGTTGCGCCTGGGCCGTCCATCCGCAGCTGATTGCGGCGCCCCAGCACCCTGCCCAGTTGTTCCGAATGATGCAGTTGCGGATCGTCGGGCTGCTGCCGTTGTTGATGAGGATCCCGGCCCCATTGAACTCATCCAGGATGGCGCCTTGAGGCGTCGATCCATTGCATATGGTGAACCCTTCGACGACCGACGCGTTCGTTTCGCCGCTCCCGAAATGGAATCCGCGATGTGGATTTTCCTGCGTGCCCTCGCAGTCGATGATGCACACGGTCGGCCCGCCGGCGCTGCGGACGGTGATCGCCTTGCCGTCGAAGGTGATGTCGCGGTTGCCCTGACCTGTGTAGGTCCCGTCGGCCACGATCACAACATCGCCTGGCTGGGCGGCGTCGATGCCGGCCTGGATGGTCGGGTATTGCTGCGGAACCAGCCGATCGGCGCCATCAGCCATGCATGTCAAACCGCCGGCCACGATGACTGTGGCGCTGAGAAGTTGTCGCTTCATTGGTGTACCTTCCTTTCAGGGGGAACAGTGAAGAGCGAAGAACGGAACGCAAGACGCATGCAGCCGTCCGTGCAGGAGCAGCATCGTCATCGCCGACGCCGGCCTTTCTTCCGCTCGTGGCGCGACGCTCGCTGCTCGAGTCGCTGTCGACTCACACCCTTAATGTCGGGAGCCTAGTGCGCCATTGCAGCCAGTGCCAGACAATTTGCATCTGACCAGCGCCTGGCTGCATGGCTATTGTGTTAGAAGAACTCCCGGGCGGAGCCGGGGCTATCGGCAGGAGGCTGAAGGCTGATCGCTGAAAGCTGACAGCTCGTCAAAACACCTTTCGCCGAGGGGTGCCCGACCCGTACGCGTCGGCGATTCTGCGCAGGCGTCGCAATCAGCTCTCCTCGGCTCTTCGCAGCCCCCGTATCATCGCCATGAATGCGTCGCGGTTGGCCTGGACGGTTGCGGTCTGGCCGGCGAAGCGGATGAAGACCTTGCCCATGGGGGCCTCGACGATCGCCGAAAGGAACAACTGGTCCGGCGTATACCACTGCGCTCCCATCTTCTGCCACTCGCCGGCGAGCTCCACCAGCGTCACGCGCATGCCGTCAACTTCAAAGCGATGGACCGTCGGCTGCTGTGGCGTGCCGTCATCATCGGGCTTGAACTGCGACTGCCAGCGGAGGATGTTCTGATCCACTGTTCCGCCTTGGTCGCGCCCGAAGTAGGAGACGACGACGTGGGCAGCCTCGCTGCCGTCACGCCCCGGCACGGTGTAGTTCGCCACGCGCGCTTTGCTGCTGGGAGGATGCTCAATCCAGGTGACCGGCTTGGGGGCGACCAACCCGAGGAACCTGGCCGTCTTTGGATCGTCCGAAGGCGTCCAGCCGGCCGGTGCCGGCTGATCGTCAACCGTGACGATGGGCAGGGGCGACGATGGCGCACCCGCATCATCGGGCTGGTCCTCGCCACATTGCACCAGAGACACTCCTGCTAGACCAAGACCCCCAATGACCAACACAATCTTGAATGATCGCATCGTGTGCAGCCTCCAATGAATGGCAGGTGATTACGATACCCGCCCAGGGCGATCCGTGCGACGCGACACTAGACTGTCTCGTCATGCCGCCGACGTTGAGAGTTTACAACGCGAGATTCTGGACGCCAAAGCCTGCTCGCCCCTGGGTCGGTTCCATCACGATCGAAAATGGACGGGTCCTGGCGGTCAACGATGATTCGGACGCAGATGAGAATATTGATGCGGCGGGGCGAACGGTCACGCCGGGCCTCATCGACGCTCACCTGCACATGACGCTCGGCGGACAATCCCTTGGCCAGCTTGATCTTTCGCCCGTCCGCTCGCGCCGCCAGTTCGAAGCGGCCATCGCCCGGCGACATGGCAAGCTTGGCCCTGGTCAATGGCTGGTTGCCCGCGGGTGGTCGAATGAGAATTGGCCGACGCGCCGACCCCCTGAGAAGAGCTGGCTCGCCGCGGCAGGCAACCGGCCGGTCGTCTGCCATCGCATGGATATGCACGCGGTGTTGGTCAACGATGCGGTGCTCGACATGTGCGACACCTCCGCTCAGCTTCCGGGCGGTTGCATTGTGCGCGATCCGGTAAGCGGCGCCCCCACCGGGCTGATGGTGGAGGCGGCTGCGTGGAAGCTGGTCAATCCGCTCGTTCCTGAGCCTGATGAATCCACCCGTCAAGAGGCTCTGCTCGCTGCCCAAGACCACCTCCACGGGCACGGCGTGACCTCGGTCGGCACGATGGAATGCCGCCAAGACGTCCGCGACGTGTTTGTGCCGTTGCGTCAGCGCCTCACGATGCGGTGCCGGATCACATTGCTCGACCGTGGATCGGCTGCGGAGCCGGCGGATCTCACCTTCGCCCGCGATTTCGCCAACGACGAGCGCCTCGCGATCATCGGCTATAAGGCGTTCATCGACGGAACGCTGGGCTCGCGCACGGCCCGCATGCTCGCCGACTATGCGGACGATCCGGGCAATCGAGGTCTGTTCGTCGAGTCGGCCGCCGACGGGCAGTTGCGACGCTGGGCACGGACCGTGGCCGAAGCCGGGCTCTCACCAGCCGTGCACGCCATCGGCGACGAGGCTGTTCGCCTGGCCCTGGATGCGATCGATGATGTGGATCGGGCGGTCCGGCCGCGAATCGAACACGCTCAGCACATTGATGCGACAGACTTTCACCGGTTTCGGGGCCGGATTGCCAGCATGCAGCCGTTGCACAAGGCGGATGACGGTCGGTATGTCCGCAGGTGTCTCGGCGACAAGCGACTGGCCGGGACGTTTGCGTTCCGCAGGCTGCTCGACGCCGGAGCGCGGCTGGCGTTTGGCTCCGATTGGCCGGTCGTCTCCTGCGATCCACGACTGGGTATCCGCACCGCCGTCACCGGATTGACCTTCGACGGTGAGATCTTCGCGGCCGATCAGAACCTCACCGTTGCCGAAGCGCTCCGTGCGTATACCGTAGATGCGGCCTATGCCCTTGGGCTCGACGAGGCCGGGCAACTCCGGCCGGGGGCATTGGGCGATATGGTGATGTTCGATTCCGATCCCTTCCAGGCCGACTGGGCTCGCGACCCACCCAGAGTCGTCATGACGATTGTCGGCGGGCAGGTTGTGCACGATGCCCGATGACCTACGATGACGGCGTCGGCACAGTCATCGGCGAACGGTGGCGGATGAATGTTTAGCGGACGGCCTTGGCCGCTGCTTTCATAGGATACAAGATGAGCGATGAGCTTACCCATCTGGATGAGCAGGGCCGAGTTCGGATGGTGGATGTCGGGGCCAAGGAGGCGGTCCGACGGACCGCGGTGGCCGAGGGGTTCCTCTGGGCATCGGCGAACACGCTCGACCTGCTCGAGGCCGGGGAGCTTCCCAAGGGCGAAGCGCTTGCGACCGCGCGAATCGCCGGCATCCAGGCGGCGAAGCGCTGTTGGGAGCTCATCCCGCTGTGTCATACACTTCTGCTTGATGTCGCCAGCATGGACTTTCAACGCGTTGATCCGGAGCGCTTGCGCATCGAAGCGACCGTCTCCACGACCGCCAAGACTGGCGTGGAGATGGAAGCGCTGGTTGGGGTTGCCGTCGCGGCGTTGACGCTCTACGACATGACCAAGGCCGTGGACAAGGCGCTGCGCATCGAGGGTATTCGGCTGGTGAGTAAGACGAAGCAAGCGGTCAGCTGACCCAGTTTGCTACGAGCCGTCGCTTCCGTCGGCGTCGCGTACAGCTTGACAGAATCGACGAATCAGGCCCGCGTCCTTCACACCGGGCGACGATTCCACGCCGCTACTGACATCAACGGCGAATGGGCGGACGGTCCGGATCGCCTGGGCAACATTGTCAGCGGTCAGACCCCCGGCCAGTATCACGGGCTTTTCAATCTGCGGCATCATTTGGGCAAGGGCCTGGTGATCCAGCAGATCGCCTTGTCCCCCCGTTGAGCCGTCAATCAACAACACCTCCACGCCCTGGCAGGCGTTCCAGCGAAGCACCTGTTCGGGATCGAATCGAAACCCTCTGATGATGTGCTTGGTCCGGGCGAATCGGCAGGTGAATGCCTCGTCTTCGGAGCCGTGCAATTGAACCCATGACCCAGTCCATTGTTCGGTCAGCGCGACGGGGGGGTCCTGCATGACGGCGATCGACATGACCGCCGGGGGGAGAGTATGTGCGATTTCCTGAGCCTGGCCGATGGTCAGGCATCGCGGCGAATCCGGCACGTCGATGACCAGGCCGATCGACTCGGCCCCGCCATCGACCGCGACGGCTGCCATCTCGATAGATGTGATGCCGCAAATCTTGATGCGGGTCGTTCCAAAGGCAGGTGACTTGTTCACGGGCCGAGTTCCGCGAGGAGTTGATCGGCCAGGGCGGACTGCGTGCGATCGCGCAACTTGGGCTTGGTTTTCTCGATCAGCTCGCGGGCCCGCTGCGGCTGGTTGAGCCGACGGACGTAGATCAAGGCGAGGATCAGCCGCACTTCATTTGCCTTGGCCGAAGTTGGGTAACTGCCCAGGAGCAGTTCATAGGCGCTCGCAGCGTCGGCGTGGACTCCGTTGGCGTAAAGCTGGTTGGCGATGTCGAGCTGATGTTGTTCGGCGAGCACAGCACGAGGCGCCTCGGCGAGCAACTGCTGGTACTTCTTTGCCGCCGCGGGCAGATCACCAGACGAAATCAGGCCGTTGATCTCGGTTCGCAGTTGGGTGTGATTGGCCTCGGTCTCGCCAGGCGGATCGGCGCGGGCGGCCAGTTTGGCCAAGCGCTTTTCGGTATCGGACTGGGCGGAGTCCCACATTCCGGCCGGGCCGTGCCGGCTTGCGGTTCGAAACGCCGCCCTTCGTCGGGCCTGGGTAAACAGGAAAAACACATCGAACTCTTCACGCTTGAGGAATTTCCCCCCCAGCAGCGCGAACGCGACGCCGAATCCATAGAGGTACCCGGCGATGTGAGCCATGTAAGCCACGTTGCTCCCGCCTCGGCCGAGCAGATCACCCAACTGCCGCAGTATGTCAATGGCAATGTAGAACCCGATGAACCAGAGGCTCGGAATGGAATAGGTGCCGATGATGAAGAAGAACACCAGAATCTGAATCCGGCTCCGGGGAAACAGCGCCAGGAACGCGCCGGTCACGCCTGCAATCGATCCGCTTGCCCCGATCACCGGCGCTTTGGTGATCGCCATGTGCGCCAGCGCGGCCACCGCACCGCCGATCAGGTAGAACCCGAGGAACCCGACCCGCCCGAGGCGGTCTTCCACCGCAGCGCCAAACACCCATAGAAAGAGCATGTTGAACGCGATGTGCCAGATCCCGTGCGGATCGTGAAGAAACTGATAGGTGAGCAGTTGCCAGACCTTGAAGTCCCGTGGGTCGAAGTGGCCAAAGTTGGCCAGCGCTTCGGGATCGAAGCGGTCGAAGAACGACCCGGAGGCGCCGACAAGATACACCACCAGATTCGCCACGATCAGCGCCTGTGTAACCACGGGCGTGCGCTTCGGAGGTCGATCTGTACGCAGGGGAATGATCATGCGAGCGACAGTGTAGTCCCGACATCGCTAAGCGACAGAGTCGGGCTGTCCTGGGCCCGGCCAGGCTCGGGGACGAGCCGGCTCTGACGCGGATGTGTCAAAATCGACCAACCGGCCGTCAACAACACACTGCGTGATGTACTCGTCACGCCAGGTGTAGATCAGCCGGCCCATGAGATAGTCGTCAAGATCGAACCCGACCCTGAGCACCAACAGGTCGGCGGCCGCGCCGACTTCCAGCCGGCCGGAGTCTGGCCAGCTCAGTGCATCGGCATTCCCGCGGGTGATGAGATCCCAGGCCTCGGCTGGGTTCGGTACATACGGCTTCACCCCGGCCTGTCGGGTCATCGCCTGCGTCTTGGCGACCTCGATCATAGCCCGAGCAACCCGCGGCATGGCCAGGTCAGGACCCGCCGCGACATCCGAGCCCAGAGCCAGTCGAACGCCGTGCTTGCGTGCCACATCAAGATTGAAGAGCCCCGATTGGAGGAACGTGTTGGCAGTGGGGCAATGGACGACCACCGATCGGCGCTCGGCGATCAGACGCCACTCGTCATCGGCCAGATGAACACAATGTGCCAGCAAGGTCCGATCGGTCAGCAATCCGTGGCGATCGTACACGGCCGTGTAATGCGGATCGTTGGGAAACAGCTCCGCGACCAGTTCACATTCATGCCGCGACTCAGCGAGATGTGTTTGAACGAACGCCCCATCCGATGCCCTGACTTTGGCGACGCTGAGCAACTCATCTGAGCAGCCGACCGCAAAGCGGGGATTGACGCTCATCGCGATTCGCCCGCGCTTGGAGTTGGCGAGTCGAGCCAGGCGGTGGTGGAGCAGCGGCTCCGGAGCACCGCGGTCCATGAGCACCTGGCCTGCGATCGCCCGCAGCGGGAGCCGGTGGCCGGCTCTGATCACGCTGGTGACACTGTGAAAGTGGCTGGTCAGAAAGCCCGCGTAGCCGAGAGTTCCCGCCCGCAGCATGCGCCTATAGGCAATGCCGGCCTGTTCCTGGGCCACGCCGGCGTCCTGCCAGCGCATCTCTGCTGGGAAGACTATTCTGTGCAACCACTCCAGAAGACCATCACCGCGAGGCGGATCACAGCCGACTGCGTCGATCTGCGGTAGATGGATGTGAGCGTCGATGAAGCCGGGGCAGATGAGTGACTCGGCGTCTCCGGCCACGGGGGTCTCGGGAGGATTGCCGCGGCCTAGCTCAGCGATCTGCCCATCCTCGATGCGAACCCATCCCAGTTGGGGGGTCTGATGCGGATTGATCAGAAGTCTGCCTTGGAGAATCATCGAAAACCGCCGGAGGGTGTAATAAATCCCTCGGGGCCGGCCCCGAATTGCCGTACGGGCCGATTCCACGTAGTATCAGTTGCGGTCAGAGCCCTGCGATCGGCGCCTGCGGGCTGGCAGTTCGTCGTTCGGGGCGGGGTTCGGCAAGATACCGGGGCCGGACTCATCGAAATCTACTCCTGTGACGCGATGGAGGATCAGCCATGACCATTGCTGGTTCCATGCCCATGCTCGACAAAGGTCTTGCCAACACGATTGCAGCTGAATCAGCGATGTCGTTCATCGACGGCCAGAACGGGATTCTGGAATATGTCGGTATAGACATCGACGCACTGGCTCGCAACTCGACATTTGAGGAAGTCGTTTATCTGCTGTGGCATCGCAAGCTGCCGACGAGAGGCGAGCTGGATGCGTTCGCTTCCGGCATCCGTGCAGAATACGACCTGCCCGAGGTGATGTGGGACGTCATCAAGACTATTCCCACATCAGCGGCGCCGATGCACGCCTTGCGCACGCTGGTCTCGGCGCTGGCCCTGTCCGATCCGGAGGCGGACGATCCATCGCCTGCGGCCAATGAGCGCAAGGGTGTTCGTCTCCTGGCCAAGGCGCCGGCCCTCATCGCCAACTTCGATCGGCATCGCAAGGGCAGAGACTTCATCAAGCCCGATTCGTCGCTGAGCATCGCCAGCGCGTTTCTCACGATGCTCAACGGGCAAGAGCCGACGGAGACGATGGCCAAGGCGCTTGACGTGTGCCTGATCCTGCACGCGGACCATGGGTTCAACGCCTCAACGTTCGCAGCGCTGGTGACGATTTCCACGCTCAGCGACATGTACTCGGCCGTCACCACTGCCATCGGCACGCTGAAAGGGCCGCTGCACGGCGGAGCCAACGAAGCCGTTCTGCACATGCTCACCGAGATCGGCCAAATGGATCGCGTCGAGCCGTATATCCGCGAAAAGCTCGACCGCAAGGAACGGGTGATGGGTTTCGGGCACCGGGTCTATAAGGCATACGACCCCCGGGCCAGCTATCTCAAGACGTTTGCTGAGCGGCTTGCGGAAGATACGGGCAATCGAGAGCTGTATGAGATGAGCCGCCGCATCGACCAGATCATGCACGAAGCAGTGGCGGCCAAGGGCATACACCCCAACGTCGATTTCTACTCAGCGACGACCTACTACTCGATCGGCCTGGACATCGACCTCTTTACGCCGATGTTCGTCATGAGCCGCATCGGGGGCTGGGTCGGCCACTGTATCGAGCAGCTGGCGGACAATAAGCTCATCCGGCCGCGCTGCGAATACATCGGCCCGCACGAGGCGGCCTACGTGCCCATCGAGGAGCGTTGAAACGGGACGACCCCCGCAGGTGACGCCGGCCCACCTGTTGCCCATCGGGGGATCACCATGCCGACCCGCTGGAGACGCACCCCAGCGGCGGGCCCGGCCCCGGCGGGCCATGGCAGGTCATCCCCCGCGGTATGGATGGCCACCGGCAAGAAAGTTATCCACATCCGCCCGGGAGGCACGGGGATCAGGCCAGCCTGGTGATACCATGGCCGGCTGCGGCACGCTGAAGGAGCGGTGGCGCAATCGTAAACCAGGAGACCAGGGAGAAGGACGTCGTGTGATATGTCCAAACTCACTTGAAAGGAGGCTGAGCCATGAACACGTCGCTGAGAATCCTGGGGCTTGGCCTCGGGGCGGTCCTGTTTGGGGTCGCTTCGGGGATTACCCAGCAGGAATCGTTTACCGCGAACCCGGACACCGCCGGGGTCGCGGACACTCTGGTCAACAAGTCCGCAAACATTCGCTATGGAGAGTTGGTGTTGATCAGCGGTGGCGCCCGAGACCAGCAGTTGCTGGAAGACATTGCGGTAGAGGTCCGCAAGCTGGGCGCCCACCCCGTGATCACGATTGGCAGTGACCGTCTTACCCGCAACATATTCACGGAAGTGCCGGCCCGTTTCGACAACCAAGAGCCAACGTTCGCTTTGCGAATGGCCGAGACCATCGACGCGATGATCAGTGTCGATTACCGGGATAGCTTCGGTATCCTCGCCGATGTCCCGGCCGAGCGCCGGGCCGCCCACGCCAAGGCGTTCGAGCCGGTTCACAAGAAGATGCTCGAGCGTGGCGTGATTCGCACGCATCTGGGCAACGGCTTGTATCCGACCAAGGCCTTGGCCGAGCAATTTGGGATCACCCGTAACGAGCTGTCGAGGATCTTCTGGCGCGGCGTGAATGTTGATTACGATCAGCTCCAGGCTACGGGCGAGCGGGTCAAGAACATTCTGGCTGCGGGGCGGGAGGTGCGCATCACTGCGCCCAACGGCACTGATCTGACGGTCGAGATCACCCGCCGTCCGATCTTCGTGAGCGATGGAGTGATTTCGATCGATGATCGATACGCAGGCGGCCCGGCGTGCCAGGTCTGGCTCCCGGCAGGGGAGGTCTACCTGACCCCCGTGACCGGTACAGCCGAGGGCACCTTTATCGCCGATACGTTCTTCTTCCAGGGCAAGCGGATCCAGGGCCTGACGCTGAACTTCACCAAGGGCAAGATGACGTCGATGACCGCGAAGAAGGGCGACATCACCGCGTTGATGCAGCTGTACGACGCCGCCCCCGCCGAGGGGCGCGACCACTTCGCGGCTATTGACATCGGCATCAACCCCAGCGTGCAGGTTCCCGCAGGCAGCCACATGGTCACCTGGATGGGCGCCGGCACAATCAGCATCGGCATCGGCGGCAACACCTGGGCCGGCGGCGACAACGATGTCCCCTTTGACCTGTTTGCCCACCAGACCAACGCAACGATGACGGTGGACGGCCGGAAGCTCGTCGATCAGGGCACACTGATTCAACGGTAGTTGTGCCCGCGCCGCCGCTCCTTCACGGGCTCCTGTGCCACGACAACCTCCAAGAAAGAAGCCCACGGATCCCAATCCGTGGGTTTCTTCGTTCATGCAGGGCGTTGCGCGGCCAAACGGTCCACTTGCTCACCACGTGTATTTCACCGTGTAGGTCACCGTCTTTTCGCCGTCAGGCGGAATGTTTACTTCGAAGTGGATCGTCCGGCCGTCGATCTTTTCATGCTCGTCGCTGGCCTGGGCGATCTGCCAGTTGACCCACCGGTAGAGGTTCTCCTTAATGATGACCTTGATCTGCTGCTCTTTGTGGTTGCGGACTTGGATTTTGAAGCTCTCGGTGATGAGGTCGGCCCGGGTGTCGATAGTAAAGTTCGTTTGGGTGCGCTCGCCGACGATATCAAAGGCTTGACCAACCCTGATCAGGACCGTCTCATTATTCGGCGTGTGGTCGATGAGGTCTTCGCCGACAAACTCAAGCGTTTCGTCCGCCTCGTCCTGTTTGTACACGCGTACCTTGCCCCGCGGCAGCGGCATGCCGAGGTTGTTGTCATCTTCATTCTTGAAGCGCACGTAGACGTCGACCTTCGGGTTCGACAGCGTGCCCAGGTTGCGGTCGGTTCGCGGGCTGGAGGAAGACCCCCACCCAGCACCGGCTGACAGGCCGTAGTACACCAACACTTTCTCGACGCTCACGTCGCGGGCGGTCGGAAACAGCGTGATCTGCTGGGTGGTGTTAGACAGGATGTCGGTGCGGCGCGGCAGCGTGTACAGGTGGTACTCGAAAAACGACCTTTCTTCGAAGCCCGGCGGCAGGCCGGCCCTCTTCCCTGGACCCGGGCTGGAACCCCGGTAGCCATATTCTGGCTGAACCCGCTGCACGTCGCCGGCGATGAGCTTGAGCCGGGCGTTTTGGTATGCCCTCCCGGAGACGTTCATCACAGTCACCCACGCGCCGAGGTCGGCCTGGCTGTCATCGGCGTTCAGCATCAGGTTGTAGTCGGCGCGCCAAGTGATGCCGTTGGTCTGATAGGTGGTGCGGATCTCGCGCTCACCGGCTTGCTCGGCATCTATCTTCCACACCAGCGTGGGCTTGGTCACCAGCCCCTCCAGCGGCAGCGGGGGTAATTTGATTCGACCGCTTCCCTGCGGGACGAACTCCAGTCCCTGCGGCGTCTGGAGGATGAACATCCCGCCGCTGACGGCGAGTACCTTGCCCGTTACGACTGTGGTCTCGCCGTCCTGCGTCACTTCCAGGCCGACCTCCCCGTCGATGTACTTTTCGTAGAGCTTCTGCGTATTGATCAGGTCGAACTCGAAGTTCTGTTCGAGCACCTGCGTACCCTGGGGGTCAGTGAGATCCACAAAGCTCACCGTGGTGGGATCGATGAATTGGGCCACGTCGGTGAATCGCAGTTCGTTGAGGCCGGCTTTGAGATTGACTGTGCGAACCTCCTTGACCACGCCGAATCCGGGCACCTGCCTGGCGTAGTACATGTTGTAGCCCTGTCGCTGCTGGGAGATGTACTGTTGGGGATCGAAGCTCGCCGGGTCGGCGGTGGAGTAGACGGTCACCGCCAGGCCTTCGCCCGCGGCGGCTGCCCCGACTGTGCAGGGCGAGAAGAGAAGAATCACGGCGGCAATGACGTTTGGTGCCCAACGGTGTTTGCGGACCATCGGCGTGCTCCTTGACCCAGGGCCGCCTCAACGCGGCCGGTGTGTGATGTCAACCAATAATGGCCGATCCTGACCGGCTGTCTCCAGTGAGCAGTCGGTTCTTGGCGGCAATGTGCTATTGGCCGCTCGGAGAGGCCTCTTGCGTCATCTGCGGATAGATCAGCACCCGATCGTGGGCCAGCAGCAGCAGATCATCCGCTCCGTCGCCCGTGACGTCGGCAACGAGGGCTTCGCTCGGTTCGTACTCGCGCGGCTCGCCGCCGGAAAAAATCTTGGATTCAAAGACCTGGAAGCCCACCGCGTACAGCATCTGTCGCGACTCGCTAAACGTAAAGATCTCGCACATCTGTTCGCCGGCATCGAGTGAGATGAGATCGCGAAACCCGTCGCCGTTGATGTCGCCGGTCGCCAGCTCATGTTGGCGGCGATGCTCCTGGTCGGTCCGCCAGGACGCAAACTCTCGCAGCACCGTGCGGTCGCCCAGAAACCGAATCACCGCGAACCCGTCGTTGCCGATCGCCAGGAGGTTGTCCTCACCATCGCCCGAGAATGAGCCGGCATGAATGGAATGAAACGAGAAACCCTTGACCGTGACCGACTCGGTTTCGCCCCATGTTCTGCTCGAGCCGGATCGCTGGTCTTGCAAGCGGGCCATGACGACCAGCCGATCATTCTTCTGGTCGGCAGCGACAATTCGATCGCCCAACACGGCCAGCGACACTAGCTTGGAAGAGCTGTCGTCGGCGTTGATCTGTTGCACCACCTGCCAACCCGGACTGATGCCCGCTGGTGGGTCCGGATCGTAACGCACCGCCCGCACATAGTTGCGATCGGCAATGAGCAGCTCCGCATGGCCGTCTGCGTCAATGTCAAACACCGCGGTGTTGTCCGCCTTGGCGGCCTTCACCAAGCCGAACTGGCCCATATCTTTGGACTCGGTGAGTTGGAAGCCGTCGGCCTCGGCGTGGAGCATCATCATCGGTTTATCACGCGTGAACAGCAGCAGGTCGGTCCGCTGATCTTGATCGGCGTCCAGGGCCAGAATGGTCTGGGGCGATCGGCTCAGCGACCCCAGTTGGATCGTTTCGCTGTCCCCGGCCAGGTCGATGAGCGTAATCGCATAGTTGCGACTGTCCTTGGCGATGATGGCGACGTGCGGCCCATCCTCCAACTCGACCAGATTGAGCGCGACCGGTGTATGGCCGCCGGGTACGGTCAGCGGGACAGGATATGGCACGCCGGTTGACTCGACCTCGCATCGGCCGACGACACCCTCCTTCTCCGAGAGCACGAACAGCTCGGCGAAAGGGTCATCGTCCACGTTGCCCGCAACGAGATACTCAAGCTCTGCGTAGCACGGATATGACTCGCCCGGCTGCAAGCCCTTGCCCGGGGCCTGGCGATACACGACCAGCGTGTTGGCTTGAGTGTCCGTGGCCACGAGGTCCAAGAGCCCGTCGCCATCGACATCGGCCACAGCCGTGGACCGCTTGCGATTGCCCGCGTCGGAGAAGCTGTACACGAGCATCGCCGCGTCGCGGTCACCGGTCTGCTCGATCTGCTCGATCGCGAGCTCGTACAGAACGATGCGCTTGGACGCTCGTTCGATGACGACGATGGTGGCCGCATCATCCCCGGTAAGGCGCAGCGCCTCCGCCTCGAGCAGCGCGGGCATCTCGAATCGAAGCTCGGCTCCCAGCACGCCGCGCCCGGAATCTTCTCCGCCGAGCCACAGCCGGATCGGAGCCGGGTCGTCGGGAAGGACGCCGGCGATATCCAACCGTCCGTCACCGTTGTAGTCCTCGAGCAGGAAGGCGATGATCTTGCCGCCCGTTGCGAGCTTCAGCGGCCGGCCCAGGCTATCGCCATCGATCGTCCAAACGTGGATCTCGCCATCAACCAGACAAAGAAGCTCCGGTCGATCGTCGCCGATGACGTCGGCCACCGCCAGCCCGTTTCGATTGGACGCCAGGTCCTTGACATGATGCTTGCGGGCGATGGCGAACTTGCCAGCCGGTGTCTGACGCATGAACACCAGCTCGGGGGGTGATCCGGCGTAGATGAGATCCATCAACCCATCGCCGTCGAAATCGTGTGGGACCACGGCCGAAACGCGATGGCTCACGGAGATGAGCTGGCGCCTGAACCGCCAATGCTCGGGTAGTTCATTGGCCCGGCTGACAGTGACGAAAGCGTCATCCGGGGTGGCCCCCGGCTTCTGAAAATGCACCTCGATTCGGCTGGAGTGGTTGTTGACCACGATCAAGTCGAGGAAGCCATCGCCGTCCAGATCGGCCACGGCCATCGGGCCTGCGCTGCGGTCGATCTTGACGATCTCCAGTCCCGCGAAGCCGAAGTAGTCGGCCAGCGAAGTGTCGTCACTCTGTGTCGGCCCCAAGGAAGCCAGCAGCAGGCCGACGCCGGCGCAAAGGGTCACAGCGATGGGCATGAGGTTGCTCCTGGGTGCCCCGGGGACGCAAGCGTGAGGCCGATCAGGCCGATACCTCCCTGGATGTTGCTGAGTTCATCGTCACCATCGTATACTGGCTCCATGCGGCAGTGGCCTTCTTTTGAGCTTCGACGAAGATGACTCGGTTTCTCGACGGCAGAAGCATTGTTGCTGCGGTTCTGGTCGCGGCCCTGCTCGGGACCGCCAGCGCTGCCGATGTAATCAAGCTCACCAGCGGCGCGGTGCTCCAAGGGACGATCCTGAAGCGAAATGACCGGACGTTGTGGCTGGACCTCGGTTCCGACGTGCTGGCGATAAGGCTCCAGGACATCGATGAGATCGAGCTGGCTGAGGCGGACGCGCCGGTGCAGACCGAAGCACACTGGCTGTTCCACACGGCCCGCGAGCTGACTGAGCTAAGCCCCAAGGAGCAGGCCAAGCGGGTGGGACCCACGGTCATCAAGGTCGCCACCCCCCGTGGTCTGGGCTCCGGCGTGATCATCAGCACCGACGGACACGCCATCACCAACGCTCACGTCATCCAGGGCGAGACGAACCTGCGAGTGACGGTGTGGCTTCCCCAGGCCGACACCACCCTTCGGCGCATGGTCGTCCAAGACATCGAGATCGTCGCCGTCAACAACCACATCGACCTGGCTTTGATCAAGATTACGCACCCCCAACAGGGGAAGTTTGTCTTTGCTCTTCTTGAAGCCCAGGAGAGCATCGAGGTCGGCCAGATCGTGTTCGCGATCGGCAACCCCATGGGATTGGAGCGCACGCTCAGCCAGGGTGTGATCTCCACGACCCAGCGGAGCTTCGACGGGCTCACGTATATCCAGACCGATGCGGCGGTCAATCCCGGCAACTCGGGCGGCCCGCTGTTCAATACCCGCGGCGAGGTTGTGGGCATCATCAACATGGGCGCAATGTTCTTCGAGGGCCTAAACTTCGCCGTCCCCGCCCGATACGTGAAGGACTTTCTTCGCAACCGTGAAGCCTTCGCCTACGACAAGGAGAACCCCAACTCCGGGCACCATTATCACGAGCCCCCTGGGCGCAAGAACTTCAGCGTTGCACCGGCGCTGAAAGATCGTTCGAACCGTTCGGAATGATCCCATGATCCGCTGCCTTGGCCGCGGGTGTGTGTGCCGCCGGCGTCAAACTGGTTTAGGAACCGCTGATTGAAAGAGGATACTGCCATGTTTAGGAAGGTGATCATCTGCCTGCTGTCGATCGTTCTCGGCCCGGTTGTCATATTTGCAGGGCCCACGATTGACGATCTGGCTCCCAACGACAGCGTCTTTGTAGCCAGTGTGAAGAATGTCCAGGATTCCCTGGAACGGCTCAAGCGCACGCAGCTGTGGGCGCTGTGGGAGTCTGATCAGGTCAAGGCGCTTCGTGCCGAAGCGGTCGAAAAGTGCACCCAGAAGCTCGGCGAACTGTTGGAGGAGCTGGGAGTCGAGGAAGGTTCACTGGTTCCGCCGCAGGGCACGGTCGGCATAGCCGTCTTCCCGGTGATGCAGGAGGACCTTGATGCGACAGTGCCGGGGTTTCTGTTCCTCGCTGATTTCGGCGCCGACGCTGACAAGACCGGCAAGCTCATCGACGCTGTGATCGCGAAGGCTGAAGAGGAAATGGATCTGGAGTACGAGGAGAAGGAGATTCTCGGCAGGACTGTCTATTCGTTCGACCTTTCCGACATGGACGTCGAGAGCATCTTCGAGGCCGAGGAAACCGAGATGGACCAACCGGGCCCGATGATGTCCGCACCCGATCCGACGGACGTGTTCGAGATGGTCTCGGCTCTGCATTATGTGCGCGATGGCACCCGATTCATCGTGTGCACCGATCTCGATACGCTCAGTGACGCCCTTGAAGCCATTGATGGTGATGATCGGGCTGGACTTGAGAAGCACGAGGACTATCAGGCGGTGGTGGATCGACTGGGCGAGGTCGATGCCTATGCGGTGCTGCTGACACGGGACATCGCCCGGGTGGTGGGCGGTGCCGAGCCGATGATGGCCCAGATGTTCCAAAGCATGATTCAGGTGATCATCGGTGACATCAGAGCTCTGGGGTGCGGCGTTCGCCTTGATAGCCCAGCGGCGATGTTCGAGGAGACGTTTGCAGTATACATGCCCAACGGCAAGGCCGGCCTGACGGCGCTGATGGACACGGAGGCGCCCCGGCGCGACTTGCCGCCATTTGTCGGACCCGAGGCCCTCGGCTACACCAGCACGAATTTCGAGTTCGACGGGGTGATGGAGTTCGTCCGTAGTATCGGCCGGATGAATCCGATGCTGCAGGCAACGATTGATCAGGTGCTGGTTGAGTATGGCACGACCATCGAGAATGTGTTGGCCGCGCTGGGGCCGCAGATTCATAGCACTGTAACGCTCTCTCGGCCGATTGATCTGTCGAGCATGAAATCGCTCTACGCGATCGAGTGCACCAAGCCCGACCTGATCGAGCAAGTGCTCGCCGAACATGCTGGGCAGTTGGGTTTGGAGCCGCGAGACTTCCTTGGCCGGCGGATATATTCCATGGCTGCGAACCCGATGATGATGATGGGGGGGCCAATGATGGGCGGCGCCGGGGGTGATGGGTTCTCGATCGGATTCGGCGGTGGCTACCTCATGATCGGAACCACAAGCCTCGTGGAGGACGCGCTGCGCGCCACCGGGCAGGCCGGCATGCCCAGCCTTGGTGACGATCCAGCCTTTCAGCAGGCCGTCCGTGCCCTGCCCGCGGAAGGGGTCGTCTCATGGGGGCTTGCCAATACTGTGGACTACATCGAGTTCCTCAAAGACCTCGACTTGATGGTCCAACGCCAAATGATTGAGCAGATGAAGCTCTGGAGCCCGGAGTATGCCAAGGAGATGGAAGATGAACTCGCAGCCAAGCCGCCCCCGCCGTGGCGCCATTTCGATACTGAGATTCTGAAGCGGTATCTCGGGCCGATGGCCTGGCAGGTGCAATCCGACCCGGACGGATTTGTAGGGACGTACTATCTGTTCCAGGCGCCTGGGACCCAGTAAGGATCCGATCCGCGCCGCGTGGCCGCGGCGGCTTCACGTTTAGCCTCGGTGCCCACCCCGGGGGCTCTGCCGTTCAGTTCCATCCGATCTTGAAGAAGATCGTGGTGAACATGAGATCGGCGATGATGATCGCCACCACTGACTGCACCACGGTGCTGGTCGTTGCCCGCCCGACTCCCGCGGCCCCCCCCGTGACGCTCAGGCCGTGGTAGCACGCAAATGAACTGAGGATCAGCCCGAACACGCCAGCCTTGATCAATCCGGTCAGGAAGTCGCCCACAATAAGTTGGTTCAACGTGTTCGTCTTGTACAGCTCGTACGGCACGTCGAGGAACAGCACGCTCATGAGTCCCCCGGAGAAGACCGCGGCCAGATCACCGATGACCGTCAGCCCGACCAGCGCGATCGTCGTCGCCAGCACCCGCGGGACCACCAGGAAGCGGATGGGGTTCAGCGCGTGGGCTTCGAGGGCTTCGATTTCCTCACCGACAACCATCGTTCCGAGCTCGGCGGCGATCGACGCCCCGGCAAATCCGGTGAGGACGATGGCTGCGATCAGCGGACCGAGCTCCCGAAGGATGGCCACGCCGATGATGTTGGCGACCTTGTCCGTCTGGCCAAAGTCCGCCAGGGCCGGCTCCATTTGCAGGGCAAGGATGAACCCGACGCAGCCGCAGACGAGCGTCACAATCCCCGTCGCCCGCACGCCGACGCGGACCAACTGAGTCACCATGGCGGCTCGGCCGAAACGGACGCCCCGCCGCAGCAAGGCGCGCATGACCCACACGCCCACGTCGTGGATGAGGTACCACACGCCGCCAAGCAGCTCAAACGTGCCGATCCACAGTCCGCCCCAACGGTCCATGCTGCGGATCAAGACTGAGCGTTTGGATGGTTCAGCCGCTGGAGGCACGGTCTACATATCCTCGTCGCTAGCCGAGGTGAAACAGATGCCTGACCTCGCTACTGCGAGACGGCTTCCTCAGCAGTCTCGACGATGCTGAAAACGATATCCAGTCGAGCGATCTCGAAAATCGAGCGAACCTTGTCTTGCATTGCGCAGAGAATGAGCTTGGTACTGGTGCGGCGAGCGACCTGCATCGCCTCCACCAGCGTGGCGACGCCCGAGCTGTCCATATAGGGAACGCCCCCGAGATCGACCACCACTCGGCCCGGCTGGCCATCCTGGGCCTGGCGGAGCCCTTCCCGAAGCACAGCGGCGCAGTTCAGGTCGATCTCGCCGAGAGGGCGCAGAATCACCCCATCATCGATCGACTCGGTCTGGATCTCGAGTTCTTGGGCGTCACTCATGGTTCAACTCGCTTTGACCTGATGTTGGGGGAGCAGGACTCTTAGCGGTCTGGACAGGACGGAGGCGCTTGATCATCGTGAGTCGCATCCCCCCGCCGCTGCGCCGCTCGTAGGTGACCTCGTCCATGATCTCGCGCATGATGTGCACGCCGAGACCGCCGGGGCGAACCTCGTTGAGGTCGCGTGGCCGAATCGTGGCCGGATCAACCTGCTGGGCGAGGTCCTCAATGACAATCTTGAGCCCCGGCATGTCGGCGACGAGTGGCCAGAGCTTGATCCAGATCCGTCCGTCGCAGCGGCGATCATATCCGTGGGTGATCACGTTGCACAGCGCCTCGTCAACGGCGAGGCTGATCTGTCCGCACTGTATCTCATTGAACCCCAGGCGCTGAGCCACGCTTCCAACCAGCGCGCGGGCCGCGGCTAGAAACTTCGGCTGGCTGAACATTTCCAGCCGAACCTCGGGTTCAGTGGATGGGTCACCCATCGTTTCCCACTGCTTTGGTGGTCGTGGGGGTCGTCTGTGGCAGCGTACCCGACTGCACCGCCTCGACCCAACGCCGAATCGCTGGGCGGCGCATGTGGGGCGGATCGTAATGGAGATAGCCGTAGGTCTCGCCCGTGAGCCGCTCCAGCGCCGCGATCGCCAGGAGCCGCACCGCCGGGTCGTCGGAGTCCAGTTGCTCCACGATATTCGCTGTGGCCGTGATGTCACCAGTCCGGGCCGCCCTCTCGATGGCGTACAGCCTCGCCGCAGGGTTTGCAGAATCGAAACGTGCCTCCGTCGCCGACGGGCCGCACGAGCCCCCAAGAAGGGCGGCACCGCAGACAATCGCTCGTCTGGTCAACATCGGTCAAAGCATACGATGGCATCCGCTTGCGGGCAAAGCATCGACCCCTGCTGAACCAATGCCCCCTAGACTCACTCCTTAGGCGGAGCTAGACTGCCCGCTTCTGCCTCTGGACCGTTTTTCATGGCTCGATCTACACTGGCCGCTGTGGAGCCTCCTCCGCACGTTGATGTCATTGGCATTCTCGATTTTGGCAGCCAGTATGCCCAGCTCATCGCCCGACGCGTTCGGGAAGCTGGGGCGTTCAGCCTCCTGCTCGCCCCGCAGACGCCGATCGAACAGATTCGCCGGCTCAAGCCCAAGGGCCTCATCTTTTCCGGCGGGCCGGCCAGCGTAACCCAGCCCGGCGCGGCCCGGTGCGACGAGCGCCTCTTCGACCTGGGGGTCCCGATTCTTGGGATCTGTTACGGGATGCAGCTTGGATGTCAGATTCTCGGCTGCGATGTGGGCCCGACCGCCGCACGCGAGTTCGGCCGGGCCCGGCTCACCATTCACGATCGCAGTGACCTCCTCGCCGACATCCCTTCCAACACAACCGTCTGGATGAGTCACGGCGATCAGGTGACCGATCTGGCGGACCGATTCGACAGCTTGGCCAGCACATCCACCTGTCCCTACGCCGCCGCTCGCCACAAGACCAGCCCGTTCTACGGCGTGCAGTTCCATCCCGAGGTCACCCATACACCGCACGGCGTCGAGCTCTTGCGAAACTTCCTCTACAAGATCTGCAAGTGCTGCGGCACCTGGCGGATGGCTGACTTCATGGCAACCGAATGCCAACGCATTCGCGAGCGTGTCGGAGAGGCCCAGGTGATCTGCGGGCTCAGCGGTGGGGTCGATTCATCGGTTGTGGCAGCGCTGCTGGACCGGGCGATCGGTCCTCGGCTCAGCTGCATCTTTGTAGACACCGGCCTCCTGCGCAAGAGCGAGCGGCAGCTCGTTGAGGCCGCGTTCCGCGACCACTTCCAGACCGAACTGCGTGTCGTGGACGCCTCGGCTGAATTTCTTGCCGATCTGCGGGGCGTGACCGATCCGCAGGAGAAACGCACAAAGATCGGCCACCGCTTCATCGAGGTCTTCGAACGCGCTGCGACCGAGATCCAAGGCGATGTGATCTTCCTCGCTCAGGGGACCCTCTATCCGGATGTCATTGAGTCTGGGCACGGCTTGGCAGGAGCGTCCGCCAATATCAAGGTGCACCACAACGTCGGCGGGCTGCCGGACGACCTGAGCTTCGAGCTCATTGAGCCACTGCGAAACCTGTTCAAGGATGAAGTGCGGCAGCTCGGCGAAGTGCTTGGTTTGCCCGCTCACATCGTCTGGCGTCACCCCTTTCCAGGCCCCGGCCTCGCGGTGCGGATCCTTGGCGAAGTGACGCCCCAACGTCTCGATCTGCTGCGGGAGTGCGATGAGATTCTCCTGGAAGAAATCATCGCCAACAATCTGTACCGCAGTATCGATCAGGTTTTCGCGGTGCTCCTGCCAATTCAATCGGTCGGGGTGATGGGTGATGAGCGGTCGTATGAATCGGTAGTGGCGATCCGTGCCGTGGATACGCAGGACTTTATGACCGCGGACTGGGCCCGGATTCCTTACGACGTTCTGGCCGGCATCAGCAATCGGTTAATCAACGAAGTGCCCGGCGTCAATCGCGTGGTGTACGACATCTCCTCCAAGCCGCCCGCCACGATCGAATGGGAGTAACGCCCGTGTTGATGCCGGGCGGCGACGAGGCTGTTGTGAGCGTATGGATCGTACCGATCAAGTCCGACACTCCTTATCTGGTCACTGCATACATCGAGTGAGTCATGGCGAATGAGTTGTTGAATGAGATGGATGTGGTCGCGCTTCTCTCAGACCTGCCTCAGGAGAACCTTATCGCGGGTCAGACGGGTGCAGTGGTTTATGTCCACAGTGGGGCTGAGGCTTACGAAGTAGAGTTTTTCAGCAGTCCTCGCCGCAGCACGGTCGTGACTGTTGGCCGCAACCAGTTGCTCAAGCTCAAAGGCTTACCTGATGTGCGAATCGGCGCGGTGTGAACGACCCAACCTTACCCAAGCCGCCCGGTACGGTCGAATGGGAGTGAGGGGAAGGCTTGAGGCTTGAGGCTTGGGGTGTGAGGGTTGCGGTGCGGCGCCGTGTGCGTTGATTGGGGTGTGTCCGGTTCAGCGAGCCGTCCGCCGACGCGGATCCCCGTCCGCGGCGCATCAACCCGCGTCAACAGTCCTGGGTCGGTCTGGTGGCGGTGTGCGGTTGGTCGGTGGCGGCGCCGGCCGTCCGGTGCGTGAAGCTCGCGCGTTGGTGATCGGCACCTTCAGCAAGACGACCGAAGATCATCCGCCCGGCACTGGTCTGCAACGAGTTCGTCACGATGAGCGAGACCTCGGCGCCGATGCGGTTGGCCGCGTCTTCCACGACGACCATTGTTCCATCAGCCAGGTATCCAACCCCCTGCTGAGCCGATTCTCCACGTTTGACGATCTCGACCGTCAGCGGCTCGCCCGGGATCACCTGCGGTTTGATTGCGTTCGCCAGCTCGTTGAGATTCAAGACCCCCACGCCCTTGATCTGCGCCACTTTGTTCAGGTTGTAGTCGGTCGTCAGGACCCGCATCTTTTGATCGCCCGCCATCTGAAGCAGCATGTGATCGACTGATCGACCCTCCACCTCGGTGGTGTCGATGGAGAGATCAATAGCGGGGATCTCCTGGAGATTGCTGACGATGGTGAGCCCGCGCCGACCACGGCCCCGCTTGAGCTTGTCAGAAGAATCGGCAAGCATCTGAAGCTCATCCACGACAAACTGCGGTACGACCAGCGGCGCCACGAGAAACCCGGTCCGAGCCAGCGCCTCGATCCGTCCGTCGATCAGAACAGAGCTGTCGACGAGCAGCGGTCGCACTCCACGAACCTGCTTGGCGAACTCGACATAGGGGATGACCAGGCGAAAATCATCCTTGGTGGTCAACACGACCGACACCGCCAGATAGCACAGCACGATGGCGATGATGACCTTGCCCAGGCCGAGATAGATCTCCATTCTTGTTGGCGGCTGCCCCGGCTGCTTGATGTCCCACGCCTCAGCGACGACATCGATCAATGCCCCAATGGCCAGCGCCCCGATCAGCCCCACGCATATGCCGAGGTACACGCCGACCACCGAAGTGAGTCGCTTGTTGGGCGTCATCGCGTCAACCACCAACACGATCACGCCCACAGCCATCGACGCCAGGAACAGCCCGGCGACGGTGGTGAGATCGAACTCTTCCGGAAGCTCCCCCTTGGCGCTTGCGATCGTAAGAACAGTCACTGTCACCAGCAAGACCAGGAACAGCAGGCGAGCCACCAACAGCAGCAGTTTCTCGGATCGAAGTTGCTTCTTGGCGAAGATCGCCGGCGGCTCGTAACTTTGATGTTCCCCGCGAGTTACCGCCGCGGCATCGGCACCGGATGGAGAAGGCTGCTGGGGCATCAGCAGAAGTGTACCATAGCCGCCACAGCCGCTACGATGCCTCTGTGTGCGGTGGCGAAGGAGACGGCCGGGCCCGTGAGACGGGTGGCCTGTGAACCTGGTCAGGGCTTGATCGCAGCAGCCATAAGCGGTGTCGTCCGAGCCTGCGGTGTCCTGGCCGTCCTCTCCGCCACCGGCGAAGAATGCTTGAGGCAGGGGTGCCGCGCTTGAGCTTCCGGCCCAAAGGGATGTGCGATGAGTCGGGATCAATCAACCAAGACCGAAACGAGCAGCAAGTCTACCGCTCACCCCAAGCCTCAAGCCTCAAATCTCAAATCTTCGGCCGGCTACACGGTCCTGGCCCGGCGATATCGTTCGAGAGACTTTGACGAGCTCATCGGGCAAGATCCGATCGCGCAGACCCTTCGCAACGCCGTCGAGTCCGGGCGCTGCGCCCATGCCTACTTGTTCTGCGGGACACGCGGGGTCGGCAAGACCTCCATGGCCCGCATACTGGCCAAAGCACTCAATGTCACGGATGACCTGCAACAGGCCGACGAGATCGCCGAGGCGATCCTCCGTGGCGACGATCTGGATGTGATCGAGATCGACGGCGCCTCCAATCGCGGCATCAACGAGGCCAAGGACCTCATTGCCGCCGCCGGCCTGTCCCCAGCCCGGTGCCGCTACAAGATCTATATCATCGATGAAGTCCACATGCTGACGACTCCGGCGTTCAATGTGCTGCTCAAGACCATGGAGGAGCCGCCATCGCATGTGAAGTTCATCCTCTGCACCACGGAACCACACAAGATCCCCGCGACCATCCAAAGCCGATGCCAACGGTTCGACTTCCGCTTGATTTCAACCGCCCAGATCAGCGGCCAACTTCGCAGGATTCTCAACGAGGAGAAGGTTGAGGCCCAGGAGGAGGTTGTCGCTCAGATCGCGCGTTTGGGGCGGGGGTCGATGCGCGATGCCCTGAGCCTGCTCGATCGGCTTCTGGCCGCTGGCGAGAAGACGCTCACCGCCGATCTGCTTGAGCAGATGCTGGGGCTGCCTGACCATGCGCAGCTTGCGACCTTGGTTGACGCGGTGGCCCAGAGCGATCCGAACGCCGCACTGCACGCCGGCGCCGCGCTATTGGCCCGCGGCGCCACGGTTGATCAAGCTCTGGAGATGTTGATTGAGTATCTTCGAAATCTGATGATTATCTTGGCCTGCGGCGCGGATAGTGAGTTGGTTGAGCTCTCCGCGGAAGGGCGGCAGGTGGCCGCTGGGCAGGCTCGAAAGTTTGATCCGGCCGGTCTGGTTCACATGATCGCCCTGTGCGATTCGGTCGCTCGCCATACTCGGGGATCCGCCGCTGCCGCTGCGCTGTTTGATGCCGCCATTGTTCGCCTGTGTATGAGCGAGCATCTGGCTGACATTGCCGCTCTGCTCGAAAGAGGTCCGGGCGGTCCACCGGCTGCCGTGGGCGAGGGGCGAAAAAAAAAAGAGCCGGTGATCACCGCGCCCCCATCTTCGCCGAAGCAGGCGCCTCACGGTGACGCAACGGCTGTCATCGAGACCAAGCCGGTCGCCGGCGGCGACGCCACACTCGATGGGCGACGGATCTGGGCGAAGGTGCAGGCCGGCGTCTCCGATTCGCCCGGCGAAAGCGCCAAGATCGAGCGACTGGCCTACCAATCATTTGACGGTCGGACATTGCGATTGGCGGTCGATACCGATGATGCAGGGCTCGCTCGCTGGCTGGTGACTCAGACCGATGCCCTGGCAAACCTGGTTCGGCAGGCCACGGGTCGGAGCGTTCAGATCGAGCTCGATACGACAAGGGCCCAGGCGGCGGAAACACCGAGGACCAAGGCTGCAAGAATCGACCAGGCCCGGCAATTGCCGATGGTCAGAACGGCTATGGAGATCTTCGACGCAACGATCGTCGATGTTCAAGATTCCTCGGAGCCCACGGCCCGCCAAGACAACGCAGCGGAGAGTGCGCCTGATGTTTGAAAATCTCAAAGGCATGGCCGGTCTGGCGGGACTGATGAAAGACCTGCCCAAGCTCAAGGCCAAGATGGACGAGATCAAGATGCGGCTCGGCGAGATGACGGTGAGTGCCGAGACCGGCGGCGGGGCGGTGCAGGTGACCGCTAACGGCTTGCTTCGTGTGGTCTCGATCAACGTCGATCAATCGCTCATCATCGGCCTGGTCGATCCACGCAATCCCGACGATCGGGTCGTCGCCGAGGACTTGATCGTGGGCGCGATCAACGCCGCCCTGGGAAAAGCTCGTGAACTGGCCGAGCGGGAGATGGCCGCGGCCGCGGGCGAGATGGGGCTGCCGCTACCACCCGGCGGCCTCAGCGGGCTGATCTCATAAGCCCTGTTCAGCGATCACAGATGAGCGACCCCAAGCCTGAAGCATCAACCCACAAGCCTTCTCCCGGCATCGCCCATCCCGAGCCGGTTGAGCGATTGATCCAGGAGTTCGCAAAGCTGCCCGGAATCGGGCGGCGCACCGCCGAGCGCATGGCCTTTCACCTCCTCAAGGCGAAGTCCAACGACGCGCTGCTGCTGAGCGAGGCGATCGCGGACGTCAAACAAAACGTCCGGCACTGCTCAATCTGCAATAACCTCACGGATCGGGAGACGTGTCGAATCTGCTCCGATGCGAGTCGCGACGCCTCGAAGGTGCTGGTGGTTGAACAGCCTCAGGACGTCATCGGCCTTGAGCAGGCGGGGACGTACCGTGGGGTCTATCATGTATTGATGGGACGGCTCGACCCGCTGGGCGGCGTGGAGCCGCAGCATTTGGCCGTGCAGCTGTTGCTGGACCGCGTTGATCGCCCCCAGCGAAACAGCCAAGCAGCACCCATCCATGAGATTATCCTGGGGCTGAATCCCAACCTTGAGGGCGACACTACGGCCTTGTATCTGGCCGATCAACTGGCCGACCGCGGCGTCAAAGTGACTCGATTGGCCCGTGGTCTGCCTGCAGGCTCCCAGCTTGAATATGCAAGCAAGGCGGTGCTTGCCGATGCAATTCAGGGACGCCAGGAGATGGTCCGGGACAGCTGATGTCGCCCCGCTTGCCTTGGCGGCCCAGCCGGATGCAGTTGAACTCGTAGCGGCGCCGCTTATCGCAGAACTCGATGAATTGCATTGAGTCGTGGATGTGTTCGCATCCGATACCATATGGAGGAAGGTGGCACATGACAGGAACCCACGCCGCAACTTGAGCCTCCATTCCCTAACCCCTAATCCCTGACTCCTAATCCCTGACCCCTAACCCCTTCTCCACCCATGCGTTTCGAACTCGGCCAACACATGCGGATGAGCCAGCAGATGAAGCTGGCGCCGAGAATGATCCAGTCGATGGAGGTGCTGCAGATGCCGATGTTGGCTCTGCAGGAGCGCGTGGACCAGGAGCTGGAGTCCAACATTGCCCTTGAGATTGTCGAGCCGAATGAAGAGTCCGATGAGCAGGACGATCTTCAGGACAAGCCGCTGGAGGAAAAAGAGCTGGACGTGGGCGACAGCACACCGGATGCGTCGGACGACTGGCAACGGCTCAGCGAGCACGAAGCCGCGAATCCGGAAGTATTTGCCGGGCAGGAGTCAACACAAAGCTATTCGCGCTACCGAATGGCGGGAGAGCGCGATCGGAAGATGGACGCCCTGGCCAACATCGCCGCGCGCGGCCAGAGCCTCAATGAGCAGCTTCTTCAGCAGTGGTCGTTCGCCGAGATCGATCCCGCCACCATCAATGCCGGCAAACTGCTGATCTCCTACATCGACGACGACGGCCTGCTCGGGGCGGACCTCGAGACGATCCTCGAGCAGAATCGAAACGTTCCCGGCCTGGATCTGTCAATCGACCGGCTTGAGCAGGCGTTGCAAGAGATCCAGCAGCGCTTGGATCCCGCCGGGGTCGGCGCCCGTAGCCGTCGCGAGTGCATCCTTCTTCAGATCGATCGATTCCAGAGCGAGCCCGACCATGACCCGCGCTGGTCCGACGTGCGGCGGCTCATCGAGCAGAGCTACGACGACCTCCTGCAAAATCGACTGCCGAAGATCGCCCAGGAGACCGGCCTGTCGCTTCAGCAGATTCACGATGCGATGGGGCTGATGCGAAAGCTGAGCATCAGCCCCGGCCGCGATCTGGTTGACGTAGAGGTTCCACCGATCATCCCGGATGTGATCGTCGAATACGACGAGGAGGCCGACGTGTACGTCGCGTCGCTGCGCGACGGAGTGCTACCGACCCTGGGCATCTCAAAGGAATACGAGAAGATGGCCAAGGACCGCTCGCTCGACAAGGCCACGCGGGAGTTCATCGGCAACAACGTGCGCAATGCCCGCTGGCTGATCGACTCCATCGGGCAGCGCAAGAACACCATGCTGCGGGTGGTCAATGTCGTGTTGGCGAGCCAGCGCGAGTATTTCGACGACGGCCCACAGTCCCTCAAGCCCCTGCCCATGATCAAGGTCGCCGATCAGCTAGGCATCCACGTGGGGACGGTCAGTCGCGCCGTGGCCGACAAGTGGCTACAAACGCCGCGAGGTCTTGTCACCCTGCGTCGATTTTTCTCCGGCGGCACCGAGACTGATTCCGGACAGAACATCAGTTGGGAAGCGATCAAGGCCAAGCTCAAAGAGATCGTCGACGCTGAGGACAAATCCAATCCGCTTTCGGACGCGGCTCTGGCGAAATCGCTGAAGGAGCAAGGCATCGACATCGCCCGCCGAACCATCGTCAAATACCGCCAGCAGCTCGACATCCCGCCCGCCCGTCGCCGAAAGGTGTATTGACGAGCTGTTAGCTTTCAGCGATCAGCCTCCTGCCGATAGCCCCGGACTTAGCCCGCGGGGGTTGTGGCGGCTGGCGCGCTGCTCATCAAACGAGCCCCCGGCCGGAGGCCGGGGCTAAAGGCGGGCCGGTGCGCTCAACCAACTCCCATAGCCCCGGACTTCGCCCGGGGATTCTTCTAACACAAGGGCCATGGAGCCGGCCGGCCCCCTTCAACGGGCGGCACATAAGTTACTCTTTCCGTTCAGCATTGCATTGGCCCCACTAGACTGAACTGTTCAATCAACTGTTTGGCCGACACCAGACGCATCGGATTCTGATGAAGCAAGCACAGAGTGACTCCTTTCCGGCAGGCGTGGCCAGCGAGCTCAAGACTTACGTCTACAGGCTCATCGACCCGCGAAATGGTGAGACCTTCTATGTTGGGAAGGGTAAGGGCAATCGCGTATTTTCTCACATCCGCGCTGAGCAGCACTTGGAGGAAGGCGATGATCTGGACAACAAGATCAAGCGGATCCACGAGATCCGCGTTGCGGGATTCGAGGTCGCGCATGTCATTCACCGCCACGGGATGGACAAGACGACTGCCTTAGAGGTGGAGGCCGCACTTATTGATGCGTATCCCGGGCTCGCCAACCTCGCTGACGGAACGGGCGGCAGCGACTACGGGGTCATGCACGCCGAGGAGATCATTCGGCGCTACTCTGCCGAGCCAGCAGTGTTCCGACACAAGGCCTTGCTGATCAGCGTCAACAGAAGCGCAACCGAGCGATCCTTATACGATGCAACTCGTTACGCGTGGAAGATCAGCAAGTCGCGGGCGAAGGAAGCTGAGGTCATCCTCGCCACCATGCAGGGCCTGATCGTTGGTGCCTTTGTCGCAGACGATTGGCTGGAGGCGACGGCGGCAAACTTCCCAGGTCGCGCGGAGGGGGACGGCGTGCCCGGCCGTCTTGGTTTCGTTGGGAAGGAGGCACCCGACGACATCAAGAGCCTCTATGTTGGGAAGCGTGTGCCGGACGAATACCGGAAACCTGGCGCTGCGAATCCGATCAAGTACACCTGGGGCAAGTAGCATCGATCTCCAGCGAAAGGATCGCAGGGGAAAGATTCGGCGAATGGGTCGATTGTGCCGCCCGGGCGGGGTGGAGCCCGCGCCGGGCTTGGATCGGACCCGGGTCTTCCTCGTCCGCCGCGGCGGACTCGTCAGACCCGGCTTCCCGGAAGGAAGCTGAAGGCTGATCGCTGACAGCCGGCAACGCCCCTACCAGCCGAAGCGCTCTTCCGCCCACGGGTCGCCGTGCATGTGGTAGCCGTTTTGCTCCCAGAATCCGGGGGCGTCGGTGTCGCGAAGCTCAATACCGGTGATCCACTTCGCGCCTTTCCAGAAGTAGAGCCGAGGCACGATTCCCCGCACGGGGTAGCCGTGGTCAGCCGCAAGCTCGTTGCCATCGTGCAGGTAAGCCAGGATGCAATCGTCCTGCGTGAATTCTTCGAGCGGCACGTTGACGGTAAAGTCCTCGCCCGGCTCGGATGCGGCGTGCTGCAAGACGAAACTCGCTTCGGGTTTGGGTTTGGCCAGGGCAATGAGCGTCTTGGTCTGCACGCCGGTGAAGATGTTGTCGAGCCGCGACCAATGGGTGACACAATGAATATCGCACTTCACATCGACTTGAGGAAGCTGCATGAACTCGTCGAAGCTGAGTGTATAGGGGTTCTCACATAGGCCCCACACGCGCAGCTCCCAGGCATCACGATCAATATGCGGCGCCGAACCGAAGTGCAACACCGGCCACTTGCGGGTGATCGTCTGTCCCGGCGGCGTGCGGGCAGCCCGATCACCGCCGCATCGCTGCGTGTCGCGGCTGATGATCAGGGGGCGTTGGTATTGCGCTGTTACTTTGGTCACAAGTCGCGCTCCATCAGAGGCCTACGGACTCGAGTCCGTGGGCCTCATCGGTCGTTATTTCTCAATCGGCGTGAAGGTCGCACCGCTTTGGACGTAGCAATTCACCATCTGGCCTGCCTGGAAGTCCGAAGCGCTCTGTCGGTCATCAACGGTCACCCACATGGGGACCGACACGTCAAGGAGCACACGGGGGGCCTGCTCATCAACGGCCAGGACCGTGCCCTGGACGATGCGCGGCGCGCCCCACATCGGCTCGACGAACCGCCCGCCTGCCTGGGCGGTGTGTATGCGAAGGGCTTCGGCCTCAATGATGCCCTTGATCCGCTTGCCGACGGGCGTGAGAACCCCATCCGCAGGAGTCCTCGCAACCAGATGCATTCTGTATTCGGTGCCCGCGACCGCCAGCACTAGCAGTCCATCGCCACGCTCGAGTACGACGCCACGAGCAATTGCATCGGTTTGGACATTTGTCGTCACGACAATCCTCCGAGTGACACCCGCTGCGGCCTGGGCAGCCCAAGATAGTTCGCCAGCAGCGCCGGCCCGTCAGTGGTCAGGAAACTCTCCGGATGAAATTGCACGCCATCCATCGGGGCCTCGCCCGCCGCTCCCCCAACCCAGCGTAAACCCATCACCTCATTTTCTTCGGTCCACGCGCTGACCTCAAAGTCATCGCCGATCGTGTCCCGATCAACGATCAACGAATGATACCGTGTCGCGACCAAGGGGTTTGGCAGGCCTTCGTAGAGGCCGCGACCATCGTGGTGAATCTGTGAGGTCTTGCCGTGCATCAGCACAGAGTGGCGCCGCACCGTCATCGCGTGCACATCGGCAATGGCTTGATGACCCAGGCACACACCCAGAATCGGAATCCCTCCCCGAAAATGTTTGATCAAGTCCGGGCACACCCCGGTCTCCCTGGGCGTACACGGCCCGGGCGAAAGCAGCAGATGCGAAGGCCCAAGCGCCTCGGCCTGCTCGACGGTGATCTTGTCGTTGCGCACCACGTGCAGATCAATCGACGGATCAAGCTCGCCGATCCGCTGCAGGAGGTTGTAGGTGAACGAGTCGTAGTTGTCGATCAGCAGGATCTTCACGACGTCATCGTAGCCGCAAGCACCGTCTTTCGGCCGGCCGAGCCTACCCGTGGAACCGTCCCACGAAGCCCAAGCCTCAACCCTTTCTTCTTACGCCGCCTTGGTGCCGGCGACGCCGTCGCGGGTGACGACGAATAGCTCATCGGTGATGGGATAGGGCAGGCGCTTGAATTCATGCTCCACGCGATGGCGCAGGCGCTCGACGAACTCGTCGGGATCGCAGGTCATGGCGAGGAACATATCGCGTGCCGGGGCCGCCGCGTAGAAATCGCCGTGCAGTTGCGGCGCCAGCCGGTCGTGCAGTGAAGCCAGCAGCAGGCGAGCCGCGTCATAGCCATCCTGCTGCGAGACGATCGCGGCCCGACCGCCTTCCGAAGAATCCACCAACTGGATCTGCAAGTCAGGCGCATAGCTGTCGAGGTTCTCCCGAGAAATCGTATCCAGATCATCGACCTGCAAACCCCATCGCAGCATCTGCTCCACCGTGATGCTCACGGTCATCTGCGGCATGTCGAGCACGAAGACGACCACCGTGTCGTTGACGAACGGCACATGGGCAACCTGCTCCTGGTCTAGGTGCTCGAAGATCGTCAACGGCTGGATGCGGGGCATAATCCTGGGCTTGGCCACCGACAACGGCAGAGGCATAGAGCTGAGCGAATCACCCTCGATGAGCCGTTGGAGATAGTTCTCCACCATCTCCACGCCACGATCCGGCTCGTGGAGAACCATTCGGTAGAGATTCTCCAGCCCAAGATGCTTGCCGCTGAGGATCAAATCCAGCGGGCCGACCAGCTCGATGGTCCGATCGGGGTAGTGGCGTTTGAGAATCCTGGCCACGTGCTCGCCAAATGCTTCGGGCTCTCGTGGCATGTGGGCCATGAGGATCTCCGGCGGGTGTGTCGATTTAAGTGCAATACCGACACACACTTACACTTTCGGCATTCCCGCGTGGCGGTTTCACCGAAAACCACTGCTGAGCCTCTATCGGTCAGTCGTTGGCGGTCCATGCGCTTTTGGGGTGAGCCGGCGCAGCCGCCGCGTTGGTCAACCGCAGCGTAGGCTGTATGCATGCCCGCGACGTGTACCATCGGCCCCGTCACCGCCGGCCAAGGCCACCCGCTGCTTCTTATCGCCGGGCCGTGCGTGCTGGAGCAGCCGCAGATCAACGAGCAGATCGGATTCACGTTGCGGGATATGTGTGCGGAGCATGGGTTAGGGTTCGTCTTCAAAGCGAGCTTCGACAAAGCGAATCGATCCAGCATTCTTTCGCCGCGCGGCCCGGGACTGGAGACCGGGTTACAAGAGCTCGCCCGGTTGCGCGGCCGGCTTGACGTTCCGGTAACCACCGATGTTCACGAGCCGCGCCAGGCCGAGAAGGTTGCCGAGGCGGTCGATCTGCTTCAGGTGCCAGCGTTCTTGTGCCGCCAGACCGATCTACTGATGGCTTGTGCGGCCACGGGAAAGCCGGTGAACGTAAAGAAGGGCCAGTTCATTTCGCCGGGGGAAATGCGGCATGTGCTTGAGAAACTCAACGAGGGCGGCCCCCGGCAAATCATGCTCACGGAGCGCGGCACGTTCTTCGGCTACCACCGGTTGGTCAACGACTTTGTTGGGCTGGGCGATCTGATGGACTTGGAATGTCCAGTCTGCTTCGACGTGACCCATTCGACGCAGCTTCCCGGCGGCGACGAACGTGGTAGCGCCGGCCGGCCGGACCGCGCCGCGATGTTGGCCCGGGCCGCCGTGGCGGCCGGCGTCCATGCGATCTTCGTGGAATGTCACCCCCAGCCGCAGCGGGCCATGTCCGATGCGGCCACCTGTCTGCCCCTGGACGCCATGGCCCCGCTGCTACGCCAACTGGTCTCAATCCGCGATGCCATTGTGGCAGGACCCGCTGAAGGTTGCCGCCAAAGTTTCGCGCCCCATCGAGCCGAGGAATGACAGGCGTCGATTCTCTGCATGGCGGACGGTTGGGCCTCAGGTACGGGCTGGGAACAGGGGTTGCCCAGTGACCTCTCAGCAGACGAAGCGAGCGCGACCCGCTGGCCGGCGTTTCCCGGCAGACCTACGATCAGGTTGACCCATGAACCCACTCAAGTGCGACTATTGCGACAAGCCGGCGGTGGTGCACGAGGTCACCGTCAAGAACGGGCAGAAGAACGAGGTCCACCTGTGTGAGGAGCACGCGCAGGAGGCTGGGGTGGCCTTGCCCAGCCACCAGCCGCTCAACGAACTGCTGTCGAAGTTCGTCATCTCCCAGACCAGCAGGGCCAAAGCCACGCCGAAGAAACCCTGCCCGACCTGCGGCATGACCTACCGGCGGTTCCGCCAGACCGGCAACCTCGGCTGCCCTGACTGCTATCAGGCGTTTGAGGAGCAACTCGCCCCGCTCATCCAACGCGCCCAGAACGGGGCGGATCATCACCGGGGCAAGACGCCTCGTCGCGCCGGAGCGTCCGACGATCGCCAGTTGCAGATTCGGCAACTCGTCCGGGAGCTGGACGAGGCGGTTGCGGATGAGAAGTACGAGCGGGCTGCCCAGCTCCGCGATCGGCTTCGAGGGTTCGATCCACAGTCGCCGGGTTCCAAGGCCGTTGTAAAGCCCGACAACGAGCCGCACCAATCCGAGAGCTAGATGACCATGGAATTCGCTGCACACTGTCCCTGGCTCAGTGACGACGGCCCCGACACCGACGTGGTGATGAGCTGTCGCGTCCGGCTGGCACGCAACCTTGCGCGCTTTCCCTTTGTGAGTAGGGCCGACGAGGCTCAGCGTAAAGAGCTTTGCAACATCGCCCGGCAGGTCGTGCTCTCCAGCAACCTGGCCGAGGGTGTGATCTGGGTCGATCTGAATCACGCCACAGCTCGCGATCGCCAGCTTCTCGTCGAGCGGCACCTGATTTCCAAGAACCTGGCCGAGGCGGACATCCCCCGGGCGGTGGCGGTCTCCGGCGACGAGACGCTCAGCGTCATGGTCAACGAGGAGGACCACCTGCGAATGCAGTTGCTCGCCCCCGGCCTGCGGCTCGTCGAACTCGTCGAGCGCATCAACGTCGTGGACGACGCGATCGAGGCCAAGGTGGACTACGCCTTTTCGCCCCGCTGGGGGTATCTCACCGCCTGCCCGACCAACCTCGGCACGGGGATTCGGCTCTCCGTGATGATGCACCTGCCCGCGTTGAAGCTCACCTCCGAGATCGATCGCGTACGCAGGGCGGCGAAGGATCTGCATCTGGCGGTGCGGGGATACTACGGCGAAGGCTCAGAGTCGGCCGGAGACTTCTACCAGATCAGCAACCAAGTCACGCTCGGGAGCAGCGAACAGGACCTGCTGCGGGAGTTTGACCAGCGCGTCCTGCCTCGAATCATCGAATATGAGCAGCACGCCAGACGGATGCTGGTCGATGACAACGCCACGCTGCTGGACGACCGGATTCATCGGGCCCTGGGCACTCTCAGAAGTGCTCGCCTGCTCGGAGCGGAGGAGGCGATGAAGCTGCTGAGCCGTCTCCGCCTGGGCGTTCATCTCGGCCGGCTGCCCGATCTGGATATCACGGCGATCAATCGTCTGCTGCTGCAAGTCCAGCCCGCTCATCTCCAGACGTACGTGGCCGCGGACCTCAACTCCGAGCAGCTTCGCGAGGCCCGGGCCACCCTCATGCGCCAGACCTTGCAATAGCGCCGGCAGAATCCACCCGCAGCTTTTGACTTTTTACTTTTGACTTTCGCTTTACGGGCACGGCCCCCAGTTGGCCAGCAGCGTGAGCAGATCGAGGATGCCGACCGTGCCATCACCGTCGAAGTCCGGCGGTCCGCCGGGGTCGGTGCCCCACGCCGCGAGCAGCGCAAGCAGGTCGAGAATGCCCACGCCGCCGGTGCCATCCAGGTCCCACGGGCATTTCCCGGGGGCGGGGACGCCATCCAGGAACAGCACCCAGACCGCGCCGCGCAAACTGCCCCCGTCGTTATCGAAGTTGGCCCCCACCGCCAGGTCGCCCGAACCATCACCGTCGAGATCCCCGATCCCGGCCACCGAGTAGCCGAAGTAATCGAAATCATCCAGAGTGCCGGTGAAGCCGCCTTCGGTGTCGCTGATCTTCTGGTGGGACTTGACCGTACCGTTGGCGTTCAGGAAGAGCACCCACACCGCACCACGGTTACATAGATAGGACGGGCGACAAGGGCCGGCGCTCCCATCGTCATCGCCGGGTGCCCCGACGGCCAGGTCGCCCACGCGGTCACCGTCAAGATCACCCAGGGCCGCCATCGAGATTCCCAAGCCATCGAAATCATCCATGGTGCCGGCGAAGCCGCCTTGGGTGTCGCTGATCTTCTGATGTGTCTTGATCGTCCCGTCGGTGTTAAGGAACAGAATCCACACTGCGCCGCGGTTGCAATTCAACTCACACCCGTCGTCATCGCCCCATGCCCCCACGGCCAGGTCGCCCACGCCGTCGCCGTCGAGATCACCTAGCGAGGCCGCCGACCAGCCGAAATTATCGTCCTCATCCAGGGTACCCGTGAAGCCGCCTTCGATGGCGCTGATCTTCTGATGCGTTCTGACTGTACCGTTAGGATTGAGGAAGAGTACCCAGACCGCGCCCTGGTTACATGCAAAGGGATCATCACAAAGGCGCCCGCTCCCGTCGTCATCGCCGTTTGCCCCCACGGCCAGGTCGCCCACGCCATCACCGTCCAGATCACCCAGCGAGGCCACCGACATGCCGAAGCGATCTTGACCATCCAGCGTGCCGGTGAAGCCGCCTTGGGTGGCGCTGATCTTCTGGTGCGACTTGACCGTGCCGTCGGTGTTGAGGAACAGAATCCACACCGCACCAAGGCCGCTGCCGGCCCCGTCGTCATCGCCGTCTGCCCCCACGACCAGGTCGCCCACGCCGTCTCCGTCCAGATCACCGAGCGAGGCCACCGAGCGGCCGAAGTTATCGCTGGTATCCAGTGTGCCGGTGAAGCCGCCTTGGGTGTCGCTGATCTTCTGATACGACTTGACCGTGCCGTCGGTGTTGAGGAACAGCACCCACACCGCGCCGCGGTCCAGGCCTCCGTCGTCATCGCCGTTTGCCCCCACGGCCAAGTCACCCACCCCGTCACCGTTCAGATCACCCAGGAAGGCCACCGAGCGGCCGAAGAGATCGTCATCATCCAGGGTCCCGGTGAAGCCGCCCTCGGTGTCGCTGATCTTCTGGTGCGAAAGCACCCAGCCGGGCTGGGCCAGGGCAGGGCTGGCAAACGCCACGGCCAGGAGCAACGAACTAACCATGCAGTACGCGGCACGAGTCGAATTATGAATACGTGGGATGGTCGTTTCATTCCTCCTTTGTCCGCCGCAGGCGGGCTCGATTCCTCGCCGGTGCAACATTCTTTGCCATAGCCCCGGGCTCTGCCCGGGGATCGAATCGGCAACTGACGGCCGGGCCGCGTTGACCCCCCCCGGCAGAGCCGGGGGCTACGGGGTGATCGCACCTCAGACGCCCGCAGCATTATCCGCGGCGGGAAGCGTTGCGGCAACAAGATTCTTCTGAAAACCGCGTTCACGGAGCGCGGCTGGGACGGCGCATCGTGTGTTGTGGGGGGCGTGGGACCGTGGCCACTCCCGATGGAATCGGGACGGCTTTGCAAGGCGGGCACGCCGCTCGCCCTCACATCACACGGCGGCGACGTAGCCGTCGGTGGCGCGGGCGAAGGAGAAGTCGTTCTCGGTCAACCCGGCGGCATCGTGGGTGGTCAGCGTCAGCGTCACCTTGTTGTAGCGGATCATGATGTCGGGATGGTGCTGCATCTCCTCGGCCAGATCGGCGATCCGGCTGACGAAGGCCATGGCTCCGATGAAATCATCAAAGCGGAAGGTCCGCTGCAGGGCATCGCCGGTGAGGGACCACTCTGTCAGCTCGGCCAGGTTTGCGTCGATCTGCTGAGCCTCCAGCTTTTGCATGACGGGCACTCCGTTGATTGGGTCGCCAAGGGATCGTCGCCTGCGCACTATATCAACAGAGCTCACGATGGCCAAGAGCCGATGAGGGCCTCGCCGGCGTGTTCGGGGCCCCAACAGAAGATTCGGCCGAAAAACGGGGTCGTACCGCCATGACGCTGCTCCCGGGCCGGGCCGCTTGCAGCACGAAGAGGAGAATAATGGAGAATGCCGGCCGAAGCCTCACGCCGATGCGTCTACCTACGATACGCTCGAACTGGGTTGGGTGGTCCCGGCCGGGGAACGAACGGATGCTGCCAATACGCACATTCATCCTAGCCACGCTGTGGTATGTGACCGCGGTCGCCGGCGGCTGTGCGAATCTCAGACCCGCCCCGGCTGGCGAAACGGTCGAGATCGCCGGCGAGCGATACACCCTGGAGATTGCCGCCGACGATTCGTCACGCACCACCGGCCTGATGGGTCGAGAGGAGATGTCGCCCGAGGGCGGCATGCTCTTCATCTTCCGCACGGCCCAAGTTCGTCAGTTCTGGATGGGCTATTGTCTGATCAACATCGACCTCATCTTCCTTGACCCCCAGGGGCGAGTGACGGCGACGCACCGCATGAAGGTGGAGGCGCCCCGTCGATCGGATGAGTCGGAGGCGGATTATCGGGGTCGCCTGGGGGGGTATGGGAGCGTCTACCCGGCACAATTCGCCATCGAACTGCGAGAAGGGACGCTCGATCGTCTGGGCATCCAGGTGGACGACCGCATCGAGCTCGACCTGGCCCGCCTCAAGGCATTGGCCCGCTAGGCCGATGAGCAACCGACAGCGTGCCGGTGCGTTGGGTCGGTATTGTCGAAGCGGGCTGAAGCAAATGAATCCTTGGAACCTCGCTATCGCTTGGGGACCCGGCCAAGAATCCGAGGCGGAAGCGATCCGCATGAAGTTGGCCGAAGCGTGGACGGACACCCCCGCTGCAGACTTGAGCACCGTTCGCCTCGGCGAACTCAACCCCGACCACATCCAAGAGCTTGACGGCGTGGTCATGGTTGTTGATGCAGCGACCAAGTATTCCCATTGCCTGGTTCCCTTGGCAGTGCTGGAGGAGATGCATGTGCCGGTGCTGGCGTTAGTTCATGGAAGCCTCAAGCCGAGCAACATCTTTGAGCACGCCGGCGCGATGGTCGTAGACCGCTGCACGGCCGGAGCTGCGGTGTGTTCGCGACTGTCCGGGTTGCTGCACCGGCAGCGGGAGGTGAATCACCTGAGAGGGGAGATCGCCCTCGCCGAACGATCTCAGGGCAGGCTGCGGGATGAGATCACAAAGATCCACGAGGATCTGCATCTGGCCGCGATGGTCCAGCGAGATTTCTTGCCCCGCGAGCTTCCATCGCTGCACGGCGTGACATTGGCGGCCTTGTGGCGACCAGCACACCACGTCTCAGGCGACATCTACGACGTTATGCTTCTCGATGACGATCACCTGGGGGTCTTCATCGCCGACGCCGTCGGGCATGGCGCCTCGGCAGCGCTGATGACGATGGTGATCTGCCAATCGCTCACCACCCGGGTGCTCGAAGGCTCGACGTGGCGGATCCTGTCGCCGGCCGATGTCCTTACCCGTTTGAACGCGGAGTTGATCCGCCGCCAGGGCAAGTCCACACGCTTCGTGACTGCGGTGTACGGCGTGATCAACTGCCGATCTCGTGTGATGGCGCTGGCCGGAGCAGGCCACCCCCCACCGCTGTTAGTTTGCGCAAACGGCCGATGCGAAGAACTGGAGACACCCGGCGGACTGTTGGGCGTGTTCACCGACGAGACCTACGATCAGCTTGAGCTGGAGCTGGAGGTCGGCGACCACCTACTGCTGTACACCGACGGCTTTGAACTGGCCTTTCCCCATGCTCACGGCGACACCTACCAGCAGCGGCTCCCCACAACCCGGTACCGCGGGGAGTTCAAAAAGCTCTGTGGGCTCAGCAGCCCGCAGGAGATGATCGAGACGATCAATCGCCAACTCGACGTCCAGCAAGGCTCACTGCACCAGGTCGATGATCTGACACTCATCAGCCTGCACGCCGGCGCACTGGTCCCCACCGAGCTGCGGCGGACCGCTGAAACTACGGTCAAGGCATGATTCGCCCGCATTGTTTGATTCACAGCCGCGCACTGCCGTGCGGGGGAACTTGATGCCGTGCCTGCAGATCAGTCCGAATGCCGATCAGGCGTTCGTTGCTTGCCGTCGGCGCAGCCAGTGGACGATCGTCTTGACAAGGTAGTCAGCCTCCAGGTTGACCGAATCGCCCGGCTGGAGCCGGCCGAGGACCGTCGTCCTGGTGGTAGCGGGGATCAGGGCGATCTCAAACCAACTTTCGCCGAGAGTGGCCACGGTCAGCGACACGCCGTCCACGGCAATCGAACCCCGATCGACAATGAAGTCAAGCAGCTCCGGCGGCGGCTCAATGCGCACCCGCTGCTGGGTGGCCTCGTTCCAGACCCGGCACACGGCGCCGATTCCGTCAATGTGCCCTTGGACCAGATGCCCGCTGAGCAGGGTGGTCGGGGTGATCGCCGATTCGAGATTGACCAGGTCACCGACGCCAAGATCGCCCAGCGTGGTCCGCCCAAGCGTCTGGCGGATCACATCGAAACGCAGCCAACCCCCTCCCTGCGATCCTGCATTGAGGCGCGCCGCGGTGCAAGGGGCTGTTACCGTTAGGCAGCAGCCATTGACCGCGATCGAGTCTCCGGGAGCCGGGTTGCGGCCCCAGCCGCGTGGATCGATGGCGAGGGTCCGCCCAGAGTCACACGGCTCAACAGCCGCCACAACGCCACGGTGCTCAACGATGCCGCTGAACATGCATCAGCGTAGGCAGGTTGGCCGTATCGGTCCGGTGTATCCATCCTTGACGAGGCAGGAAGCGTCTCGGATACTTGTGGGCTTGCGGCACCGGCTGGACACAGAGGCCACGATGGACTGGGGAGCTGATTGATGATGAACCGCCCCGCACGCACACGGCAGGGTCACTGCCTTTGGTGTCATCGCCGGCTGCCGGGCGGCTTGGTGTGGGCGGCGGTGGCGGCCGGCGTCGGCTGCCAGACCCCCGGCCGACCGCTCGCTCATGGCGACCGCCCCAACCCCATCGCCCAGATCACGATTGCCGAGCTGCCCGCGGCGCCCGACCTCGACGAGCAGTACATCATCGGCCCCACCGCGGCCCGTGAACTGGGCTATCGCATCCACTTTCAGACGCAAACGTTTCCCCAAGACAACTCCGGCCTCAAACAATTCGCGATACAGCAGGACTCGGTGTTCACTCTCGACGGAAGAAACTTTCTGACCCGATTGGATCGCGAGGACGGCCAGCGACTGTGGCGAATCCCTGTGGCAGATCCGCTCGATAAGATCCATGGCATTACGTTGCTGGGCCAAGTCGAGCGGGTGTTTCTGACCGTTGGCGCCAACGTGCTCGTGCTCGACGCCGACACGGGGTCTCAGATCGCCAAGCAGCAGCTCGGGCAGATCGCTAACACCGCGCCTGTGGTCTTCGCCCCATTCTTCATATACGGCGCTCGCAACGGCCAGCTCGTCTGGCATTCATATGAGGTCGGCTATCAATGGCGAAGCTACCAGATCGCTTCGTCCATCCGCATTCCGCCGTTGCTTATCGACGGGTCGGTCATCACCATCGGCACGGATGGTCGGATCGTGGCGCTCGACGCGTCATCAGCCACTGGGCGGTGGGATAAGCAGTTGCTGAACACAGTGGCCGCGACCCCCGTTGCCGGGGGTGGCATGGTGTACGTGGCTGGGCTTGATCAGCACCTGTGGGCCTTCGATCTGGCGACCGGGCGCAACGTCTGGCGATACCTGACTGAGAGCCCACTCACCGACTCGCCCATCCTCATCGCAGATCGTCTGTACCAGCAGATCCCCAGCGAGGGGCTGGTGTGCTTCGACGCCAGACCCATCGACGCACCGGGCGGCGAGGTGATCTGGACCGCGCCGAACGTCGCGGGCAATGTCATCGGCCGGTATCGCAATCGCGTCATGGTGTGGCACAAGGCTCTACGACAGTTGACCCTCGTTGATGCCGGCCAGGGCAATGTGATCAAGTCCATCGACCTGCCGCAGGTTCGGCACCTGCTGGCCAGTAGGATGCAAGCCGGGGACCTGTATGCCGCCGGCGACGACGGCCGAGTGATCCGCCTGGTGCCGCGCAACTGAGTCGATTGAGCCACGCATCGCTGCCGCGCAACATCCGCCCCTCGATCCTATCCGTTGGAGCGGTGCCGATCGGCATTGAGAGGCTGGAAGGCTTGTCCGCGTTGGGCGGCGAGCCTTGGGGAAGCTATCCTCGACCAGTCGATGAATTGAAGATATACACAGCCCGCGGATATGCATCCGCGGCTACTACCGAACCCCCGACTCCTAACTCCTAACCCCTAACTCCTAACTCCTAACTCCTGACCCCTGACTCCTGCCCACTTCCCTCCCATGTCCGATCTCGTCCCTATTCGTCAAGCATTGATTTGCGTCAGCGACAAGACGGGCCTGCCCACCTTTGCCGGCGCACTGGCTGATCTGGGCGTGCAGATCGTCTGCACCACGGGAACCGCAGCCATCCTGGCCGAGGCGGGAATCAAGGTGCGCCGAACTGAAGAGATCACCGGCTTCGAGGAAATGGCGGGCGGACGAGTCAAGACGCTGCACACGGCCATTCACGGCGCCGTGCTGGCCCGACGCAATATAAAAGCCGACTTGGAGGCACTGCGGCGGCACGGCATCGATCCCATTGACTTGGTGTGCGTCAATCTGTATCCCTTCGAGGAAACGATTCTCGACGAGAACGTCGCTGATCCCGAGGCGATCGAGCAGATCGACATCGGCGGACCGGCCCTGCTACGTTCCGCCGCGAAGAACCATCAGTTCGTCACCGTTGTGAGTTCGCCCGATCAATACGAACGGGTCATCAATGAACTGCGGGCCAACGACGGAGTAACGTCGTTGGATCTTCGTCGTGACCTTGCCGCCACCGCATTTCACCGCACCGCTGAGTACGATTCGTGCATCGGCGCCTGGATGACGTCCTCACGCGAGGGGGCCTTCCCCTCACTCCTCCGCCTCAAGTACTTCCGGCAAAGTGAATTGCGCTACGGCGAGAACCCGCATCAAGAGGCCGCGGCGTACATCGATCCCGCCTCAGCAGAGCCGAGCGTCGTCTCTGCCCAAGTGCTCCACGGCAAGCCTTTGAGCTATAACAACATCCACGATGCCGCGGCAGCGCTCGAGCTGATCCAGGATTTGGACGAGCTTTCCTCTGGACGGTGCTGTGCCGCCATCATCAAACACACCAATCCGTGTGGCGTAGGCGTGGCCGATACATCTGCTGCGGCGTTTGACCTGGCCTACAACGGTGATCCGCGTGCGGCCTACGGTGGAGTCCTGGCCGTTAACGGCCGCATCGACAAGACGACCGCCCAGCGCATCTGCGAGGGGGAGAAGTTCCTGGAGGTGATTGTCGCTCCAGATTTTGACCAGCCGGCACTCGAGATGCTGGGTGACCGATGGAAGAACGTGCGGTTGCTCGCCGTCGGCACGCTCAAGGCCAGCGGAAATCGTCAGATGACCTACAAGTCGATCGTCGGCGGAATGCTGGTCCAGGAACGCGACGCGTCGCCGGCTGATCCAGCGCAATGGAACCACGCCGCAGGCCCCGCCCCCAGCGCCGCGATGCGTGCTAATGCTGCGTTCGTGTGGAGTGTGGTCAAGCACCTGAAATCAAATGCGGTCGCGATCGGTCGGGCCGGGCAGTTGATCGGCGCTGGAGCCGGGCAGGTCGATCGCGTGAGCGCGTGTCGCATCGCCATCGACAAGGCCGGCGACCGTATCAAAGGCGACCCCGAGGCCATCGCCGCCTCCGATGCGTTCTTCCCGTTCACCGACGGCCCCCAACTGTTGATCGAAGCGGGTATACGGTGCATCGTTCACCCCGGCGGGTCCAAGCGCGACCAAGACACGCTCGACCTGTGCAATGAGCACAACGTCACCTGCCTGCTCACCGGTATTCGACACTTCCGACACTGAAACACCGGTATCGGATTGCCACAGGCCGTAGGCAGCTCCAAATTCGCCAATCCGCGGCCATGGCATCGCATCGTTGAACCTGGCATACGCTATGGCTATGACGGGCGTCGATTTCGGCAGGCACAGCAACGACTACGCGCAGCACCGTCCTGGTTTTCCCCACTCGTTCTACGATCGTCTGGAAACCATCGTCGCACTCAAGGGGATCGCTGCGCTTGACCTGGGCACCGGGCCGGGCGTGGTAGCGCTGGAGCTTGCCCGGCGCGGGGCCAATGTCATCGGCATCGACATCTCTCGTAATCAGATCGATGCCGCACGCCATCTCGCGGCCGACCGCGGACTCTCAGAGCGAGCGAGATTTCTCATCAGCCGCGTGGAAGAGATCCACCTGCCGGATAACTCATTCGACTTGGCCACCGCCGGCCAATGCTGGGGTTGGTTCGACGAGCCCCTGGCCATGCGCGAGGTGATGCGTCTATTGGGCCCCGGCGGCTGGCTGATCGTCGGCCAGTTTTGCTATCTGCCGAGGCTCGACGAAGTCGCCCGCGCGACGGAGCGGCTTATTCTGGAGCAGAACCCCGATTGGAAAATGGCGCACTTCGATGGCTTGTACCCCTGGCGGATCGACGCGCTCATTTCCGGCGGCTTCGAATTCGTTGAGCAGTTCTGCTACGACCACGCCCAACCGTTCACACACGAATCGTGGCGGGGGCGAATCCGCACCTGCAATGGCGTCGGCTCCGGGGCGATGAAGGATGAGCAGGTCGCTACGTTTGACGCCGAGCTTGCCGAGATGTTACGTCGTGAGTTTCCCCACGAACCGCTGGCGATCCGGCATCGGATCTGGGCGGTGGTCGTTCGCAAACCACAGGACGCAGCACGATGAATGATCCCAAGGATGAACTGCATACCGACGCGCACGGCGTGACGCGCTGCTGGTGGTGCGTGGGCGATCCCCTGTACGAAGCCTATCACGACACCGAGTGGGGCTTTCCCGCCGTCGGTGACAATCGATTGTATGAGAACATCTGCCTGGACGGATTCCAGGCCGGCCTGAGCTGGCTGACGATTCTGCGGAAGCGGGAGAGGTTTCGCGCGGCATTTGCCGGCTTCGATATCGAGCGGGTGGCTCGATTCAACAAGCGGACCGTTGATCGACTGTTGCGGGACGCCGGCATCATTCGGCATCGGGGCAAGATCGAAGCAGCGATCAACAATGCCAGGCGCGCGATCGAGTTGATCGAGGAGTTCGGATCGCTGGCAGCGTACGTGTGGCGGTACGAGCCGTCACCGCGGGCTCGGACCAAAGCGGTGACGCGGGCAACAATGCCCGCCACGTCGGCGGAATCGGTCGCGATGAGCAAGGACTTGAAACGGCGGGGATGGTCATTCGTCGGCCCGACGACCCTCTACGCTTTCATGCAGGCCATGGGGCTGGTCGATGATCATCTGATTGGCTGCGATGTCCGCCCGAGGGTCGAATCGGCACGCCAAGCGTTCGTTCGCCCCGCCAGCCGATAACCGGTCGATGCGATCACCGTTCGGCCCAGCCGGATCGGATTGACTACCATCCTGCGAAATCGTACCTTTCTAACGAAGGCGAGTTGGAGGTTCGGATGACGGCGATCCCGCTGGTCCTCAATGAGCAGGTACTGGTCCTGAACCGCCTGTATGCGGCGATTCGGGTGATTAGTGCTCGCCGAGCGTTCATCATGCTCTGCAAGCAGGCCGCGGAGGTGATCGCGGTCGAGGACGGTCAGTATGTCAACTACGACTTCGAATCCTGGACCCAGATCGCCGAGCTCCAACGGGAGTTCGAACCGGACGCTCATGCCTGGGTACGGACGCCGCGCATTCACATCGCGGTCCCGAAGATCATCCGCCTGTTTGGGTACGACCGTCTGCCTCGCCAGGAAGTCAAACTCAATCGCCGCAATCTCTACGCGCGCGACGGCAGTCGGTGCCAGTACTGCGGCGGGCAGTTCCCCACGAGGGAACTCACCATTGACCACGTCACGCCGCGGGTGCTGGGCGGTCAGCATTCATGGACAAACCTGGTGTGCGCGTGCGTCACTTGCAACGCGAAGAAAGGCGGCCGAACTCCCAAGCTGGCCGGGCTGAAGCTGATCCGCAACCCGGTCAGGCCGAATCGAAACCCGGTGATTACCTTGCGCCTCGGCGACGCCAAGTACCACTCATGGAAAGCGTTCCTCAACGACGCCTACTGGACGGTTGAGCTGCGAGACTGAATACCTCACGTGCTGCGGTTTAGCCGAGGGTCGAAGACTCGCGCGCCGCTCTGCGAGCGGCGGCTAAACCAAGGTGCACCACACCAGCGACACGTTATTGCAAATCACGTTGCGCCGATACTCACTTCCGCCGGCTGGGGGCGCGGCTCGTAGTTCGGCTGCAACGCAATCTCCAGTGGAAGACGGTGACCCTCCCCGTCGTAGGGGATGTTCTCCTCGTCGATGATCCGCTGAACGGCCATGATGCCCTCCAGCAGCATCTCGGGCCGAGGCGGACACCCCGGAACATAGACATCCACCGGGATGAACTGGTCAACGCCCTGCACCACCGCGTAGGTGTCGAACACCCCGCCGGTCGATGCACAGGCGCCCATGGAGATGACCCATTTGGGCTCGCACATCTGCATATAGATGCGCTGCAGCACCGGCAGCATCTTCACCGCCACCCGCCCGGCCACGATGAGCAGGTCGCTCTGGCGCGGGCTGAAACGCATCACCTCGGCCCCGAAGCGAGCCAGGTCGTAGCGGCTGCTGGCGGTCGACATCAGCTCAATGCCGCAGCAGGCGGTGGCGAACGGCATCGGCCAGAGGCTCGACCGGCGTGCCCAATTGATGATGCGATTGAGCTGCGTGGTCAGGACGCTGTCGGTGGGGATTGCCGTCTCAAGGCCCATGGGAGTCGCTCATGAACTGGGCATGTGAAAAACTTCACATACGATCGTATCGTATGTCACGCCGCCCGGCTTGACCAGCTTTGGGGCGAACCGCGACAAAGACGGCAGCGGAACCTCGTGACGTTATCAGCCGATGTGACGGGACGATCCCGGCCGCCGCGCCGACCACCCCACCGTTGCAAGCCCAACGGGATCGATCTGGCCCAGGCGGATTCGCTCATACCGCCTAGGCGCCGCTCCGATGCTTGGGGCTGTGGGGAAAGGCCAACCGCAGTCCGCGGTGCAACCGCAGGCAGGCTCCGACGGCGCTGTCCGGCTGACATTCATCGCCCTGATGCTGCCGCTGATGCTCGGCGGCGACACGGTTGAGGCCCCCCCGCACGCCGACGAAGTGTACGACGCGCCGCCCCGGCTCCCTGCGGACCGTGAGCTATCAGCTGACTCCGATGCCTACCGGGCGGCTCGCAATCTCCTGCCGCAACGATTCATCGACCTCCAGACAACGCGGTTCGTGGTCATCTCCGATGCGAACCGGCCCTGGACACGCCACCAGGCGGAGCTCCTAGAGCGCACCTACCACCAGTTTGAACGATTCACGCGGAGGCTGGAATTGCCGCGCATGCCGTTGCGTCACAAACTGGTGTGTGTTCTGTTTGAACGGCGCGATGACTATCAATGGTTCGCCCAGCGCCACGACAGCGTCACCGCCGATTGGATCACCGGCTACTACTCGCCGAAACAGGACCGCGTGGTGTTCTACAACCTCCGGTCCAGCACCGTCACCACCCGGACGCGCGGCGCCGTTGAGCCGACAACGGCCCAGATGCTGGCGCTGGACCGCCATGTCGCGCCGGCGCGGCCGCTCTCTCAGCCCACCGAGACCGAGATCATCCGCCCGACACGGCGCCGTGATCGGCGCCCAGCTCTCAGCGCGCCAAGGGGCATCAACGACCGCAGCGTCAAGGCGGCGACCGCCACCACCGTGCACGAAGCGATTCACCAACTGGCGTTTCATACACGGGTCGAATCGCCATGGATTCAGAATCCGTTGTGGATTAGTGAGGGTCTGGCCACGGCGTTCGAGACCGATCGCCCAAACGAAGCGTTTGGTCCGGACCACGATTACGCCCCTCGCCGGGAGCAGTTCCAGAAGCTCGTGAGGAACGATCAGCTCCTCGCACTGGGTGAGCTGGTGAAGTACACCCGGATGCCCGACGACTCAGATGAGACGGTCAAGGTGATCTACCACCAGAGCTACGCGCTGGTGACGTGGATGAACCGGTTTCGCAAGACCCAGCTGCGCGCCTATCTCAGAGCCCTGCGTTCGGAGCCCCCCGGCCGGCCGACCGCCGACCGTCATCTCGAACTGTTCGAGCTGGCATTTGGCGACGTCGATCGACTCGAACGGGCATGGCTGCGGTATGAGTTGGACAGGCTGGACCTCGATCGCTGACCACCGCTAGCGCACGTTCGGTTCATGCGTAGCGAGCGAAAGACGCTACACGTCAAGTAGAACTACTCTAGCCGGGACGCTACGCGTCCCGGGACCGGCGGGCGTAGCCCGCCGGCTACTCCTGGACAAATCTCAACGCAAACCGCCCGGAGGCAGCGATGGCGCGGCCTCGACCCGCGCGGGCGAGGGTCTCACAACGGCGGCAACCTGCGGTGCCGGCTCCGGCGGCCGGGGACCGGCATCGTCCTGGCGGGTCGTATGCCGTGTTTGGTCTGGTGGGAAGAGTGTTTCAACGCGATCGGCAATATGGCGCATTCGCGTCGCCAGCAGTGCCGCATCCTTGCCCAGGCCCTCTTGCAGCTCGCCGATCATGTCGGTCAGGGGGTGCCCAGGCCGATCACCGGCGCCAACGTCCAGCGAGCGAATCAGCGGCTCCCACGGCTCGAGGCGGTCCATCAGCTCTTCGAGCCTCTGGCAGGTCTGCTCCACACTCGCTCGCTTCTCGCCGGCTTTAGCGAGCCTCACAAGACCCTTGTTGAGCAGTTGGGCGCGTGACTCGATTTCCTCGCAACTTTGCTGGAGCGTCCGGCGAATCGCTTCGCCGTGCTCGACGGCTATGCCCATTTGCCCCGTCGCAATGCGCAAATCGTCAGCCAGGGTCGTCCTGGCTTGCTCGCACTCAAGGACGATCCGGCCGGTTTTCACGGCCTCCGCTTCAACCTGCTTGGTGGCCTGTGCGGTCTTGTGAGCGAGCACGGCGACGTTGACTTCCGCACTCTCGACAAGCTTGGCCAGCGTCTCGCCGCGGTCCTTCGCATCGTCGATCCGCTGGTCCATTGCGGCCAGCGCCGGCTGGCGCGCAGTGATCTGCCGCTCATATCGCTGCAGCGCTGATCTGCTGGCTTCGGCGGTGCGCTTCTCAAACAGCTCGACGGCGTCGCGGGCACGCGCCTCGGAGCCGCTCAGCAACTCGTCAAGCTCCGCGGCGGCCTGCTCGGTCTGCTGTTTGTGGCTTTGAAGGTCTGACATAGTGGCCCGGACAACCTCGATCTGCGATTGAAATGCCTTGAGCATACGAGCACTCACCCGCAGCCGATCCTGAAGATGACCCGTCGCCTTGGCCGTCTGCGTCCGAACCTCTGCGGTTTGCTTGAGCGCCTCGCGCAGCTCGCCGGCTGCGGCGCCGGCCTGGTCGATCAGCGCTTGCAGCGATGCCGCAAGGTTGTCGAAGGAAGTCTGATCAATCACCCGCGGGGTAATCAGGACATCGTCATGCGGCATACCAATACCTGCCATCGTCGGCTGCACATCATTCGGGGACACACTCAGCACTCGCGTTACGGTTGCGTCTTGCGGCTTGGTCGCTGGAGGGGTTGAATCGGGCGGCTTGACGCCCTCGTACGGTTCACCTGACCGAGGCGCATCCATGGCAGTTCTTCCCGGCATACAGAGGCGGCGGGCGCAGTGCTTTGACCTGCTCTGTTATCGGCCATCACTCGCTGGTTGCTTGATCGCCCGCTGCAAGCGACGCTGCGGACGTCGTCGCCAGCGTGGCCAGCGTGACCTGCCCGGCCAAGGTCTTCTGCACTTCGCGCAGCTGATGGAGAAGGGCGGGCCGTCGGCCGACACTGCCCTCATCAACCATGCGAAAGCCGATTTCGATCAACTGGTCCGCACAGACGTCCTGGGGAGGACGTGCCAGCACCACCGCCACATCCGGGCGGTCCAGCCGATGAAGGATCCCCGCCTCGACCAGGCGCTGCAGCATCTCGATGACGGTGGTTTCGGCGATGGACGTCTCGTCGGCAATCTGGCGGGCCGTGGTTGGCCGGGCGGCCGCAAAGTTCTCCGCAACGACCTGCATCACCATCAGGACGGAAGCGGGATCGACGACGCCGACGAGCTGACGCTTCTGCTCGATCTCATCGAGTTGCCTCCTCCCGCCGAGCAACTGGAGCGTCGCCGCAACTTCCAACCCAAACAGCACGACCAGCCACATCAGATACACCCAAAACATGAAGACCGGTATCAGTCCGAGTGAGCCGTAGAGCTGTTGGATCGAAATGGCGCCTTCCAGGTACGCGCCCATCGTCCGCTTGCCAAACTCCACGAGCACCGCGGCGATCAACGCGCCGAAGGCGGCCGGACGGTAACTCACACCCGTGTTGGGAATCCATTTGTAGATCGCGAACAGAACGATCCACGTCACAAAAAACGTCCAGACGACCGGGGCCGCCCGCAGCAGGTTCCACCACCCCTCGTGTCCCGACAGCGCCGCATTGAACGTATTGTTCAGATGCATGCTGATCGCGATCGCAGTGGGACCGAGCACGAGCACGGTGAAGTAGATCGGGAAACGGCGCATCCACGCGCGACCGCCCGGAGCTCGATACACGCTGTTGAAGCTGTTCTCAATCGTCACCATCAAGCTGACCGCGGAATAGATCAGCACCGCAACGCCGACCCACGTGATCGCGGCCAAGTTGAGATCCTTGACTTGGGAAACGAAGCCCAGAAGCCAGTCGCTCAATGATTGAGGTTCTCCGGCGACGCCGTCTTCGGCGCCGGTGGGCGCCATCTGCACTGCATCCAAGCCCAGCGCGGTAAAGAGATCCGCTATGCGCTCCATGAATTGATCGAAACCGCCGATCGCTTTGATCACGATCGTGCCGACGACGAACACCGGCAGAAGCGAAAAGAGAGTGCGGAAGGCGAGCGCCCCAGCCATCTGCGGCGCGCGATCCTCACGAAGCTGCCGCGCGCCGTACCGGCCGAGGTCATAACAGAACCGCACCGTCTTTTGCCAACGGTTCAGCTCATCCAGCGGTTGCGTCACCACCCGCTTGAGCCAATCAACCACCGGCCGAAATCGCAGACGAGTCATGGGCCACCTCCTACATCGGCGATCGGCGCCGCCCCACCTAAGCCTGGCTCACGATCAACGACCAGGCCAGGTTTGCCTACGGGCTGCGGGCGGGGCTCGATGACCCCCCCGGGCGGCTCGTGCTAATCATTGCGGCCAGCATACCATGATCGAAATGCCCGCCGATCACCCGTTCACCGACGCACGGCGAGGTGAGCGCCTGCACAAGGTGCTCGCCGAAGCAGGTGTCGCCTCGCGCCGGGCGTGCGAGCAGCTCATCACGTCCGGGGCTGTGGCGGTCAACGCGACGCCGATTACATCTTTGCCGGCATGGGTGGATCCCGCTCGTGATCGCATCACGGTCAACGGCAAGCGGATCAAGACTTCGCCGCGCCACCTCTACATCATCCTGTTCAAACCCAAGGGCGTCATCTGCACCAACGCCGATTCCCAGGGACGACCCCGGGCGATCGATCTGGTCAATCATCCATCCGGTGCGCGACTGTTTGCAGTCGGCCGGCTTGACGTGGACAGCTCCGGTCTGCTGCTTTTGACCAACGATGGTGACCTGGCAAACCGGATCACCCACCCGCGATACCACATGCCCAAGGTCTATGAGGTCACGGTCAAGGGCTCGCTCGATGCCGAGTCCGTCAAGAAGCTCGAGAAAGGACTGTTCCTGCTCGACCCCAAGGAGCGCCGTGGATCAAGGACCGCTCGATCGCGCCTCAAGCTCATCAAGCGGGACCGAGATCGGACACGCCTGCTGATGGAGCTTCGCGAAGGCAGAAACCGCCAGGTCCGCCGCATGATGGTGCGTGCGGGCCATCCGGTGAAGAAGCTGCGCCGGATCCAGTTGGGGCCGCTGAGGCTCAAAGGCCTCCGCGTTGGCGAGTGGCGGCAACTGACCGCCCGAGAGCTCGCGGTGCTGAAACGCGCCGCATACGGCAAGGTATCAGCGGCCGGGGCGCGCTCGCGTGCGGCCTCCGGCTAGACCGCTTCCTGTGTCACCTCTTCCATGTCGAGCGCGATCATGATCTCGCCTGCTAGATCCTCTTGCATAATGGTGATCCGCCGAAGCCGAACCAGTTCGAGCATGGCGAGGAATAACCCGATCCGGTGCACACGGTCCCGCCCGCCGAACGCCTCCTGCAACGTGAGCCGGCACCCTTCAGTCCCGCTCAGCCGATCGAGCAGCTCTTGCTGATAGATCGCTGCCGGCGTGTCATCAAGTTCGACCCGATGATCCCCAAACTTGTCGAAGTCGATCGAGGCGATGATCCGCTCGTATGCCTCGTACAGATCAAACACATGGGCATCGTCCAGCTCCAGCAAACGCGGCTCTGCGGCGGCGTCAGGGTGTCCGGCGCGATACGGCCGGGCCGGATACTGCTGCATGAACGCATTGCGTCGCTGCTGTAGTGCCTCCGACGCGAGGCGGAACCTCTGGTACTCAAGTAACTGCTGCACAAGTTCGTATCGGGGATCGGCCGGCTCGTCGGCCGGGGCTTCGAGGCCCTCGTCGCAGGGCGGTTCGCCGCGCTCATCCGGCGGCATGAGCGTGCGCGACTTGATCTCCATGAGCGTCGCCGCCATGACCAGAAACTCCCCCGCCGCCTCGATGTCGATGTCGTCGATCGGGTCGAGGAAATGCAAGTACTGATCGGTGATCTGGGCAATTGAAACGTCCTGGATGTCAACCTCGGCCTGGCGAATAAGGTACAGCAGCAGGTCCAGCGGACCATGAAAGGCATCGAGTCTAACCTGGTAATCCTCTGGAATCGGCATGGGAGGAAGAAGGGGTTAGGAGTCAGGAGTCAGGGGTTAGGGGTTAGGAGTTAGGGAAGAATGCGTGTGGATTCGCTAGCTTAGTGCCGTTGTCTGATCAGCCCTTCCGGTACACTATAACCAATGAACCGTACCGATCAGCAAACTGACGAAACCACGTTCATTGCCGAGGCCCTGCGTGCCGAGGCCGACGCCATCCGGCGCATTGCCGATCGGGTCATGACCGGTGAGCCCGATTCCTGGCGAGAGGCGCTGGACCTGTTGGAGGGCTGTGACGGCCACGTCGTCGTCTCCGGTCTGGGCAAATCGGGGCTCATCGGGGCGAAGATTTCCGCCACCTTCACCAGTCTCGGCCAGCCCTCCAGCGTGCTGCATCCGGCGGAAGCTGTGCACGGCGACCTCGGTCGCGTGCGGAGCCGAGACGTCGTGATGCTGCTGAGCTATAGCGGCGAGACCGAAGAGGTTGTCAACCTGGCGGCGATCCTCAAGGCGGACGGCGTGGCGCGATTGGGCATTTCGTCCAGCTCCGCCTCTACTTTGGCGAGGCTCTCGACCGTGCATCTGAGCCTTGGCGATGTGACCGAGGCGTGCCCGCTGAATCTGGCCCCCACCGCTTCCACGACCGCGTTGCTGGCCCTTGGCGACGCCCTGGCGCTGGCGCTGTCGCGCCGGCGGAACTTTGGAGCCGATGACTTTCATCGACGCCACCCCGGCGGCATGCTCGGGGCGGGACTCCGGCCGATCGTCGAGGTCCTGCGGTTCAAGGTCGGCCGAAATCTCCCCGTCGTGCAGGACAACGTGACCGTTCGCGGGGCGTGTGAAGAATCAAAAACCGGCCGTCGACCGGGGGCCGTGATGCTCGTCGATGAGAATGGCCAGCTGTCAGGCATCTTTACCGATGCCGACCTGCGCCGACTCATGCTCACGGATCCGGGCGGCATGGATCGGCGGATCGCCGAGGTCATGACTCCTCGGCCGGAGCATCTGGTTGTGGACGACCTGGTTCGTGACGCCGTGCGGCTGATGAGGGAGAACCGCCACGATGAGATTCCCGTCCTGGACCGCGACGGCAAACCCGTGGGCCTGGTCGATGTCCAGGACCTCATCGCCCTGAAGGTGGTGAGTGAATGACCGATCAACTCGGATGCCACGCTGTGTGACAAAGCGATCGGGGAGATGTCGGCCCTCCGCGAATATGCATTCGTGGCTATCAGGCTGTAGAATGTCGCCATGTCAATTGTGGTGGCGGTAAAGAAGGACGGACGTACGGTGATGGCGGCGGATAGCCTCAACGTCTTCGGCCAGGAGCGGGTCTCCACCGACAACTCCAAGGCCACAAAGATTCGCACGATCGGCTCGGCATTGCTTGCGATCACCGGCTGGTCGGTCTACGCCAACATCCTCGATGATCTTCTTACCGACCGCGACACGCCTGTACTGGGCGATGAGAAGGAAATCTTTGCGTTCTTTATCGAGCTGTGGCGGCAATTGCACGAGCGATATCCGTTCGTGAACGACCAGGCCCACACCAAGGACACGCCGTTCGGCGATCTTGACGCGTCGTTTCTCGTGGCCAACCGCAACGGGATCTACAAGGTCTCGCAGGATTCCAGTGTCTGCCGCTTCGACAAGTATTACGCGATCGGCTCCGGGAGCGTTTACGCGCTGGGCGCCTTGTACCAGGTCTACGACGGGGATCACGATGCGGCCGACCTCGCTCGCCGGGCGGTGGCCACGGCGATCGAGTTCGACATCTACTGCGGCGGCGAGATCGACATGTTCGATGTCCAGCGGTAGCGCCGCCCCGAGTGAACTGGTTGCCCACAATTGCCGATCAGCAGGAGGCCTGAATGTCAAACGCTGCTGCCGCCGTCGAGCTGCTCTGCCTGGATGTGGACGGGGTGATGACCGATGGCGGGATCTTCCTCGACGACCGCGGCATGGAGACGAAGCGCTTTCACGTGCGAGACGGAACCGCCATCAAGCTCTGGATGAGGCTCGGCTATCAGCTGGCGTTGATCACCGGCCGGTCAGGCACGGCCCTGCAGCACAGAGCCAGAGAGCTGGGTATCGTCCACGTCTTCCAAGGCAGCCGAGACAAGAAGGCGACATTCAGTAAGTTGCTCACCGACCTTGGACTGGCGGCGCCGCAAGCGGCGATCCTGGCCGACGATCTGCCTGACCTGCCGATCATGCGGCTGGCAGGATATGCTATGGCCGTCGCCGACGCCGCGCCGGAGGTGCGTGCAGCCGCAGCGTACGTGACAACCACTCCCGGCGGGCACGGCGCGGTGCGCGAGGCCGTGGAATACCTCCTCAAGGCCAAGGATCGTTGGGACGAAGCGATCACTCTTTTGGGATAGAACGATGCCGAACGAACAAACGGACGACGCCCAATCCCCTCCCCCGGTTCGAAGCGGGCCCGGCAAACGGCTCATGCTGATTGGAAGCGGGGTGCTGTTGGCCGGCCTGCTACTGGTCGTGGTGATCAACATCGACACCGGTAGCCCCAAGCCAAGCGACGCCGATGACTTCAACGAGGCGATCGACCTGGTTCCCGGGCGGCTCACTGCCCAGGACGTGCGGAGCCCGGTCTTCGATCCAAGGGATGACAGCCAGCCCCCGGTGCTGGCGGCCGGCGGATGGATTCAAGTGGCCGATGATGAGGGCAACCTGGCCCAACAATACCGCTGCGACCGGCTTGATCCAAATCCCCCCGGCAAGCCCAGTGGATGGGTGAAGATGGATCGGCCACGCGCTGAGTTCTATCTCTCGCAGAATCGCGTGCTGACCCTTTCGGGCGATTCGGCCCTGGCCTATCTGCCTCATCGGGTGCTGGAATCAGGGACTGTCACCGGCGACGTGACGATTCGCCTCTTTGAGCCGCCGCCGGGTCAGACGGTCAACGTCGTCGCGGATGAACCCTCGCTCGTAGTGTACACCGACGAGGCCAAGTTCGACGACTTCATCGGCGAGATTCGGTGCGACGGCAACTTCCGCATCGAGACGCCGTCGGCAGAGTTCCTCGGGCGCGGCCTGACCCTGCTCATCAATGATCAAGGCGAGCAGGCCAAGGTGACCGCCGAGGTCAAGCTGGTGCAGTATATTCGCCTGGCCTCGATCGCGCAGACGCCCCAAGACGCCGAGGCGATCGCGAGTCGAACCGATGGTTCGAGCGAGAGCGTGGCGGACGGCGATCATCACGCTGGCGCCCAGGCGGAGGCTCCAGCGGCATCGGCAACGCAGATTCCGGCGCGCACTGAAACGCCGGCCGACGACACCACGCAGTTCTACCGGCTCACCCTTCACGACAATGTGCGAATCCAACAGGGCGACGAAGGCCGCGGGCAAACGATCACCGGGGAGACGTTGGCAATCATTTTCACGCTCCAAAGCGAAGGGCTTGCAAAGGCACAGACATCGTCGCGCTCGTCACATCACCGGCCCCGGAATGCTGCCTTGCACTCGACTGGACCTTCCCAGGGGATGCCGCTGGCCGACGCCTTGATCGCCTTGACTTTGGCGTCGTATGAGCCGCAGCCGGACTCTGCTCACCACGCAGGCGGCACCATCGCCCCGCCGCTGCGCGATGACGATATTTACATCACCTGTTCCGGCGGCATGACCATCGTACCCGTCACCGATCCGGACGATCGCCTGCACTGGGCCCGGGATGCCCGGCTAGAAGTGACCGGCCGGCCGGTTCATCTGGTGGACGCCGACAAGGACGCCGAAGCATATTGCGATCACCTGGTCTACTCCTTGCTGACCAAGAGAGCGGAACTGATCGGGTCATCGTCGTTTCCGCTTTCCATCCATGCTTCGCAATTCGAAGCCGGCAGTGATCGGCTTTCATTGACCCAGATCGACGGCCCCGGCAATCTTCGCCAAGCCACCTTCGCCGGCAACGTCAGGGTAGATAGCGAGGAAGGATCGATTGCCTGCGATGAGCTGAATATTGACCTCAAGACCGACGACCAAGGCAAGACGATTCCCACCACGATGCTGGCGATCGGCGACGTCGAGGCGTCCGATCCGGATCAGACCATCTGGACCGACCGCCTGTTCGTCACGTTTCACCAGCGCCAGCCGGCCCCGAACCAACCTGCAGATGAGTCCGGGCATCGTGAACCGAACGGGGGGAACGTCCAGGTCAAGAGCCTCACCGCCAATGGAAACGTGCAGATCGTCGTGGCTGGCGGCGGGCGCGCCTTTGCGGACAACCTGATTGCCGACGCTGTGGCCGAGACCGCCGAACTCACAGGGTCGAACGTCATGGTTGTGTATGACAAGATGTTGCTCGATCGGGGCACTCGGGTCATCCTTCGCAGACAAACCGAAACCGCGCATTGGGACGGGCCGGGCCAGGCACAGTTCTTCGCCAGCCCCATCGAGGAGCCCGGTGACGGCCGAATCCAGCGGCCCCACCCTCATGAAGACGCCCAGGTCCGGACCACGTGGGAAACTTCGATGGACTACGACAACACCTTCGACGACGGCGCGGGTGCGATCGATTTCCGCGGCAACGTGCAGGCGATGTCCAAGTCCGGTCCGCTACAGGTCAACACGATCGAAGCCGATGCTCTCACTCTTCAATTCACCAAAACCGAGGTCGCCCGGCGCTCAGCCGATGATCAGCCCGGCTCGGACCGGGGCCGGGGCAACGCTCGGTCGGCCGGTACTGATTCAGCAGTTTACCGCCAGCGCACGATCAGCAGACTCATCGCCCGCGGAGACGCCAAGTTCGAGAACCGTAGTTGGATCAACGAAGATCACAGCGACCTGCCGAGGGTGTTCTATGTCGCCGGACAGCACATTGAATACGACGATCAGACCGGCGAAGCCCTCATCCCAGGCGCCGGTGAGCTGCTGATTCGCGATCTACGCGGAGTTGATGACGCCGGTGACTCCACACCCTTTGGAAGAAAGGGCACAACATCCTTCCGCTTCAAGCAGCAACTGCACATGAGCCGTGCCGTGGGCAGCCTCTACCACGTAGAGATGATCGAACAAGTGGAAATGCGCCACCTGAGCCCCGACGGGAAGACAGCGACGCTCACCTGTGAGAGACTTGAAGCGACGATCGATCGGCCGAGCGCCTCGCACCTCGATACCGAGCTGGACCTTGGCGGCCCAGCCGAGGTGCAACGACTGCGGGCCGAAGGAGACGTGTTCCTGCGAACACCGACCCGCGATGTCGATTGCGGCGAGTTCGTGTATGACGTTGCGACCGGCGTCGCTGAATTGATCGCAAGGCCGGGCCAACTTGTCACAATCCATACACGCGGCACAGCAATGCCCTGGCGACTCCAACGCGCCATCTGGGACATCCACCAGGACACTCTCACGGCCGTGCAGGTGGCGGGCGCCGACAGCGATTAGACGATAGACCACGCGGCGAACAGCTCGCCTAGCTCGCGCCACGATCGAGCACGCGATACGTCTCGCGTTCGCCTCGGCCTCGCAGGGGATAATCCTTCCGCAACGGATGGGCCGGATAGTCCTTCCACATCAGGATCCGACGCAGATCCGGGTGGTTGGAGAAGCGAATGCCGAACATGTCATACACCTCGCGCTCCGGCCATTCCGCTCCCGGCCAGATGTCGGTCACCGAATCCACCTCAAGCGCCGGGTCCTGCTCGATACCCGAGGTATCAACGCTCGGATCAAGGAACACCTTCACCGCCAGCCGTCGCCCGTGTTCATAGCTGATCAGCAGATACACGACCGCAAACCGCCCCAGCGTCTGGGCCGGGTATCCGAGATAATCAATCCCCACGACATCGCTGAGGAAGTTGTAGTCGCATGCTGGGTCGTCGCGCAAGTAAAGCATGACCGTGTGCAGCCCCTCAGCGGGAACAATGAGCGTGGTCTGGCCGCGAAACTCCGTCGCTTTGAACTTGATGTCCGCGAACGCGGCCTTGACCAAGGCCAGGGTTGGATGATCGAGATTCGCTTTGGCCATATCCAGCCGACCTCCGGATTCGAGTCGGGAGTGTATTGAACACGAATCGACCGCGTGAGACAACTGCCCCAACCGTCCACGATGAGCTGGTGCGCAAGCGCGGCCGGCCCAATTGATCCATTCGGCGAATTTTTCCCCTGGGATTCTGCGTTGTCGATGTAACGTGAACGCATGGCCGGGGCCCACGTCACAGCGCCACCGCCTCGGTTGAGAGCGAACCGCCCACGAATCCAACAAACGACCGGTCTGCGATCTAAATCTGCCCCCACCCCTACGCCAGCGGCCCGACAGGGCCTCCAGGCCGCCGTCTTGGGGCCCGACTCGGCCTGTCACCACCGATTCCGGTCAGAAGCAAGCGACTGGAACTTCGGTTTCCGGGGGGCCGTTACACTCGTGGTCGGAAAGCTCGGCGGTGGAGCCAGGCGTTGGCCAAATGGGAAAAGTCGGCTAACACCAGTTTCTCTTGCAATGGTGCAACCGGTCTTGCCAGACTAAGCTTGTGTCTACGCCCTGCCGCCGTCCCAAAGGGCTCGGCTGCCCCATTCAGATTCGAACGCGGAGTGAAAGATGAACCGTCGATACCTCTGGCTAGCTCGACGCACTACGCAGCTCTGGTTGTTCGTCTGCGCGGCGATGCACGTTGCAATATCAGGCTGCGACTCATCCTCCCCCAGTGATTCCAGCGCGGGCAAGGTGGCGAATGACGACCCACACGCCTGGATGGTCGCGGAGCTCGAACGTATCGCCATGACCACGCCCCCGTCTGCGAACGCCTTTTTGAACGAGGCGCGCGCCGAAGAGGCGAGGCGAGGTGTCGAGGCGGCCACGACGGGCGAGGAACGGATGTTCGCGTCAATCCAGTTGGGGATTGAACTTCTCCTTTCAGGTCAGACGGAGTCGGCCATCCAGCAGCTCCAAACGGTCAAAGAGATCATCAAGCCAGTGCGTCATCGGTTTGATCGCGAGTCGCTGATCACACTTGATGAGCTTCTGCTCGCCGCTTTTATGAGGCTTGGTGAGCAACAGAACTGTCTGGTCAACCACACCGCCGATTCATGTCTGGTTCCCATCAGCGGCGCTGGTGTGCACAGTCTGCAGGCTGGATCACGCGCGGCGCTCACGCATGTGTGGCCGCTTATGCGCAACGATCCTGAGAACGTCAAGTATCGTTGGATCTTCAATCTCGCGCACATGACCGTCGGTCAATACCCCGACAAGGTGCCCAAGGCAAAGCTCATTCCGCCGACCGTCTTCGAATCGGAGCACCCTTGGCCGCGGCTCTTCGATCGCGCGCCGGCACTTGGTGTCGACGTCCCAGAGCTCTCTGGGGGAGTTGTTCTCGAAGATCTTGATCGGGACGGTGACCTCGACATTCTCTGTTCATCGTGGGGACTCTCAGACCAGCTTCGCTACTTCGAGAACGACGGCAAGGGCCAGTTCCACGACAAGACCGCCCAGGCAAACCTCACGGGTATTGTCAGTGGGCTCAACCTGATTCATGCCGACTACAACAATGATGGCTTTGCCGATGTGCTGGTGCTGCGAGGCGCTTGGTTGCGCAGCTCGGGGCATCACCCGAACTCACTGCTTCGAAACAACGGAGATGGCACGTTCACAGACGTGACAAAGCCTGCCGGCCTCCTGAGCTACCATCCCACGCAGACCGGGGCCTGGGGCGACTTCGACGGCGATGGATGGCTCGACCTCTTTGTGGGAAATGAATCGATGCCGAACGAGATTCACCCATGCCAACTCTACCGCAACAATGGCGATGGGACGTTCTCCGACATCGCCGCCGAGGTTGGACTTGACACTCTTGCGTACGTCAAGGGCGTCGCGTGGGGTGACTTCAACAACGACAATCGGCCGGATCTCTACCTTTCCTGCTTCGAGGGGGACAACCTGCTTTTCCGAAACGACGGCCCCTCGGGCAATGGATGGTGGTTTACCGACGTCACCCGGCGCGCGGGAGTCGCTGAGCCTTTCATCAGCTTTCCAACCTGGTTCTTCGATTATGACAACGATGGCTGGCTTGACATCTTCGTCGGCAACTTCATCAGCTTCGCGGACCCTAGCCTCGAACCAGTCGTCCGCGACTACCTGGGCCTGCCCATCGATGCCCCGCGGACAAAGCTCTATCGAAACCGCGGTGACGGCACCTTCGAGGACGTTTCCGGCGAGGTCGGCCTGAACCGCGTCATGCTTCCCATGGGAGCGAACTTCGGCGACGTCGACAACGATGGCTGGCTCGACATGTATCTCGGCACCGGGCAACCCGACCTGCTCACCCTGGTTCCCAACCGTATGTACCGCAACGACGCGGGTCGCCGCTTTCAGAACGTCACGACCGCCGCCGGTGTCGGTCACATTCAGAAGGGGCACGGCATCGCGTTCGGAGATATCGACAACGACGGTGATCAGGACATCTACGCCGTGATGGGCGGGGCATACTCAGGCGATGTGTATGGCAACGCGCTCTTCGAAAACCCAGGGAACGACAATCGTTGGATTACGCTAATACTCGACGGCGTCACCAGCAATCGCTCCGCTATCGGCACGCGCATTCGTGTTGCTCTCGACACGGTGGATGGAGCGCGCGATATCTATGTGACCGTCGGCACGGGCGGCAGCTTCGGCAGTTCCAGCCTTCAGCAGGAAATCGGTCTCGGAGATGCGACTGCGATCACCGCCATCGAAGTCGCTTGGCCCGCGACCGGCGCCATCCAGACGTTCGAGGATGTCGCGATGGATCGCGTCTATCTGATCCGCGAGGATCGGAGCACGCTGGTTCCGCAAGACCGAAAGCCGTTTACACTCTCGGGCACTCACGCCGGGCACGACCTCAGCCATCAGGGCGACGACCACGACGAATCCGGTCCGGCCTCATCCGGTCAATAGGATCTAGAACCTTTCCGCCGGAACCTTCAACCGCCCAGCAGAGGATGGGATACTGCCAACCCTGGGCAAGAAAAGGGGACGGGAGTACCCTGTAGAAAAGCTTGATGAGACGAAGGATCAGGATATTGTGGGTCACGGCCATGAGTCCCACTTCGCGTCTTCGTGTGTGATAGGTGTGCGCCGTGAGGGCCGCACCCTGATGGTCCGCCTGCGGCGGATCGCCGATGGCCAACGCAACCGCCGCCACCATCCATGGTGACTTGCAGGCGGTGCTCATACACTTCACGTCGGCTCAAAGCGGAGCTTTTCTACAGGGCAGGTCGGGAGTCGTTTTTCTTGTCCTAACACTATGACCAAAGCCCGGCGATTCAAGTCCGCGGCGAGGTCGCTTTGGCCGTGAAGGCGACACCGTGGGGTATCAACATGGCGCGAGGTGATTGGAGCGGCCAGGTGGTGATCGAATCGCTGGACGGGCGCCCGTTCAACATTCTGGCTACGGATCGCAAGCCGCCGAGGTTCATCGGCTTTGACCCAGAGCTGGACGAACCGCCCAGACAGGCCCCGTCGGGTGTTTCCCTGTCGGCTGGGCAGTGGGCATCACTGTGTTGTACGCTCGCGCAGCTCATATATCTGCCCCGCCGCGAACGATCCGAACGACTCTTCCCGTCCGCCCAGCCACCGGACCGTCACCGCATCGACCTGTTGGGCTGGGCCAAGTCCGTAATGAATGCGCGGGTCGTTGCTGGCACAATAGCTATAGGTCCGTTGCACGAGGCGCCATTGAATCCGATCAGCGACATCGATGCGGACCGTGGCGCCGACGGCATCGCCGCCACGCCGATTGAGCACGCGAAACATGATCCAGTTGTTCGGTGATTCGATGATGTTGCGGAGCAGGTGCGGCCGGCCGTCCTTGTTCGCGACCACGATGTCGATGTCGCCATCGTTGTCGAGGTCGCCAAATGCCGCAGCCCTGCTTGTCGCGGCCAAGAGAGTTGAGGTGCCGCCGCGCGGCAAGACTTCTTGAAACTGCCCGGTCTCGCTACCCCGAAACAGCAGATTCGGCTCGGCATACGGGTCTTCCGGATCGTACTGCCGGTCGGCGAACTTGACGCGGCCGTTGGCGACATACAGGTCCACCGATCCGTCGTGATCGAAATCGGCGAACCCCAACCCGAATCCGGTGAACCCCAGGCTCGGCGCCGCCAGCCCCATGATCGAGGTGGCGTCTTCAAACTTCCCGTTTCGATTGAGGTAGAAGGTGTTGGTTTCCTCGTGCAGGTGGGACATGAACAGATCAAGATCACCGTCGTTCTCGACGTCCACGGCCGCGACTCCCATGCCCGCCTCAGCCCAGCCATAATGGTTCAGCGCGCAACCGGAGATGAGTGCCTCCTCGGTGAATCGCCCGCTGCCGTCACTCATCCACAGCTGATTTGCGGTCCCGTCGTTGGCGACATAGAAGTCGAGATGGCCGTCCCCGTTGTAATCCGCGCAGGCGATGCCAAAGCCGTTGCCGAACGCCTGACTCAAGTGGGATGACGTAGTGGCGTCCTCAAACGTGCCGTCGCCCAGATTGCGGTACATCGTATCGCGAGCGGACGCGTTGTAGTTCTTCGGCGAGCAGTAATCGCGCCTCCCGACCCGTGAATAGCATTCCAGCTCCTGGCCCCGAGACCAGTTGATGTAATTTGCTACGAAAAGATCAACATATCCGTCCAGGTCATAATCAACGAACGTGCAACTCGATCCCCACCCATCGTCACCGACCCCGGCTTGGGCGGTGACATCGGTGAAAGTTCCGTCACCGTTGTTGCGATACAGGACGTTGGGCCCAATGTTGGTGACGTACAGGTCGAGGTCTCCGTCCTCATCGTAATCGCCGGCCGTGCATCCCATGCCGTAGCCGGCGTCACCAACGCCTGCGATTTCCGTCACATCCTCGAACGTCCAGTCGCCTCGGTTTCGATAGAGTTTGTTGCCCGGCGCAGCGGTTGGGGAGGGACCCAGGCTTCCGCCCTGCACGAAATACAGGTCCAGGTATCCGTCACCGTCGTAGTCAAACAGCCCCACCCCGCCCGTAGAGATCTCCGGAAACCAATAGTGGCCGTCATGGCCGGAGGTGTGCTCGAAATCGACGTCTGAGCGCGCCGTCACATCCTCAAACCACGGCCGGTCGTTGGCGCCGTTTCCAGTCGAGGCGGAAGGCGCTGCCCGATGACACGCCGTAAACGAGCCGGCGATGAGAACGGTGGCTGCCAACGGAAGAACAACGGTCCAGATGGTCGCGCGCCTGAAGGTCGTGCTGACTCGAAGGTCTTGCGGCTGGGTGGTGTTCACAGTGATCTCAACTTCATCGTCGATTCTCGAAGCCGGAAAGACGATTGGCCAGCGAGGACACCTTCGGATCATTGGGTGCGAGCCGCTGGGCTGCCGCCAAAGCTGCTGACGCCTCGTCCAATTCCCCGAGACGCAGGCACGCATCGCCCAGGCTCAGGTGCGCCTGCAATAGAGACGGCACCTGGATCGCAGCATCTCGATAGTGCTCCTTTGCTTCCGCATCGCGATCGAGCTGCACGCAGAGGTTTCCCAACTGCATGTGAAGAGCGGATTTCTTCGGCTCCAGACGGGCTGCGATCTGGAGCGCCTCCACGGCGTCGTCCTTGCGCTGAAATCTCAGAAGGCAACGTGCTCTGATACGGTGGGTCTGAGCAACCTTCGGAGCCAACGTGACAGAGCGATCGGCATACTCCAATGCCTTGCGGACTTGGCCAAGTTGCATGTGGCATGAGGCGAGATTGACGTACGTGGCGTATCGATCATAGTTGGTCCGTTCGGCGCGGAGCAACATATCACGCGCCTTCTCGGGTTGCTCAAGCCTCATATACACGATCGCGAGATTGTTCATGACGTCCACGTTGCGAGGATGCCACCGGAGCGTCTCCTCGAAAAACTGGGCGGCCTCCGCGTGACGACCGGCCTTCATGAACGCCAACGCCCGGCGCATTTGTCTCGGCACGCCCTTCGCGTGCGGCGGCAACTCCCTCATCCAGGGATCGATCATGTACTTCTTTCCAGAGTTTGCCCCTCGATTCAATTCGCGCTGGGCATCGGCGCGGCGGCCAAGTCCTCCAGAGGCAAGCCCCAGCAAGTAGCTGGCCGATCGATCGCCGGGCCTCAATTCGAGGGCCCTTTCCAGCAATTCGGCGGCACGCGCAAAGTCACGTGCTCGCAGCTTCACATCGGCCAGCCCCATGTAGCCCTCCGGGGCGGTCGGAGCGAACTCGATCACTTGGCGAAACGCTGTCTCCGCCTCCGCAATGGCGCCAGTTTCCAATAGGGCGTCGCCCAAGCGATGATGCGCAAAAGCAAAGCCCGGGAATTGCTGCACCGTCCCTTGCAGCACAGCTAACGCGCCTGCAGAGTCGCCAAGTTTCTGCGTCGCAATGGCCAAATGGAGTCTTGCCAGCGGCTGCAACGGGTCCAGCTTGACGGCGATCCTGAAGCATGCCTGCGCTTCCGGCCAGAGTTCATTGGCCTCATACACCAGACCCAGCGTGGCATGTTGGTCAGCATCGCGCGGCGCTTCACGTACTCTTTGGATGTATGGCGACACATAGGACCAAAATTGCGGATGCAGTTGATCCACGTCGCTTGGAATCACAACCTCTGGAGCCGCTGCCAGCCACCGCCACCCCAGATATCCTCCGACACCGAGGACCGCGACACCCAACAGCGCGATGACGCCCGCCGGCCGGCGTGCTCCGCGTGCCGGCGTGCTGCCGCATGCACGATCATCGTGCCGTCTGAACTCATCCGGCTGGGTCCGCGACCTCGCTCGTTTGGCCCGTGATTTCTTCGTCAATTCATCGTCTCATTGCGACATTGTCCACAATCGACGAGCGGACACACCGCTTGCGATCTCCACTTCAGCTCCTTGGAACCGCTGCGGCGGATCGGGTGAGGACCAATCATACGCCATCGGTGAGATCACAAGAGGGACCTTTCTCCCTGTGGCTGGCGGAATCGACGGTCAGCAGGTGCGCTTCGCGGGCCTCGGTGCGATACCATCTCCCCAAATGCGCGGATGAGGAGCTGAGTGCATGAACGTCTGTGTCATCATTCCTGCCGCGGGTCGAGGCACGCGGTTCGGACCATCGGACAAGCTAAGCCAGGAAGTCGGCGGGCGGCCGCTTCTGATGCGCACCGTGGAGTTGTTCACGAAGCGAGATGAAGTCAGATCGATAATCGTCGCCGGGCCCCCCGAAGCACTGGAAGACTTCAAGAATCGGTACGGCGCCCCACTCGGCTTTCACGGGGCCGCCATCATGCAAGGCGGTCGGTTGGGGCGCTGGGAAACCGTCCGCAACGCACTTGAGGCTGTGCCCGAAGGCTCCACCCACATCGCCGTGCACGACGCCGCCAGAGCAGCGGTGAGCAAGCAGCTTCTTGATCGTGTATTCGAAGCGGCCCGCACACTTGCTGCGGTCATTCCCGCCGTGCCGATCGCCGCGACGCTCAAGCGGGCTTCGGATGAGACGATCGATGTGGCGGACCATCGGGGCGATGCGCTGGCCGACGCAATCCTCGGCGAGGCCGGGCGGCAGTCCATCGCGGCCCGCCAAGTCATCGAGACCGTGGACCGTAGCGGGCTGGTCGAAGTGCAGACGCCGCAGATCTTCGACGCCGACCTGCTTCGCCGCGCCTACGCCCAGGTAGACCTGAGTTACGCCACGGATGACGCGTCTCTTATCGAGCAGCTTGGGGAGCCGGTCTACGTGGTCCAGGGCGACGTGCGGAATATCAAGGTCACGACGCCCGCAGACCTGAAGTTGCTGCGCTCGATCCTCGGTGTCAAGCCGCCGTCCGAGAGGCCGATTCATAAACGCTTCTGAGCGCCAATTGCTTGCACCCGCCCGATACCGGCCGGCTCACCAAGACATGCATGAGCAAGCTCACAGCGAGCCGGGTTGTGCCAACCCGGTGGACTTGCGCATGCGATGCGTATCCGAAACCGGAATAAGAGCGCAAGAAGCCCACGGACTACAGTCCGTGGGCTTGGGCTTGTAGCATGTCGGCGTTTCGGCGATTACCTCACGGGCATGCCCCCCAGTTGGCGATGAGGGTGAGCAGGTCGAAGATGTCGACGGTTCCGCCGCCATCGAAGTCCGGCGGGCAGGGCGCCTCGCACGGTCCCCACGCCGCCAGCAGCGCGAGCAGGTCGAGGATGCCCACGTCGCCTGAGCCGTTGAGGTCCCAGGGGCAAGCGGGGCCGCCGGAGAGGTACACGGTGATCACCGAGATCCCTTCGGCTCCATCAGTGGGGTCATAGAGGTTAACCCGGCCGATGCTGAGACCGTCTTCCATCACGATCCCCAGGAACGCCTTCTCCTCGGAAGCGACATCAATATCGATCTTGCCCACGGGCTCCTCATTCATGTCGTGCACCGTCACAAAGATCCCGCCGCCTCCGCTCGAAGCGGTGATGATCTCCAACGCCATGGCCGTATGGTTATCACCGGCCGGCGGACCGCTGAGAATGTCAAAGCTGTCCACAAAGGTGTTCGCCAAGAGGGCGTTGGTGGGAAGGCCAAGGAATCCGTCTGTCGCAAACGCCAGGCCGTCAACGCCGCCCGGGTTCGGACCGGGAGGCTGCGGGTTCGGGCCGTCGTTGGACTGGAACGAGACGTTGTCAAGCTCAGGCGGCCACAGGTCATCCCCCCCTGCGTCCGTCCACGGATCGTCCGGATCAGCCGAATGGGTGTTGATGTTCTGCGGGTCATCGATCGCGACGACGCTTGCGGGCGGCAGATTGTTGGGTTTGAAGTTCCACGTGGCCTTGCTTATCTTGCCCGCAGCGCTCACTGCGGCCTCGAAGGCAGCCGGATCCAAGAAGAAGTTGGCTCCCTTCGGCGGCGTGCAGTCGACGTTCGCGCAGTCAGTCTCGTCGCCCTGGAAGGTTCCGCCGAGGCCGGTGCATTCAGCGGGCGTCGTCGCGTCCATGCACGAACCGTCCAAGAAGCAGCAGGCGCCGGTCGGCGGCGGCCCGGTAGGCTCGATGGTCACCGTGCCGCTGCCCGCAGGGTCGAGATAACCGCCGCCGAGACGAATCGTGTAGCAGTCGCCCTCTACGGCGTCGAAGATCACCTCGGAGCCGTCCGCAGGGCAACCGCCATCGTTGCATTCGATCAGCATTTCCTTGGTGAGCGGGCATTCACAGCCAGCATAAACGGCCAGCTTGGCTGCGAAATCGGCCTGCCCACAGGTGTGAACCCGCACCGGTCCGGTGAAACTCGCGGTGTAGTTGAACCAAACATCAGCGCCGATCCCGGTGAACCCATCCCAACAGGGACCCTCCTCAGGGTCCGTGCCGTCGTGGGTGGCACACACCGTCGTGAATTCAAACACGCCTTCGGCGATTGCAGTCGCATCTTCGCAATTGTCGTTGGCGGGAATTTGGTCCGGCTCGCAGGTGCAGAAATCCTCAGCCTCATCGACGCAGAAGCCGTCCCAGTCCACGTTGCAACAGTACGGATCGACCCCGCAGACCGTGAGACAGCAGCCAGCGCAATCTTGTCCGCCGCAGGTGTCATCACAAAACGGGCTGCCATTGGCGCTGAAGCAGTCGCCCGTTCCGGGTACGCCGCAGGCCTCCTTTGGCACGCAAAGCTTCGAAGCGAGCTGAACGCACAGGGCGTCCCAATTCAGTGAGCAGCATAACGGATTGACGGCGCACACCGCCTCGCAGCAGCCCAGACACGGGTCATCTCCGCAGGTGTCGTCACAGCCGGGCATTTGATGGGGCACGTCGCACGGCCCGGCCTCGGGACTGCACGCCTTAGGCTGTCCGCTGGCGACCGCGACCGCAACGTACGCTGCACTCAATCCGAATGCCCATGCGAAACCAAATCTTCTATCACTATTGCTCCAGTGAAAGCACCTCATGGCTGTTCTCCTTTACTGCTCTCCATAGCGGCCTTCCCAGCGGCGCCTTGAGGTCAAGAGGGCAGTCATCGTTCACTAGCCCCGGCCCCCCAACCATGTCAGCAGGGCCTATCGCCGCTCAACCACGGCCCAGAAGCGTCATAGCGCTTCATACGCTGATAATATACGTCGCTAGGAGACAAACGCAAGAGAGTATCACAAGAAACGAGAGCGGTAGGGGCCCATTCGAGCTTGGCCTCGCGGGCCCATCAGCGAACGTGGGGCGTGCCCGTCGGGCTGGTTAGCCACTTCGCCGCACTCACGCCCAATTCGGGCACTTGCGGCCCGGCCCCACCCACAGGGTCCCTTGTTCAGCCCCCATTTCCTGCCAGCTTCGCCAAGTCGCATGAGTCGACGAATCCGTCGGGCGGGCTATTCGGCGGGTTACCCGGTCCGGCAATATCCGCAAAGGTGAGATTCTCGAGGGGAGCAATCCTCGTGGCGTGGGTAGAGGCGCACTCACTTCTCCTCGTTGCCTTGCGTCGCGCGTTGCAGGCGATCATGGATCGCCGGCCAGATGCCTTGCGTCTGAGGCGGGGTTTCGATGATGATTTGCTTAAGGTGCATCGCGTCTGCTTGGCGCAGGGCATCGTATAAGCGAGCGGCGTAGACCTTTGCTGAGCCCGGCATGACGATCGAGCAATGCGGGGCCGCAACGACATCCGCATCGAAGCACAGCACAACCGCGGGCACACCCAGCGCATCGAGTCGGCTGCGCAGTGAAGGACCGTCAACCAATTCCGCGGGCGTGTGCGGGGCGTAATGCCTAGCCCACGTGCCAGGGCTCGCCGCCTGGGTGGTGATCTGGTGCGCCTCAACCTCGCCGAGCACACGGCGAAGGTGTTCAATGGCCACCGCGCCCGGCCGCAACACGTGGGCTACGGCGCCGCAGAGATCCACCACGGTCGATTCGATCCCGATCTCGCACGGCCCGCCGTCGAGGATCACCAAGTCGTCGACATCCGCAAAATCCTCGGCCACGTGCCGGGCCGTGGTTGGCGAAACAAATCCCCAGCGGTTGGCCGACGGGGCGGAGATCGATGAACCAAACGCCCCCAGAAGTCGTCTGGCCAGCGGATGAGCGGGGGCCCGCACGGCGATGGTGCTCCAGCCGGCCGTCGCGGCCGCGGGCACCAGCGCGCCCCGTGGCAGGACAATCGTCAGCGGTCCCGGCCAGAACCGCTCGGCCAAACGCTGGCACCGCTCGTTCCATTGGGCCACGACTTGACGGGCTTGAGCCGGGTCGAGCACGTGCGCGATCAGAGGGTTGCGTGCCGGACGGCCTTTGAGTTGGTAAACCCTCTCGATTGCTGAGACGTTGAAGGTGTCAGCTCCGAGGCCGTAGACCGTCTCGGTGGTGAAGGCCACGATCTGGCCCTCGCGAAGCAGCCGCGCGGCCTGGGCGATCGCCTCGTCAGTGGGCGGGACAAGACGAGGCATCATTCGTTCCAAGGCTGGAAGCCACCATTATTCATCACCGCTGACGCGCAGAGGACGAAGAGATCTGGAAGGGATATGTTCATCAACGCAAGGGCTCAATGTCACACACGACAGCCTGCGATGTTGTACAGCGGGGCTCTACGGCTGCAACCCATATTCTCTTGGTTCTCCTGGGCGTTCTGGGCGACTCTGTGGTGAATGATCCGGGCTGGGCTCGTCGTCCGTGATCTCAAGCTCGATGCGGTTCATCGCCAGGCTGACGCCCATCGCGCGATACAGCGCCGCGACCGACTTGTTGTAGTTCGCCAGGGCCCGGACTTCTTCGCGCTGAGCATCCGCGAGCGTTTCCTGGCGTTGGAACTTGAGATTCAGAAACTCGGGGGTGAGTCCGGCTAGCGTGTCTTCTTCCACGAGCAGGGCTCGAAGGTTCTCCGCCTGGGCCACCCGAAACGATCGCGACGCCTGGATCAGTTCGTAGTTGGCAATGACGTCGCGCAAGGCGGCTTTGACATCCACGACGACGCCCTGCACCACCTGCTGATAGCCGATGACGGCGGCCGATCGTTGGAGCCTCGCCCGGCGAGAATCGGCTTCGGCGGCGCGATTGCCGATCGGCCATTCGAACTTCAGCCCCAGCACGTAATCGACAAAACTCCCCTCGAACAGCTCACCGTACACGTCGCCAGCCGACTCGGTGAGGCCGAAGTATGCCATCTCCGCCGATAGATTCAGCAGCGGCAGGCGGGAATTGTCCGCCAACGTCTGGCGAATAGTCGCATCGTCAATGGCTAGAATGGCCTGCTGAATCTCCGGGCGATTCGTGACCGCCGCCATGATCGTTTCACGGAGGTTGTAGCGGATCGGCGCCTCGACCATCTCCTCGAGCGGCACCAAGACCGCTTCCGAGCCGACCGTGAGTTGCGGGTCGTTGATGAGCAGTTTCATTGCATCGGATGCTGCGCGGATCGACCGACGGGCTCGAATGATATTCGCCTTTCGCTGTTCGACGCGCGCCACAGCATCGGAGTATTGGGCGAGCTTCGTGTCGAAGTCGCGCCGCCGGTCCATGATCTCGCGCACCTCGATGCCCACCTCCAAGAGCCACTGCTGAATCGCCAGGTGATGCCAGGCAAAGGCGAGGTCCCAATAGGTGCTTTCGACGTCGGCCAACAGTTGCAGCAGCTCGGCACGAAGCTGCTGGACCGAACGGCGCTTCAGGTTGCGGGCCAGACGAATCGACGTGGTGTTCACATCCGAGCCGAAGCCTCGTAGCAGCGGCTGCGCCACGCCTAATCGCAAAGCGCCGGTGTAGGCCGGATCGGGCGCCAGGGAGAAATCCCCAACGCGGTTGCGGAAGCGCGTCAGATCGGTTGCCAGCGACACGACGGCGCCGCTGGTGAGCCGCGTGCGCACTCCGGTCTCGAACCGATACCGTTCACTGGCATTGAACGGCGTTCCCAACGGAATCCCCATCAAGACGGGTACGGTGGATGGCTGGTCGGTCCTCGTGAAGTCAATGTTGCTGAAGAACAGGGCGTCGAAGGCGGCTTCAGCCGCGACGACGTCCGCCTGGTTGATGGCCGGCTGCAGGCGCGCGATTTGGGTGGCCAGGTGATTGCCGACCGCCGAAACAATCGCCGACTGCAGGCTGGTCGCAACCTCTCTCTGCTTCCCGCCGGTCAGGTCCGGCCCCATGTCGAGCACGCCTCGTGGAAGCGCAATGGGGGCGCCGATGGTATCCAACTCCGTGCGTCGCTCGGCCAGGGCGGCCTCAACCTCGCCGGGCGGCTGGGAGGTTTCCAGCGGTTCGCCGCCGGGAGGCAGCGTGGCCAACTCGTTCTCGATGGCTTCGGCGACGCGTTGACGGAGGACCCAGTCGGCCTCGTCGTCCCAGATCGGCGAAGAACACCCCACCAAGGCCAACGCGGCCCCGGCGACAGTCAATGTGCAGTAGGGGCACCCAGGTCGCATGGGCCGCAGCCTACCGGAAGCGCGACTTCTGGGAAAATGCAGACAATCCCTGCGGTTGATTCTTCGCAAGTTGGGTCATTTCGCCGATAACGAATAGGGTCGCCCACTCAAGCAAGGAGGATTGTGATGTCTGCAGCAATGATGCACCGCGTCGTCGTCTGGAAATTGGCGGTCGTCTTCGCGTTTACCACCACGCTTGGCATACCTTGCCTAGTCGCTGCTGAGTCGGATCAAGACGCGCCACCCAAGAAGATTCGCCTCGGCGCGGGCGATGCTCTTGGGCGGACGCTCCCCGCCGCCACCGCCCAACCGGCCAGAGAGTTCCCTTACATCGCGGCCGTAGCCGCCAATGAAGTGTATGTACGGGCCGGTGCTGATGTGAAATACTATCCATTCGGCGAGGTCGGCAAGAACGATCTCGTGAAGATCATCGGCGAGAAAAACGGTTGGGCACGCGCCGTTACGCTGGGGCCTGCCTTTCGCGACTTCTTCGCATACATCGTATATCCAAAGTCGGAGGTCGGCCGTTTACGCCTCAGCGCCGACGGCAGGACCGGCTCGACGACTGAGCCGACTGATCTGTTTGCGCCAAACCTCCATGCCGGAAATGACCCGGACAAGAGCTGGAAGCCGATCATCAAGGTTGCGGCTGATCGAACCCTGAGGGTACGGGGAGCAATGGAGACCGAGGGCGAGCTCGTATACAAGGTCTCTCTGCCAGCCGACGCCGTGGGATGGATCAACTTGACTCACTTGCGACAGGTGACGCCGGCTGAGGCGGCCGCGTGGGAAGCGCCGCTGGCCAAGAGCAGACAGGCCAAACAACCAGCCCAACGAGGCGATGAGGTCGTCGCGGTCAGGCCGAGCACTCAGTCGCCGGTTGGTCGCGCAAGATCGACTGCGAGCCCGACTGGAACGCCAGACACGTGGACACGCCCGCCATCGGCGAGACGAGCAACGCCCAAGAAGCAGTCTGCCATAAGCGCGCGGACGAGAAATACTGCGCAATCCGCCGAGCTGCGCCAGGCCAAGATCGTGCTGGATGATCTTGAGGCTGCCTATCACCGACTCCTGGCGGAGCCGATCGAGACGGCAGAGGTCGGCCCCCTTCGCCAACTGTATCTCGACCTCGCCCAGCAACACCGCAACAACCGTTCAATTACTGAGTATTCCGAGGTGCGTGGCCGTCAACTGCAACTGTGGTCGGAGATCCAGCAACGCAAGCTGGAGCTCGCTCGTCTTGGGGATCATGCTCGGCTCACCGCCGAGGAGGCCGAGACCGCACGCCAGGTCCTGGAGGTGGCCGGTACTTATGTGGCCACCGGACGACTCGAGGCCTCGATCATCTACGACGGCGATCGCTTGCCGTTGCTGCTTCGCCTCCGCGACCCGGCGACCGGGCGAACCATCGCATATCTGCAACCGGACGAGCGGCTTGGCCTCACCGACATGCTCGGCCAATTAATCGGCATCGTCGGGGAGGAGTCATATGACGGCGGGCTGCGGCTGAACCTGGTCCATCCCCGGCGAATCGATGTCTTGGCCCCGCGATCCCTGTGAAACCGGCCATCGCCCTGGCCTATACTCAGCGCTAGCCGGGGCGTTAGCTCAGTTGGGAGAGCGCTTGCTTTGCAAGCAAGAGGTCACCGGTTCGAGCCCGGTACGCTCCACTAGAAGAATGGGCCGCCGGGGCTGGTCGCCGCGACACAGCGAGGTCGATGATCGAGGACGGCCTTATGCGCAAGCATCACTGGTTGGCCCTTGCCATTGTGAGCCTGCTCGGCGAGTCCGGCCGGCCCGGCGAGGCCCGCGCGCATCAACCACCTTGCCTTCTTCAAGCTCAAGAACCCCGCCAACGCTGATGATCTGATCCGGGATTGCGACAGGAAGCTCGCGACGATCCGGGGCGTTGTGTCTTACTACGCGGGCAGACACCTTGATGTCGGGCGAGCCACGGTTGACGGCGATTACGACGTGGGGCTCTACGTCGGGTTCCTGACCGAAGCCGACTACGCCGGGTACGTGGAACATCCAGCGCATATCGAGGTGGTGAGGAAGTGGCGGCCACGCTGGCGATGGATCCGCGTGCACGATGTGCTCGACATAACGCCCTAGCTCCGTTCATTCATCGCCTCGATCGACTCCATTGCGGCCGTCGATTCACACCCCAGCGAAGATCAGCGTCCTGGAATGAGCTGCTCGTCGTCCGTAGCGAACGGTCAACCCGGCTGCTTCAGCGTCACGTTATCCTGATCGTGATTGATGCCCTGGCGGTACGTGACCTCGTAGCCCAGATCCCTTGGCTTTGCCGGTTCGATCCGAGCGGTGAACTGAGGGCTGTGGTAGTCGTGCAGCTTGGGGCTCAGCTCGCTCGTGAAGATGACGTGACCCCGCAACGTCAGCCGGATCTCCACGTCGATCGGCTGGTCGCGGTAGTTGCGAATTCGCTCGACCCACTGCTCGTGATCGTCCCACCCGGCGACGGGATAATTGTTGCGGATCTGCGGCCCCTGCTCACGGCTGAAGTATTTCCTGCCTTTCGTGTCGCGGAACCAGAAGTTGTCGCGCCAGCTTCTCAGTCTGAGGCGCTCGTGGACGACCTCCGGATCGCGCCCCAGGTTCAGCTCAATCTCCTGCCCGATCGGAACATACTTGGTGTGGTAGGCGGTGAGGAACGAAAGCCCGTCGCGGCCGTTATCGCGAAAGAGGCGCACCATGCCGTCGGGCAGAGGGGTGGTCCCGAGGCTGCTTGTTTCGTCGTTGCGAAGGATGTAAAGCCGCACGAGCTGCTGGCCGTACTCAGCGGGACGGTAGCGGTACTTGATCTCAAACGGCACGGCCTTGCCCTGGAAGAGGCGCATGCGCTTCGACCAGGTGTGCTTGACGGTCTCGGTGCCTTCGATGGTGTAGATGAAATATTCCGAGAGGCCCTCTTTGATGATTTGTTTGGGAGCGGCGGCCGCCTCCGCCATCCGGCCGGCAACGACGTCGTGAAGCTCACTGCGGGCCTTGCTCGAAAGCCGACGAATCCCATCGTCGCGCTCGCGGTAGGCCCGGGCCTCATCGGCCGAGATCAGCCCCCGCCGAGCCAGATCTGCCACCTTCTCCACCAGATTGATCTCGCCGACAACCAGTCGCATCTGGGCGTCCTCATAATCCTCGCCCGAGTTGTTCGTGATACGCACGAAGCCCTCGAACGACATCTGCTCTTCGGCCAGGTCACTGACACAGACATAATCCGCGGCCCAGGTGATGCCGCTGGTGAAGTAGGTGATCTCCACCACGGCGTCACCGTCGACCTCGCTGGCGACGTTCCAGTACAGCATCTGCGGCTTATCGTGCGGGTAGGTGGTATCCAGGACATCCAGCTTCTCAGCGCGCGTGATGAAGCGAAGCTCGACGCTGCTCGGATCGATCAGCGTGTTCGCCCAGGAGAATTGCAGCGGATTGACGCCCCGAGCGAAGGTGATGTGCCGCGTCTCGCGGACAAGGGTGAGGTCCTCGCTGTTGTAGATGGTGAGCTGCACCGTGTCCCGATCGGGAACGGTGGAGACATCTATGTTGCCTGCGAGGGCAGTCACTGCGCATAGATTCACGGCGACGGCTGTCACGAAGAGCTGACGCGTGTTGGTGGCGATCATCGTTGGTGTCCTTAGGGTTGGTCCAGATATGCTAATCGGCCCCGATGTTCCCGAGAGCCGCGACTCACCATTCGTTCTTGATAATGACGTGCAGGGTGTGGACCTGCTTGACGGCCTTTTGATCCCCGCCACGCGGTGGCAACGTCACGTGGAACACCGGCCGATCCGCGGTGGACTTCTCACGGTCGATCTCATTGAGTGTGCCCCTTGGCGCGAGAATCCATTCGACCTGCCGGGGGGTGTTTCCGTGAATCTCCGCCCGCAGGGCCGGCATCGACTCGGCGATATCGAGCACGACCGGCTGATCCTTGAAATTCTCGATCTCGTATTTGACGATGACGTCGTAATTGTAGAGCCGGCCGAGGACGCGCTTCTGGGTGCGGCGCTCGATTGTGCGCTTGACGACGATGTCCTTCGCCACGCCGAGGTAGAGCGTCATCTCATCATCGCGCGGGATGAAGCCGGCCCAATCTTCGCCGAGGAAGGCGATGGTCCCACGACCGTCGTCCTGGAAGATTCGCGCCTTGCCGGGCATGAGGGGGAATTCACCGAGCCCGTTGTCGGTATCATTCTTTAGAACGTAATGCATCGGAATGCGAAGCTCCTTCTTGCCCGCGTCGAGATATCCATAACTGGCAAGATCAGCGGTGAAGGTCTTCTTGATCGGGACATTCTCGAACTTCGACAACAGGAGGCGCTTGGTCTCGTTGACGCCGATGGGTCGTTCGATCCGATGCCCGAACCCGGCCCACATTCCAGCCGAGCCGAATTCTTCATTGGCGTTGTTGTGAAGCTGAATGTACTGCCACAGCGTCAGCGATCGTTCATCGTTGGCCGCGATGGCGCGATACGCAAACGACTTGTCGAGTTGGCCAATGATGTAGCTGATGCGCACACGCGTTGAACCGGCCTGGGGCGAGTACACCTGCCAAGTCAGCGCGTTCTCACCCGGTGGATAGGAGACCGACAGCACTTTGATATTCTTCGGGTCGGTGAGGCAACGCATCTGGATGCTGCCCTTGTCGATATTGGTGTTCGCCCATGCGAAGACAACGTCATTAATGCCCCGGGCGAGGGGGATGGTCCGCTCCTCCTGCACGAGCGTGGCGTTGGGGTTGTCAAGCTGTATCTCGACCCGCTCGCGCGGAGGCAGCGTAATGAGCTTCACGCCGGCTGATGCTCGACCGGCCAGCACTGTGCCGAGGGTGATCCAGATCGCGAGTGTTTGTCGCCACTGAAAGGGATGGTTCATGTCTCGTTCTCCCAAGGATGGGGCGGTCCGATTGTTCGCGTCGCAACGGCCGGCGGATGATCATCGGCGGCCTGAGACACCGAATCTCATCGTCTTTGCCAAATACTTATGGCCGGCCGGCGCGGCGCGCACCGTAGAGATCGGTGAAATTGTCGCGCGACTTACCGATTCCCGGCACACCGCGTCACCTGCACGCGGCGCTGAACCGCCACCGCTCTGTTGCGTTATCGGATGCATGGTTTGCGATCGCGCAGCGGGCCTGGCGACCGTTCGACGCGCTGGGCGCAAGTGATTATCGTGGGCCAGAGAACCTGCGGCGTAGGGCCGCCCCCTCGCCAATACCCCCATAGGAGATCAGCATGCGTCTCGCTCTTGGACCCGTCCTGGTGTTCATCGCTTTGTCTACCCCGGCGGTCGCCCAGCACGTTGAAGTCGAGGCGTTCGTTCTGGATAACGGCATGGAGTTCCTGCTCGTCGAGCGAACCGAGCAACCCAACAGCATCGCCGCCGGCTGGGTGGCGAAGGTCGGCAGCGTCAACGAGCGCCCCGGCATCACCGGAATCAGCCACTTCTTCGAGCACATGATGTTCAAAGGCACCAGGACCATCGGCACCCGCGATGCCGATCTCGACGCCGAGTACATCGCCGGCCAAGCGGCGATCAAAGACCAACTCAACGAGCTGATCTGGACCGTGCAGTACCAGCGCTTCCGCCGCGGCGAAATTGACGATCCGTGGGACGCCGCAAACGACACCGACCGGATGCGAACGCTGCGCGTAAAGCTGCGCGAGCTGGCCGAAAAACACCGCGACATCATCGTCAAGGACGAGTACTCCGAGGTATACACCAAGCTCGGCGGGTCGAGCATGAACGCGTTTACCTCCGAGGACCTGACCTTCTACTTCGTCAACGTGCCAAGCAACAAGTTCGAGCTGTGGGCGTGGATGGAGTCGGATCGGCTGAACGATTCTGTGTTCCGCGAGTTCTATGCCGAGCGCGACGTCGTCCACGAAGAGCGCCGGCTGCGGACCGAATCCACCCCGACCGGCGAGTTCCGCGAACAGTTTAGCGCCATGTTCTGGCAGTCCTCGCCGTATGCCTGGCCGGTCATCGGTTGGCCGAGTGACCTCAACAGCTACACCCGCGAGGAAGCACAGCGGTATTTCAATATCTACTATCGGCCGAACAATCTGGTCGGGGTGGTGGTCGGCGATTTCCAGGCCGGCGCGATCAAGCCGATCATCCGCGAGTATTTCGGGAGGCTTTCGCGCGGCGAGATCAACCCGCCCCCGGTGGTCACCCTGGAGGTCGAACAAAAGGCACAAATGCGGATGGACGCCCAGTGCGACTGCCAGCCGCAAGTCGAGGTCCGTTACCACACTGTGCCATTTGGCCACGCTGACAGCTACGCATTGGAGGTCATGGCTGAGGTTCTCAACGGGCGAACCGGACGACTCTACAAGGCGATGGTGGAAGGCAAGGAGATCGCCTCATCCGCCTCCGCCGGCGCCGACAGTCGCAAGTATGCCGGGGCCTTTTCGTTTCGGGCCCAGGTCAAAGGCGACGCTGATCCACCGCAGTTGGAGGAGGCCTGGTACGAACAGCTCGCCCGACTCCAGGAAGAACCGGTCCCTCAGCGAGAACTGCAAAAGGTCAAGAACCGGATCGCAGCCAACGCATACCGCCGGCTGCAGAGTAACTTCTTCCTCTTGATCCAGCTGGGGTTGTTTGAAGGGCTCGGCGGTTGGGAGTACATCAACGAGAGCCCCGCCAAGCTCCAGGCTGTCACCACCGACGACATCACGCGGATCGCCAACACCTACTTCGACAAGTCCAATCGTGCCGTGGCTCTATACACCCGTAAAGCAGGCATGGAGCCCCAAGACGCCGAACTGGCGGCATTGGACGCCCCAACCCGCGACCGCGTTCAACAGCAGGTGAGCCAGTTACTGAAGGTCAAAGACCTCGGCCGACTCCAAATGATTGCCGCAACGATGGAAGGCATGATGGACACGGTCCCGGCCCACGATCAGGCTGCCGTCAAATACGTGGTCAAGAAGATCAAGGAACGAATCGCCGAGCTGGAATCATCGAGCGGCAACTAACCAAGCGAGTGACCAAGCTATGCGGATGCCACAGCCAAGCACCATCGCAATCGGGATTGCCGGCTTGATCGGCCTTGAGGCGATCGCCGACATTCCACCACATCCCCAGCAAATCGTCTTTGCCCCGCTGGTGTTCGAGCCGCCGCAGGCAGGGGAATACCGCCACACGCTGGACAACGGCGTGGCGGTGTATCTCGCCCCGAGTCACGAGTTCCCGCTGATCAACATGGTATTCACGTTCAAAGGTGGGCGGTACCTGGACCCTTCGGACCAGGTGGGCCTGGCCGCTGCCACGGGAGCCATGATGCGCCGTGGCGGCACGACCACCGTCTCGGCCCATGACATGGACGAAGAGTTCGATTTCCTGGCCGCGAACGCTTCAAGCTCCGCCGGCCCCACACAGTCCAACGCCTCGCTGAACTGCCTAGCCTCCAACTTCGGCCAATGTTTCGCGCTGTTCATGGACATGGTCCGCAATCCCGGCTTTCAGGAGAGTCGCCTCGCGCTCTACAAGCAGGAGACGCTTGAGCAGATGAAACAGCGCAACGACCACGCGGCCCGAATCCTCTCCCGTGAATGGCGGTTCCTGCTGTACGGCGACGATCACTTCGAGGCCGCATTGCCGACCGAGTCGTCGATCGAGTCGCTGACGGCTGGCGACCTTCAGTCGATGCCTCGGCGAATCTTTCATCCGGGGAATCTGATCGTGGCGGTGACCGGCGACTTTGAGCCGAAGATCATGCTCCAGAAGCTCCAGGACGCGTTTGATGGCTGGGTGATCGGTGAGCCGGTTTCCGACCCGCCGGCCCCGCAGGCGACGTTTGAACCGGGCGTGTACCACGTCGAGAAGGACATCCCTCAGGGGAGGGTCTCGATCGGCCTGCGCGCAATTCGCCGCGATGATCCCGACTACTTCCCGATGCTGCTGATGAACCGGATTCTCGGCGGGGGCGGGTTTGTCAGCCGCATCGTCAGCCGTGTACGCAGCGACGAGGGGCTGGCCTACTCCGCACGCTCAGCCATGAGCCCTCGCGTCCACTACCGGGGGGAGTTTCGGGCATCGTTCCAATCCAAGAATCGCACCGTCGCCCTGGCCATGAAGATCATCCTCCAAGAGATCCAACGCATCCGAAGCGAGCCCGTGAGCGACGACGAGCTCGCGACCGCTCAGAACGCTTTGATCGAGACGTTTCCCAGGACATTTGAGTCCAAGGCCGGCATGCTCAACGTCTTCGTCAACGATGAACTGACCAATCGAGAGCCCGACTACTGGCAGACCTACCGGGACAACGTCCGCGCGGTGACCGCGGCTGACATCATGCGGGTCGCGCAGACCTACCTCGTTGCTGACCAAATGGCGATGCTTGTCGTGGGCAAGTGGGGCGAGATCGCCTCCGGCGACCTGGAGGGTCGGGCCAACATGAGCGATTTCTTCAGCGGGGCCGTCACCCATTTGCCGTTGCGCGATCCGCTGACGCTTCGGCCGAGTAACTAACGACCATTGCGTCATTGTCAGCTTCCGCGCTTGGCCCGGATGCGAGACCATTGACGTTGCGAGGGGCGCGCCCGCCGAAGCCGTGTTGTCGCCGCCGGTACCTCCCGCGCGCGTTTCGTGGGCTTGCTTGGGCGTCCGTACTCGCTACATTGCCCGGCCATGAGTAGGAAGCACACGATCACGAGAACGCGTAAGCGCCGCAGCCGGCGTACCGCGGCCGCCAGCGACAAGCATGAGCTCTATGAGCTTTCCGTCCAGGAGCCGGAAGCTGAATGCGACTTCATCGACCAGGTATGGAAGGAGCGCCGGCGCCGGCTGGCCCGTCACATCCGCGAGGACTTCTGCGGCACAGCCCTCACCGCTGTCGAATGGGTCAAGCGGCGGAAGACCAATACGGCGATCGGTGTCGATATCGACGCCTCAGTGCTCGCTTGGGCCAAGGCGAAGCTCCCCGAGCGCCTTGATAACGAGCAGCGTCGGCGGTTGACCTTGCGCCGGGCTGATGTTCGGCGGGTCAGAACGCCCGCCGTGGACTGCGTCTTGGCCATGAACTTCAGCTATTTCATCTTCAAGACGCGCGACGAAATGCGCCGGTACTTCAGGCGAGTCCACCTGGCATTGGCGAAGGACGGTCTGTTTCTGCTCGACGCCTACGGTGGAAGCGATGCGTTCCTGGAGATCCAGGAGAAGCGCCGTGTCAAGGGATTCACCTACGTCTGGGATCAGAGCCTCTACAACCCTGTCACCGGCGAAGCGATCAATTACATTCATTTCCGCTTTCCAGATGAGACTGAGCTCCGCAAAGCATTCACGTACGACTGGCGGCTTTGGACCCTGCCTGAACTGCGGGAGCTGCTCGCTGAGGCCGGGTTTGCAAAGGTGACGGTCTATTGGGAAGGGACCGACGAGGAGACCGGCGAGGGCGATGACGAGTTCCGCCCCTCGGCCCGCGGCGAAGCCTGCCCAGGCTGGATCGCCTATCTGGTCGCCCAAGAGTAATCGACCTCTTCGTGTCGCGATCCTTCCAGGTTGAGACACGCACCGCCAGTGACGTTGCGCTAGGCTTGTTCAGTGACCCAGGCGACACTGAATGGGCCAGGCAATACGAGCATCTGAATCATGCCGCCGATCCAGGATCCTCGGTTCTCGAAAGCCCGATGGAACGAAACGCTCCAAGAGCAGCGCGAAGCCACCGAGCGCGCCGACCGCAAGGAGTACATCAAGCCGCTATTGATGTTGGTCATCGGGGGCGGGGTTGTCATGGCGCTCTTGACGTTCGCTGGGAGTGGTGACCCAGACGAGCTCTCGGGGCCTGTCGCGGCGCTACTTTATCCGGTTGGATTAGTGTTCAAGCTGTTCTTCGGCGTCGCCGGCCTCTGGCTGGCGGCAAAGGTCTGGCTGGGCGGGGTCGGACCGCTCGGGCTGGCAATTCTCCGCCTCGCCGGCATCTACTCGGCCACGGATCTGATCGCGATCCTCGCCGCCCCTCTGCATTTTCTCGGTTGGTTCGTCTATCTGGTCTGCTACGTTGGGTTGTTGGCCTGGCTATTTGACCTGGAGGCCATCGAATCAATTATGCTGGCCTTGATCACCTTTGTGCTGAAAGTCCTCGCCGACTTCGCGATCATCTCCCTGCTGGGCGGGGTATTCTGACTGCGGCGTTGGCGAGCAGCGGTGAGTGACGGATCCGTCGCCGAGGCGGCGTCCACGCTGACCCCCGTGCCGAATCGCCTACAATCTGCCGCTGAGTCTCCGCTCCCGCCAGACAATGCTGCCACTCAGGACACCCCTCCATGCCCGGCATGCTCAACCTCGTCGAAATCGATCTTACCCTCGCCGCGATGCTCGATGAGCAACTTGAGGACGTGGAGCTGATTCTCCAACGGCAGGTGGCCAGCGATCTCTCCGCGGTGAACGCCCTGTGCTGTCATATCGAGCAGTACGGCGGCAAGCGAATTCGCCCGATGTTGGTGCTCCTGTCGGGTCTCGCCGCCGGCCCGCCGCCGTGGGATGGGTCGGCGCTGGGCGAGAAGCATCGCGTGATCGCAGCCGTGGTCGAGATGATCCACCTCGCCACGCTGGTTCATGACGACGTGCTCGACGAGGCCCGGATTCGTCGACGTGTGGCGACGGTCAACCACCTGCGCGGCAACGAGACGGCTGTAATCCTCGGCGATTATCTGATCTCCAACGCCTTCCACCTCTGCTCGTCCCTCAAGGACCCGACGATCAATCTGAGCCTGGGAGAGGTGACGAACACCCTTTGCGAGGGCGAGCTTCTCCAGCTTCACCATCGTGACGACTGCGATCTCGACGAGCAGACCTACCTCGAGATTGCTCGTCGAAAGACGGCGTCGTTGATCGGCGAATGTTGCCGACTCGGGGCGATGCTCTCCGACCACGACGGCTCCGGTTCGATCTGCAGATCGATGCGCAGCTTCGGATTCCAGCTGGGGGTCGCCTTCCAGATCCAGGACGATCTGCTGGACATTACCGGCGACGAATCCATCGTTGGCAAATCACTGGGCAAGGATCTGGATTCGGGCAATGTGACGCTGCCTTTGATCCGATATCTCGCCTCCGCCAACCCTGCTGATCGCAGCACAACGCTGCGCCAGTTTGCCCAACGCAACGCAGAGCAGCTACGGATTCGGCTGATGGAAAGCGGCGCGGTTCGCAACGCCCAGCGCGAGGCGAGATACCTGGTGGAGCATGCAAAGGCCGAGCTCTCCTGCCTAGTGGCCAGCCCGGCCCGGGACCTGCTGGCGGCGCTCGCTGAGGCCGTGATCTCCCGGCGGTTCTAAAAGCCGTTGGCTCTTGGCTCTCCTGGGCATTCCTTGAGACTCTGCGGTCAGTCAATCGCCGCGGCCTGGCAACCGCTACTTACTTCGTCGCGGAGGACGCCTGTTTGCAATGCAGAATCAGGGCTTCGATCTTTTCGCAGATCGCCGACGCTTGGGCCTCTTCGGCGAAGAGCACGGCTTCAAGGTCGGCGGCGGACTCGCCAATGCCGGCATGGCCGGCTCCCTCGGCCAACGACGTGAGCTGGCTGGCAAGGATGCGCAGCTGGACCATCTCGCCTGCCTGCCAGGACTCACGAATCAGTTGCGTCTGTGCCTGCAGATCGTTGAGCCGGCGATCAATGTGATCGCCCGGCGGTCCCAGCGGCTCCTTGTTCTGCCCTGCAGGTGGCGACATAGACCATTCATCGGCGCAAGCGCCGCGCAACTTGCCCACACCCGCGTGGCGTTCTTGATCTCATTGCATTGAGGACCCCAATCGATGCCGTGGGGGCGCGATACCGGACGACAGCCGGCTGACGGCCGCAGCAGACTCGGCGGCCGTATCGTCCTGAAGGGGCGAGCCTTCACTGCGCATTTCGCCATGACCGCCGGGGCAATCTCCTACCAAACTGACCAGCAGGGTGTCGAATGGGGCTCCTTTGAGGCCAACAGCCCGGTGGTCGAGTGAGGAAACTGCTTGCGATAGGATCACGCTTCATGTGCGGACGGTATGCATTGACCACGCCGCCGGAGGTCCTGGCCGCTCTGCTTCACCTCCAGCGGATGGAATATGACCTTGTGCCCCGATACAACATCGCGCCGACACAGATGGTTGCCGTGGTCCGGGCCGACGCCGAGCGACGACGTGAGCTGGTCCCGATGCGGTGGGGGCTGATTCCATTCTGGGCGAAGGACCGAACTATCGGAGCACGGATGATCAACGCCCGCAGCGAATCGGCGGCTCTGAAGCCGGCATTCCGCCAGGCGATGCGACGCAGACGATGCCTCATTCCCGCCAGCGGTTTCTACGAGTGGAAGAAGCTCGGCAAGCGGAAGCAGCCGTACTATATTCGCCGCACCGATGATGCGCCGTTGGGCTTCGCGGGCTTGTGGGAATCCTGGAATGATCCCGAAGGCGGTGAGACGCTTGAGTCCTGCACGATCCTCACCACCGACTCGAACGACCTCCTACGGCAAGTGCACGATCGGATGCCGGTCATTCTCGATCCGGATGGATATGACCTATGGCTCGACCCGGACGAAGAGGACCCGCAACGAGTCGTACGGTTGCTGGCCGCTGCGCCGAGTGAGGTCTTCTCGGTCTACCGGGTGCACACACGGGTGAACTCTCCTGGGAATGACGACGCCTCGCTGATCGAACCTCTACCAGCTGACACCCAGGAGCGAGGGTCGCAAGACTCCGGGCTGCCTACGTAACCGTTTGGAGTGGTTCTACGGCACGGGTGGCCCTGCGGCCACAGAACCCATTCCCGCCCTGAAAATGGGGGTTTGGGGGGCTTGTCATATACCTAACACATACCTATCATCTTGGCGATGGTGGGTACCCCTTTCAAGATGAAAAGGGCGGGTTCGGTCACGCGGCAGCAGCTGGCGGAAATGATCGAAGCCATCGAGTTTCGCCGAGCCTCCAGGCCCCAAGCGAGCGTACCGACCGGCTGGAACGGTACGGCCGAAACACTGGCACGGGGAGTGATCCACGAGTGGTTTGGACTGACCGAAGCGCCTGAGCACTTCAATGCTGCCGAGCCTCGGGGCAATGGCTGTGCGAACCAATGGTCGCCTCCCCTGTTGATCCTCACGCATCTGGCTCGGCAAGCGCTGGAAACGGTCGAGAAAACCAAGGAGCGATGGGTGGTGTGGATCGGTCGTCGCGTCTGGCCGCATCCCCGAGTCCTGGTCCGCGATGAGCACGGTCCAGACCGGCTCTTGCTCCAACAATCACTCTTTGTCGATCCACCGGATGAGGCGAGCCGCTTGTGGGCGATCGACCTGGCGCTGCGCTGCTCGGCGGTGACGGCGGTCGTCGCCGATGGCAGCCGATTGCGCATGGGTGAGACGCGAAGGGTGCAACTCGCGGCCGAGCAAGGCTGCTCGCTGGCGTTGCTGGCCCGGCCACCGTGGGAACTGAAGCAACTATCGGCAGCGGTCACACGATGGCGCGTCCTTCGAGCGCCGTCGCCTGACTCCGGACCACGATGGATGATCGAACTCATGTGCTGCAAAGGCGTGCAGCAATTGGCGGCACGGAAGGCAGTTTCGTACTCGATACTGGAGTGGGACCGTGCAAAGGGTCGTGTCCGTCCATCTGCCCAGGTGGTCGATCAGCCGGATCCGGCGACAGCATCGCCTTGGCAGGTCAGCCACGGCGCCGTGCGGAGAACGGGATGAGGACCATGCCGCGTCGGCGATGGTGCTGGTGAAGATCGCCGCCGCTCGGCAGATCGTTGCCCGGTGCTGCGAGCGTTCTGCTGCGGCAGGTGTGCGGGAGGGGATGACGCTGACACACGCCCGCGCTGTGCTTGTGGGCACACCGCTGCGCGTGCATCCGTATGACCCGCTGGGCGATGAGGCTGCCCTCAAGGCGCTGGCGAGATGGGCCCTCCGATGTGCTCCGCTGGTCGCGCCCGATCCGCCGGACGGGTTGCTGATGGATGTCAGCGGATGCCGGCCCCTCTACGGAAACGAGCAGCGCCTCGTCAACACCTTCGCCGACCGCATCGGCCGGCTTGGCTTCCGCGCGCGCGTGGCCTGCGCAAGCACGTTCGGCTGTGCCTGGGCGGTCGCCAGATTCAGTGACCAAGAGCGATCCGTAATCGCCCACGGCCAGGAGCACCAAGCGCTCACGCCCCTTCCCATCGAGGCCTTGCGCATCGACGAAGACACCGCTGCGGCGTTGCTCGAAGTCGGCATCGAGCGCATCGGTCATCTGTTTGCGCTGCCGCGACGGGAGCTCGTGGCTCGATTCGGCAGCCACCTGTTACTGCGGATGGACCAGGCGACAGGCGAGACGATCGAAGTGATCCAGCCACAGCACCCGGTCGAACCGCCCTCGGTCCAGCGCGTGTTTGACGGTCCTGTCACGCAGCTTGAAGCGGTGATGCGTACCGTACGCAAACTGACTGAGGACCTCGCCGGCAAGTTGCAGCGCCTGGAAAGTGGTGTGCGGCGACTTGACATAGTGTTCGACCGTCTCAATGTCGCAGCGCTGCGGGTGTTGATCACGCTCAGCCGCCCAAGCCGCGACGTGAAGCACCTTTGGTCGCTGTTGAAACCCAAAGTTGAAACGATCCACATGGGGTTCGGGATCGAGCGGATCGCGCTGACGGCAACGGTTGTCGGGCGCCTCCGCCACGAGCAGATCGAACAGGCCGACGGGCAATGGCGATCAAGCGAGTCCGATGATGATGCACCCGCCGACCGCGCGTTTGGCGAACTCATCGACACGCTGGCGCAGCGGCTCGGACCCCACCGGACGGTGTGCGTTCATCCGGTCGAATCGCATCTGCCCGAACGATCGTTCCGTCAACACTCGGTCATGCAAACGCAACGCGCCCAGGGCGACGCAAAGCAAATCACCGCCTCGGATCGCCCGTCGATCCTGCTGGAGCGCCCCGAGCCGATCGACGTCATGGCCATCACTCCGGAAGGTCCGCCGTCATGGCTGCGCTGGCGCGGTGAGGAGCATCGGATTGTGACCGCGATCGGCCCCGAACGAATCGGCAACGTCTGGTGGAGCACGGATGTTTCCCCGACATGCCACTCCCAGCGCGACTACTTCAAGGTTCAGGACGGCGCCGGCCGCTGGCTGTGGGTATATCGCGAGCGAGAGGCCGGCCGGTGGTTCGCGCACGGCGAGTGGGCGTGATCAATGCCCGAGTCACCTGATCCAAAGATACGACCCCACCCGTGGGAAACCAACGCCGGCGTCATGGCACGCTCGTGCCGTTGCTCCGGCGGCTCCCGCCACCGTTACGCTGAATTGCACGTCACCAGCAACTTCACGTTTCTGACCGGGGCCAGCCATCCGGAAGAACTGGTCGAACAGGCAGCGGCGCTGGGGCACCATGCGATCGCGATTGCCGACCGTAACAGTGTCGCGGGGATCGTCCGCGCCCATGTGGCCGCCAAACAGATTGGAATACCGCTCGTTGTCGGGTGCCGCCTAGCGGTGCAACTCAATCACCACGATCACCAGGAAGAACTTTCCATTCTTGTCTATCCCACCAGCGTCGAATCTTATGGCCGCTTATGCCGGCTCCTCACCATCGGCAAACGCCGCGGGCCGAAGGGTGCGTGCCATCTGGTGCTGCACGATCTGATCGAGCACAACAGAGGACTGCTGGCGGTTGTGATCCCTCCGGGCATTCCCGGGGCACTCGTTCCGGGGGCGCTCGATCAGACGTTCATCGAAGCCGTGCAGGGGCTCAAACAGCACTTCGACGATGATCGCCTGTCTATCGCCGCTTCGTGTCTCTATGGCCCGGATGATCGCGAGCGTTTGTCGCAGCTTGCGGCGTTGTCCGCGCACCTCGGTGTGCCGCTGGTGGCCACGAACGACGTCCACTATCACGTTCCGCAGAGGCGCCCATTGCAGGATGTCCTGACGTGCGTTCGGCACAGATGCACGCTGGAAAACGCGGGGTTTCGTCTCTTTGCACATGCTGAGCGCTGTCTGAAACCGCCCCAAGAGATGGCCCGGCTGTTCACCCAACATCCGCAGGCACTCGCGCGAACGGTTGATATCGCGCAGCGCGCGACCGCGTTCAATCTCGATGCGCTGCGCTACCAGTATCCGGACGAGGTCTGTCCGCCCGGCCTCACGCCAATGCAACACCTCATCGAGTTGACCTGCTGCGGCGCGCGACACCGCTACCCAAACGGCGTCCCTGAAAGGGTCCGTACGCAGATCGAACACGAGCTCAAGCTCATCGAAGAACTGAACTACGCACCGTACTTCCTGACCGTGTACGACCTGGTGATGTTTGCCCGATCGCGCGGCATTCTCTGCCAGGGGCGCGGGGCAGCCGCCAACTCAGTGGTGTGCTATTGCCTGGGAATCACAGCCGTCGATCCCGAGCGAATCGATCTGCTCTTTGAGCGATTCATCAGCCGCCAGCGAAACGAGCCCCCCGACATCGACATCGACTTCGAGCACGAACGTCGCGAGGAGGTGATTCAATACATCTATCGCAAGTATGGCCGGGACCGGGCGGCTCTGACCGCTGAGGTCATCACCTATCGCGGCCGTAGTGCGGTGCGCGACGTGGGCAAGGCGTTTGGGCTGGCGCTGGATTGCGTGGACCGGATGGCCAAGAACATCGACTGGTGGTCGGACCGCACCGGCAGGCTCGATCGGTTGCGCCAGATCGGGCTGAACCCAAACGATCCAACGATTCGACAGGTGATGGCGATGTCCAACGCGATACTGGGTTTCCCGCGCCATCTGTCGCAGCACGTCGGCGGCTTCGTTATCACCCGCGGGCCATTGTGCGAGATGGTGCCCATCGAGAACGCAGCCATGCCCAATCGTACCGTAATCGAATGGGACAAGGACGACATCGACGCCATGGGGATGTTGAAGGTGGACGTGCTGGGGCTGGGAATGCTGACCTGCGTTCGCAAGGCATTCGATCTTGTCAAGCGCCATCACGGCCGATCAATGTCTCTGGCCACGGTGCCGGCCGAAGACCCATCCGTCTACGACATGATCTGCGAGGCAGACACCATCGGCGTGTTTCAGATCGAGTCGCGGGCGCAGATGACCATGCTGCCGCGGCTGCGGCCGCGCTGCTTCTACGATCTGGTCATCGAAGTCGCCATCGTCCGCCCAGGTCCGATCCAGGGGGACATGGTGCATCCCTATCTGCGTCGGCGAAACGGCCAAGAGCCGGTGACCTACCCCACCGACCAAGTGAAGCGAGTCCTCGGCAAGACGCTCGGCGTGCCGCTGTTTCAGGAGCAGGCGATGGCGCTGGCAGTGGTGGCGGCCGGCTTCACCCCCGATGAGGCCGATCAACTCCGCCGGGCCATGGCCGCCTGGAAGCGCCGCGGCAACCAGATCGAACGCTTCGAAGCCAAGTTCACCCGCGGCATGGTCCAGCGCGGCTACGAACGCGCGTTCGCCGATCGGTGTTTCAACCAGCTCAAGGGATTCAGCGAGTACGGTTTTCCGGAGTCGCACGCGGCCAGCTTCGCCCTCATCGTGTACGTCTCGGCGTGGCTGAAGAAGCACTATCCCGCCGCCTTCGCCGCCACCCTGATCAACAGCCAGCCGATGGGGTTCTACGCCCCCGCCCAGATCGTCCGTGACGCTGCGGAACATGGCGTTGAAGTGCGCCCGGTGGATCTCCAATGCAGCCAGTGGGATTGCACGCTCCAAGAAACTCATGGGTCGGATCAATCGCCTGCTCTTCGCCTTGGCATGCGCCTCGTCAGCGGCTTGCAACAGCAGGAGGCGATCAAGATCACCCAAGCCGTACAGCGTCATGGCCGGTTCGATTCCATTGAAGCGCTGTGGCGCGCCGCCGGCGTATCAAAGGCCGGCTTGCGCAAGTTGGCCTCAGCGGATGCGTTCGGCTCAATGGGGCTCGATCGCCAGGCGGCGCTGTGGCACGTGCGGGCACTGAACGATGACCATCTGCCCATGTTCGAGGATCTTCAGCCGCAGCCGGTTTGCCGGCAATCCGCCTTGCCGGCCATCCTCCCCGCAAAGCAGGTCTTGCATGACTACGCAGCGCTTGGCCTGTCGCTCAAGGCCCATCCGGTTGCATTCCTGCGCGAGCTGCTCAACCGCAGAGGCGTGACCCCGGCGAGCGAGCTGCAACGCCAGGAGCGCTGGCCGCACGGCACGCGCATCGCAGTCGCGGGCCTTACCCTGGTCCGCCAGCGCCCGGCGACCGCGGCCGGCCTGGTGTTCATCACCCTCGAAGACGAAACGGGTATCGCGAACCTCATCGTGCGGCCGAAGGTTTACGAACGCTATCGCCCCGCCGCCCGTCACGGCGTCGTGATTCTGGCCCGCGGAACCATCGAGCGGCAGGGGGCCGTGGTGCATGTTCTGACGGCCCAGCTCGAATCGCTCGATGGCCATCTTGCCCAGCTCACAGCTCGGTCAAGAGATTTTCGATAAGCGATGCCGCGATATCGGTGCCACGCCATTCCAACCTCAGCGCGTTGCATCCATTCAGGACAGCCGGGCCAACTCTCGCTGGGCCTCTGCGCGGATCACCTCCCAGGCCTCGTTGTCTGAGACCTGATCGCCCTGATGCCGGCAGAACTCCACCACGGCCTCGAGCTGGGGCCGATTATCCTCACCGACCGATTGCGCCCGGCGGGCCCGCTGAAGGTTGACCTGCGCAGTGAGCAGGTTGACGCGGTTCGGACAGCCTTCAAGCTCCAAGGTTCCATGTAGTGTCTTGAGAGCGGACGCAAGCCATTCATCACTGTCGCATGATCGTCCCTTGTCCAATTGGATTTCGGCCAGGACCACTGCCGCATCGTAATTCCGCGCGTCGAGTTCGATGGCCTGTTCGGCAATTCGCAGCCCGAAGTCGAGGACCTTGGCGTCGGATTCCAACCGGGCCTCGACGAGATACGTGCGGGCCAGCAGCGCCACGCCATCCGTGAACTCTGGATGAATCTCGCAAGCGCGCTGCAAGGCCGCGCGGGCCTCATCGAGCTCGTCGCGGTCTAGATGCGCCTCCGCCTTGGCGTACAAGGCCTCGAAGTAAGTGCGGCGGACCCCCAACGCCCGATCGTAGCTCTCCAAGGGATCTTCGCCAGCCAGGCGCTGCGCGTCTCCGCGTAGCTTCCATAGGCCTTCCACGTCCTGATCCCGAGAGAGCATACGATCGCAAAGTTTCACACACCCTTTGTAATCCGACTCTGCCAACCGCTTCACCGCGAGGGTACAGTCTTCAAGCCAGGGTGGAAGATCTCTGCTCAATCGCTGCGCCTCCTGAAACGCCACGACTGCCTGTTCAAGACGCCCGCGCGCCGATATCAAGCCCGTCTCGATGCCATGCGTGGTGATGTGCTTGCGCGCCGCCTGTTGCTGCTTGAGGTGAATCGCCAGGTAGAGGCGTCCAAGCTCGAAATACGCGCTGCCGAGGTTCTTCACTCGGTCGATCGCGCGCTCCATATCCTCCACCGCCTCGTACAACTTCCCTTGCCGGAACAGCACGACGCCGCGATAGAAGCGCGCCCATGCCGTTTCCGGACGCGTGGTCAGAATGCCATCCAACTGCTCTCGAATCACATCAAGCCTGGCGAAGGACCGGCTCAGTGAGCCGGATACACGGTACAAATCGGCGTCCCAAGCGGAAATCTGGCGCACGATCTCCAGTCCAACGGTCCAGTACGGGTCCGAACGAATGTCGTCGGCAGGTTCCGGCTGCGGGGCATCAAAGCGCGCGCCGACTAAACGCCGGAACCAGGCCGAAGACTCGGCAACGAGAGAACCACCGAGCAGAAAGCGATCGAATTCCGCGACCAGATCATCCATCGTTTGGTACCGATCCTCCCTGGCCTTCTGCATGCATCTGAGCACGATCGCCTCCAGGCTGCGGGGAACGGAGGCATTTTGAGAGCGCAGCAGCCGCGGGGCGTCGTGAATCACTGCGTGCAGGACATCGACCACGTTCGTGCCATCGAAGGGGGAGCACCCGGCCAGCTTGAAGTAGAGAGTGGCGCCGAGCGAGTAGATATCGCTTCGCGCGTCAACGGCCTGGATTTCCCCGCGGGCCTGCTCGGGCGGCATCAATCCGGGCGTGCCGATGATCTGTCCCGCACGGCTGATCGTCTCGCCCGAATCGCCGCGCAGGTCACGGGCAATGCCGAAGTCGCCCAGATATGCACGCCCCTCGCGGTCAAGCAGGATGTTCTGGGGCTTGATATCCCGGTGGACGATCCCCTGGGCATGGGCGTGCGCAAGCGCCTGGGCTACCTCGCGCAGAATGCGCACAACCCCGGCGGGGTCCAGCTGAGCGCCAGCCAGATTGCCCCCGTCAACATATTGCATCGAGATGTAGGGCCGCTGCTGGGCCTCACCCATCTCGTACACCGCAATGATTGTCGGGTTGTTGAGACGGGCGGTAAATCGGGCTTCGCGCCGGAAGCGCTCAAGATCAGCCGGGCTTGCATCAATCAGAAACTTGATTGCGACCAATCGTTCGAGACTCATATCACGGGCGAGGTAGACCTCGCCGCAGCCACCTTGGCCGATGAGCCGAATCAGCTCATAGCCGTCGGGCGCAACGGGCGCCTCCGGCTGCAACAATACATCCGGGCTCAACAGGCCCTGTTCCACCACTTCGCGAACTACCTTGCGCGTCGTCTTCATCGTCGCCGGACCTATTGTATGTCTCCCTTGCCTATGGTCTTCTTCGTACGTGCGACAGGCGCGTTTGCGCGATTCGAGCAGTAGAATTCAGAAATGTTCCCCACCACGGTCTGGACCAGGATTCACCAAGCCGCAACGTGGGACCAAGCAGCGCTGCAGGAGTTCGCCCAGCGGTATCGCCCGGCGGTCCTGGAGTTCATCGAGAGCCGAGGGTTTCCCACAGCCAACGCGGACGATCTCTGCCAGGATGTATTCCTGCGCATCCTTCGGGGCGGGGTACTGGCCAAAGCGGACAGCACCCGCGGCCGGTTCCGCAGTCTGCTCCTGGCGGTGACCACGCATGTGATCCAGGACCATCTGCGCAAGCAGCGTGAAATCCCGGTGCAGGATCTCGAGCCGCCCGCGCGCCAGCCTGACTTTGACCAAACCTGGGCGTGGTATCTCACACAGCGCGCTCTGGAGCGCCTGCGCGACCATGGCTCGCCATACTACAATGTGCTTGCGGAGCACCTATCCGGAAAAAAGCAGGACAGCAACAAGCTCTGGATCGCTCGGCGGAAGCTGGCGGCAATGATTCGTCAGGAGGTGGCCTTGACCTGTGGCACACGAGCAGATTTCGAAGAGGAGCTTGCCTACTTGTCCCGATACCTGCAACCGGCGAAGAAACAATGAGACATTTCCGCGGTTGGTGCGAACAAACAATAGAAGCCCCAGCTAGGGACACCGCACCGACACGGATCACCGGCTGGAAAAGGAGCAAACGCGATGGGGGTGTTGGTCATCGTCGGCACGGACAAGGGCGCCTTTCTTCTGCGTTCAGACACCGCCCGCGCACACTGGAAGATTCAAGGACCCCTGTTCAAGGGCTGGAAGGTGACCACCGTTGCCCGCGACGCCTCCGGCCGATACTTCGTCGCCACCGCGAGCGATGTTTACGGCCAGGCATTGCACGTCAGCGAGGACCTTGATAACTGGCGACAGATTGAGAACGGCCCTGCGTGGGCCAAGGACACCGAGCGCAAGCTCAACCAGATCTGGACCTTGAATCTCCAGACGAGCCGGTTCTACGCCGGCGTGGACGAAGCCGGGCTTTTTGCCAGCGAAGACGGCGGCGAGAGCTGGTCACCCATCGAGGGGCTCAACGAGCACCCCACCCGCGACTCGTGGTATCCAGGTGCCGGAGGGCTCTGTGCCCACGCGGTCCTTACCGACCCCAAGAACTCAAAGCGCATCTGGTGCGGCATCTCCGCAGTTGGTGTGTTCCGCTCCGACGATGGAGGCCTCACCTGGGAGATCAAGAATCAAGGCATTCCGATGGTCATCGAGGACAAGCAGCACAAGGAGATCGGTCGCTGCGTCCACGGTCTGGTTGCCGACCCCAACGACGCGGACACAATCTATCGCCAGGAGCACACCGGCATGTTCCGAACCCGCGACGGCGGCGACACTTGGCAGAGGATCGAGAACGGGCTGGACTCTTCGTTCGGTTTCCCCATCGCCATCGACCGCACGTCCAAGACCCTCTATATCATCCCGCTGGAGAGCGACGAATACCGCATTCCGATCGACGGCCGGTTTCGAGTCTACCGCAGCGCCAACGGCGGCGACACCTGGGATCCGTTGACCAACGGTTTGCCACAAGAGAACGCGTACATGGGTGTACTGCGCGACGCATTGGCCGTTGATCACCTCGATCCTTGCGGGGTGTACGTCGGCACGACGGCCGGGACGGTCCACGTTTCCAACGATGCCGGCGATTCGTGGACCCAGGTTTCGTGTATTCTGCCGCGCATCCTCTCGGTTTCGGTGTACATGCAGGAGTGACTTCGTGCCCCAGGTGACCGTCCAACTGCCCAGCATCCTCGGCCGGATCATCGATGAATCGCGAGCAATCCCAATCGAGGCGGATTCACTCGGCGGCGCGCTGAGGGCATTGGTGGATCGTCATCCCGCCCTGGGCGTTCATCTTTTCGATGAGACCGGCAACCTCCGTCAGCACGTGCTCTGCTTCCACAACCAAACCAACACCCGCTGGCTACACTCCATCGAGGCCCCGCTCGCCAAGGGAGATACGATCACGATCCTGCAAGCCGTCTCCGGCGGCTAGCCGCGGGGCCACGAAGGCGGCTCGTTGACCAGAGCGACTTGATATTCACGAAGACCGAGGAGTGGCTGTGTCCATCGCATTGCCAGTTATGCCTTCCCAGGGTGCCGAAGCGCCATCCAGGCCCGTGGCGGCGCCGCCAAACGCTAAACGCCCCGGCCGCTTGATCGACTCCCACAGCCGCACCATCCGCGACCTGCGCCTCAGCATCACCGACCGTTGCAACTATCGGTGTGTGTACTGCATGGACCCGGACTTCCGCTACATGCCCAAACAACAGCTCCTGTCACTGTCCGAGTACGTCACCGTGGCCCGCGTGTGCGCGAGCCTCGGGATCGTGAAGCTGCGCATCACCGGCGGCGAGCCCACGCTCTATCCACAACTCAATGAATTGATCACCGAGCTCGGCCGACTCGAGCTCGGTGACCTCGCGATGACGACCAATGGTTCGTTGCTGCAGCATATGCCTCTTGAGCAGTGGCGACGCGATGGCCTGCGCCGCATCACGCTCAGCCTCGACAGCCTGCGGCCTCAGCGCGTGGCAAAGATTACCCGCACGACCACCACCGCCCAGACTGTGGTCAATGCGATTCGCCTGGCCCGGGCTGCCGGATTTGATCCGATCAAGGTCAACGCGGTCATCATGCGCGGCGTCAATGATGACGAGATCGCCGACTTCGCCGATTTCGCCCGCGAGCACGCCATCACGATACGGCTGATCGAGTTCATGCCGCTGGATTCGAGCCGCGCCTGGAGGCGCGCCGATGTCGTTTCTGCCGACGAGATGCTCCAAAGCATCACCGCCCGTCACAAGCTGGTGCCACTTGATCGAGATGATCCTTCGAGTACATCGCTGAACTTTTCGTTCGCCGATGGGGTCGCTGGACGCATCGGGATCATCGCTTCGGTCACCCGGCCGTTCTGCGGCGCTTGCAGTCGCCTGCGCATCACGGCCGACGGCAAAGTGCGACCGTGCCTGTTCAGCCACAAGGAATGGGATCTTCGCCCACTGCTGCGCGGCGGCGCAACGGATGACGATATTGCGGAGTTCATCGTCGACTCGATGTGGACGAAGCAGACCGGCCACGGCATCGGTTCGCAGGACTTTGAGCCGCCGGCAAGGTCAATGTCTGCGATCGGCGGCTAGGAGCGAGACCTGCGTCACTCGTGGAAGCAGGCCGTGGATAGCGCCGCCGCTGACTTGGTCAAACACGACACGGAGCCTGCCAGTCGAGGCTCCATAGGCACATATCAATCTCGATGGCGAATACCCCGTACCGCATAGGGTGAAGAGGATATACCAAACCGGTGGCAGATTTATCAGTGTCTGGAGATCTGTAAATCGCATAGGTATTTGTAATATACACGCTTACAGTTGTCATGGCCGCGCGATCCTCCCTTCCCTGGGACCGATCCACAGTTGGGCGCGGCTGAGTTTGGGAACAGGACGGGGTCGCTCGACCAACGCGAAGCTGCGATTCGGCGATGTGTCGAGCAGATCGTTATCAATCGCAATGAGGGGCACTGCCGGATCATGTTGCGGAGGATCCCGACGATCGCTGGTGAGTCGCTTGCGGTTGCGACCGATGACAAGGTTGTTCGGTTCGGTACAGCGACAGACAGTTCCGCGAAACGGTGCTAGAAGAGAAGCCTCCGTTCGATCAGTCCACGGAAACCATCTCCCACAGCAAAAGAACGAGCAAGCGAAGGAACGCAAGCGTGCCGGAGTTCATCAGCGGCGGCATCGAATCGCAGATGACGTCAAAACTTCTGTGAGCGCACATCACTGGAGAAACGAGTGAAGGGGAGTACATGCATTCACGATGAGCAGCTACCTGTCGATTGCAGCCACACTTTGCGCGATCTTCAGGGAACGATATTCAGTACTAATCGCCGCCTCCGAGATATCAAAGGGCAGAGGACCCGCAACGAGGCTCTTGTAGGCATCCGTCGCGCTTGGCACAACGCCTCGCATTCGGCGTAGATAGTCTTGGTAGTACGGCCGCTCGCGATCACATTCTGAGTGCAATGAAAAGCGCCTCACGGCCTGATAGACGCGGCTGACGCTGATCATTAAGACTGTTGCCTTTAGGCTGAGATCCTCCGGCCGAAGATCTGGGGCTGCCATTACTACGAACTCCCTGTCACGGAGATTCGTGCTACCGGCATCATGCGAGGTCGAGCGGAGCGTGGGATGCTTAATCTTGCACAGGTATTTGTAGACAGAATACACCTCGCGCCAAAGTATCTCAGAGTCGTCGTCAGGAATGCTATTGCCGCAAATTGCCGCTTCCTCGCGCATCAGCTGTGCGTGAAGTTTTGCCAGTTCGAGTGGCGACCAGGGTAGATCACCGGATGAGCTTTCCTGAAGTTCGCGAGCTCTCGCTTCACTTCCTGCGAGAGCCTCGACAGCTAGGGCGTGCTCATAGAGAGCCGCGGCGATGGCGGCAGCCTCCGACGTGTAGCCCATACAGGTTACGACCCAAACGGCTCGTAGGTCGTTGAGTGATCGCTTCAAGAAGAGGGCGGCTAGACGCATGTCGAATGCGCTTTCACGGTCATCCGTGAGGGTCGGTGCCTGAACGCCAGCTTCGTAGCAATCCCTGAATGGGGCATGAAAAGCACCCAGCTGCATCACGAGCGATTCTGACGCAACCGTTTCCAGTCTGCTGCATGCGTCCCAAAGACCGCTTGGCAAGTTTTCCGTTTTCATTCCGTCCACCTATCACCTCGGCTTGGCACCAGCCGGGCCAGTATTGACCATTGGCTTAGCGCGTTCCGTGGATGCTAGGCGTTCCCCATCGAGACCGCCATCGCCTAAGAACGAGATGTTCAGGTAGTCAAGCGAGAGCGCAATGATCATTTTGGCCGGGAGACGTTGAGATGAAAGGTGGAGCAGCCAAACTGGCTGGATAGCCTCAACGCATCGCTAGTTACGGAGGCCGACATTCTGCGTCTACTGCACGCGCTAGGCACATATCTATATCAATGGTAAGTACCCGTAGGGGACGCGAACACCCCCACGATTCCCCGGAGAAAACAACCAAATCGCCGGCAGGCGGCGCAGAATCCGGCGCACCTGATGCGCCGAACGCCCCCAGGCGGCCGAATGATCCCGGCCTGTGTCGCATCATCGACGCCTGGCCGAGCCTGCCGAAGCCGGTCAAGGCGGGCATCGTGGCGATGGTGAATGCAGCGATACAATCAGGGTGAGCGAAGAGCAGACCACCGTCACTAACTCACCACTAGGTGGCGTTCTCGTCCGCGAGTTGTTCGATAGCGCTTTCCCGTACCTCATCCAGATCGCGCGCCGACGTTCGGATGTGCGCAACCCATTCGTCGGCTGGCCAAACTTCAAGTATCTCGCCAGCGGCAAATACGACAGCCCGCTCCCCTCTACTCGGCGCAAGCTTGAGCGCTCTTGCCCCCTCCGGAAGCGTAAGCGTGAATCGGCGTGCTTTCGCCTCCCACGAAATCGGCACCGGCCAGGTCGCGGCGGCATAGCGCGCATATTCAACGATTCGCGAGCCCACTTGTTGTCGTCCGATCTGCCGGCTTCGAAGCTGGATGACGACTTTTGCGTCCTCCTTTAGAAGGTCCGCTGGCGAAACCACCAACCCTCCGGCTGGCCCCACCATGGCCAGACACTCAACAGTCCCGGCATCCGTGGCCAACCAGGGGACGACCGATGCGACCTCTTCTCGCAGTCGCAAGCGATGCTGCTTTTCCACCGTGAGTACCCAACTCCGGGGGCTATTCGGATCTGAGAATCCGCCTCTCGAGCCTCTGCGCGCCATCAGGTATTATGTGCCCAGCATCGCCCAGTTGCTACTCATATCTGCGCCGATATTGCGCTAAATTGCGGGGATACGTGGGCTTTGACAAGTGGCTGCTGATAGGTATAATTCACCCAGCACGGTCGAATCGCAGCCAATATTCCGCTCCTCGCAGAAAGAGGGCTTCCTGAGGCTGAGCGGTCATGTCACAATACAGGTGCCGCAGAGGACGATCCGACGTATTGCCCGCAGCTGAGGCACCCACGATGAAGGTCCTGGCGGAAGCAGGCGCCAAGGAGGGCCACTGTGTAGAACGAACCCTGGACGCTGCCATCGGTGCTTGGACGCGGGGCGAGCTGACCTACTACGTGCGTCGCAGCGAGGCGATGGAGAACTACCCGGGGGTATGGAGCCTCTTCTCCGAGCGCTTCGATCCCGATGAGGTTGATCCGCTGGACAGGGCCGATGTGCAGACGGTATTCCAGCGGATGGCTGGTCAGAGGTTGGGTGGGGGGTCGGTGAAAGTGGGACGTTTCCTCAGCGCTCGCTCTCGATACACGCCCTCGCTCGCTTGCACCGTCAAGCTGTGGATGTATGAGATCGCGCTGGAACGGGACCCCGATCTCAACCCAGATTTCTACAGCGACGGAGCATGGCTGACGGACAATGATTTCAGGCAACGCGCCGAGGCCGTCCCGTGTGGAATGTGTACACTCATGTGGTCTGACTACCGCAAGAGGTTGGGCTTCATCACCGAGCCGTTGACCGTCTTGGACCGCGCGGTCGATGACGATGTCGGTTAGACCGGGAATGGATTGACAAGCGGCGGGCGGCCAACAATGCGAGCACGGCAGCAGTCGGCCCTAGAGTTTCAGGCTGTGTTGTGCGTGCGCCGCGGTCGGATAGCGGAGGCAACGACGTGGGCAAGCGGCTCGCGGGCTAGGATCTGAGGAGCCTCGGCGTGGGATACGCAGAACGGCTGTGGCGCGTGCGCGACCGATTCCAACAAGCAGCTTCGAAGATCATCCACGGACTGCTCGCACCAGTGATCCCGGTTGGCGTCATTCTCCTGATCATTCTGACCGCAGTTCTACTTAGCTTTCTTGCAGCGGATCTCGCCGCCAGGGGCGGGGTGGAGCCTCCTCGCTGGTCCAGGTTGCTTACATACCCGGTCCTTCGACTCTTCCAAATCGATCCTGAGAAGCTCACCGACGACGTATATGCGCGTGTCATCGCGATCGCGCTCTCCGGATTCTTAGCGCTCATCGCAATCTGGTACTCCTTTATGCCAGTGCTTGCATACTTCAAGCATCGGTCAGCCCTTGAAAAGGCATCTGTCGTCGAGATTCATCCAGTACGACCGGGTAGCAAAGACGACCTCCAGACGATGTACAATTACTATCACAAGGGAACGTTTATCACTGTATTTTCAGGTGACTTTGATTGGATCCTCAAACACACTGAACTTCGCAATTTGATTGTACGCCTGGCCGGCCAACAAAAAATCCTCCTCGTTAGCTATAAACAGCAGGGCGAGATTGAACAGGGATGGAAAGATACTGCACAAGAATTGGACATGGCAGAGCCTTACCAGAAGACGCTTGCGCAACTCCACTCGAGGTTCCGATTCCCTGAGGAGAAAAGGAAGTTCAAATTTACCCTGATCGAGATTGGATCGGATCAGCACTCATTCCTGTCACTCGTGCCTGCGTTCCCAGGCACAGGCAAGGAGCGGGACACAAACATCGGCGTCCATAGCGGAAAGAGCGCGCATGCTCTTGCCATCGTGAAGGTCGTGCGCGAGTTCTGCGATCCGACCGTATTGGACAAGCTGCCCGGATGGAACCACGAACAGCCGAAGCCACAATCCACGGACAACGTATAGAGTTTCTGAGCAGGCAGCAGTTATTCATGACCATCCCCGCGACAAGAACCAATGATGTGTGGCTTGACAAGGCAGAGGCATACTTGGCTCTTATCCACGACGCCGACCGTGACTCGCACTACCTCCGCGCCCACGGGTTGAAGCCGAGCCTTCTTCGCATGGTCGGCGACTGCTCTTGCGTAAGAGTGCTTGACACTGGATGCGGCGACGGCTGGCTCCTGGATGCGTTGGCACCGGCCGAGGGGTACGGTGGTGATATCTACCGATACAACCAATTCCCCGCCCGCTGGCACTTTTCCGTCGAAGACGTGCGGAAAATGTCCTACGCGGATGAGTTTTTCGATGTGACAGTAGCAAGCCTGTTGCTCATGTGGTTCTCTGAGCTTGATGCGGCTCTAGCGGAGATTCGTCGCGTAACGAAATCTGGAGGCAGGGTCATCATCGCTCTGATGCATCCGGATTTCTATAGAACGGGCGAGGTCAGGGCCGATGGTGACTATGTCGTAACCTGCAACCTGGGAACCTCGTTCGTCATCGAGGATCACAGAATTGCTGGAGCTGTTGGACCTTTTCAATACCATTACCGCCGCCTGTCCGAGTACGTCAACGCATGCGTCCGGGCCGGCCTGCGGATCGAGGAATTGGCCGACTGGTTCGTCAACATGGACGACTTTGTGGCGACCTTTGGGAGTGATTGTCCTTCCGGCATGCGAAGAACCGGCAAGGTGCCAATGTACGCCTTTATCCGATGTACTAAGGTGTAAACGTGCAACGCATTGGCATTTCGGGAACACGCTGGACTGGCAAGTCGACTACTATTCGTACGATCGTCAAGCAGAATCCACAACTGACGATCGAGACATTCAGGCTAGGATCGTTGGTAGAGGAGTGCCCACACGCAACTGGCGAGCATCAAACGCTGGAAGCTTCTCGCTGGGTAACCGAGCGCTTAGCCGAAGTCCTAGCATCTCCCTCGACAGCGGACATCCAAGTCTTTGATCGTACACCACTGGATGTGTTCGCCTACACGCTGCTCGCACAGGGCGGCAAGAAGGGTCGAGGACGTGAGATATTTGATGACCTGCTCGACCTGGTGCGTAGGTTCGATCGTATCTTCTTCGTCCGTGCCTCAGAGCAGTGGCCGCTGGGCGGGCCGCATTCAGAGACGGAAATCGAGTTTGCGTTGAAAATGGACGGCCTGATGGATGAAGCAGTGCGCCGGTTCGAACTCGATGTTTTCATACTACCCTGGGACCCAGCCGAGCGCTATGACATCATCACCACACACATCAAACACTGATCCGACTAACGCGAGGATATCGCTATGAAGCGTTCACGCCGGTGCGTCTTCCTTTCTCACTGCCTCCTCGCCCAGGCAGTCCGGGCAAAGGGTCTGGCGAAGTACTTTGCTGGGGCGGTGAAGCCTGTCGTCCAGTTCTGTTTGGACAACGACATCAACATGATGCAGATGCCGTGCCCAGAGAGTCTATGTGCTGCGGGCGGATTGGAACGCGAGCCGCATGGCAAGGCTTGGTACGAAAAGCGTGGCCTCCGTGAAACGAGCGCCGAAATTGCATCGCGGCAGGCCGCCTATATGCACGAGCTCGTCGAAGCCGGATTCGAGATCCTCGCCGTCATCGGCATGGAGTTCTCGCCTGCGTGCGCGGTCACATATTTGAACAAAGGTCCGCGCATCTACAGAGATCGCGGCATCTTCATGGAGGAGCTGCAACGCGAGCTGGATCGTCGCCAGCTCAAGATTCCCTTCATTGGAGTAGGCCAACGCTGGCTCAAGAAGTTGGATCGACAGCTCAACGAGTTGCTAGATGACGAACTGACGAGATTGAAAACTGGTTCGGGCGAAGCAATCGAATGTGAAGGCCGCAAGCGAGATTTTTCGCTGCCCGTTCACCCGATCGACGTGTGATTACGGCCGTCTAATCGGGCGGCCGTGTTTTATTACGGTTCAGAGAGGCAGTGTGGGAAGCGCTCACGCGCACCGCCCCCAGTTGGCCAGCAGCGTCAGCAGGTCGAGGATGCCGACGGTGCCGTCACGCGAAGGGGGTAGGGACCCCCATTGGCGATTCAGCTGCGGGGGAGTTACGCAAGGCGCGGTATCATGGCTGGATGTTGCCTGCCAAACAAGCACAAGCGACCCTCTGGGCGATTGGCCGCTTCTTCGCCTTCTGGTTCTACGTCTGCCCAGTCAGAGCATTTTGGCTGGCTTTCAACCACTCTCTATCGCTGCTGCTGGGGGGCCTCGTGCTTTCCGCCTCGCTCTATGTATCGCTTCCCGTGCTGGCGTCGTGGGTAGGGAAAGAAGAAGCGCTTCACGAAGCAAACTACATCAAGCACGGCCTCGTTGCACTCGGCTTTGCTGCCGTCGCCCTGTTCGTGCTTTTCATCATCGTCGCCCCAGCATCAATGTATTGGGAGCAGAAGGACGAACTCGCTCTCGGTGGCATTGATACAACTGGCAGATTGCGCAAGCTCAAGAAGTTGAAAGCGGAGGGAGAGTCAATAAAGGTCGAGGTCCCAAAATATGAATCAGATGCATCTGCGATCCCAGCTTGGAAAGGGAAACTCATCAGATGGCAATCGGACGTACTGATAGAAATCGAGGATCACAAACTTGCAGAGGCGTTCAAGAACCCGCCGGAGCCTTCGGCCGAGCAAAAGCAACAATGTGAACTTTCACGTTTCACTGAGATGAAAGAGTGTCTCATCCGCCTCGATCGGCAGTTGTTGATTCTCGACGATGTGATCTCTGACCTGGGGCTAGGCCACTAGCTCTTTGTACTCACGTCGGCGTCGGCGGTCCTCGCCATTACCCGCACGCCCCCCAGCTCGCCAGCAGCGTCAGCAGGTCGAGGACGCCGACGGTGCCGTCGCCGTCGAAGTCGGCGGGATGGCCGGGGTTGCTACCCCACGCGGCCAAGAGCGCAAGCAGATCGAGGATACCGACGCTTCCGTCGCCATCGAGGTCCCCAACGCACTCACACTCATCCGGAATCCAGTTGCCGTTGTCGTCACTCAGATCTCCATTGATGATGTCGCAGATGTCGGGTACAGCGTTGCCGTTGCAGTCGTCATCAGTGGTCGCCTGATACTCGACCTGGACCGTGATGGAAGAATCCGCGCATAGCGCCGGGTCCACGGCGAACGAAGCCACAAGTTGAAACTCAGCATCACCGCCGGCAACCAGGGTGTTGAACGTCGCCACGTCCAGGGTCAGTTGCTCCTCGTCTGGCAAATCTGGGCAGTCATTGTTGCCTTGCTCGAAGACCGTACCGATTAGCTGACCGTTGAGAAACACCTCAATCCACTCAGTCGGTGCGGATAAGTCGGCGTGGGCCATGAGCGAAATCAAAACCTCTGTTGTTGGCTGCGGCGAAGGCTCCGGCGGGTCTGAAATGACGTACGTCTGAGGGAAGCCGTCGCCAATCGGCCCCAACGGCGGTGAGGTGTCCACGAAGTAGAGCGTCTGACAATCGTCCGGGATCTCGTCGCCGTCGCAGTCCTCGCTGGTGCCGTTCGCAACGTCGCACTCGTCCGGGATGCCGTTCCCGTTGCAATCTTGACTGGTGCCGGAGGTGATGTCGCACTCGTCCGCAACGCCGTTTCCGTTGCAGTCTGGTTCGCAAGGGTCTGGGATGCCGTTGCCGTTGCAGTCGGGTGCGTCCAAATCAACGGAGAAAACGTACGCCGACCCGGAGAATTTTCCGTTATCGTTGTTCAGAGGCGCCCCGGCAATCGCGAGAGCCGCATCGATAGCGACGGTAGTGCCGAACGCATCACTCGGTAGACCGTCAGAAGCCTCAAGCTTCGCTTCCTCAATCCACGTCGAGCCGTCATACCGGAAGATGTAGGCAGCGTCACCACCTCCCACCAGCGCGAGGTCACCGCTCACGCTGACGGAGAAGCCGAAGTTGTCATCCGGCATTCCGTCCGAAGCGAGAAGCTTCGTTTCTTCAACCCAATCCAAGCCGTCGAATCTATAGACGTATGCTGAGCCGGAACTGTTGCCATTGTCGTCGTCTTGAGGGGCTCCTACTATGGCGAGCTCACCATCGATTGCGACGGAGGTGCCGAAGTGGTCCTGGCTGATGCCATCAGATGCGATGATCTGGACCCTGCCCCAAGAGCCGGTGCCGTCGTGGTGAAAGGCATACGCCGCACCACGATTAAAACCGGCCTCATCGTTTCCAGGTTCCCCGACAATCGCGATGTCACCGGCCATCGCAACAGAACTGCCAAACTGGTCACCCGAGTTTGGGTCAAGCCCGCTCACCCTGGTTTCCAGAAGCCACTCCGTCCCCACAAAGCGATAGATGTCGGCACGTCCGGAATCAGTCTGAAAACGTTGGATATCTCGACCGAAGGGCACGCCAACGATGGCGGCAGCGCCACTCATGGCCACCGAACGACCGTACTCATCGGTCGTGTCACCGAAGAACGTGTTCAGCAACTGGGTTTGTGCGACCCAGTCCACACCGTCATATCGGTATATGTACGCTGCGCCCAAAGAGTTCTGGGGTGCGCCAGCAATTATGGCGTCACCACTAATCGCAACTGAAGTCCCAAAGTGGTCGCCGCTGGACTCATCGCTGGCGAGGAGCTTTGACTCCTCAACCCATTTCGATCCATTGAAGCGATACACGTAGGCTGCGCCCGCATCGATCCCGTTGCCATCGGCCAAGTGCGATCCAATGACCGCCACGTCGCCGCTTATCGCAACGGACTTGCCGAACTCGTCGAAGGCCTCACCATCAGAGGCCAGCAACTTCTCAAGCTCGCACTGCCCCCACGCCGGAGCGCTTATCACGCCAAGGGCCGCAGCAACGACGCTGACAAGCCCACGACGCGCTCTCATGCCTGCACTGCTGTAGTCCACGACTGAACCTCCTTCCCCGCGAACGAGGCCGCACGGCGGTGATGCTCAGCTTGTTGGCCGATCCGTGGCCGCCGGCACCCCCTGATGCGGCCGGAGAATCTGTGCGGCAACAGTGTACCACGGCTAACGGGCCGGTTGCAATGTTTATCTCGGGCGATTGCCGCGGCTCAGACCGCCTCGACCGCTGCGCTCATAGACACGGCCCCCAGTTCGCCAGCAGCGTCAGCAGGTCGAGGATGCCGACGGTGCCGTCGTTGTCGAGGCATGCCCGAAGCTGCCGGCGGCGGTAAAGGCGGGCATCGTGGCGTTGGTTCACACCACCGAGAAATGACCTGCCCCGATGGATCGGGGCCGCGACATCACTGCCTGACGCTGGGCCAGGACCGGGTGCCGCAGGTGAATAAAGCGCACGGTATCGCGCGGCGTGTGTACGCGCGCGAGGCTACGATCATCCTGGACATGCTGGACCCGAAGAATCCCATCATCCGCCGGCTCCGCAAGCGCGGCTTCAAGGTCTCTGCCCAAGCGCACCTACTGGACGACGATCAGATGACGGCGGACTACATCGCTTGGAACCCGGAGACGACGCAGAAGTTTCAGGGCCGATCGACGACCGGCGACTGGGCGGCGGCCCTGGCAGAGTTGGACCGCCAGGCACGGCTGGGTTTGCGGTAGGCCGATGCCGAATAAACAGCGCAGTACGCGCGGGGGGTGTACGCGCGCGAGGCGGCCCGGAAGCGCAGGACCCAAAACAGGACCCTTGTTCGGATTCGGTCGGTTCAAGTCTTTGCTACGCGAGCGGATGCGCCACTGACGCCTTCGGCTTACTAGGCAGACGCTCAGCATCAGCCCCATAGTCGCCGCGAACTGCGCCGAATGTGGTTGACGGCATTGCCCCCATGATGTAACGTCGCCGACCGAGGGTCAGGCGGGTAGCTTCCGCCGAGAGGGCACGGCGCCGCGGGCTTCATTGCACTCGCGGCCCCGGCTCCGTCGCCCGGCCCGGACAGCGGGTGCATCATGTCAAGCCCTTCGACCCCTGACCGACTTATTCCAAGCGCCGAAGAATTGACCGAGGTCGTACAGGCGGTAACGCGCGTTGTTGCCACCTTCGAACAAGAGAACTCCCGCACCGTTCTACGGGAGGACCAGCCTGATTTCGAGTTCTGGGATCAGGTCTTTTCGGGGGCGACGACGCTTGAGCGACTGCACAATGCGCTGCACCAATCGTCTCTCTGCCACTCGCTTAGCGACACGTCTGGATGGCCGATCTCGGTAGCTACCTCTCTGGTTTGGTTGCGTGTATTCCTCGATGAGATGCCGGGTCGTGGCACGATTGATCTGCAAACGAAAGAAGGAATGATCGCAGCCGCCGCGCGGATCGAAGAGGCTGTCGAACATGTGCGCGCCAGAAATAAAGCGCGTCGGGATGCTAATACCATCGGCGATTCGGCGGACGGATCGTCCGATTGCGGCGGCAAGGTCGTTTCGGCCGCCGACAAGGCTCACAGCGCGCTGACCAACCTATATGAAGCAACCATGTCTCTGGGTGATGCGCTCTTTGACTACAAGAACGATGGGTTGGCGAGCGTTTCGCCGGTGTACGCAGCGATCGAACAGTGGTATGAAGCGAAGGACGCGGCGAGCCAACAGATTCTGCGCGCTGCCCATCGCATCGATGATAGCCTGGCGGAAGGCCCCCAACCGACTACGGTTCTTTTGAACGAGCTCGATCAACTTGGGCGCGAGTGCGAAATCCTACAGACGAAGGCTGCGACGCCGACTTATTTATGGGCTCCTGGTCCTGAGCGGATGCGCGCCTTGCTTATGGTTTACGGGATCGGTTTTTTCAAGGGATTGGTGGATCAAGTGATCACCATGCGCCGACAATGGGACAAGCTCACGGGCTTACTCGATCGGCCGGGGCAAGGTCACGTTCGCAGCGCCGGATCGGCCGCGGAAGAAAACCTCCCCGGCGCAGCATCGCATCCGGCAATGACGCGCCAGGAAGCCAACATCAAGGCTCGTGAACTTCTCAAAGTTGACGCGACCTTCGCCGACAAGTCGCAGCGCGATTGGGCCAGTGAGATCGGCTGTTCAGTCGGGCTTGTTTTCAATCTGCCCATGCGGCGAGCTGTGATGGAGCAGCGCTCCAAGTTACGGAAGCCTAAGGTACGGAAGCCCAATGTGGTCGCCCTGACCCACAAGTTAGAAGCAACGATCGGCAAACCTGATAAGGCATTGGAGCACCTGCTCAGCGAGCACCAGGACGACCAGGAGCCAAGCCCCCTGGACCATGATGACCCTTGCTCGAAGCCGCAGCGGGTGAAAGCCCGCCGTCAGGTGTGAGCGCTCACGCTGCATTCGTGAGCGCTTATCGTCCATAAGCCCTTGCCAACACTCACCTCGTGCCCGCGCTCTCGTGAGCGCCCGCCTATAGGTGCATACACCTATTGCTGAGGATGTGATGGCAAGCGTGTACACCCCGAAACTACGAACCGCAGGAGTGATCGCGGCTGAGCTTGGCGTGCCGCTGCATCGCGTGCTGCACGTACTGCGGACACGACAACACATTCGACCGTCTGCGCGTGCCGGAACGCTTCGGCTTTACGACCGCGAGGCGTTGGCACTGATCCGCCATGAGTTGAACGCCATCGACGCCCGGCGGAAAGGGGGCAGCGATGGTTGAGCGAACCCCCATCGTCGAAGGGCTGCTGACCTACGACCAAGCCGGGAAGCTGCTCGGCGTCACCGGCCGGACTGTCTGGACACTGGTTCATCGCGGCGGCCTACCGGCGGTGCCTTTCGGTCACAGCGTCCGCATCGACCCCGCCGACCTGCGGGCCTTCATCGAGCGATCGAAGCAAGGCCCCGCCTCGGACACCGCCGGAAACGCCGGGGAAGGGGGCAGCCGATGACCCCTGGACACTGGCGCGAAGTGAAGCGGAATGAGCCCTGCCCCATCTGCGGCAAGCCCGACTGGTGCGGCCGATCTCACGATGGCGCGATCCGCTGCATGAGGATCGCCGATCCACCGGCGGGGTGGCGCAGACTGAAGACGTGCCCCGATGGCGGCACGGTCTTCCGCCCGGCAGATGAGCCGAGCTACACCGCGCCGGCCCCGCAGAAGCGATCCAGTGCGGCGAGGGGCCGGCATAGCAGGACCTTCCCGACTGCCGACATCGCAGCCGCCAATGTTCTGCGAATGATTCAGCAGGAGCACGGCGCGGACTGGGTGCAGGTGGCGACGTTCATCTACAGCGAGGGCCTGGGGCGAGAGGTGGCGCGCGTGCTGCGCTATGAGCCGCCGGACCGCGGCCCGAAGAAACTGAAGCAACTGCGGCCGATCCATTGCGACGGCGGGAGCTGGTCAATCGGCGATCCGGCCGGGCAATGGCCGCTGTACCGGCTCACGGAGTTGAACGGCTCGCAGCGCATCTTCATCCTCGAAGGCGAAGGAAAGGCCGATGCACTGCGATCGTTTGGACTCATCGCCACGACTTCGGCCCACGGCTCGAAGGCCGCTGCGAAGACGGATTGGCAACCGATGGCCGGCAAAGAGTGCATCATCCTGCCCGATGAAGACGACGCCGGGCGGCACTATGCCGAAACCGTGGCAAGCATCCTGCATCGACTTCAGCCGCCGGCAATGGCCCGCATCTTACACCTACCGGATCTACCGCCCGGCGGCGATATCTGCGAGTTCATCGAGGATCGGCGGACTGACGCAAAGGACGGCCTCGCCATTCGGACGGAGATCTCCGACCTGGCGGCGCTGGTCCCTGAGCATGTGCCTTCAGCCGGCGACGATCGGGGCGACGGACGGCGTCCGGTCATCGTCCGCTTGGCCGACGTGAAGGCCGAGCCGGTGCGCTGGCTTTGGCCCGGCCGCATCGCCTTGGGGAAGGTCACGCTTCTCGCCGGCGATCCCGGGCTCGGCAAGAGCTTCATCACCCTGGACATGGCGGCGCGCGTTTCCAGCGGCACGCCCTGGGCCGACGCGCCAAAGGAACCGAACGAAGTTGGCGGCGTTGTGCTGCTAAGTGCTGAAGACGACGTGGCCGACACGATCCGGCCCCGGCTGGACGCGGCGGGCGCGGATGTGTCGCGGATCATCGCGCTTGAGGCCGTGGTCCAACGTGACCCTGAAACCGGCGCTGCGATGCGAACGCCATTCTGTCTGGCGACCGACCTGCCGGCGCTGGAAACGGCTATCGAGCAAGTGGGCGACTGCCGGCTGGTCGTGATTGACCCGATCACGGCCTACTTGGGAGCAACCGATTCTCACAAGAATGCCGAGCTGCGCGGGCTGCTCCACCCGCTGGCCGACCTGGCCAGGCGGCGTCGCGTGGCGGTGGTAGCGGTTACGCATTTACGCAAGGCCGGCGGGCGGGCGATGTATCGCACGATGGGAAGTCTGGCATTCGTCGCAGCGGCGCGTGCGGTCTGGGTCGTAACGAAGTACAAGGACGACCCCAGGCGCCGGTTGGTCCTGCCCGTAAAGAACAACCTAGCCCCGGACATTGGGGGCCTGGCGTATTCGCTGCTGGCCGATGCCGACGGTGTGCCCCGCGTTGCGTGGGAGGCTGATCCAGTAAACCTCACTGCCGATGATGCCCTGAGCGAAGATGGCGACGATGACGTGCGATCGGAGCGCGAAGCGGCAGCAGATTGGCTGCGCGATGCGCTTGCGGCCGGGCCGATGCCCGCGAAGGAGGTGAAGCGCGAAGCCAAAGAGAACAGCATCGCCGAGCGGACGCTGAAACGGGCCAAAAAGGACATCGGCGCGGAAGCCCGCCGGCTGGGATTCGGAAAGGGTGCGACATGGTTCTGGTCGCTTCCTGGCACCTGGGATGCCCATAGTGGGCCAAGCGAAGGCATAGAGGGCCAACCCCAAGACGTGGCCCCCAATGGGGAATCTGGCCCCCTATGCGATGACGAGGCGGGCGGCGGCAACCTGGCCTTTCTCCAAGTTTCGGAAGGTGGAGCTTTACAATGAAGAAAGTATCGGATACCGTGTCGATCATGTCCAAAATCCACGACGCCATCCGCAAGGCCATCGCCAAGAGCGAGAAGACTCGCTATCGGCTGTGGCAGGAGACGGGCATATCCCAGGCCCAGCTATGCGAGTTCCTGCACGGCCGGCGCGGCATGAGTATCGAGTATCTGGAAACGCTGGCCCAGGCCCTTGGGTTGGAAATCACGGTCCGGCCGGCAAAGCGAAAGAAGGGACGCTGAATCATGGCGAGCATTAGCAATGATCCGAACGGCCGGCGGCGCATTCTGTTCGTCGGTGCAGACGGCAAGCGAAAGCCAATCCGGCTAGGGAAGGTCTCGCTTCGGCACGCCGAATCGGTCAAGGTGAAGGTGGAGGACCTTGTTTCCGCCAGCATCACCGGCCATCCGCCGGCCGACGAAACTACACGATGGCTAGGCAAGCTGGATGCATCCCTGTACGACAAATTGGCGCGCGTGGGCCTGACCCAGCCACGAGAATCGGCGACGCTCGCCGAGTTCACCCGCAACTACATCGACAGCCGTTCCGACGTGAAGCCGGGGACCATCAGGAACCTTGAGCAATGCCGCGCGTACCTGCTCGAATGCTTCGATGAGGCCCATGCGCTTCGTGCCTTCACCGCCGGCGACGCCGAAGATTTCCGACTACACATGGTCCGCACCGGCCGGGCGGACAATACAACCCGGCGCGCGATAGGCCGTGCGCGTCAGTTCTTCACGGCGGCGAAGCGCCGTGGGCTGATCCAAGAGAATCCCTTCGAGGGCATCCCGGCGTCCGTTCGCGCGAATACCGAGCGCTTCTACTTCATCAGCCGACGCGAGGCCCAGCGGGTCTTGGACGCCTGCCCCGATGCGCAGTGGCGTCTGATCTTCGCCTTGGCGCGTTTCGGCGGCCTGCGCTGCCCGTCCGAAGTACTCGCCCTGACTTGGGATGATGTGAACTGGGAGCAGAACCGCATCCGTGTCCCCAGCCCGAAGACGGAGCACAACGAAGGGGGCGGCAGCCGGATCATTCCGCTGTTCCCGGAGTTGCGGCCACACCTGCTAGAAGCATTCGACGAAGCCGAACCGGGAACGCAATACGTCATCACACGCTGCCGCGACAGCCGGACGAACTTGCGGACACAGATGCACCGGATCATACGCCGGGCCGGCTTGGAGCCGTGGCCGAAGACGTTCCAGAACCTTCGCAGCACGCGGGAGACGGAGCTAGCCGAGCAGTTCCCGATGCACGTGATCTGCAAGTGGATCGGCAACAGCCAGCCAGTGGCCGCCCAGCACTACCTGCAACTGACTGATGAGCACTTCGAGCGGGCCATTGAGCCCGCAGCGGTAGGGGGCACACAGGCGGCGCAGAATGCGGCGCAGCAACCGCACGAAGCCACCGGAAATGGCACGAAGCCCACGCCGTTGGCTGATCCTGGAAGCCCTGTTTCTTCCGGCGATTTCAGCGGAGTTCCAGCGATTGCGGGATACTTCACTGGCGAGAAAGCACCCCGTAGGGGATTCGAACCCCTGTTACCAGGATGAGAACCTGGCGTCCTGGGCCTCTAGACGAACGGGGCAACGAGGTCCTCTCATAGCGCATGGTTAGACTACGGCAACCCCTTGTGAGGTCAAGTGGATACCAATCACTCAAGGCATGGATGGGCATGAGTTGCGCAGACCTACTGGGCGGTTGATTCTCGCCGAGTTTGCCATAGCATGACCCGGCAAAGCTCAGGTTCTCCGGCAGCGCGAGAGCGCTGCTGATGGAGTTTCCATCATGCTCCCCAAGGCCCCTGCTCGTTCGGGCCAGGTCGGCTTTCTTTTCGTGCCGCCGTATCGCGTCCAGGGCATCAGCATTGCCGGCGAGCAGACGGTCGTGCAGATCCCCGAGCTGGACGTCGCGTTCGATATCGGGATGTGTCCGCGCATCGCGCTGAGTTCGCCGTATGTCGCCCTGACCCATGGTCACATGGATCACGTCGGGGGGCTGCCATACTACTTCAGTCAACGAGTATTCCAGCGAATGGGCACGGGAAAGTGCGTCTGTCACGCCCGGCTGGCCGATGCTCTACACACGATGATGCAGAGCTGGGAGGCGCTGGAGGGCCAGCGAACACCGTACGAGCTCATCCCCCTGGAGGCGGATCAGCAGATTGAGGTCAAGAACAACATCTTCCTGCGGGCCATCGAGGTCAGCCATGCGCTGGGGGCCATGGGCTACGCGCTGATCGAGCGGCGCAGCAAGCTCAAGCCAGAGTATCTAGACTACCCTCAGGAACGGCTGCGGGAGCTCAAAGGGAGCGGCGTCCAGATCACCCGATCACTTGAAATCCCGCTGGTCGCGTACACCGGCGATACGGAACTCGGCCCATATCTCTTCCGGGATGAATTTGCCGCGGCGAAGATCGTCATTTGTGAATGCACTTTCTTCGAACCGGACCACGAACGGCGGGCTCGGGTTGGTAAACACTTGCACCTTCAAGACCTAGCGAAGTTGCTCAAGGTCTGGCAGGCCGAGGCGGTCATCCTCGTACACCTGTCACGCCGGACCAACCTCGCCGAGGCCCACGACCTATTGATCTCCACGGTCGGCGAAGAGGAATCTGCGCGAATTCACTTCCTGATGGACCACCGGGCGAACCGCCAACGGTATGAACGGCAACAGATTGAAGTGACCGCCTAACGTGTCGGCGGCGACGTGTCCCGCGAAACTTCAATCGGGCGGTTGACGGCCTCGGCATGTCGCCGTAGATTCCGCATCGGATGTGGCGCACGCGCGTCCGATGAACGAAACTTGATCGGCTGGTGGGCTTCGCTGGAGCGGTCAGCGCAAAAAACGAAGCGTCGGGCGAGTCCCCGGGAGGCAGGACCGATGGGGCAAGCGGACCCGCATGTGTGGGATGCCATTCTCGCGCAGTTGCGAGTTGCCAACCCAACCACGTGGCGCCGATGGTTCGAGGACATCGAGCCACTGGAGCTCGCGGCTGGGACACTCAAGCTGCTGGTGCGAGAACCTGTACAGTTGAAATACCTGCAGCAGCGCTGCAAGCAGCAGTTCACGGAAGCTGCCCAGGCGGTCATGGAGCTGCTAGTCGCGGTGCGGTTTGTCGGCGAGGCGGACCTCGAGCAACCCGTTGCGGCCGGGCCCAGCGACGGGGCTACTGCGGCAGCACACGATCCGCTCTCCCACCCACCTCAATGCGAGGGGTTTGATGACGAGATGCTCATCTGCCCTGACTATTTGTTTGAGAACTTTGTGGTCGGTCCGGGCAACGAGTTGGCCCACGCCGCAGCCATCGCTGTCGCCCGCAAACCCGGGTGGGTGTACAACCCATTCTTCATCCACGGAGGTGTTGGGCTGGGCAAGACCCACCTGCTGCAAGCCATCTGCCAAGCGGCCATGTATGGTAGTCCAGACTTTCGAATCTACTACACTTCGTGCGACGGGTTCATCAACCAGTTCGTCGGGGCCGTCGGAGCTGGGCGGATGGACGACTTCCGGCATCGCTACCGTCACGTTGAGATGCTTGTGATCGATGACATCCATGGATTATCGAGTCGGGAGCGGACGCAGGAGGAGTTCTTCCACACCTTCAACAGCCTCTACCAGGCCGGCAAACAAATCGTGCTCAGCTCTGATGCCGCCCCAAACGAGATCCCAGCGCTCGAGGAGCGACTCACCAGCCGGTTCAACTGCGGGTTAGTGGCTGAAATCCAAAGGCCCGCCTTCGAAACGCGGATCGCGATCCTCAAGACCAAAGCCGCGCTGCGCAGGATCACCCTATCCAACGACGTCGCTAGCTACCTCGCGGCAAAGATCGACACCAACGTCCGGGAGCTCGAGGGCGCGATCACCATGATGCAGGGTCTTGCCGCCATCAACAATGGTCCTCTGAACCTTGAACTCGCTAAACGCGCCGTTGGTGAGAAAAATGGCTCCAGCGACACACAACTGCCGACCATCCAGGACATTGTTGACACGGTCACGAGCCATTACGGCGTCAAGCTCAGTGATCTACTGTCGAAGCGCCGCCACCGATCCATCGCGATGCCCCGCCAAGTCTGCATGTGGCTGGCTCGCAAGCACACCCGCTACAGCCTTCAAGAGATCGGCGGATACTTCGGGGGCAGAGATCACACAACTGTCATGCACGCAGTCAAAGCTGTCAATATGAAGCGTGGTAAAGATTCCACAATCGACCAGGATGTGACTCAAGTCGAGCAACAGCTCCTTGCACCATAGACGTTGCTTCACCAGCAGTCGATCCTCACCTACAGGCGTCACCTGCCAGCCCCCAGGAATGTGGAACGCCTGCCGCCTGCCGCTGAATGAGTCTGGTTCTCACGTCGGTACGCGCGTCGAGCGCCCGGCCACCTACCATGCCCGCCGCTATTCTTGCTCAGCAACAAGCACCCAGCGCCCTCCTGCGCCAGCTAACTGACAGGCTCCCAACACAGCAGGATCACTCCTAACCCTTTGACGTCTTGTATTTATAAGACAATCCAGGCTATATCCACAATAAGACAACGCTCACCCCGAGTATGGTGAAGGGTATTTATTACCTATAGGAGAAGTGACCTGAACATCGCTTGACCTTCATTTCGCAGGCATCTTGTTTATGTGGTCGATGGCCGTTCGCACACCCGTTCGGTTGTTTGAAGGCCATCGCACACGCGGCCCATTGAAGATACGTTGGCATTTTGGGCAGACTATGGTCGTCCGCTGGATTACCTTGATTGACTGGAGTTGTTGGCCGCAGCGGAGGCAGGGCTGCAATGGTCGCCCGTAGACCTGGTGGCATTTGGCAAAGCTGCCGGGCTGGCCGTGACCATCGATGTAGTCGTGCGTGGTGGAACCACCTGCGGCGATTGCGCGGCGGAGAATGGAATGGATTGTGTGGGCCAGGGTGCGATAGTCCATCGTGGAGATTGAGTTGGAGATCGAGAGCGGGTGGATCTGAGCGGCAAAAAGGATTTCGTCAGCATAGATATTGCCGATCCCTGCCACGACGTGCTGGTCGAGGAGAGCGGCTTTGATAGGGCGACGCGTCTGGCAGAGGCGGCGTCTGAGCGTTTGCGTACCTATCGACAAGGCGTCCGGGCCCAGGCGCGACCATCGTGTGGCGTGCAGTGCCTTGGTGGATGGGAAGGTCCAGAGGCCGCCAAAGCGGCGGGGGTCGCGGAAGACCAACCGGCCGGAGATTGTCGGTGAGTCGATCCACCAGATACAGTGCACGTGGTCGCGGCGCTGAAGGTGAAGACGTGAAGGCTGGTACCAAAGCTGGCCGGACATGCCCAGATGCACACAGATCAAGGGCCCGGTGCCTGAGTTGATCGTCAATTCCTTGCCGTGCCGAGTAAGCGATTCGATTGTGTCGCCGAGCAGGAGATCCCTGCGCTTGGTCCGGTGGTGGGAGCCGTCGCAGGTGAAGCTGTGGGCGACATCGCGTCGTAGCAGACGCACCTGCCGGACCCGAGCACCGACGAGCACCGGCTCTAGAGATCGTCTTAGATGCTCTATCTCCGGTAGCTCGGGCAACAGCTACGCATCCAACCTAGAAACAGTTGAGGTGATGTCACAGACCGCCGAGAGGACAAGGAAGCAGCGGGAGTATACTCAAAGTGGCCGTGGGAGCTTGGGGGCGAATCGCAGCCCAGAGCAATCCATCATGGGAGGTTGGTGATGCCCGACCCCTTGACATCGAAATCCCCGATCCCTGCCAATGATCCAGAAAGCGCTTCTCGCGAGGTCAACGACGCCTACCAGCTCATCACGAACGAGGTGCACAAGGTCATCGTCGCGCAGGATCAAGTGCTTGACGAATTGCTGATGGCTATGTTCTGTGGGGGGCACGCCCTGGTTGTGGGTGTGCCCGGGCTGGCCAAGACCCTCCTGATCTCCACGATCGCTCGAACGCTGAGCCTGGGCTTCTCACGCATTCAGTTCACGCCGGACCTCATGCCGTCGGATATGACCGGCACCGAGGTGATCGAGGAGGACAAGACGTCTGGAACGAGGGAGTTGCGTTTTGTGAAGGGCCCGATCTTCTCGAATGTGATTCTGGCGGACGAGATCAACCGCACGCCGCCCAAGACGCAGGCCGCCATGCTGGAGGCGATGCAGGAGCGGCAGGTCACCGCCGGCGGTGTACGGCATCTGCTTCCCAAACCGTTCTTTGTCCTCGCCACACAGAACCCGATCGAACAGGAAGGCACATATCCTTTGCCGGAGGCTCAGCTCGATCGATTCATGTTCAATGTCAGGATGGACTACCCCAGTGAGGAGGAGGAGCTTCAAGTGGTCAAGCAGACCACGGCGGGCCAGGAGCAGCAGGTCAAGCCGGTCTTGACGGGCGAGGATGTGATACGGGTTCAGAAGCTCGTTCGGCAGGTTCCGATTGCTGATCACGTTATACGGTATGTGCTGCGGCTTGTGCGCGCGACGCGGATTCGCGAAGCGAGCAAGAAGCCAGAGGTGGTTCAGAACTACGTCAGCTGGGGAGCCGGCCCCAGGGCGAGCCAGTACATCGTTCTGGGCGCGAAGGCCAAGGCGATCCTGTCCGGAGCGACCCATGTCATGCCTCAGCACATCGCCGCGGTGGCGTTGCCGGTCATGCGACACCGCATCATCACCAATTTCAACGCGGAGGCCGATGGCGTGACCACCGACGACATCATCAGCGATCTTCTCGGTCGAATTCCCGTGGATAGCAGCGATGAGGCCACCCAGCGACAGATGGACGCGGTGATGCGACCGTAGGCGATCCTCCAAACGGCGGTCGCGACGCTGAAGGATCCCTCGATGGCAGAGACCAAGAACATTCGAGCTGAGCAGTATCTAGCTCCTGAAACGCTTGCGCAGCTTTCGCCGTTTGAGCTGCGAGCGAAGATGATCGTCGAGGGGGTGATGAGCGGTACCCACCGCTCCCCGTACCAGGGCATGGCGGTCGAATTCGCCGAGCACCGCCAGTACGTCGCGGGCGATGATCTGAGGCACCTGGACTGGAAGGTGTACGGCCGGTCGGACAAGCTGTACATCAAGCAGTACCAGCAGGAGACGACCCTCGACGTCGTTCTGCTTGTGGATGCCTCCGCGTCCATGAGCTACGGGTCGCTGGCGGTGAAGAGCGGATGGGGAGGCACCACAGCCAGCCGCCGCCGCACGGTATGGACGAAGTACGATCACGCGACAGCGGTCGCTGCCGCAATCGCCTATCTGTGTCTGCATCAGCAGGATCGCATAGGTCTGGTGGTCTTCGCCGACGAGATTCGAACCATCGTGGGTCGTAGCGGCACCCGTCCGCAGTGGAGGCGGATTGTCAACGCCCTGAGCGGTGAGCCGGTCGAAGCGACAACAAACTTGGCCAAGGTAACCGATCAGGTGGTCTCCAAGATCAGCAACCGTGCGCTGTTCGTGATCATTTCGGACCTGTTCGACGACCTGGAGTCGATCCGCCAGGCGCTCGCGCGGTTTCGCCACCGCCGCCACGATGTCATCGTGCTTCAGACGCTCGACCGGGAGGAGATGAGGTTCGGTTTTTCTCAACCGGCGCCGTTCGAAGGGCTGGAGGGCGAGGGGAAAGTGCGTATCGATCCACGAGCGCTGCGCAGCGGTTACCTCGAGGCGTTGTCGAATCACATCGACGCCGTGAGCAGGATTGCGCTGGGGTTCGGATTCGACTATCACCGCCTCGACACGCACGAGTCGGTCGGGCCGGCGCTGTCCTACCTGCTTGCGCGCCGCAATGTGCAGAGCAAGCGGAGCAAAGCCGGATGAAGCGCGATGCCGTCAGCCATGATGTTCGGGGTTTGCGATCGGTGAGGTCGGTCTGTCTGGGCTCGGAACCCCGCCGATGATGTTTGTAACCATAGGTCTGGCCATCGCCGGGGCCGCCTCGGTAATCGTGCCCATTCTCATCCACCTGCTCAGCCGGCAACGGCGAAGGCCGGTCCGGTGGGGGGCGATGAGATTCCTTATCGAAGCGCTGCGCAAGCACCGCCGCCGGCTTCAACTTGAGCAGTTGCTGCTGCTGGCGGTGCGGTGTTTGATTCTCCTTGTTCTGGGTGCGGCGCTGGCACGTCCGATCCTTGACGCGGCCGGGATCTTCGAAACCGGCGGGTCGAGGGCCGTATTCATCGTGATCGATAACGGCTTGGCTTCAGGGGTCCGTCTGGATTCAGCCGGTGAGATCGCTCGAACTGCTTTGGACCGGTCCGTTGAACAGGCGATTGATCTGATCAAGTCGCTGGGCCCGGGCGATGTCGTCGGTGTGGTGACCGCGGCCCGTCCCGCCAACGGGATGGTCATTCCCCCATCCAGCGATCACGCGGCGATCATTGACCTGCTTCGGTCGATCGAACCGGCGGACGCCCCGACCGATCTTGCCGCTGCTTTGCCCCTGCTCCGCTCGGCCCTGGATGAGCTTGAACCCGAGCGAGAGTCGCCAGTCGTCTACCTGCTCAGTGATTTCCGCCGCGGGTCAGTGCCGCTTGATCGTTCGTTGCCGTCGGCGCCCGTCGATGTCGGCAGCGCAACGATGCTTCTGGCCGCCCCGGCCGCGCAGACCATCGCTCCAAATGTGCAGGTCGCATCAATCAAGCCGATGCGCGGCCTGATTCTGTCACCGGGCTATGAGGGATCCGGGCAGGTCACCGTCGGGCTTTCCCGATCCGGGGGCGAGTTGGGGCGCGACGTCACCCAGGTGCGACTGATCGGAGAGGATCTACCACTGATTGACCCGAAGGTTGTGCACTGGGAGCCGGGCCAATCGCTCGCGCGAGTGGACTTCGTGATGGACCTCGCTGCCGGCGTTGACGGGGCGCTGGCTCTCACCGCGGAGATCGACCACGACACGCTGGTCGCCGACAACCGGCGGCACATCGTACTGCCGGTTCGTCGGCAGATTCGCGTACTGCTGATCGATCGGCGAGGCTTCGGATCGGAGCCGAACCTTGATCGCCTCGAAGCGGGTCAGTGGATTCGGCGTGCGCTGCAGCCGTCCGATCAGAGTCCCATGGACGTTGTGGAGATTGATCCGGTTGCGCTCGAGGCGGTGGATGTGCGCGGTGTTGATGCAGCTGTGTTGCCTCGCCCTGACTTGGTCAGCGACCGGGGCTGGCCGATCCTGCGGTCGTTCGTGGAAGGCGGGGGACTTCTGATCGTGATGCCGCCCGCAGAAAGCATTGTCCACCAATGGACCGACCGCCTCGTCGGGAGCATGAGCTTGCAGTGGCGAATTATGTTGGAGGTCGTCGAACATGAATCCGGGCTCGGGCTGGCTGAGGAGCAGCCGGCGTCGGAGCTGCTGCGCTTGCTGTCCGGCGACCTCAAGGAGCTGCTTCGACCTGTGTTGGCCTATCGTGTGCTCCCGGTTGATGACGCCCAGACGCAGGCGCAGCATGTATTGCGATTTGCCGATGGATCACCCATGGTGATTGTCTCCGGCCCGCCGGCCCAGGTGCCGCAGGATTCGCCTTCCGGGGCGAACGCATCGGCCTCGCACGGTATGGTCGTCTATCTGGCTGTCGCGCCGGTGTTTGGCAGCTCGCCGCAGCAGGGATGGACGACCCTGCCCACCAAGCCGTTGATGGTGCCGCTGTTCCATGAGTTGATCCGCCAGGGGGTGGGTTTGATTCGCACCTCGCAGCAATATAGCGCCGGTGAGCGGCCGGGGCTTGGCCTCACCATGTCCGCAGCGGTGCTGGTCGGCCCCCACGGCAAGACGATCTCGATCGACCCCGACGGGCGACCCGGCCAGCCGCTGGACCGGTCGGGACTTTACGGGCTCTTTGACCACGCGATGCAGCGGATCGGAACGGTTGCGGTCAACGTCGATCCTGCCTCGGGGCGGACCGATCCTCAGAACCAGGCCGCGGTGCTCGAATGGCTGGGGAAGTCCGGGTCGTGGAAGATCTTCGACCCCGCCGATCCCGCAGCGGCCCTGCGAACCGTCGAGTCCGGCTCACCATTGGCCGGGTTCCTTCTGCTTGTGGTCCTGGCGCTGGTCGTGATCGAAACCGGATTGGCGCGTTGGTTCAGCCACGCGTTGCCGGCCGGGCGCTCCGCCCTGGGCGGATTTGCACAAGGGCTGCGTCCAAGCGCTGCCGATGCGCCGTCTCCGGCGGGGGGGCACGTTCGATGAATCATGGCTTGATCCGCTGGCTGCTGGATCTCGACGTCATCCCACCGGACGCCCAGGGGGTCCGTCTAGTTTGGGAACACGCTTGGCCGGGGTGGGTGTGGGTCGTCTTGCTCCTGGGCGCGGCGTTACTTTCCGCCTGGAGCTACACCCGACTTCTTGGGCCGGCCAGGGGCCGGGCGGTTCTGGCGGTGACGAGGACTCTGCTCGTGGTGCTGATACTTCTGATTATCAGTGGCCCGATGCTCCAGCAGCCGCGGGAAACCGTCGAGCAGGACTGGGTGATCGTGCTCGTCGATCGCAGCGCCTCCATGAACATCTCCGACGTCCAAGCGTCCCCGTCGGCGGTGCAGGGCGGGAGGCTCAGCCGCGACGATCAGTTGCGTTTGCTGCTGCGTGAGCATGCTCAGATGTGGCAGCACCTCGCTGAGGCTCGGCACGTAGTATGGCTGGGGTTTCACGACGCCACATTCAATCTGCCCACGGCGTCACCGGCCTCCCGAGCGGCTGATCTCGCTGCGCCGGTCGATCTCGGAGAGCCGAGCGGGCGGCGAACACGCCTCAACGCCGCCCTTGAGCAAGCACTCCAGCGGGCCGCGGCACGGGCGGTCAGCGGGATTGTGCTCTTTAGCGATGGCCGGACCACTGATCCGCCGACCCGCGCCATCATCAGCCGGCTGCGCAGCGACAAAATAAGCGTCTTTGCTGTTGGGCTCGGTTCCTCCGAGCCGTTTGGCGATTTGGCCATCCGGAGTGTCGAGGCGCCGCAGCGGGCATTTATCCGCGACGAAGTGCCGGTGGTGGTCGAGTTGGATCAGCTCGGATCGGCCGTTGGTGGTGCTCCGGCCGTGGTCAGATTGATCGACGAAACCACTGGGCAAGAGCTTGATCGCGTGGAGCTGCCGGACTGGGGCGATTCGATTGACCGCCCTGGGCGGGTGGCAATGACCGCTCGGCCGCTTCTGGCGGGTGAGGCCACCTGGAAAGTCGTCGTCCAGAGCGATCAGCCGGACCTTGTTAGCGAGAACAACGTCCGGACCTTCCGGATCGAGTTGATTGATCGGCCGTTGCGGGTGCTTTTCGTGGACGGGTATCCGCGGTGGGAGTACCGATACCTCAAGAACCTGCTGATCCGCGAGAAGTCGATCGAGAGCTCGGTGATGCTGATCTCGGCTGATCGCGACTTTGCCCAGGAAGGGAATCAGCCGATCTCCCGCCTGCCGCGGTCGCCTGAGGAGTTCGCGCCGTTTGATGTGATTCTGTTGGGCGACGTACCCGCATCCTTCTTCTCGCCCGAACAACTGGACATGATTCGGGATCATGTTGCCCAGCGGGGGGCCGGGCTGTTGTGGATCGGCGGCGAGCGGTACACGCCCAGCACCTATGCGGGCACAGTGCTGGCTGATCTGCTGCCGATGCGCGGGTCATTGGCGCTGCGGGCGATCGGCAGCCCCGTGAACATGGTCCCCACGGCGCTGGCGGATCGGCTCGGTCTGCTGCGGTTGGCTTCAGACGACCACGCCGGCTGGCCGCGAGAACTCGCCGAGGCGAGCTTTGGATGGTCGCGGCTTCATTACGCTCAGCGGATCGAGCCCGGGCGGCTCAAACCCACCGCGGAAGTCCTGGCCGAGACCGCCGCCGAGTTCCGCGGGGCGCGACTGCCGCTGGTCATCCATCTGCGCTATGGTGCCGGACAGATCGTCTATGTCGCCACGGATGAAACCTGGCGTTGGCGATACGGGCGGGGCGAGTTGCTGCCGGAACGGTTCTGGGTGCAGATCATCCGTATGCTCGGCCGCGAAAGCCTCGCCGGCTTGGGTGATGCCGCCACGCTCGACGTGAACCCCCGGCGACTGACGACCAGCCAGGCGATGCGGATCAATCTGGAATTGCTCGACGCCCGCTTGGCGCAAGAGTCGCGGCTCAGCATCGCGGCGATCGTGGAGACGTCCGACGGCACACCAATCGCCGAGATCGAGCTGCATCGTCTTGATCGGTCGTCGAGACTTGACCGGGATCGCGTGGCGAACTACGCAGCAACATTTGTGCCGGGGGTGAGTGGGCAACTGCGGGTGCGCATCAATGATCCGACGCTGGCGGATCTCACGTTGGAAGTCCCGATCGAAGTGTACGCCCCGGATGATGAGCTGCGTCGGCCGGAGACCGATCATCCCCTGCTGGAGGTCCTGGCGGCCCAGACCGGCGGACGAATGCTGGCGCCCGATGAACTCGATCAGCTTCCCAGCCTTTTGCCCAATCGCTCGGTGCGTACCATCAATCCGATCACGGAGCGGATCTGGGACTCGCCGTTGGCGTTTGGGCTCTTGCTTCTGCTGGCGGCGGGTGAATGGGTCGGCCGCAAACTCATCCGCCTTGCCTAGCCCACCAGTCCGTATCGGCAGTGGATTCTCTTGGCCGCCGAACGAAACGCCGCCGATAGCAGTAGTGATTGCTTGAGAGCGAGTCCCCGCCTATGCGGCAGATCATCGCCGAGCTTCAACGGATCCGACGGCGCAGCCGGGCGATGCTTCTTGCGCAGCGGCTGGCAGTGATGACCGCCTATGCGCTGGGCTTGGCGCTCGCGCTGACCGGGCTTGATTTTCTGTTGCGACTTCCCAGCACGGTCCGTCTGGTGTTGCTGCTGGCTGCCGGCGCGGCCGTGGCCTACGCGATATGGACGTATCTTCGGCCGGCATTGCGTTTCCGGCCAGGGCTCGCCGAGCTTGCGCTGCGGGCCGAAGCGACGTTCCCAGAGGTGGCGGGACGTCTTGCCTCAAGCGTGGAGTTCGCGGCTTCGGGCGTTGACAAGACGAACGCACTGGCGGCGAGAAGTGTCTTGGAGACCCGGAACCGGCTCGCCGGCGAATCGCTTGCCCGCGTGCTCAGCCACGCACGAACCTGGCGAAGCGCAGGTCTCATGCTGGCGAGCATCGCGGTGGTCACCATGGTCGCCATCACCACTCCCTCGGGTGCGCGGACCGGTCTTGTCCGCTTGTTCTTGCCCTATGGGGCGACCCAATGGCCGGCCAGGACCGGTGTCGAATCGTTGATGGGCCAAGTGCTGGTCTTGAGCAACGTCCATCCCCGCGGCCAGGCCCTGCCCCTGCGAGCCGGCGTCACCAAGGGCGATCCAGATCATGTCGATGCCCACTACCGGCTCCAGGCCAACGGCCGGCTTGGTCCGTGGCAGCACATCGTCTTGACCGATCAGGGCGGCGGGGTGCACGAGCGGCTGGTCGATACCACCGCCGAGGCGATCGAGCTGTACTTCGAGACCTCCGACGCCCGCACCCATTTGGAGCGGATCACGCTGGCAGCGCCCCCCGCGGTTCGGCGGGCAACGCTGGCCGTCTCGCCGCCTCCGTATGCAGCGGCGTGGCATCGGCCGCTGGAGACGGACCTCGGCCCGGGCCTCGACCAGCGAGCGGTAACGGATACGCCGTCGCTGATTGGTTCCGACGTGAAGCTCGAACTCCAGTTGAACAAGCCCATTCCCCGGCCGAGAGACGATGATGAGCTGATCGAAGCGCTCGGTTGGGATGAGGGCGAACCGCCCACCTTCACCGTTGACGAGGCGTCACCGGACCGCTGGGTGATCAGTTGGCGGTTGGCTGCAACCCGGTCGCTCAGCCTGCACCTGGTCGATGAGTACGGCCTGACCAGCGCGGAGCCGATTGCCTACCGAATCGATGCCATCGAGGACCGCCCGCCTGACGTCACGGTCATGGAGCCGGAGTCCGACGAGCCGGTCCTCGCATCGGCCGTCGTTCCCGTCTCGGCTGAGGCTCGTGACGACGTCGCCCTGGCCACGATCGGCATCGAGGCCGGCCTTCAACGCGGTGACCGGCAGCCCACGGCCGAGCAGCCGCTGTGGGAAACCCATCGCTCCGCTCGCACACCAGCGGCGACGATCGCAGCCGAGCTGGATCTGGCCTCGTTTGAGCTTGCGGTAGGAGACGTCGTGCTTCTGCGCGGTGTCGGTGAGGACGTGTTTGAGCTCGACGGACAAAGACATCCGCTCGTCCGTTCCACAGCCCGGCGACTCCGCATCATCAGCGAGCTCGACTTGACCGCCCGGCTTCGCCGCCAGCTCGGCGTGGTTCGACAGAACGCAATCAGGATCGAGGCGTTGCAGCGCGAGCTCCAGGATGACGTGATCCAGGAGGGCGTGCAGCCGGGTGTTGAGCGAGCGCAGGCGCAGGCGGGGGCACGGATCGCCACTCAGCGCCAGGCGATGGATCGGATCGTGCAGCGCATTGGGCTCAATCGGCTCGATGACCAGCAACTTGGCCGGTTGGTTCGCCAGGCGGGTGACCTACTGGACTTCGCCGGCCGAGCTGCAAATCGGGCCGTCGAGGCGATCGAGAGCCGCCATGCCGAACTGCGCAGCAACACTCGCGCTCCAGGCGGTTCGTCTGGTCAAATCCCCCCAAATATTCGTCAATCTGCCGAAGACGACCAACCGCGCCACGGGGACCAGCCGCCCGGCTCTGGTCCACGTGATGGGCTTGAACTTCGCCAGCCGTCTCCGCAGGACCGCCTCGTTGTCCGAGCTCAGCAGGAGGTGCGCGACGAGTTGATCGATCTCATTACATTGCTCGACCGAGATGAGGACACCTGGCTGGCCGCGCGGCGGCTTGAAGACCTTATGGATGCTCAGACGAAGCTCGAAGTCGAAACGGCTGCGCTCGGCCGACAGACCATCGGGCGAACGTTGGACGAGCTGACGGCGGATCAACGAACGCAGTTGAGCCGCATCGCTGAGCGTCAGGGCGATCTCAGTGAACAGAGCCGGCAGATGATCGAAGACTTGCACCGGCAGGAAGAAGACCTCAAAGACGTGGAGCCTCACGGCGCCGCGGCGATGCGCGCCGCCGCTACGACCGGCGAGCAGGGCGAGCTGGTCCGGGACATGGATCGCGCCGCCGATCGCCTCAAGCAGAATCAGATACGCACCGCCCAGGGCGCGCAGCAGGCCGCCCGACGCACACTGGAGCGAATGTTGCACGACATTCGAGAGTCCAAACGAGCCAGCGCCGAGGAGCTGCTGCGCCGGTTGGCGAGTTTGATTGAATCGATTGAGCAGCTGATCACCGTGCAGGAAAGCGAGCTGACCGCGCTGGCCAGGGCGGTCGAGGCAGGTTCGTTCTCCGGCCGGGATCGGGCGATGATCCGGCTGAATCAGAATACGCAGGCAGTGGCCGCGCTGGCCCGCGCCGCCTCACAGGAGACTCGACGGATTGCCCGCGTGCTGGATCGGGCAGCGGATGCGCAGGGCGCCGCGGTTGTTGTGCTGCGCACTGAGCCCATGGACGCGCGCGAGGTGGAGCTCGCGGAGAACCGTTCGCTGGACCTTCTTCGCGAAGCAATGGATCTCGCCGAGCAGCTTGAGCGGGTGATCGAACAACGTGAAATGAGGCGGCAGCGCGCTGACGTCATCGCAGCATATCGGGAATATGTTGACCGTGAAGTCGCTCTGCGCGCCGAAACCCTCGAGTTGGCGGGAGATGGTGAGCTCGATCGGCGGCGGCTCATCGAAGCCCGCAGGCTCAGCGGTGCGCAGGAAGAGATCCGCCTCGGGCTAAATGAGCTTCGCTCTACAAGACATGAGCTGAATGAGTCGCTGGTATTTTCGCATGTGCATGCGCTGCTTGATGATTGGGGACGTCTGGTGATCGACGACTTGATCAAAGGAGAGGTGGGCGCGGAGGTGACCCGGCGTCAGCAGCGCATCGTTGCCAGCATTGGCCGGTTGATCGAAGCCCTGGAGGAAGTCGTGGAACCGGCCAGCGAATTCGCCCAGCAGCAAGGCGGCGGCGGCGGCGGCGGTCAGCCACGGCTCATCCCGCCGCTGGCCGAGCTGCGATTGCTTCGGGGCATGCAGGAGCAGGTCTATAATCTCACACGGGCCATTGACGGCCGCACCGACCTGGAGCCGGCCCAGCGTAGCCGACGCCTGCGAGACCTCGGCCGATCACAACGAGAGCTACAGAGTCTGGGACGACAAGTACTTGACATGCTCCACGGGCCATCCAACGGAGCCGATTCAAGCCCGGGAGTGCGTCCGCAATGAGCGCGAAGATGGTGATACTGCCCCGCTGGTTGCTATCACGGCCTCCGGCGACAGCGCTGCTGGCCTTGGCCGCCGTGGGGCTTGCCGATGCGACGGCCCCGCCGCAAGGTGATGCACCCACTGCTGATTTAGGCCGCCAGCAGCACACTTCCCAACGGCCCGACGAAGCACCGCCGTCGCTGGACGAGCTGCTCGGCCTCGAGCGTGAAGACCAGGATCGCAGTGCGATCGAGGCGGCCCGGCGCGACGCCGAGCAGGAGCTTCAGCGCGCCCTTGCCGAAGCCAGGATCACTGACGCCTTTGCCCTGGCGTTGGAAAAGATGACTATCAGCGCCGACCTCTTAGAGCTAGAGCTCGATCCCGGCCTTGGCACGCAGCGCCTTCAGGAGGAGATCCTATCCAAACTGGACGAATTGATCGATCAGGCTCGCAAGTTGAGATCGGTGGGCGGGAAGCCGCCGCCGGATAGCGGGCGGTCGCAAAGTCGTTCCGTGCCCAGACGTCAGCCCGGACACGATGCCTCCTGCGATTGCGACCGGTGCGCGTCTTCTCCTCAAGACCCTCAGCAGGGTGGGCTTCCGCCACGCCGCGACGAAGAGATCAATCGCGTTCTCGAAGAGACCGCAACGGAGTGGGGCCACCTTCCCGGACGCATCCGCGACATGTTGCTTCAGGGGCGTAACGAAAGATTCTCCAGTTTGTACGAGCAGCTTACGCGGGAGTATTACGAGCGCCTGGCCGAGGAGGGGTCTTTGTGAAGCGCCTCGTTGCAGTGACGTCCATGACTCGAATCTGGGTCAGCACCCTGACCTGCGCGATGCTTGTGCCGGCGACAAGTGGTCAACCTGATCGGGAGGCGCCTGACGCGGACCCTCCGATAGTCGAGCCGGCAGTCAAAGAGCCGGCGGATGTCGATCGCGCCCAGGGCAGCGCCCAGAACAACCCGACCGAAGGTGAGATGACCGCGAAGCTCGACGAAGCCATCGCCGGGGGGTTTGTGTATCTGATGGGCGAGCAAGACAGCGACGGGTCGTTTCGCAGTGGGCGCTACGGCAAGCACGTAGGCATCACGGCGCTGAGTGCGCTGGCATTTATGTCCAATGGGCATCTTCCGGGGCGCGGTGAGTATGGCGATCAGGTCGCAGCCGCTCTGGAGTTCGTGTTGGCCCACGCCACCGAAACCGGGCTGCTCGCCGCCGATACATCCCATGGGCCGATGTATGGCCACGGCTTTGCGGCCTTGTTTCTGGGCGAGATTTACGGCATGAACCCCAGCGACAAACGGGTCCGCGACGCCTTGGTCAAAGCTGTTGATCTGATTGTCGGCACCCAGAATGACGAGGGCGGCTGGCGGTACAACCCGGTTCCCTACGATGCCGACATCTCGGTGACGATCTGTCAGATCATGGCTCTGCGCTCGGCTCGCAATGCGGGCATCAAGGTGCCCAAGCAGACGATCGATCGAGCGGTTGAATATGTGCGTCGGTGCCAGAATCCCGACGGGGGCTTCAAGTACATGCTCCAAGCGGGCGGGTCGGCCTGGCCCCGAACCGCCGGCGGCGTCGCAAGCCTCTTCTACGCGGGCATCCACGAGGACGACTCGATCACTCGCGGGCTTGAATACCTCATGCGAGCCGCACTGCCCGGGAAACGCAATGCTGTTCAGGCCCACTATTACTACGGGCAGTACTACGCCGTTCAGTCGATGTACCTGGCCGGTGGCGAGTATTGGCAGACGTGGTGGCCGGCCGTCCGAGACGAGCTGCTTACCCGCCAGGCCAGCAACGGGGGATGGCTCGACCATCACGCCGGCGGGGCGTACGCCACGTCCATGGCCTTGATCATCCTTCAGATGCCAAGGCGCTATCTGCCGATCTTCCAGAGGTGATGAGCTATTGGCCCGCCATGGTGGGGTGCCTCGTTGCGGCGCTGGCTGCGACCGCGCCGTCGGCCATCGCCTCCGACGGGCACTTACTGATAAGACGCGACCATCAGGTGCAATCGGTCCGGTTGGTGCGACTCAACGATCGGTCGCTCGTGCATGGAGATGCAGCTGGGGGCTTGAGGACCGTCGCTATCGAGCATTGTGTGGCTCTGCTGGATCCCGAAGCTGCCCCGGCGGCCCCGGGCGGAGGGCTCTTGCGGTTGGCCGACGGGCAGCGGTTTCCCGGTGAAGCGCTCTCCGGAGGCAGGCCCGCCGATGACGTGCTGGTGTGGATCCACCCCTTGCTGGGCAGGATGGAGGTTCCGCTGGATCGGATCGAGTCGGTGATGTTCACCGAGAGTGCTGCCTTACCCGCAATGAAATCGGCGCGCGCTGCGGATGTCCTGCTGCTGGCCAACGGCGACGAGCTCGAGGGGTTCGTGACGGCGTTGGGTGATCCCATCACAATTGAGGTGTCAAATGGGGTGCCGACCGGTGACGGGCAAACCATCGAGATACCGCTGAGCCGCGCCGCCGCTGTACGAATGATCACGCCCCCGCGAAAGCCCACAGGATGGCGGCTGTGGCTCTCCGGCGGCACCGTGGTCGATGTCGCCCGCATCGTGCTCAGCGAGGATGGGTTCGTTCAACTCGTCGGCCTGCCCTTTCTTACGGAGCAGCAGCCGAAGCAGGTACCGCTGTCGGCGTTGGCTGCGGTGCTGTTCGATCCCGATGCGCTGAGCCCGTTTGCGGCACTTTCGCCGACACAGGTTGAGGGGCCGCCGACACGATACGTTGTGCCTCCGCCGAAAGCATTGGACGACTTCGCCCCGCTTGGGCTGTCGCGGGTGGAGTTCCGTGGGCCCGTCACGGTCCGCTATGACTTGGTATCGGGTCCGATGTATTTCTCGGCCGAAGCTCGCCTGTCACGCATGGCACGGGCGTGGGGCGATTGCGAACTCGTGATTCGAGATGATGAACAAGAGGTGTTTCGCGCCCGGCTCAATGCCGAGCACCCCACCGCATCGATCGGCATCGCCCTGCACGTCTCGCAGCTGACCATCGAAATCACCGAGGGATCAAACGGCCCCATCCAGGATCACGTTGTTCTACACCGCGCGATGCTGCTTTCGGCGCAGCCCTGAGCGATGAGCCATACGAACCGAAGTGACTCGCCCTCAGCCCCCGGCTCTGCCGGGGGGTTCTTCATTTGACAGTTCAACCAAACGCCCAAGCGTGACTGCCGCCGCGCCGGAGTCGATCGCCCGGGCGGCAAGTTGCAAGCCTTGTTCAAGCGAAGCGGCCTTGTCGGCGACAAGCAACGTCGCGGCGGTATTGAGCAGCGCCATGTCGCGCGGTGGGCCGGTTTCCGTGCCTTCGATGACGCTGCGCATCATCGCCGTCGCATGTTCCAGGTCGACGGCCAGGACAGTTTCACGGTCAGCAGGTGATAGCCCCAGCGATCGGGGATCGACGGTTTGCTCAGCGAGCTGACCATCGGACACATGCACGAGCCGGGTCGGGGCTGAGATCGATAGCTCATCCAGGCCGTCGTCGCTGTGGACGACGATCGCGCGGACGGCGCCGAGGGCGACCAGGGCCTGGGCGATCGGTTTCAGGAACCGTCGGTCGTAGACGCCCATGAGCTGCCGACGGGCGCCGGCGGGGTTGGTCAGCGGTCCCAGCAGATTGAAGATCGTGGGGAATCCCAGGGCCAGACGCACGGGCATGGCGTACTTCGCCGCGGGATGATGATGAATGGCGAAGCAGAAGCAGATGCCGACTTGTTCGAGGCATCGCGCCTGCGTGTCCCGATCGGCGTCAACGTTGACGCCGAGCCGCGCGAGCACCTCGGCCGACCCTCGGCCCGTCCGTGATCGGTTGCCGTGCTTGGCCACGGTGGCCCCAGCGGCGGCGGCGATGATGGCTGCGGCGGTCGAAACGTTGAATGTCTTGGGGGCCCCGCCGGTACCCGCGGTGTCCACAATCTGAGACGGATCACAAGACGATCGCACCGCATCAACATGGCTGCGCATAACACCGGCGGCGCCAAGGATTTCATCGGCGGTCGGAACATGAGTGGCCAGCAGGGCCAGCAGTGCGCCGATCTCGCCGTCGTGCGCCTGACCCGACATGATCGCCTCGAACGCGGTGACGGCTTCGTCGGCCGAAAGTGTCGCCCCGGACAGCAGCACCTTCAGTGCAGGCGTCAAATCGCCTGGCTTGGCCTGGCCCCGGAACTCCGGCGGCGCGGAGTGTGCCCCGTGTGGGTTGGGGGACAAGTTCGTTCGTTTGGCGGTCATATTCTCAACGGTTTCCTGAGTCCGGCCGCCGCGCTCGCCTGCACCTGGCGGCAGAACTGCCGCGACTGATCCTGATACGCTATCACAAGGGGCGTGCCCTCCATCGAGCGCTATCGTCATGACGATCTTCCTCGCTGAAGCGTATCTGCACCGGCTTGATCCGTTTGCCATCGAGTTCCCGGCGTCGTGGCAGGCCCTTCCGTTCATTCCCGACGGGATCCGGTGGTACGGGCTGGCGTACCTGGCCGGCTTTGGGATCGCGTGGCTGCTGATTCGCCGGCTTGCCGGTTCGGGGCGCAGCACAATTCCCGCCAACGCGGTGGGCGACTTGATGATCTACGTCATCTTGGGAGTGCTGGTCGGCGGGCGCCTCGGGTATGTCTTGTTCTACGATCAACCACTGCTGTGGGACTTCAGCACACAGTTCCCATTTTGGGGCCTTTTGGCGATCAATCGCGGCGGCATGGCGAGCCATGGCGGGATTCTCGGCGTCATCATCGCGTGCTGGCTGTTCGGCCGGCGCCACCGCATCTCGTCTTTACATCTCGTCGATGTGGGCGCGTTCGCTGCTCTGCCAGGCTTGTTTCTTGGACGGCTGGCAAATTTCGTCAACGCCGAGCTGTGGGGCCGCGCGCTGCCCGGAAAGATGCAAGCGGACCCGCCGTGGTGGAGTGTGAAATATCCGGAGGAAATCCTTAATCCTGATTTTCCGCATCTCCAGGCGCTTGAGGGTTTGCGCCAGATCGTGCCCGGCGACGAGACGTTCTACCGCAATATCATCGAGGCTGCACGAGTCGGCAACGCCCAGGTGACCGAGACGCTCACGCCCCTGTTGACCGCGTACTACCCGTCGCAGATTCTTCAGGCTCTTACCGATGGGCCGGTTCTGATGGGATTTCTTGCGCTGCTTTGGTGGCGCCCACGCAAGCCGGGCGTCATCGGTGCTTGGTTCCTGATTGGCTATGGCGTGATGCGGATCGTGACGGAGCTGTTCCGCCAGCCGGATGAGGGCGTGCCGGTACTGGCCACGGCGTTAGGGGATGTATCGCGGGGGCAGATGTTGAGTCTTCTGATGGTCGCCGTCGGGATCGTGGGGCTGATTGTCTGTGCTCGCCGTCAGGTTGACCCGATCGGTGGCCTGATGAAGTTGCGCACCGCGAACGATGGACGATCATGAGCGAACCGGTTCGGCCGACAGCGCAGCCCATTGGACGACGAGGTTCTCCAGCAGCAACTTGAGGTTCACGTTGGCGTCAAGCTGCCGCTCGGCTTCGCGCAGAAGGTCGATCACTTCCAACCAGATTGTCGGGTCCTCATCCTCGTTGATGCGGTTGGCAAGTTTCCGGCGGGCATGGGCGGCCAGGATCGCCAGGAGATGCCTGGCCCCATCCTTGTTCGCCGCGTCCTTGCTGGCGTTTTCGTGTTGCTTGACCCATGAGGTTGCGAACGTCTCGATGAGCTCGGCCATGATCTGCCCCATCTCGGTCGGAAACGAACTTTGCTGGAGTTCGTCGAGCATCGGTTCCAATGCCATCTGCCAGCGGCAGAAGCCGTAGTCGGCCGCGAGCTGGGCCATTCCTGGCGATCCCTCGCAGAACCGCTCAATCCAGGCTCGTTCGTCTTCGTCGACGCCGAGCGCCGCCCGTTGAAACCAAGCTGCCATCGCCTCTGTATCCAGCGGCGTGAACTGCACATGCTGGCAGCGGCTGCGGATCGTCAGAAGCAAGCGCTGCGGCCGGTTGGTGATCAGGAAGATATAGGTCCGATCAGGAGGTTCTTCGAGCGTCTTGAGTAGCGCGTTCTGGGCCTCGTTGCTCCCGTGTGCGAGCAACTCCGCTTCGTCGATGATGAACACCTTGCCGTGCCCCAGCACCGCCGTTTTGTACACGGCCGGCTCATGGAATCTACCGTCGCCTGTGCGCCCGCCGATCATGTGCTCGCGGACCACGTCCAGCGGGATGTTCAGTAACTTGCGGTCACGAATATCCGGGTTCTCGGAATACAGCGCCAATTCTTTGTAGATCACGTGAAGGTCGGGGTGTGCCCGGGCCTTGATCAGGCGCGTGGTCTCGCTCTGCGGATCGGCTGCGAGCGCCCCGGAAGGATCCACCACCGCGTTGGGGTCGAGGAGTATCTTTGCAAACTCGATTGCGGTGGTAAATTTCCCAACCCCGCGCGGGCCGGCGAAGATCCACGCGTGCTGAAGCCGCCCGCAGCGCAGTGCTGCGGCGAGCGTCTCGATCGCTCGTGTCTGGCCGAGGATGCGCTGCATGGGTTGCTGCCCGGCGCTGCTGGGAAAAAATCTGAATCGGGTCCGCACGGCAAGGATAGCGGGCCCGGGGGTCGGCCGGCAGGTTTGATCGAGTAGCGCTTGCACTACAGGGCATCTCGGCCGACGATGGCACAACATGGCACCGGACGCCGCCTCGCCCGTCCCGGGGGTTCCATCTATTGCTGGGCCTGGGGCGGCGCCGCGTCGCGAAAGAATAACACTGCTGGCCCTGTGTCTGGCTGCGGGCATCACCATCGGATGGTTCCAGCCGCAGCCGATGGTTTGGCCGTGGCTGATGATCGCAGTGCTTGCCTTGCTCGGCGCTGGATTGGTGTATCGCCGCAGCCGGCCCCCATCCCAAGGAGCGACCCTTGGCCTGATCGCCGTCGCGACGGTCAGTTTCGGGACAGCTTGGCTGACTCTTCGCCACCACTACGTGCCCCAGGACGATCTCGCCGCATGGTTGGGCGACCAAGCGACGCTCGTGCAGGTCCGCGGGGAAGCGCTGGGACCGCCTGTGATTCGCGATCGCTCAGTCGGTTCGATGGCCCAATTCGATTATCGTCCTCCGGCGACGTACTTCCCGCTACGAGTCGATGCGACGGTGTCGCGCGACGGCCGGCCGGAGCCGGTTCGGGGCAAGGTGCTCGTGCGAGTGGAACAGGCAGTCGCTCCCTTCCACGCCGGTGACCGGGTCGAGGCCACCGGGTGGCTGCATCGTTTGGGTGCTCCAATGAACCCGGGCGAGTTTGACTACCAACGGTACGCCAGATCGCTTGGCCAAGCCGGTGTGCTCAGCGTCGAGCAGCGCGATCTGCTCACGGTGATGCCTGCCGATCGAAACAGCGTACATGGTGACCTGCTCAAGTGGCGCGATGCATTTCGGCGACGGGCCGGCGGGTGGCTGCTGTCGGACCTCCCGGAAACCGACCGGACCAAGCGCGACGCATTACTGGCAGCGCTCCTCTTGGGCCGGCGGGGGCCCGAGCTCGACGGTGTGGGTGAATCATTTCGGCGGGTGGGGCTCGCGCACCTGCTGGCAATCTCCGGTTTACATCTGGGTGTGTTGGCCGGCTTTGTGTTGTTGCTGGCCCGACTGGGCGGGCATTACCAACGCTGGCACGGATGGCTGCTGATTGCGGTGGTGTTGGCGTACCTCGTCTTGGTGGAAGTCAGGATGCCGGTCCTACGGGCGGGGGTGATGACCATCGTCGCCAGCCTCGGGCTTGCCTTCGGCCGGCGGATTCGCGTCAGCGGGCTGGTCGCGCTTAGCGCGATCGTCCTGTTGTTGTGGCGCCCGGATCAACTGTTTACCGCTGGGTTTCAACTCAGCTACGGCGTGGTGCTGGGCTTGCTTCACCTGCAGCCCGTGGTGCGACAGCGGTTGTTTGGCGTGCCGGATCGGCTCGCGTCGTCATCCCGCAAGATGGTTGGCCAATGGCTGCGTACCGCGGTTGCCGTGGCTGTGACGGCCTGGCTCATTGCGACCCCGCTTCAGATGTATTACTTCGGCACGATCTCCCCACTCGCTGTTCCACTCACGGTGATTGCGGTCCCGATTGTCGCGGTCTTGCTGGCGGTGGGATACGTGAAGATGGTGCTGGCCGTGGTGTTGCCAAGCGCCGCCCTGCTTCTGGGTGTGCCGCTGATGATCTGTGCCAATGTCTTGATTGCGATTGTCGACGGCATCGACGCGGTACCGGGCTCATTTGTTCATGTCCCATACCCGTCGGCGATCTGGTCGCTGCTTGCTCTGGCTTGGGTGTGCGGGCTGATCATGCATCGCTTGCGGTGGCAGCGGCGGCTGCTTGGGCTCGCCGCGCTGGTGATGGTGCTCTGGCTCTGCTGGCCGATGCTGCCTTTGGGGCGGTCACCGGCGCTTCGGATTGACATGCTTGCAGTGGGCGATGGATCGTGTTACGTCCTGCGCAGCGGTGGCAGTACGGTCCTGTTTGATGCAGGTTCGAGCGCCAACCTGAATGCCGGCCGGCGATCCATCGTCCCTGCCATGCGCCGCCTCGGCGTGCGGTCGGTTGAGGCCATCGTCATCAGTCATCCGAACTTCGATCATTATTCGGCCGTGCTGGAGATCGTTGATGATTTCAACGTCGGCGAGGTTCTGGTGACGCCGCTGTTCCTCGAAGCCGCCGGGGCGGATTGGTTGGGCCCGGTTGCGTTTCTGCTCGACGAAATGGCGGAGCGCTCTGTCTCGGTATCGGTCGTGGTCCAGGGCGATGCTCGGACGTTCGGTTCGTCGCGCTGGAAGTGGCTGCATCCGGTTAGGCAGGCACAGTACGCGCGTGTCAATGATGGCTCGATGGTGATCCGCATCGAGGCAGCCGGCCGGCACGTCCTGCTTTGCGGCGACATTCAACGTAACGCGATGGAGATCCTCTTGAATTGCGACGACGACGTTGACGCGTGCATCCTTGAGTTGCCGCATCATGGCAGTCACCATGATCTGGCGGCAGAGTTCACCCAGCGGGTCGGCGCGGAGGTGGTCATGCAATCGACGGGTTGGACGCGTTGGGATCGCACCAAAGGGGCGTGGGAGCAACCGCTCGGGGCCGGCCAGCGGCTGGTCACCGCCCGCGACGGCGCCTGCTGGATTGAGATCGGCCAGGATGGAGCTATTCAGACTGGGCGGTTTCGTGAACCAGCGGAGCCGATGACGCTTGACGTCCTGCCGTGAATCGGGCGGTCTGATCCCCTACGATGATCCGACATCGTCTCAGCGCGCTCGGTGTTGACGGGTGGCGTGGGATGGATTTCGGCTTGCGGAGACAGATCGGAGTAATCATTGTCGACCAGCGTGATGCAAACGAACCGCGCAAGGCTGTTGGGCGTGGGCCCTTGCGCCTTCATATGTGTGCTTGGAAGTGTCGTCAGCGCTTGCGCTGACGGTAATGAGCATTCCCAGGCCGAGGCGGCCCAGGCAACACAGCCGGAGCGTGCAACGGCCTCGCAGTCGCTGCCGACCGTCAGACTGTCCCGAGCATTTCCCAGGCTCAGGTTCTTGCGGCCCGTGTTCCTCACCCATGCCGGCGATGGTTCGAATCGACTGTTTGTGGTTGAGCAGGCCGGCAGGATTCGCGCCTTTGAGAATCGACCTGACGTCAAGGCCGCGAAGGTCTTCCTGGACATCAAGTCCAGGGTCCTCAGTCCACCACGGGGGCACAACGAGGAAGGGCTGCTGGCCCTGGCCTTCCATCCACAGTACCGAAAAAACGGACATCTCTATGTCTACTACTCAGCATCGCGGCCGCGGCGCGGGGTGCTCTCGCGGTTCACCGTCAGCGCGGATGATCCCGATCAGGCCGACCCCGCCTCGGAGCGGGTGATCCTCGAAGTGGAGCAGCCGTGGGGCAACCACAACGGCGCAACCGTGCTGTTTGGGCCCGATGGGTACATATACCTCAGTCTCGGCGACGGCGGCCAGGCCAACGATCCCCTGGGAAGCGGTCAGGACCTCTCCACGCTGCTGGGCACGATCCTTCGCATTGATGTCGATCACCAAGAGAACGGCCGTCCCTACGCCATCCCCAAAGACAATCCGTTTGTCAACCGCCCAGGCGCTCGTGGCGAGATCTGGGCCTACGGGCTGCGCAACGTCTGGCGGATGAGCTTCGATCGGCAGACCGGGGACCTCTGGGCCGGCGATGTCGGGCAGAACGCTTGGGAAGAAATTGACCTGATCGTCAAGGGCGGCAACTACGGCTGGAATATCCGCGAGGGCGCGCACCCGTTCAGGAGCGGCGAATCGACTGGCCCACTGATTGATCCGGTGGTGGAGTATCCGCAGCGCAGCGGGCGCCGGGTCATCGGCCTATCGGTCACCGGCGGATACGTCTATCGCGGCGATCGGCTGGCGGGCTTGAAGGGCGCGTATATCTACGCCGACTACGTGACCGGCCGAATCTGGGCGTTGCGTTATGCCGACGGCCGGGTCGCCGCTCACCGCGAGATCTTCACGCCGCGCCCGCCCGTCTTCATCAGTTCCTTTGGCGAAGGACCGAACGGCGAGCTGTACATCTGCGCCTTCGACAGCCCCGACGGGCGCGGCGGCGGGACTGGCCGAATCTACCGCTTGGTTGAGAACTGACCGCGTTGAGACGGTGAAAGCGGCTTGGCAGACGAGAGGCGCATCATTCCCCACTCGCGGCTTGCAGAATACCGCTCAGCGCCTCGGTCTTGGCAAATCGCCAGCGCCCGACGAACCGGTCGTTGACGAAGATCGCGGGCACGGCGCGAAGACCGCTGCTCTGGGCGATCGTGGCGTCGGCCGCAATCGCCTCGGCCGCATCGATGCTGTCCATCGCTGCGCGGAAAGCCTGCGGATCGAAACCTAGCACGGAAATGGCGTCGTCGAGCTTCTGCTCGTCGATCCCGGGCTGGTTCTCCATCAGCCACGCGTGTATCTTCCAATATCCTTCGACGCCGCCGAGGATGCCCGCCGCTTCCGCCGCCTTTGCGGCCAGGCAGGCAAAGGGATACTGGGTGGTGCTCACGACGGGATTGCAGGCCTCGTCGATCGGGAAATGCCGGAAGTGGTAGCGAACATCCGATCGTCCGGCCATGAAATTGCGGATGATTGCGTCGGCTTGGACGGTGCGCGGCTCCTGATAATCGCCCCACAGCATGATGTGGACGGTGGGATCTTGGGTCCCCAAGGGCCATGACTGCGCATCGAGGGGCAGGGTCGCGGGCGCGCGCGCTTGCCACGTTTCCCGGGCGGTTTCTGCTGCGGTCTTGGGCTGATCGGCAGCCGCAGTGAGAGCCGGGGGATTCGTCGCGGCCAGAGCCTCGACCGCCTGCTGCACGCCGCCCTGCACGCGCCAGCCTTTCAGCTCCACGCCGTTTATGAAAATCATCGGTGTGTGTTGGACGCCGAGATCAAAGCCTTCGTCGATGTCCTGCTGGACCAAGCGGAGCGTTTCCTCGCCTGCCATCACGCGCGTCCATTGGTCGAAGTTGTAGCCCTGTTCGATGACGACGTCCCGCATCTGCTGGTTGCTAAAGAATCCCTCGTGCTCGAAGAGCCACTCGTGCATTTGCCAGAATCCGTCGTTGCCGCGGATGATTCCGGCCGCCTCAGCCGCTCTGGCCGCCCAGCACGCATTGGGATGGAGGTTGGTCCCGATGTACGCGTTGCAGTCCGTGGACATCGGGTAGTGCTTCACGGAGATCGACATGTCATCGCGCTGGGCGAAGAACGCGAAGATGTCGTCTTCAATATGGCCGCAGTCTTCGCACTGGTAGTCTGAGAAGATGACCAGACGGATCGGCGCCGCCTCGGGCCCCAGCCGGTACCGGCCGGTGAAGGTCGGCCCGTCCTGCTGCGGTTGTGTGGACGCTCCTCCGCCGTCCTGCGGTCGGCGCTGGATCACCTGCTCGGTGGACCGCGCAAGCTCGCCTTCTTCCTTCTCTAGGATGCGCTGCTTCTGCGTCACCTCGGCAACGGCCAGGGCCGCCGTGGCGAGCAGGAACACCACCCCTCCAATCGCCAGCGGGCGCAGTGACGGCGCCGCTGGCCGGGGGGCCATCTCGACCATCAGCAGAAACACCAGATTGGCCGCATGGGCCCCAAGGCAATAGGGGCAGAGGTAACCTCCTGCGAGCATCACCACGACGAAGCCCACCGAGATCACAGCGCCAAACCGAACGAGTTGACGAAATCCGTTGGAGACGCCTTGCCGGGAAGTGAGCCACGCCATGAGCAATGCCAAGAAGTAAGCGAGGCCGACAAACGACACCGGCCAGTCCACCCACGGAACCCTGCCCCAGACACTCGCCGCCGCTTTGGCGCACGGGCTGCCGGGCCCGCAGCCAGGGACTTCCAAGCCGCCGAAATGCTGCTGCACGAGCGCCAATGACGCAACCACAGCCGTAGCGAGCAGGACGATACCGGTCGCGAAGAACGCCCGTGGCAGTGGCGCACCCGTGTCGGTCGTGACCTCCTGCGGCGTCATTGGGCCGCCTCCTCGATCATGCGCTGGAGCGTGCGGTGCTCCTGGAAGCGCCATCTTGGCACAAACTTGTTGTTGATGAAGATCATTGGGATGCTGCGCAGGCCCAACGTTTTGCCCGCTCGGGCGTCTTCGGTGATGGCTGCGGCTACGTCGGGGGTCTCCATCTGGGCGAACAGAGCCTCGGGGTCGAGTCCCATGTCGGCGGCGGCCCCGCGAAGCGTCGCATCGCTGAACTGCCTTTGGTTGCTCATCAGCCAATCGTGCATCTTCCAATAGCCGTCGGTTCCGCCCAGCGCCCCCGCCGCCTCGGCCGCCTGCGCGGCCCGGCAAGCCAGCGGATGACGATTCGATTGCGTCGCCGGGTTGCACTCCTGGTTGAACGGGAAATGCCGGAACGTGTATCGCGTGTCCGGCCGGGAGGCGGCGATCCGGCGAAGGATCCCGTCCGCCTCGGCGGTGAACGGCTCCTGATAATCGCCCCACACGACAACATCTACCTTGGCGTCTTGCGGTCCGATCGTCCACGCCCGTGAATCGGCCGGGATGCTTCGTGCCGGCTGTTCCCGCCAATCGGCGACGTATTTCTTGGCCGCCGCTGGTGGGCGGTCGTGGGCCGCGGTCTGCCGCGGCGGATTGGTGGCCGCCAACGCCGCCACCGCTCGGATCAGGGCGTTGGGTGCGTTCCAACCCTTCAGCTCCACGCCGTTGATGAAAACCATCGGCGTATAGTGCAGGCCGAGCGCCGACGCTTCGTCGGTATCCGCCGTGATGAGCTCCAGTGGTTGCCGGCTCTGCATGATGCCTAAGAACTGCTGAAGCTGCTGTGGATCGTAGCCAAGCTCGCGCAGACCTTGATGCAGCTCGGCGTCGGTGAATGCCCCGCCACGATCGAACAGCCATCGGTGCATTTGCCAGAAGCCGTCGTTGCCGCGGAGGATGCCCGCGGTCTCGGCGGCTCGGGCCGCCCAGCACGCGTTGGGGTGCAGGGTCTTGCGGGCGTTGCGATTGCAGTCGGTGCACATCGGGAAGTGCTTCGCGGACAGCGAGATGTCGTCGCGCTGATCAAGGATTGCGCTCGCCTGCGCCTCAATGCGCTTGCAGTCGGGGCATTGGTAGTCCGAGATGATCACCAGCCGAATCGGCGCCTCGGCAGGGCCGATCAAGTGCCGGCCGGTGAAGCCCTCGGTGCGTCCGGCCGTTGTCGATTCGATAATCCGCTGAGTCGATTCCGCCTGCTCTCGTTCCGCCTTCTTTTCAGCGAGCTGTTTGAATGACCGCCGGGCGCCTTCCTGTGCCCCGGACGCGACCAGAAACACGACGCCGATCCAGACGAGCGGTTTCAACGATGCCGCTGAGGCCGTTGCCGAGCGTTGCACCGTCACAAGGAAGCCGAAATTGGCCACATGGACGGCTAGGCAGTACCAGCAGAGATGCCGGCTGAAGATCATCACCATGATAAACATCACGGAAAACGCCGCCCCGACCCAAACCAGGTACTTCAGGGCGATCGAGACGCCGCGGGCCCGGCCGGCCTGGATCCATGCCCCCAGCAGCGCGAGGAAGTACGCCAATCCGACAAACGACACCGGCCAGTTCACCAGGGGAACCTTGCCCCAGGCGCCTTGGGTCAACTCGGCACAGGCGCTGCCGGGCCCGCAGCCGGGAAGGCTCAGGGCGTCGAGATGCTGGAGCACGAGCATGAGCGATGCACCGATCGCGATGATGAGCGGAACCATCGCCGCCAGGACCAGGCCCGACGACGGATGCGGCTGGGCTGATGCCGCGGCGCCGTGTCCCGGCGCTGCCGATCGGGGCCGCCTCGGTGACTTCTTCTTCGCTCGCTTCCTTCGACTGGCCATCGCCTTTGCAATCTCCATCATGCCCGGCTTACGCTGCGCCCGGGCCCGCGACCTACAAGATCGTTACGCTACATCCGCTGCGGCGCTTCGATCCCCAGCAGGTCCAGACCGTCACCAAGCACCCGGCGGACCAGGCCACACAGCCGCAGGCGGGAGCGTCGAAGCGACTCGCTTTGGGCCTTGAGCACGGGACACCTCTCGTAAAACGAACTGTAGGCGTTCGCAAGGTCGTACAGGAATGTGCATAGGCGATGGGGCTCCAGCGTCGTGGCCGTGTCGGCGACCACGCCCCCGTAACGCAGCAAGAGAAGGGCCAGTTGTCTTTCTGAGCTGTCCTTCAATACGAATTCCGCGTCACCGACCTCTTCGGGATCCACGTTCGCCTTGGCGAAGATCGAGCACACCCGCGCGTGGGCGTACTGAAGGTACGGGCCGGTGTTCCCCTCGAAGGCGATCATTCGGTCGAGGTTGAACACGTAATCGCGCACAAGATCGCTGGAAAGGTCGGCGTACTTGACCGCGCCGATCCCGACCGCCCGGCCGATCTGGGCCAGCTGCCGGGGGTCCAGGCCGTGGGTTGGGGCGGCCGGGTCCGCGGCGCGCTTCTTCACCTCCAGCGTTCCCCGATCGATCGCTTTCTTGAGCAATGTCGCCAGCGGCACATTCTCCCCGCTGCGCGTCTTGAGCGGGGTGCGGTCCGCCCCCAGAACGGCGCCGAACGGAATGTGGATGAGCTGCGCCTGCGTGCCGTCCGGCAGGCGGTCCCAGCCGATTCTTCCAGCAGCGTCAAACACATCTCGGAAGTGGTCACGCTGTCTTGCATCCACCACATAGATCACGCGGCTGGCGCCGAGCTGCTGCACGCGATAGCGCACCGCGGCCAGATCGGTGGTCGAATAGAGGTAGCCGCCGTCGGATTTGCGAATAATGAGCGGCCGATCGCGATCGTCGAAACGAATGATGAGGGCCCCCTGATCTTCCTGTGCGAGTCCTGCCTGGATAAAAGCGTCGACCACCTCCGGAAGCTGGTCGCGGTAGGACGACTCCGGCCGGTTGTTCTGGGGACCGAGCTTCACGCCCAGCAGATCGAAGCTCTCGTACACCGCACGCATGGTGACGTCGATGATCTTCTGCCAGTCCCTGCGAACATCCGCATCGCCCTGCTGCAGCGCGACGAGCACTTCTTTGGCCGCGGCATCGGCATTCGTGTCCCCGGCGCATTGGTGCTGCGCGCGACGGTAGGCTGCGTCGAGATCGTCGAGCACCAGCGCATTAAGATCAGCCTTGGAGGCGCGAAGCTCACGAAGCACCATGGCGATGGTCAGGCCCCAGTCGCCCAGATGATTCTCTCGATGGACTTCTCGGCCACGCCGCTCCAGGATTCGCGCCAAGGCGTCTCCGATAATCGTTGAGCGGAGATGGCCCACGTGCATCTGCTTGGCGATGTTGACCCCGCAGAGATCAATGGCGATCGGGCGCGCATCCGGATCGGGGGCGATCCCCAGCGCGGCGGTGTCCATGGCCGCGAGCATCTCGGCGAGGGCCTTTGGTTTGAGGCGGATGTTGATGAACCCAGGCCCCGCCACTTCCGGGGGCTCGGCAATCGCCGACAGCTCGTTCGTTGCCGCCTTAGCAATCTGCTGTGCGAGCTTCCTCGGGTCCGTGCCGAGACGTTTGGCCAGGCTCATCGCGGCATTGGCCTGGAAGTCGCCGAACTCCGGCCGCTGGTTCGGCCGAATCAGCGGATCCGTGTCCCCGTAGTCATCGCCCAGCGTCGTGGTGATCGCACGGCGGAGGGCCGCGTCGAGAATCACGATTGGATCAGCGCTGCGCGAGCGTTGTGTCTGCGTCCTGCTCACCGGCAATGAGTATATCGCTGCCGTGGCCTCCGCTGGGTACGCATACGGGACGGGGCGCACGCGACATGCGACTGGCGTTGGTGAGAGGCAGGGAATGTTGACGATGAAATGATGGAGCGGACCCGCCGCCGGCCGTTCAGCAACTACGCTGGTTGCGCTAATGATTGGAGGTGCCCGATGACCGCCGATAAGCTGAGTATCCTGTTTCTCTGCACGGGCAATACCGCCCGCAGCCTGATGGCCGAGGCGATCGCCAACCACCAGTTCGCCCAGAAGCTCCAGGCCAGCTCAGCCGGCTCACAGCCCAAGGACCGGCCCCACGCCTTGACGCTCAAGACGCTGCAAAAGTACGGCGTCAGCGCCGATGGGCTGCGGTCAAAGAGCTGGGATGAGTTCAAGGATCAGTCGTTCGATTTGGTGATCACGCTCTGCGATGTCGCTCGCCAGGCGTCATGTCCGGAGTTTCCCGGCGAGCCGCGCCGGGCGCATTGGAGCCTGCCCGACCCGGCGGAGGCGCCCGATACGCTACAGAGCATGTTCGAGGCGATCTACGAGGCGCTGGTTGAGGCCATCGGCCTGCTGGTCTACGGGCCGAATCCGGACCTCCCCGCCCGGGCAGCCGAGGCCGGCCGGCAGCTCACCCGACGGTTCGCCCCCAGAGCAATCTGACCCGCTCGAAGCGGTTTCCGAATGGGTCGCGCCCAACGGCGAATGTTTTCGTCGTGCGCGCAGAGACCGCTATCATCCCAAGCTCGCACGAGGTCAGGCTCGTTCGTCATGCCCACGCCGACTACTGAACCCACCACGCCCATTGAGCAGCTCGATCGCGTCGGCGACCTGGCGCACCGGCCGCGGGTGCTCTTGGGGAAGATCGGGCTCGACGGCCACGATCGCGGCGTGAAGCTCATCGCCCGGGCCATGCGCGATAGCGGCATCCACGTGATCTACTCGGGGCTCTGGCAGACGCCGCGCAGCCTCGCCATCTCCGCTCGCGACGAGGATGTCGATCTGATCGCCTGCTCCATGATGAGTAATTCGCACCTCGTGCTCGTGCCGAGGCTGATTGATGAGTGCGGCAAGGTTGGCCGGCCTGACATGGTCATCAACGTCGGCGGGATCATCCCCGCCGAAGATGTCCAGCCGATGCTCGATGCCGGCGTGCACCGAATCTTCCACACCGGCACGAGCATGCACGAGATCATCGACGGTGTCCGTGAGGTCATTCGTGCCTACGGCCCGCTGGAATCCGATCATGCCGTTGCTCAGCTATCGCGACAGATCAGCCGGGTGCATGGCGGTTGTGAGCCGGCGGATGCGCCCCTGGATCGCCCGGGTGATGTCGTCGGGCTGACCGGCTCCCCCGGGGCGGGGAAGTCCACGCTCGTTGCGGCCATGGCGGCGGAGGCGGTGCGCCGGGGCGAGAAGCTCGCTGTCGTCGCCTTCGATCCCATGAGCCCCATCACCCACGGCGCGCTGCTCGGTGATCGGCTGCGCGTCGATTTCAACGCCGTGGACGAGAACGTGTTCTACCGCAGCCTGGCGATCACCAATGAAGACTACTCGACGCTGCCGGGGATCATTGAACTGATCGGGGGGGCAGGGTTCGACAAGCTCATCATCGAGACGGTCGGGGCCGGGCAGAACGATGTGGCCATTCGCGAGCACGTCGATCGGACCGCCGTAGTGATGGTGCCCGGCATGGGTGATGCGATCCAGATGGAGAAGGCGGGCATCCTGGAGATCGCCGACCTGTTCATCGTCAACAAAGCCGACTTCCCCCAGGGGCGCAAGCTCGTCCGCCAGCTCAAAGATATCGCCGGCACACGCCCGATCTACGAGACCGTCGCAACGCTCGGCAAAGGCACCGCCGAACTCCTCGACGGGCTGTTCGGCTGAGCCACGTGGATTGGACGCAATTGATCTGCTGTCGCGGGCTTGGCGGATCGAGTTCTGTGCGGTGGTGTCAAGCGGGTTGGGCTGATGGTGAGGCGGGCAAGCTGCGCAGGGTGGCGATGAACAACACGAGGAAGACCAGGTCGAGCCAGGCGAACGGCACCCAAACCATCGGGATGGACCCGAAGAAGAAGTGGCCGAGCACCGTCGTCGCGTAGGCCAGTTTGAACAGGACGCCCATCTTGATGATGTCGCGATTGCGAGCCGGGGCCTGGGCCACCAGCCAGAAGCCAATGCCGAAGACCGCCACCACCGCTGCCCCCCATTGCACATATCCATCGTGGTTGGGGAGCGTGATGTCGAGCCAGTTGTACGCCGGCTTGAAGAAAAGGAGAGCACCAAGGCCGAGGATGAGATCGTACAACGCGGCGACGATGAACAAGGGTTTGATCCAGTTGGCGGTCATTGGCTGACTCCTTGTGTACTCGAGCCCTGGCCCTGGACCGGGCCCCGGCCAGCAGGCGGCGACTCACCGCCTGATCGTGGGCTGCGCAGCATTCGTACGGTGGCGATCGCCAGCAACACCACGCCGACGGCGAGGAGTGCAAGGGGGAAAGCGTCGGTGGTCTTGTAAACGCCGCCGAGGTGTTGCATGGTCTCGACGAGGCGTGGCTCGGCGGCGATCATCGGCGCCAGCCAGTGGTTGATCAGCAGCCAGAGAATGCCTACATCCACGCCCAGGACACCCCATAGCGTCAGTTGAAAGAAACCGCCGCCCCGGAAGACCCGCAGCGCGCACTCCATCATCACGATCGCGGTCAACGCCAGCCCGAGGCTGATCAGGACGCCAGTGGGAACGACTCTGGCCAGAAGTGAGGTCTGACCGCTCAACACGCACACCACCGCCAGGCCGATGATCCAGCCAAGGAAGCCGATGGTCATTCCGATGTATCCGGCGAGCTTGCCCTTCACGAAGTTGCCTCCATAGCCGTGGTGGGTGAAATGGCGGGACTGCCGCGGGGCGCTCGGCGTTCGCTCACTCCGTGGTCAGTGATCTACGCTCGTCGAACCGCCACAGGCCGGCGGCGCGGGCCGGATACGCCGGTCTCGCGCCTTGGACGACAAATCGATGAGCAACTGCCGTGACCATGCTCGCTAAAGGGTAGGTCGCTTCGGCGCGCTCGTCAGCTTGTAGGGTCCGATTCGCGGACCGAGCTTCTTCTTTCAATGACCGGACATGGTGTCCCGCGCAGCGGACCCTACTCCAGGCGCTCGCGGTCGAGGATCTCGAAATCGTAGAGCCCTTGCAGCTGCGCGGCGGAAAGGTTCGGCAGGGTATTGAAGCGGTTGATGATCGCATCCGGGTCATGCACCGCGAGTGAGCCGAGCATCTGCCATTTGGCGCCTAAGAGCTCCGCCAAATTGGCCGTGGTGTTGCGGGCGTGTCCGGCGGGGTACATCACCAACCCGCTGTCATAGATTTGACCATCCGTCGTGGTGATGATGAGCGAGGTGGGGATGCCATCGGGGTACTTCGCATCGTATTGCGGCCCGCCGTGGGCGAAGGTGATCTTCTCCATGAGCAGGCGCGTGGAATGATCGAAGATCGCCTGCTGGGAGTAGTCGAACGGGCTGAGCATCAGCGCTTTCCAATACTCGTCAGAGGTGTAGCTGGTTCCACCTCGGCTTGCCCGCTTCGCGAGCTCAATCGCTTTGCGCAGTGTCGTGGCGATGATGTAGACCATGGAGTGGTCGGCGGATTGGCGGGTCTGCGGGTCGCGCTTGGCCGGGTCGCCGATGATGCCAAAGGCCGGTTCGTAGGCGATGATTTTGATCGACGCGATCTTCTGCGGTTCTTCCAGGAGCTGCGGGTGCTCGACGAGCAGGTTGAGAAGACCTTGCAGCGCCCCGGCCGATTGATGTTCGTACAGGCCAAGCTTGAAGTGCATGCCCATGACGGCGAAGTCCTCGCCGCGATGGGTCAGCACCAGATCAAAGGGGCTGTCGCCATCAGTCGGCTCAAACTGACGCCAGATCGCTTCGGGATTGCGGAAGATGTCAGCCGGCCCGACGAATCCTCGCATCGCCCGCTGCATCGAGAGCACGGCGACTTCGGTGCTGATCGCTGCGGAAGCGCCTTTGGAATCCGAGAGCTGGCTGCCGGACCGGATCGCCCGCCAAGGGATGTAGTGGGCGACGACCATGCCGATCGCCGATTCGATTTGCTGGGGTGCCGCGCCGAGCATGGCCCCGTAGGTCGCAGCCGACGCGATCGCCCCGTGCACGACGTGATCGATCTTGTACGACTTGAGGCTGAAGGCCTCGGCAAGGCGACCGCGGATCTCATCCAGCAGCACCATCCCGCGCAGCGCATAGGCGCCGTCCCTGCTGGCGCGTTGCGCGGCCGCGATGGCGACGGGGTAGAAGTCGTTGTGGCCGAACTCGCCGGCTGTGTGGCCAAGCTTGGGGTTGTAACCGAAGTTCGTGCCGTTGGCGTCCCACTCCCGCACCGCTGCACAGTTGGCGACGATCGCCTTCTCGGGCGCTACCCGCTTGGCGGAGCCGAAGATCGGAACACCGTCAAGCCGTTCATACTCCAGCGCTTCATCGCGCAGGACGGTCGGCGCGTTCGTGGCCATCGCGATGGCCGAGATCCCACAAATCACACTATCGGTGAAGAACATCACCGTGCGGTCGAGGACGCTCGCATCCGGCTCGCCGATCGTGCCAGTCATAAAGTCGACCGCAAACTCACCGATCCCCAGCGCTTGGTTGGAATCGCGAGCTATCTTCACTGACGATGTTGTGGCTTGTGTCGTCATGGCAGGTGCGAACTTGAAGCGTGGGCATCGTTGAAGGAGCGATGGCGAAGGGGGACATAGCCCGCAGCCATAGGCAAGGTTGGCTGCTATGATATAGCTCGATGGAGCCCCGGCCGATGGCCGATATCCAACGATGGTGAGCCAGAACCCAAGATCTTACACAGTGAGCGACGGCGACCTTGTGCTGCTTTTGCAGGAGGCCGAAGAGGGGGGGTATGTCGTCACTTCGCCGCTGGACCCACAACTCGTCACCGAGGCTGAGACGATTTCCGAGGCCTTTGCCATGGCTCGTGACGCGATGGAATCTCTGCAAGAATCAAGAGCCAAGCTCTTTGAGCAACTCAGAGCCTCTGAGGGCGCCGCCTAGACGGGCGACGGCACCTCGGGCTTCTCACCAATCGCCCTGACTGTTCCCCACTTCAGCTCGTTATGCCGCGGTACCGACACTTGCCGCAGTGTCTTGGCGTTTATCCAAACATCGTGCCGACCACCGTGGTGATGCAGCTCGCATCCATGCTCACGGAGATGTTTCTCAAGGTCGCGACGCTTCACGATTCGCACTCCATGCGACGCGAGAATCTTCTCTAAACCTTGTAATCCACAGCCAAGGGCTTGAGGAACGCCGCGATCCTTTCAGTCTTCTGTGATGTCGGGTCCCTTATCTACCGGTTAAACCGATGTTGTGTCAGTAGTTTATGCAAAGACGACCCGCCGGGGAGGCCGCGGTGGCCTTGGCCCAAAGCGAGATCGATTGTGCTCCACCTTTCCTGCCAGCCACCAAGCCGGATCCATTGCTGGGCCATTTTGCTCTGCGGCGATAGTGCGCATCGGCCCAGGCCAGAATCTGGGTGATCGTCAATCGAGTTTGCTTCGCTTGCATGCCGTGCGTGTCGAGCTACTCGTGGGGACTGTACGATCGCCCGCCTGAACACGACGGCGAGTCAGTCGGCGATCAGATGCTCCAGCACGTGATCGACCTCGGCGGCTGAGCCCATGATCACGGGCGTGCGCTGGTGCAGGCCCGTCGGCTGGATGTCCACAATGCGCTGCGCGCCGGCGACGGCTTTGCCGCCCGCCTGTTCCACGATCATCGCCATCGGGCTCGCCTCGTACATCAGTCGCAGCTTCCCTTGTGGGCTCCTCTGCGTCGGCGGATAGAGAAACACCCCGCCCTGGACCAGGATTCGATGGATGTCGGCCACCATGGTCCCGATGTATCGGCTGGAGTAACCCTTCGTATGGACCCAGTCCAGGTAGCGTTGGTATCCGGCTGGGAAATCGGCACGGTACGCCTCGTTTATCGAATAGCTCTTGGCTGACTCGGGAATGCGCAGGTTCTGTTGAACCAGAATGAACGCGCCGACGGCGGGATCGAGCACGAACAGGTTCACCCCGTGGCCGGTGGTGAGCACGAACACGCACGATGAGCCGTAGAGCATGTACCCGGCGGCGACCTGTTTCGTGCCTGGCTGCAGGATCGATGTTTCAATGGGGTCGGCTTGGGTGTCGTGGCGGAGAATGCTGAAGATTGTTCCCACGCTCACGCACGCATCAAGGTTCGAGGAGCCGTCCAACGGATCGAACAGGACGCAGTATGGCCGATCCACCTTGGTCTGAAGGATGATTGGTTGTTCGTTTTCTTCTGAGGCGAGGACGGCCACACCGGCTCGTTGGCCGAGGGCACGCAGTAAGATTTCGTTGGCGATCACGTCGAGCTTTTGCTGTGTGTCGCCGGTGATGTTCTTCGAGCCCAGCGTGCCCAGGACATCTTCAATGCGGGCCCGGCGGATCTTGCTGGCGATGATCTTCGCCGAAAGCGTCATCGCCCAGAGGATCCACGAAAGGGCACCCGTGGCCCCGGGATGCCGCGATTCCTCGGCCAGGATGTGGCTCTCAAGGGTCGCCAGGTTGTCCGCGGCAGGGTTCAGGTCGCTCATGGCGCAATCACTGATCGAGGTTGGCGGCGGGGCTCAACAACGGCTCGTTGGTTCATCTCCCGGCGGTGCCGCCCGCAGTGTCCGCAACGGGCAGCTACGATGTCATCGCTCAAGCGACGCACACGAGCGGTGGGACGCGATGCCTGCGATTGTAGCGGGCTCAGCCTGCCCGCTGCTTGCGTTGGGTTGCGCTGAGCCCGGATAAGATTATGCCTTCCGAATCAATTGTGGAGTGATTCGCCATGATTCAACCAGTCATTCTCGCCGCCAAGCGGACGCCGGTGGGCCGGTTCCTTGGGGGGTTGAGCCGCACGCCCGCGCCTCAGCTTGGAGCGTACGCGATTCAGGCCGTGCTCGAAGAGGTCCCCGCGGCCAAAGACCACGTCGATGAGGCCATCTTCGGCTGCGCGCTGCAAGCCGGGGTCGGTCAGAATCCCGCCCGGCAAGCCGGGCTCAAAGCGGGGCTGCCCGATACGCTCAACGCTCAGACGATCAACAAAGTGTGCGGGTCCGGCCTCCAGTCCGTCATGCTCGCCGCCCAGTCGATCAAGGCCGGCGACAACCAGCTCGTCCTGGCCGGGGGATTTGAGAATATGTCGCTGGCGCCTCACATGGACTACCTCCGGACGGGGGTGAAGTTCGGTGATAGCAAGATGATCGACCACATGGTCCACGACGGCCTGTCGTGCCCGTTTGAAGGCTGGGCCATGGGCTGTGCTGCGAACTACATTGCCCGCAAGCACGGCATCTCACGAAAAGAGCAGGACCGCTTTGCCGCACAATCGCATCACCGTGCCGCCGAAGCGACCGGCAAATGCTTCTTCAAGCCGGAGATCGTGTCGCTTGCTGCCGAGCAGCTCAAGCAGAAGCAGGGCGTTGAGAACGATGAAGGTATTCGTGCCGACTCCAGCGTCGAGAAGCTGGCGAAGCTCAAGTCCGTGTTCGACGCCGACGGCACCGTCACCGCGGGCAACGCTTCTCAGATCTCCGATGGCGCCGCCGCTCTCATCGTCGCTTCGCCGGCTAAGGCCGAGGAAATCGCCGCTGACCCGATCGCCTGGATCGTGGACTACCACACCGCCGGCGTCGCCCCCAAGGAGATCTTTGACGCGCCCGCCAAAGGCCTCAAAGCGCTGCTGGCGCGCAACAAGCTGACGATTGACGATATCGATCTCTTTGAGCTCAACGAAGCATTCGCCGCCCAGGTGCTGGCGAACATCAACGAGATCGACCTCCCCGAGGCTAAGCTCAACATCTGTGGCGGGGCGATCGCACTCGGTCATCCAATCGGGGCTTCCGGGGCCCGCGTCCTCACGACCCTGCTGCACCAGATGATCCGCACGGGAGCCCGGCGCGGCATTGCGAGTCTCTGCCTCGGCGGCGGCAACGCCGTCTCCATGCTCGTGGAGCGGGGGTAAGGGATGGGCGGAATCCCTGGGTTTTTGCTTTCTCAAGAAGGCTCTTTCAACTGAGCCACAGCGTGGCTACGTCTGGAAGCGGTCTCTCAAAAGACGTGGGAGCGTGATTCCTCGCGTGCACGCGAAAAGCTGGTCATTCGGGCTGAGATAGGCCGTTTTTTTCAGGTGTCAATGGCCACCAGGGTGGGCAAGCTTTCCAAGCTGCTAAGCGCCAGATGGTGAGGAAGCCAGGAGCTGGACCAAGAGCAACTTTCTTGGGGTTTCCCGGGAGACAACCGGCTTCCTGGAGCAAACTGGGTACGAGGAGCCTCCAAACTGGCTCCTTCGTCCGATCCTGCCGACATTTCAGCTCGCAGGGGATGATGAGTCGCCCAAGCAGGGCGAGATCCACCTGGGTTGGGTCGGCTGATCTCACCAAATCTGGGGATATGTCCCAATCATCGAACGAGAGCTCCTCAGTTCTGACGTCTAGGTCTGCTAGGGCCCAAATGCCGTACTCATGCGGCGGGGGGACCCTTTCGCGTCGCCACCAGCAAAGAGGAAAAAGGTGGGCACTTCGGGTTTGGCCCGGTAATTGATCAGTCGCAGCAAGGCTCGTCTCATTTACCGGGGACGCAGAAATACTTAGCCGTTGTGAAGGACTACCTTGAATACTACGGTAAGTTGCTTCACTCCGCTTATGTGGGCAACAAAGACAATGGGGGGCGTAAATCTATTAGACCTACTAGAGAGCAGTTCCTCGTTCCCACACTTGCTCTGAAGCAGGCAATCAAAGGCGTGACAGAGACTGTTTTCGAGTTGATCCCTCTTATTAAGAGCCTTTGTGATGGGACAACTGATTGCATGCCGTATGCAATCGCCGGGTGGCTTGACTATGAGTTTCAATGCATCCGCAAAACGATAAAGACCGGCACCACACGCGATGCGACTTCTGCCGACACAGGCAGGGTCTCGGCATCAGACGCGATTCACCGAAAAGAAGAACAAGATGGACTTGCCTTGTGTCCCGTTCCGGATGTGAATTTCTTTTATCAGAATCCAGGAGAAGTAGAAGAATTACTGCATGATACGCACAAGCATTTGTTAGGATGCGTGGAGTTACTCGGACAAGAGAACTTGCCCGCAAGTCCTACCTCGACTTCTCTGCCGTTCTATATCGGTTATCAATATGCAATGGACGAGGATGTATTATTCAATTCAATCCTTTTCCATGAGCTTGGACATCACGTGGCAAAGATGGTTGGCGTTCAAGACAAGCATGGTTCAAGGGTGGCGGATGGCCTGCACAAATATCTTCCGAGAATCAAGCTTTATCGAAAGTTGCGTCGAGATTCCCCCAGTGCCGCTGAGGATATGAAACTGCGATATGAGGAGTATGTGCTTAATTGGATCGAGGAATTGTTCTGCGATGCATTTGGTGCTCTAATTGCCGGACCTCAGCTCGCGTTTGCTCTTCGTGACCTCTCTGAGCCATTGATTCATGAATGGGCATTCACTGATTCACACCCGGCTTGGCGCTTCAGATTGAATTTCCAATGGAGAGTGTTGAAGAATGCTGGGTGGATCAAGGAACAAAAGATAAATCCTCGGCCAACGAAGAGGAATCAAAGGGCTTCGGACAAAGGTGGAACAAGTTTGTCATTCATCATCGAGGCCGATGATACCCTTCAAGCATTGAAGCCGGGCGAGGTCCCCAGCTATGCTGGCTGGTACTGGGTCGAAGAGAAAATGCGTGTTGATAGGATAATAGCATTCGCAATCAAAATGCTCGATGAACGACTAGACGATATTGAAGCAAGCGCGAGAGAATGTGTCCATGATGCAGACGAAAGAGCAGCTTCCTTTTGGCAGGATGGGCCTGCCGTTCATGGTGCTTTCCTTGATCTCCTTGTGCCTTCAACAATAGCGTTATCATCAAACAGAGAAAGCTTGGAAAGGAAAGAAGAATCTAGACGGAACGCGCAGCCGACTAGGATCATTCGCCCGCACCCAACGACTGTCATCAATGTGGCGCGTATAATCTATGAAGATGGTTGTCGTGGGTTGAAGGAACGTTGGCCTAAGGGTAACCAAGATAATGCGCCGTACCGAGTCCAGCAACACATCGAGCGCCGGCTCTCGGCGTGGACACAAAAGGCTGTCAGCGACTGGTTCCTCTACAGAGGACGGTAGTGCTAGCACCGGAGGACTGTTAGGGAAGAGACGGATCCTCGAGTATTTGCGGACATTGACAAGTAAGCGCGAGTCTCTCGTGATCACGCCTCTTTGCTGGCACGATGATTATAAGGACGCTGAAGGAATCAATGAAGATTCGGTTGATTTGCGATTGGGTTGTGATTTCTTTGTCCTTCGATCTGACCGACTATTTGCTCATATCCCTGGTGTTACGCTAGGTTACGAGTTTCAGCGGCCCGTTCACATACCGCTTGGAAGGTACATTGTTCTTCCTGGGCATCAGACTGTTCTTGCTGCGACGCTGGAATATATCAAGCTCCCACCTACTCTTTCTGCGATGGTGCTTACGAAGAGTTCTTGGGCCAGGAGCTTTATCACGATTGAGACTGCACCATGGGTGCACCCAAATTGGCGGGGGTGCCTTACCCTGGAGATTGCCAATCATAGTGAGGTTGCCTTTATTCTATATCCAGGATACGCAGTAGCTCAGTTGATACTCTTCCAGGTAGATCACGCAGGTGAACCCGTCGAAGAACCTTCTCGTCGCTATCTCGGTGCTACGAGGCCTGAACCTCCGGATATCAATGAACCAAGAATCGCACTTCGTGAACTTGGCATTTCCAAAGATCAGATTCAATCGCCGCCAGGTTATGCTATGAGCTGTCGCCGGTGCGATGTTGCATTGGAAAAAGTTGACAGCACAATGGCCGAAGCGGATCCAACTTGCTCAACGCCTGGCGAAGACTGGATACCAGATGTTAGAAAGCACATTACCAAGTGGAAGGATGTCGAGGTGTATACCTGTCCGCGGTGTAGACGTGTCGAATTCGTTGTTGATGGGATCGGGCAGGCTTAATCAGCGACGCGAAGTGTGGCACGCCGACTTTTAGGTGGGCGACCTGGGAGAGCTCTTCGTCAATCCCGAACACTTTGACGTTTACGTCCGCCCGCGCTGTGGCCGGGTGGAACTGTTCATCGACGGGATCGGGGAGGAGTTTTGGCCGCATTGATCTGCGGCTGAGCGCTGCTTGGCGCGTTGGGGCGCATCGGGTCTACTGCCCCAATGGAAAGGCGCCTGATTGAGCCGGGCTATCGCTTTCGGCCGGCCAGACCGAGCCGGTTCTGGCAGTGGGCGCTGACTCCGCTGCGTCGCCGCGTGTATCGGCGCAGGTACCTGGTGCGAGACGGTCAGCTGCGCGGAGAGAAGCATGTGCGCTGGGCGCTGGCCCAAGGCGGTGGGGCGATGATTACGATCAATCATCCTGCCCACGGCGACCCGTTCATCATCTTCGAGGCGATGCATCGCCTCGGTGTGCCGTGTTGTTATCTCGCGGCGTGGCAGGTCTTCAAGGGTTGGTTCGGCTTGAAGGGGTGGGCGTTTCAGCGGCTCGGGGCGTTCAGCATTGACCGCGAGGGGACTGACTTGCGGGCGTTTCGCACTGCCGTCGATGTGCTTGCCCAGGGAAATCGATCGCTGGTCATCTTTCCCGAGGGCGAGGTATACCACCTCAACGACCGCGTGACCCCGTTGCGCGAAGGGGCGGCGATGATCGCGCTGGCCGCGGCCCGGCGGCGCAGCCGCAGTGGCGGCTCCGCGCTGCACATCCTGCCCTGTGCGCTCAAGTACTTCTATCTCGACGATCCGACGCCGCAGTTGCAGTCTGTGATGACCCGATTGGAGCAGCGGCTGTATTGGCGGCCGCAGGTCGATCGTCCGCTCCTGGAGCGCATCTATCGTTACGCGGAAGCAATCCTGGGGTTGAAGGAGTTGGAATACCTCAACGAGTTCGGCAAGGGGTCGCTGCCGAAGCGCATCAGCCGGCTGACTGAGCACATCCTTTCGCAGATGGAGCAGCGCCGTCTCGGCCGGGTGGGCGACCAACCGATCCCCGCGCGTGTCAAGCAACTGCGGCATCACATCCTCCGCGAGTGGGGCGCCGATGAGGCCCAAGGCGACGATGCGGCAGCGGTCGGTGAGAACCCAGCCGGCGCCGAGTTGTCGCTGGAGGCGATCACGGCTGCGAAGCGCGATCTGGAGGACCTGAATCTGGTGACCCAGCTATTCAGCTATCCCGGCGATTACGTGACCCAGCAGCCGTCCATCGAGCGAATGACCGAGACGCTCGACAAGTTCGAGGAGGATGCGCTGGGAGCCCGCGAAGCAGGCGCGCGGGCGGCTCGGCGGGCGGTCGTCAGCTTCGCCCCGACGATCGACGTCACAGCCCACCTCGCTGAGGCGAAGGGCTCCGCCCGGGGCGCCGCTGGCACCCTGACCGCCCTCATCGAGCAACGCATCCAGGAGCAGCTCGATCAGATCGGCCAACCGCAGCTGACGAAGTGAACCCGCCGGATGCAACTTGACAGCCCGATCATCAACGACTTGACATCAGAGAGCGGACAAACGACGGCGTTTACACAGAACCAGCGATACCTCGCAAGGGACCGCCTGTGAAAGGCCAAGCGAACATCAGATCTGGTGGATGCTTAGCCGTGGCGGTGTGGTCGCGGTGCCTTGCCCGGTACGATGGGAGCGGATCGTGAACACAACGAAGGCCGGTGAATCATGATCTGCGGCCAGTGCCGGGCAATTGAGCGCCAGTTCGATCGGCGCGTGGCCGCCCGACAGCTGAAGAAGTATCGCAGGAAGGGGCCGGCTTCCCCGACGCAGATGTTGATCGACGCGCTGCGGGCCGAGGGGATCCAAGGCGCGACGCTGCTGGATATCGGCGGGGGTGTGGGAGCCATTCAACACGAGTTGTTGCGGGCCGGCGCGGCGACCGCCACCAGCGTCGAAGCGTCGGCTGCGTACATCGAAGCCGCCCGGGAAGGGGCGGACGGGCAAGGCCACGATGATCGTGTCGCGTACTACCACGGCGACTTCGTGGAGCTGGCCCCGCAGATCGAGTCGGCTGACATCGTTACCCTGGACCGGGTCATCTGCTGCTATGGCGACCTGGAATCGCTGGTCGGCCTGTCCTCAGCACGGGCCCGAAAGCTGTACGGCCTGGTCTACCCCCGCGAGACCTGGTGGGTGAAGCTGGGTGTCGCCCTGATCAATCTCGGTTGCCGGCTGCGATGGCAGGCATTTCGGGTCTTCGTGCATCCGGCCGAAGCGGTCGAGGCCATTGTGCGCAGCCACGGCCTGGAGCGGCGGTTCTATCGCCAGACATTCATCTGGCAGGTGGTGGTCTATGGATTGGCGGGGGCCCAGACCAGGTAGCTGGTATCGCCACCGGTGAGCTCCCAGGCCCCGCGGATCTCACGTCGATGGAAAAGCGTCGGTTTGATTCCCAGTACCGTTTTCGGCCGCTGACGCCGGGCCGAGCGGGACATCGCCTTGCGTCCGGGATGGCCCGGCTCGCTTGATGCCGGCCACAGGCCACTGCGAATAACGGCTATCATCCACAACGTTGTTCGCTGGCTTGAAAGGGGCGATCATTCATGCCGCGGGTCGAGCAGACGGTGCCGAAGACTGGCCGGGAGGAGAATCTCGGCGGGATGCGGTGCGTTGACACCTCGGGCAACCCCCGCATTCCCGTTTTGATGGAGATGGTGGGGGCGCTCAGCCGGGCGGTCGAGCCACAGGAGGTGCTGCAGGTCTTTTCCGCTCATGGTGAGCAGCTGTACGGGCCACGCGGGTATATATCACTCTCCACCCGCGGGATGGCGCCGGGCGAATACAAGATCACTCGTTTTGTCCACCACCACGAGCCCTTCGACCTGGCGTCGGGCGAGCCTTGGCGGCAGTGGCACGATCTGCCCGTGCAGACCGGGGGTTTCCTGGGCCAGCTGATCCGTTCCGCGTACCCCGAGCTGATTCATCATCTCACCGTTGGCGACGATCCGATCGTTGGTGACGCCCTGGCCGGATACGGCTCGCTGATGGCAATTCCCCTGTTTGATGACGGCGAGCCGCTGAACTGGGCGATCTTCCTGCGCACGGATCCCGAAGGCTTCAGCGTGGAGGACCTGGAGCACGCGATCCTGCGCGCTAACTTGGTGGGCACGGCGGTCAAGAACGTACTCATTGCCAAGGAGCTCCGCGACGCGCATGGAAAGATCCGCGCCGAGGTCGAGCGCGTCGCGGCCATCCAGCGAGCGCTGCTGCCCCATCCGATCCCCGACATCCCCGGACTGACGATTGCCGCCAGCTATCAGACGTTCGACCAGGCCGGCGGTGACCACTACGACTTCCGTCCGCTGCGATCCAGCTCAGACGGATCGGGGGCCGATCCGAACGGTCCGTGGCTGATGCTGATTGCCGATGCCTCCGGTCACGGCCCAGCGGCGGCGGTCGTGATGGCCATGCTCCACGCGATTCTGCACGCCTACCCCCGCGACCCGGACGGACCCGCCGAGCTGCTCGAGCACGCCAACCGGCATCTGGCCGCCAAGCGAATCCAGAATTCCTTCGTCACTGCGTACCTGGCTGTGTATGACCCGCCTCGAAGGCGCTGGACCTATGCCCGGGCTGGGCACAACCCCCCGCTTCTCAAGAAGCCGGGCGTCGCCGGCTCGGTTCAGCGGCTCGATGCCGTCGGCGGCGTTCCGCTGGGTGTGCTTGATCGGGTCCGTTATGAGGAAGCGACCGTCGATCTTGAGCCCGGCCAGACGGTCGTGATGTACACGGACGGAATAATCGAGGCTCGGGGTCCTGACGGTGCCATGTTCGGTGTGGCGGGAATCGAGCGGGCGCTCGAAGCATGCACCGGTGAGCCCGCTTGTGTGGTGCAGTCGCTCACCGATCCGCTGTCGCGACACCAGGCGGGTGTTCGCCCGATTGACGATCAGACGATCGTGGCGATCGGCGTCGAACCGGCGGAGGAAGACGCCTCCATTGATCGCGACGCGCCCTAGCCTGCATTGTTCATGCGGTGTTTGCGCTTGATTCACCCGGCGAGGCCTTAGCCGGCCGCGTAATACTCCAGCGCCTCCTTCAATCCATCTTTGAGTTCGACCACCGGCTCATAACCCAGCAGTTTGGCTGCGGCTTCGATGTTCGCCCGGCTGTGCATCACTTCGCCGACACGTGACGGCCCCAGCTCGTAGCTCGATTCGACGCCGAGGATCTGGGCCATCATTCCGATCAGTTCAAGCAGGCTGCAGCTCGTGCCGCAGGCGATGTTGACCGCCTCGCCGTGCAGCGGTTTGGTTGAGGCGCCGGCAAGAAGGTTTGCCTGCACCGCGTTGGCGACGTGGGTGAAATCGCGCGTCTGGGTGCCGTCGCCGTAGATCATCGGCTTCTCTCCTTTCAGCATGGCTTCGGCGAAGCGAGGAATGACCGCCGCGTAGGGTGAGTCCGGCCGCTGACGCGCTCCGAAGATGTTGAAGTATCGAAGGCTGATGCCCGAGAGCCCGTGGCAGTGGACGAAGGCCCGAAGCATCAGCTCGCCGGCACCTTTCGCGGCGGCATAGGGTGACGTCGGCTGTGGGGTCATGGTCTCCACGACAGGGCCCCGGCCCCTGTCGCCGTAGATGCTGCTGGAGGAGGCGTAGATGAGGCGCTTCGTCCCGGCCGCCCGGGCTGCTTCCAGCACCTGCATCGTGCCGGTCGCGTTGACTTGATGGTAGCGATCGGGCTGCTCGACACTCCCCGGCACCGAGGTCAGCGCCGCCAGATGGAAGATCAACTCGGCCCCGTCGACGGCCTCGGCCAGGGCCTGGGATTCAAGGATCGAGCCCTGCACCAACCTAACCTGCCCGGGCCCCGTCGGTAGGTTCTGCGATGACCCGGAAGTGAGGTCGTCAATGACCGATACTTCCGCCCCAAACTTGACCAGCGCCGCGACCAGATGCGAACCGATAAAGCCCGCTCCGCCGGTCACACAGACTCGACGCCCCTGATACGCGCTTTCAAGATCCGCAGACATCGAGAACAGCCGGGACGCTACTCGTCCCGAGTCCGGCGGGCGTAGCCCGCCGGCTATTGTCGCGCACCGCAATCGGTTGGCATGTCAATCGGTGGACGATCACGGGACTGGCGCCTCCCCTACTTTTCGATATCGTCGGCGGATGCAGATTGCGGGCGGGATGCTTCTTCCGGCGGCGCTTGCGCCTCGACGGGTTGCGGTGTGTAGTGAGGAGGCGGCGGCCGGTTGCCGGTTCGCCACAGCCGGGTGCCGGCAAACTCATAGCCGCGAACCAGGTCCCGCTGAAATGAGATCGTGACGAAATCGTAGTAGCCGTCGGCCCGTGGATAGACCAGATCAACCTTTGCATCCGACCAGCGCAGGGTCACCTTCGTGACGTGGTAGGCAGTTTCGCCTACCTCGAGCATCGGCCGGCCGGCCCCGAGGCGCGCGATGACTTCGTCGTAGACCGCCGCCGGCGTGCCCGGCGGGAGGTTGATCGCGAACGCATCATCATCATCACCGTAGCGGTCCTGAGCAAAGCGGATCGCTCTCGTCATCAGGGCGGGCACGGGCTTGGGCGCCGCTTCGCCCAGCTCGGTTGAACCCCCGGGAGGCGGATAGGTCACCGAGCCGGCACACGCGCTCAAGCAGCCCATTCCAAACCCCAGCAGCACGGCAGATATGGCGGTCTTCATTGGGCCGATCCTTCGTGGAAAGCGTCAACGGCGAAGTGTACCACGTTGTCGGCAAGATCGCGCAAGGCGGATGACCCCGTTTTCCTATACTTTGGGGGGGGTTGCGGTATCCGGCGGCCATGCGGAGGATCGCGGGGCAGCGGTATGACTGGTCGAATCCTCGTCGGGATCACCGGGGCCAGCGGGGCGACGTACGCCCGGCGGGTCATGGAGCAGCTGGCCGAGGCCCAGGTCGAGATCCACCTGACCGTTTCGGCCCTCGGCAAGCGGCTGCTGTTTGATGAGTTGGGCCTCAAGCGCGTCGATGCCGATGCGCTCACCGCCGGCCGAGGCGAGCTGGTCACCATCTACAACGACAAAGACGTTGGGGCGGCGATCGCTTCCGGTTCGTTTCTTCACGACGGTATGGTGATCGTGCCATGCTCCAGCAACACGTTGGGGGCCGTCGCCGCCGGGATCACCGACAACCTCCTCAAGCGGGCCGCAGCGGTGACCCTCAAGGAACGCCGCCGATTGATCCTCGCCTACCGCGAGACCCCCGCCGGCCACATCGACATCTGCAATATGCAGCGGCTCAGTGAAGCCGGGGCGATCATCGCTCCGCTTTCGCCGGGCTTCTATCTTCATCCCAAGTCGATTGAGGATCTCGTGGACTTCATGGCCGGGCGCATACTCGACCTGCTTGGCGTGGAGCACAACCTCTCCACACGCTGGGACGAATATCAAGCACAGCAGCGCATGCCCACGTGAAGGAAGCCCACGGGCTCGAGCGGGTGGGCTTCAATGAACGACGGTTCTCACAATCAAGCCTCTCGCGGCAGCGACCAAACGATAGCGCCTTCGTCAGCATGCCTGCGAACGTACTCGACGACGCTGTGGAAATGCGATGGGTCACTGATCGGTACGATCTTGGTTCGCTTCGCCCACAGGCCTCCGCGCTGGACAAGGCCCACATCACTCAACGCGCGACTGCTCCGCGACCGCGCGATACCGACGTAATGCCGTGGCGGATCGCTGATGTGCTTGATCTGAGCCGTATGTCCCACAGAGGTGAATCCGGCAAGAACATGGAAATGGGTTGCCGAAACGGACAACTCCTTGACCTCGACGTGATGAAACCGCAATGCCTCGATCATTGTCCGGCAAACCAGTTCGCGCTGATGGAAGGTGAGGACAACCGGCTCGCGCTTCATCAGCGACTTCGAACGGACATGACGCCGGTGGTCCTTCCCCGGTGGTGGAGGATTCTTGTAATCACCCTCGACGTGCTCTCGATGGTGCCGAGAGCGCCAGCCCCGCGGGTCACCTGGCAGCCAGCTTCCATAGGTGCTGCCAACGATGTGATACCACCCGTTCCATGCCGGCATGTCGATGGTCCTCGATTGTACGGTTGGACGAGAGCGTAACAGAACCTCATAAAGGAAGCCCACGGGCTCGAGCCCGTGGGCTTCGGTGGGTGTCGATCGGCGCTGGGGCGCTGTGGTTCAGTCAGTGCTTGAGTCCATCCTCGTCGGCTCGATGCGCCGCACGATATCCAGCAGAGCGAGCGTCTCCAGGTCGCGTACCATCGCGGTGCCCACGACCATCGGCAGCGAGGTCGCGGTCGCTTCGATGGTCAGGCCCGCGTCGGTGAGGGCCTGTTTCGTCTCATCATCAACGCTGGTCACGAGAACCGTCAGGCGTCGTGACTCCTTGCGAGCCGCGCTGTCCGCAGGACGGTCTTCGTCGGCGCGCAGCTGCACAACCATCTCATACAGCCGCTCATCGAGCACACGCCGCACACGTGCCACGCGCCGGGCCTTGGTGAGGACCGCTTCAAGCTGCTTGCGGGCCTCCTGGCCGAGCTTGGCGATCGTCGCGTCGCGCTGGGCTTCGTCAAGCGATTCGTCCGCCAGCGCATCGCGCATCTTCACGCCGATCGCATAGTCGGGTCTCGATTCAGCGAGTAGCTCGGCGATCGTCTTGGCATCGTCGATCTCGCCGTTTTTGACGAGGTCTGCCACTCCCATCGCCAGGTGCTCGGCGAAGATCGGCCGGCCGGCGACGACGGACACCGGACGGGAGACGTCCTTGAACAATTCCCCGAGAATCGGGATGTCACCGAGCAGCGGAACGCCTGGCGCCTCACCTGCCTTGTCGAGTTCGTTGAGGAACACGTGGGGAATTTGCACGATGCTAATCTTGCCGTTGACAACCGATGCTTGGGCGTCGTCCGCGCTCGTCGGCGCGCGCTGCCCGGGGAAGGTGATGGTTCCCGACTCGCCCGCTTTCCTAGAAGCACCGGAGCCGCCGCCGAAGCCACGACCACGGGAAAGGCCTGTGGCCGCAGCGCCAGCGCCGGACTCCGACATCAGTTGGTTGAGCGGGCTGGCGAGCTGGCTTGCGTCGGCCTCCTTCAGCATGACTCCAACCGGTGGGCCGGGCGGTGTGCGCGGCCCTGGAACCTTCGCTCTCCCACCGGGGCCGCTCGGCGTCGAGGCCAGCTGCGGGGGCGTAAATTCGGGGAATCGGGATGCATGCTTCGCGGCCTGCTCAAAGAACGCGGCGTCTGCTGAAGTCCTGCTGCCGTTTATCACAATGACCTCCGTGCCTCGCGTCTGCAACTGAACGCCGAGGAAGATTGCCTCCTCGGCCTCGTGGTCGGCGACGCCGCCGAAGATGCCTTCGTAGGAGACGCCCGCGGGCATCTCGATGGGCACGGCCACGAGCACCGGCTTGCCGCCGATGGTCATTCGCGACTTCTCCACGGCCACGAAGCTCGTGTACTGAGTCATGATCTGGAACTGCTCGCCCAGGGCGATGATTTGTTGTTGAAGGTCGGCTGGGAAGGCGTTCTGCTGAGCAGCTCTGAGGTCCTGGTTCATGATCGCCTCGATCTTGGCTCGCGCCCAAACGGTTGCGATCACATCGTGCTCAGCCTGCGTCTGCGGCAGCTCCAGGTCGATGGTACGGGTATACGGCCCGGCCCCGGTTCGCCCGCGAATGGTCAGCGTGCCCTTTCCGGGGGTCGTGTATCGGCCGAGAATGACCAGGGGCTTGACGTCGAACAGGTCGGGCACGGCGTCCGGCGAGGGCAGCAGGTCGGTGACCTGCAAACCATCGCTGAACTGAAGCTCGATATCCGTCAGCACCGGCGTCTCGATGCGCTTCGTGAAGCGATCGACGGCGTCGTCGGCGTCGGCCTCCAGCAATACGAACTCGACCTCGCCGCGCCCGGCCTGTGCCATGCCTTCCAGGAGGTAGCGATTGACCGAGTTGCCGATGCCGAAGCTGAACACCCGCGTCGTGTGAGCGTTTTCTTTGACTGCGTTGATGATGCCCATGTCGTTTCCGACTTTGCCGTCGGTGAGGAACAGGACGATCCGCATCGGCTTGGCCTGGGCAGGTTCATCGACGTGGCGGGCCTCATCGACAATGAGGACCCGACGGCCGTCTTGGGTCGTCCACCGGCCGGTTACCAGCATGTGCGCGGCCCTGATGTGCACATGCGGCTCGAGGCCGGGGACGACCAGGCTGTCGTCATTGGGAAGGCGAACGGTCGCGGCGGGCGCCTCATCTGCTGCGGCGTCCAGGTTGGCGACGTCGATATCGCCGCAGGACAGCAACATGGTGACCGTTCGGCCGTCGGCGGAAAGGTTTGCGACATCCCATGGGCTCAGCGGCTGCGGTCCCTCACCGACGGTTTGCACGAGCGCGGCTTCGATCGCTTTCATCATCTCGGTCCCGCCGCCACCTTGTCGCGATTCGACGAACGCCTTAGCTTCGGCGCGGTTCTCGGCCGTGGCTGGTCGGGGGGTGCCCCACAGAATCGCGGTGCGGCCGGCGAACGTGATGATGTTGAACGCGTCGGCCGGCCGCATGGCGTCGATCGCCCGCGTCATCACTTCCTTGGATTTCTCGATCGGGAAGCCGCTCATCGAGCCGGAGGTGTCCATCACGAAGATCAGCTCGCGCGGCCCAACGTCTGCGTCCTGGACACGATCCGGGGGTTGCAAGATCAGGGTGAAGAAGCCGCCGGAATAATCGCCATGCTGCTCGGACGTGTGGATGAACGTCGCTTCCTGGATTGCCTCGGCCGTCTGGCGCCATGAGAGCACGAAATCGCGGTTGGGGATTGCCGTTTTCTTCGCCAGGGCCAGCGTGATCTTGCGGACAAGCCCATCGTCGCGCATCACTTCGTCGGTGCGCTCGATCTGGTGCAGGTCGGATTTGATGTCGAGCAGCCCCGGGCCGCCGGTGTCGATGGTGACGGTGATGGTGATGTCGTGCCCCGCCCGCGTGGGGGGCTTGACCGGCTCGGGGGTGATTCGGCTGGCGTCCGGCACCTGGTTGGTGTACTGCGCGAAGCCGGTGCCCATCTCATTGATTGTCTTGCGGTCGATGAAGAACCATCGGCCGTTGAGCTGAGCGGTGCCATCGGTATACAGCTCGCCGAACTCCTTGGAGCCGTCGGCGTAGGCCGCTTCGAAGCGGTACCACAGGCCGGGCTGGCCGGCTCCACCGGTTTGATCGCCTCGTCCCCACCACGCGTCGCCGGGGTATTTGATCGACTGGGCGGCGCCCAGCAGCGCATGCAGCTTGCCGGTTTGCAGCGTGCCGAGCTCATCGACCTCGCCGGCCGCACCGACGGTGAGCTTCGCCGGGCCCAGCAGGATCAAGCCGTGCCGCAGCACCAGCTCAGCGGGCACAATGGACGGGCTGGTCGTCGGCGCGCCAGGAATGTACCGCGGCCCGACCACCATCGGGAAGTCGAAGCTGTACGCTCCATCCTTGATTTGCAGGATCTCGACGTAGCTGATCTCGACGACGACCTCGGCCTGAGGCTCGATGTTCGCTATCGACTGGGTGAATATGTTCGGCCGCTCCTGTTCGAGGAGGCTGGCGACATAACCCTGGGCGCGGGCGGCTTCGTAGATTTGCCGGGCAAGCTGCCGCTCCTTGACCTCGCCGACTACGACACGGTCGCCGATGGTCATGGTCATTCGATCCACCGCGGCGCGATGGCTCATGGGGAAGGTGTAGACCGCCTCGATCTTCTTCTCATATGGGTTGTGGTAGCTCTGGGTCAGCGTGACTCGGCTGAAGAACCCCGATACCTGTACATTGACATCGGTGCGCTTCAGCGGGCATGGGCCGAGGATGTTGCCTTCCTCATCGAGCGCATCGAGCCGGCCGCCCTGGGGCACCATTACTTCCTGTTGGGCGTAGACCTGTCCCTTGGGGCTCGGCATGAGCAGGGCGATGATGCCAACCAACAACAGCAACGACGCGGCGACGGGTGAGTAGCGATTCATCACAAATCTCCTGAGAAACGGCGAAACGTCAAAGCGCCGAAACGCTGAGATCGGCGCGGCCCAGCGCTTGGCGGCGCGGGTCGCCTTCACAGAGTGCCGTTCTCGTGCGATCCGTTCGATCAGTTCATCGCGGCCGGCGGCGGCACGCTGGGCGTGGATCCCATGCCAGCTTTGCAGCAGCCGGTCGAGATCGTCGCGCGGAGGTGGACCGGCGGGCGGTTCCTTGGGTTGTTTGGATCGATCAGTCATGGTGAGTCCGATTCATTTCATAAGGCCGGCGAGATGTTCACGAGCGCGGGCTAGCAGCTTGTAGTAGCCGCTTCGTGATAAGCCCAGCGCCGATGCGGCGGCATTGACTGGATCAGCGTCGAGGTAGTACAGGTGAACGGCCAGTCGTTCGCGGTCATCGAGCTGCTCCAACGCGTCGTCGAGGCGCTGGAGTTGCTCAGCGCGATCGGCTTGCTCGGGGGCGGTGGCGGCGATCGATTGGGCGGGCTGAGTCAACACCAGTTGCTCCTCGTGCCGGGCTCGACGCCGGGCCGAGCGCGCCCGCTCCGAGCAGACCCGCCGGGCGATCGCGTACAGCCACGGGCGGAGCTTGTCGGGGCTTTGAACCTTGTGCAGAAGTCGATACGCACGAATGAAGGTCTCCTGGGTTGCGTCCTCAGCCTCGGGCAACGAGAACCGCCGGCACAGCGACAGCACCACCGCCGCGTGACGGTCATACAGCCGCCCGAACGCCTCGTGATCTCCGGCCTGGGCCGCCGTCAGGTCCGCGGCGTCGATTCCATCGGGATCACCGGTCACCCTACTCATGGCCGGCTGACTTGCGGCGTCTCCGGCAATCTGCAGGTTTCTCGTCGCGGGCTGGGAGTGGACCGCCGGATTGGGCGGGGGGATCGAGGCCATGGGGGCAGAGTATGATGGAGGACAATGGCTGAATGGTTGTACGCGTTGATCGGGATTGAGATCGGTTCGACCGTGCAATCGGCGGTAGCGGGGATCCGACTGCTCCTTCGGCGAACCCGACTTCCCGCTGAACTGGCCAACGTCCGAACCCGCTCGCAATTGCTTGAGTCGTTGTCCCGCCGGGAGGTAATCAATAGATTCACCCGGCGGTGTGGAGGCGTTTGGGCATGACTGAGGCCCTACTCGCGGTGGTGATCGTTCTGATGCTGGTGTCGATCGGGCTGGTCGTTGCGCTGCTGCGGCGGAACATCGCCCCCCATCTCGCCGAATTCGAATCGCACTTCGAGTCAGTGGATAAAGGGCAGGAGCGAACCGAGCGAGCGGTGCGGGATCAGATCGCCGATTCCTTCAAACTCTTCGTCGAGCAGCTGGAGCATGTTCACAAGGGCCTCGGCGAGCTGCAGAGCCTTACCAGCGGCGTGAACGACCTCAAGCGCGTCCTGACCAACGTCTCGACGCGGGGGACCTGGGGCGAGATCCAGCTCGGGACGCTGCTTGAACAGGTTCTTGCGCCGCAGCAGTATGCTCGCAACGTCGCCACCAACGATGCAACCAACCAGCGGGTGGAGTTTGCGATCAAGTTGCCCGGACGGGCCGATGATCCCAACGACGTCGTTTGGCTGCCTATCGACGCGAAGTTTCCGCAAGAGGATTATCAACGCCTGCTCGCGGCTCGGGAACAAGGCGACCAGGAATCGGCGACGACGGCGGCGAAGCAGCTTGACGCTCGTATCAAGGCCTCAGCACGAGACATCAGGGACAAGTATCTCAACCCGCCCAGGACCACGGATTTCGCAATCATGTTCCTGCCCAGCGAAGGGTTATATGCGGAGGTGGTTCGCCGCCCGGGGCTGATGGAGTTTCTCCAGCGACAGTACAGGGTCAGCGTGGCCGGTCCTACGACGTTGGCCGTCCTGCTCAATGCGCTGCAGATGGGATTTCGAACGCTTGCAGTGCAAAGACGATCAAGCGAAGTGTGGAAGATCCTGGGCGCCGTCAAGACGGAGCTTGGGAAGTTCGGCGGCCTCTTGGATGCTGTGCAGAAGAAGTTGCACGAGGCCTCTGCGAAGGTCGATGACGCAACCAAGAAGACTCGTACGATCGCAACCAAGCTGCGGAATGTCGAGGAACTGCCGCCGGGCGAGGATGGGGGGCTTCAGCCGGAGTCGGTGCTGATCGAGCCGTGCGATGGTCGGTCGGCAGCGGCGCATGACAAGGGTCTGCCTGCTGAACCAACTGTCGTAGAGGGGCTGGCGAGCCGGTCACATTGATTGTTGATTTCGTCGTCTGCCCACGGCGCGGTTGGACTGGGCGGATGTTGGGCCCGATCAGCCTTCCGCTGAGGGGCGGTCGCCGCTGGGCGCGGGGCGTTGGGCGGGTGGGCGCTTCTCACCGGGCTTGTGCGTGACTTCGCCCTTGCGGCGAGGATTGTCCTGTTCAGCTGACGCGCGGTTCGACGGCCCATTGCGGCCATCGCGCGAGGCGTCGGGTGGGCTAGGCTGGTCCAGGCGGGCGACGATCTCCGCCGGCTGCGGTTGGCGCAACAGCACGACATCGCCTTCGGCCAGCCCGCTGCTCACTTCCACGTGCAGTTCCGAGGCTTCGCCGACGGTGACCTGGCGTTGGGCGAAGCCGGAGCCCTGCGGCACATAGACGTAGGCCGTCGGCCCCTCGTGGAACACCGCTTGCAGCGGCACAGAGAGGGTATCTTCGACCCGGCCAACATAGATCTCGGCCTTGCAGCGCATTGAGGGCTTGAGTCCCAGGTCGTTGCCGTCGGTCAGACGGATCTTGACGGTGTAGTCACGACGGTTGCGGTCGATCCACCCCGGGGACTCCGCCAGCACGCTGATGCTGAGGACTTCGCCTTGCAGGACCACGTCGGACACGGCGTCGGAGGTGATGATCGCGCGCTGGCCCGGCTTGATGAGGCCGGTCAGCGATTCGTTGACCTTGACTTCCGCCACCATCTGGGAGGTGTCAGGCAGAATCATCGCCAATTGGTTGCGACGCAGCTCGCTACCCACCTTTAGCGTCTCTTGGTTCCCCCATCGGTACCTCTCGAGACTGGTGGCATAGACGACCAGGCCTCCTGATGGCGCGGTGACCGTGCAGTATTCAAGCTGCTTCTGGAGGTCCGCGAGACGTTCCTGGCGGCTTTCGAGCTGATGTTGCTTGCTGGCCACCTCGGCGTGGAGGGTTTCGAGCTCGGCCTCATGGCGGTCCTTGATCCGTTCCTCTTCATCCTTGGCCTGTTTGACGTCCGATTCCTTCCGTTCCTGGTCCTCTATGTACTGGTATTTGTCGTAGATATCCTTGTCGAGCTCCGCCTGCTCGAGCCTGGCCTTGGCTCTGATCATGGCGATCTCGTCCTGCTTGAGCTCATCTCGGCTGATAAACTTTTGGCTTTCGAGCGTCACGGACTCGTCATACCGCTCCTTGAGGCGGTCGTAGTCCTTTTGGGCGGTTTTCAACTCCAGCTTAATCTGCTGGCGCCTCGAGACCACTTCGCCTTCCTTCCAGCTTTCCAGCGCCAGCTTTGCGAGTCTCACGTCCAGCTCAGCTTTGTCCTGCTCCGATTCACTCGAGCTGATCCGGATTTCCAGGTTCGACTCGGCCATGATCAGGGCGCTGGTCGCGTTGTTCTGGGCGTCCACGGCGTCCTTGATTTTGTTTCGGATATCCTCGTCATTGAACCGAATGAGCATGTCGCCGGCCTTGACCGTCTTTCCTTCCTCGGTGATTTCGGTGATGACCGCCTGAGTCTCCAGGCGGTTGCGGATCTCGATCTGCTCCAGCGCAGCCAGCTCGCCGGAGGCGGGAACGGTGATGTCGAAAGAGTCGCGTCGGACGATGTATGTGCCCTCAGAGCCCGCCTCGGTGCCGGAGGAGGATCCGTTGCGCACCACCAGGGTGGTCATGGCCGCCCCCGTCACGATCACCACGATCGTGATCACGATCGCGGTGGTCCCGCCCCTGCGATTATGTCTCTTCGTCTTCACCGGTCAGATTCCGAATCAATCTCCAGGCCCCGAGGCTCTGGGATGAATCCCCCTAAGGCACGAGCTATTCCGACAAGTAGGATAGGGCCTCAGTCGGCGTCGATCGAGCCAATTCTGTGGCGGATATCGTCTCGTGCACCGGGGCGGGTCAGCGGCCGGGCCCTTCCTTGGGGGTGCTGCGGCGCGCTGTTCTGAGGTGCTCATCTCCATACTAACAAAGTAGACGATCGCAGCAACAGCTACCACAAGGATGAGGGAGCATCGATGTCGCCGAACTTCACGCGGTAGTAGAGACCCTGGCCGTCCACCTCATCGCCTCACCACCGCGTTGCGTCATATGACCTGTGCCCCACCACTACGCTGTTCCCTCACCGCCTGCGGACGTCTCGGTTTGGCCGGCGTGGTGGGTGCTATGGGTGGGGGGTGGACCTCCGCGGAGTCGGATGCGAGACCCGATAACCCCTGACGGGGGTGCTGTCAGAAGTGAGGACAGGCCCCTCGCGATCAATTTAGGTAGTCGAAAAGGCGAGCATCGATTACGCGCGACGAAACATACTCATGCGCCTCTTCGGCTGCGGCCTCTGTAGCCTGTAACAAGACACCAGGCGCAAGATTGTGACCAAATTCGGTTGTCACATCGCGCGCCACCGAGAAAGCGATCTCCAAATCGACCCCGTCCACATCAACTTCAAACTCAGGACCTACGCGAGCTTCATAGGCCGCAAGGAAGGCGGAGGTATACGCGGCAGCCAGCATCTCGTAAGCGGCTGCTTTGGCTGCGGCATAACCAGCCGGAGTCACGTTTCTCGAATCCCCAAGCTGGGAGCCCGCACGGATGAGGGCCTGTATTTCAGCCCGTTCGTCAATCTTGGCAAGGTAGTCGTTACGAAGCTTGAGATAGGTGTCGAGAACCTCAAGTTTGGCGAAGCGATCGGACACTTTCTCCGTAGGACGGTTTGCATCACCGTTGGCGGCGTCAAGGTCTATCAACTGCATTCCCTGCAAAGGCCGGATCGAGCCGTCGCTCGCCACGCGGAGCTGTCCTGTGTCCAGCAAATAGCGCAGGGTTCCCACCTGGAGGTCCCGCACCGCGCGGTCGTATTCATCCAGGGCACGGTTCAGCGCGTCGATGGCTTCGCTGCGCTCTCGTGCATCGGAACGGTCGGGAGCCGCTTCATTGCTCTGGCGACGACGGGTGGCGATCGCGACGTTCTCATTCTGCAACTGCACGCTGAATCTTGCCCGATCGATATCTCTGACCGAAGCTCGCACATCCACGGCGATGCTGTCGCGGAAACCCTCGTAGTCGCGAATGGTTCGTTCAAGGCTGATCTGGGTCTGACGAAGGTTGACGCGCTCGATGGTGCGATCCAGCGGGAGATCGAGCGTGACCCCGGCTAGGAACGATGTGTCATCGAGATCGAAGTCGAGCCCGGCGCGGTCCCTTCCGTCATCGGTGGGGATCGAGATCGAGGCGGTCAGGTTCAGATCCGCCAGCAGGGCGTTGCGAGCGTTGCGCACGGCGCGTCGGCTGTCATCGAGCTGGTCACGCCGGTTCTGCAAGTCGAGGCGGTAGGCCATCCCAGCCCGCACCGCTTCGTCCATGTCGATCTTGGGAGTGGGAAGGCCCAGCGAGGACGGTTCGATGATCAACGGCTGGTCTTGAGGCATCCCCAGCCGCACCTTGAATCGATCGACGGCCAGGCGGAAGTTCTCTCGCTGGCGGTTGAGCTGATCGCGGGCATCGCGGGTGGCTTGTGCGGCGAGGTCCGCGTCAAACGGCGGCCGTCGCCCCGCGCTAACCAGGGCGACCTCCCGGTCTTCCGCTTGTTCGGACAGCCTGACTCGCTGCTGGGCGTTCTTGATCGCCTGGCCCTGCACCACAAGGCTCAGGAAATCCTGGGCGATGTCGAAGAGGAATTGGCGACGGGAGCGCTCGAAGTCTCGGGCGGCGTACACCAGGTTCCGCTCGGCCTGGATGCGGTCCTCGCGGGCCACTTGGCCGGCGCCGCGAAGAAGCGGGATGTCAGCGGAGAAGATCAGCTCGGCGGTCTGGGTGTTCTCGCCCGCGACACGCTGATGCAGGTCCTCCGTGGCTCTGGCCAGCATTCGCGCCGTCACTTCGCCGCCGTACGGTAGCCGCTGGGTGAGGCGCAGCTCATTGACCAGCCGAAGCGACGTGTCGAACAGTGCCTCGTCGGCCTCGCCTTCGATCGACGCGTCCAGCTCGTCGAACAGACGCGGTCCCCACAAGTGCCGTTCGCTCAGCAGCCGCAGCGCCGCAAGGAGGTAGTCCTCCTCGGCAAAGCGGTACTCTCGGCTGTGTCGTATCGCATAGGCCAGGGCGGATCGAAGTTCCATCCGCCTCGCCTCAGCCGGCACGTCGGCGTACCGCTCCAGCCGCAGCATGACGTCCTGGGCCTCGTCGGCAGGGCGAAACGGCAGTTGCTCAGCGGGCGGGTTGGTCGTCGGAGGTTGTTCGTCGGCCAGGGAACGATCCCGACCCTCGGCGGAACGATCATCCCCCGGCCAGGGAAGCCTGGGTGTCACCGCATCGGCCCCCAGGGCGGCGCTGTGGTCGGAGATCAATTCGGCGACGTGCCGATCAATCCGCCCAAGCCCTGATTCGCAGCCGCCTACCCCCACCAGGGTGAAGGCCGTCACGACCAAAGCCCCGGACCAACCGAGATCAACCGGCCGGGATTTGGATAGAGGGTTGAAGCTCATAGACTTCCGATAAGTGTTGTACCGAAAACGGCGCTCGTCAGGTCATACTGCTGTGGCTCGCGACGTGTTGCACGAAAGTCCGGAGGCGGTCCGCAGCGCGATGCCTACAGGGGCTCCGGGCCGGCGGATGCCCCGCCGGGCGGATTGAAGTACCGGTACACTTGCGGCGATATGGCCAGCGTCACCTATGACGGGCAGAGCTTCTTCGTTGAACGTCGTCGAGTCTGGGTGCTGGGCGCGTCGATTGAGTATGCTCGTGTCCCGCCCGAGGCCTGGCCCGATCGGATCGCCGCCGCCAAGCAGGCCGGGTTCAACACCGTAGAGACATCCTGCCCTTGGCTACTTCATGAGCCGCGCAAGGGGCGGTTCTCCTTTCACGACCACTGTGATGTTCGTCGATTCGTTGAGCTGTGCGCCGCAACGGGCATGTGGGTCTTGCTCCGCCCCGGGCCATATGTCGGCGGTCACTACGATGCCGGCGGCTTGCCCAGTTGGCTCATCGAGATGCCCAACGTGGTGCTGCGCGAGGCGAACGAGCCGTTCCTCGAGCGGGTAAGCCTGTACTTCCGCAAGCTGTTTGCGGAGTTGGCCGACTTGCAGGCGACCAGCGGCGGGCCGATCCTGCTGGTGCAGAGCGAGCACGCCTGGCTGTGCTCAAACCGGATCCAGGCGGACCGCTACCTGCGGGAGGTCTCGCGCTACATCCGCGAGAACGGCATCAACGTGCCCATCATCAACGCCAACGACCTCTGGCAGGAGTCGGTGGGAACGATCGATACTTGGCGAGGCTTCGACGACCTCCTGGTCCACCTTCGGCAGTTGCGGAGCGTGCAGTCCGATGCCCCTTGTCTGGTCAGCGCGTTCGATCCGGTGGACCTCGATACCTGGGGTGGGGGTCGTGACCGCCGGAAACGTCCGGAGGTGGTGCTGCATTCGTTGGCCCAAGTGCTTGCAGCCGGCGCTCAGCCGGTGGTCTCGCCCTTCCACGGCGGGACGAATTTCGGGTTCTTGGGCGGTCGAGCGGCGAGTGGGGATGGGATCGACTGCGTCGGAGGAGGCTTCGTCACCACCAGCGCCGCCGCGAGCGCGCCGCTGGGGGAGGCCGGCGCACGCGGGCCCAAATATAACGCGATCAAACGCCTCATCAGCTTCGCCAATCACTTCAGCCACGTCTTCGCCGACCTGGATGAGGATTATCACCCAATATCGATGGATCTTTCCGACGTTTCGCCCGCAGCGCGGCGCCGCGGAAAACATGAACCCGGTGGGCGTCCGGGTGGCGGTGCGGCGGTCCTGCCGCTGCGCGGGGCGGCCGGCCGGGTGGTCTTCGTCTTTGCCGATCGCGCCCAGCGAGACGTCACGTTGCTGCTTGAGCAAGGTATCCGCATGCCGGTCGCGCTGGGGGATCAGTCGGTTGGCTGGTACGTTCTGGATGTTGACCTGCGAGGCTCCGGACGGTTGGACTACGCCAACCTCTGCCCGTTCGCAATCGTCGATCGCTCCATTCTGGTGTTGCAAGGCCCCGCCGATGCGCCGGTATATTTGTCGATCAACGGCTCTCCGTTGCAAGCGACCGTGCCTCGGGGGGGCAAGCCCCTCCTGCTGCAACATAAGCGCATCACCATCGTGATCTGCAATCAGCAGCAGATCGACGCGACCTATCACAACGACACCACGGTCTTCGTCGGCGTGGCCGGCTTGGATCGCGAAGGATTTCCGCTGCCGGCGAAAGGGTCGACCGCAGTGTGGGAGATTACGAAGGACGCCGGGCTTCAACGACGATCGATCGCGCCAGCGAAACGGGCCCCCAAGCCGATCGGTCTTGTGGATTGGCAGGGTGCCCCCGCAGTTGCATACACAACCGGTGAGTCGCCGCGCTACGCCACACTTGACGGGCCCGACACCCTCAACGCATGTGGAGCGGGGCTTGGATACGGCTGGTACCGCATCGGGCTACGGGTGACCTCTTCTCGCAAGCGACGTTGCCATCTTCCCCAGGCCGCTGATCGCGTGCACCTGTTCATCAACGGCACGTTTGGGCGGCTCGTTGGGGTGGCCCCGGGAGCCGATCACCAGCCGTTCGATCTGAAGTTAGCCAAGGGCCAGCACACCATCGTGGCGCTGGTGGACAATCTCGGGCGGTTCTCACAGGGCAATGACCTGGCGCAGCGGAAGGGATTGTTCGGCCACTTCTATGAGGTGAAGCGGCTTGGGGCGGTTCGGCCCAAGAAAACCAAAGCGCCGGCGGTCGATCCGTTTGTTCTTCGCGGCTACATTGCCGGACGCACGTTCGGCCAGCTCAGCGACACCAACCAGGTGGCGTGGACGTTCACGCACGCCCGGAAATCGCCGATCCTTCTCGACCTTGACGGCGCGGCGGCCAGCGGAACGATCGTGCTCAACAACGAGCCCGTTGCGTACTATTGCGGCGCGTCCGGCGGCAGCCTCGCCCACATCTTGCTCGATCCGACGACGACCGGAGCGTTTCGGCGCGGCAGGAACGTCCTGCGGTTCGCTCCCGACTCTCAGCAGGACGGCGCCGTTGAGCAGATTCTCAAAGCCGCCACCCTCTACGAATGCGTGACGACGATCACCGCCTCAGCCGCGTGGGCATTTGCGAAGTGGGAGCCACCGAGCGCCTCAGCCTATGGGTCGATCAGTCGCACCGTCACCCGCAACGTGCGTGGCGTTCCCTGCTGGTGGCGGACCTCTTTCACTGCCCGCAGCACCGCCGAGGCCATGTGGTTCGACACGTCCGGTTTGAGCAAGGGCCAGGCATACCTTAACGGGCGGAACCTCGGCCGATACTTTACCGCGACCGCCGACGGCCGCGCTGTTGGGCCGCAGCGCCGGCTCTATGTGCCCGCGGCCTGGGTGACGCCCGGCCAGCCCAACGAGCTGGTGCTGTTCGACGAGCACGGCTTTGCCCCACACCGCACTCGCATCGTGTTCAGCGCCCAAGGCGACCTGGACTGACGGCGCGAGGCGCTAGCTCTCTGAAGGATCAGCAGCTATACCATACGTCAGTCGGGTGGAGGCACTCTGGTCTCCATCTCCACCCTCATCTCCATATGCTGGCTCATCTCCTGCTTTCTGCCCTGGGTGTCGATGGACATGCTCGTATCGCTGGTCACGTTCATCTGAGAATTGATCGGCATCAGTTGAGTGAGCATGAGGACCATCTTGCCGCTTCCCTCTGAAGCAAGCGACTTCAGATTGACGGTTGTCCCTGCCACTGCGCCTGGCGGTGAGATCGTCTGTGCGTCGGCGGTCTGCTTCACCTTGACGTCCAGTTGGAGTCGATCTCCCTCAATTTTCGTCAGCTTGAAGGTGCTCGTTTGTTTGATCATCATCCCGTTCATGGTGATGGTCTGATCGACCCGCCATTCGGCGCCTACGCCGACTGGTTCCTTCGGAAGCGGAGCGCCGAGTTGTTTGATCGATTGCTTGAGGCTCTCGAGATGCTGGACCGCCATCGGATCGATACCGGCAGGCATCTCGAAGTCGGCCTCCTTGGTGAAACCTCGACTGGACATCAACCCTGTGCCGCGCAGTCCGACGGCTCCCTTCAACGAGGTACGCATAGCATCGGCCATCGAGGCCGCGACGCCGGGCTCGTCAACAATGTCCGCGTCCGTACAAGTGAACTCAAACTGCACATCGCCGTTCTCTTTGACCTGCAGGACCTTGGACAGCATGGTGAAGCGCATGCCGGGGAGCTTCATCTCCGGCATCGGCATGTCGCCGATCGATTGGGTCATGGACATGCGCATCGTCATGTCCATCGTCTGTTCGGACCCGATCTGAGGCGTAAGCCGCAGCGCTTGGCGGGGAGCTGTACCGGGATCGAGCAGCGTGACCATCGGCGCGTTCGTTGGCTGGGTAGCTGCCGGCTGCCCGGCGGCGCCGTGAGTAGGGACGCAAAGCAGAACAACTACACAGAGCCAGGGATGGGTATGTTTCATCGGTGTGGTCCTCATTCTTGAAAGATCGTTCGCCGGGGGACCTCCCTACGGTCACTTGCGGGAACACGGCAGTGAACCATTGCACGGTAGTATAATCGCTCGAAGGGCATTCGTGGCGGGTTCGCAAACCAGCCGCCGACTCGAATCGAGTGGATGTGCACAATCTCGCTTCGCGCGCCCCGATGGCTGGCGCGAACCAGATCAGGACGGTATAACCGTTGTCGGAGCCGTACGCATGGCTGAACGAAAGAACATCGACTTCGATCGTCCCGGCGGCTACGCGATGCCCAAGGGCGCTACCCAGGTGCACCGCCAGGCCGCGAAAGCCATGATCGACGCCGATGTCCGTCTCTACGGCGACAGCGCCAAGCTCTACCAGCCTCAACGGATGAACCCGCCGCGGCGAGTCAGGCCGAAGTACCAGGCCGACGATCCCGACACGCGCGTCTACGTCGGCGACTGCCGTGATGTACTGCCGAATCTACCGGACAAAGGCAAGGTCGATCTGATCTTCGCCGACCCACCTTTCAACTGGGATGTGCCGTACGACCAATGGCACGATGGGATGCCGCGAGCCGAGTACGAACGCTTTACCTTCGATTGGCTCGATGCGTGTATTGATGCTCTTTCGCCGCGCGGATCGCTCTGGGTGAACATCCCCGACGACACTGCCGCTGAGGCCGTCCTGCACCTGAAGCGCCGCGGGCTGACCATGATCAACTGGTGCATCTGGCACTTCCGTTTCGGCCAGCACCGCGAAAGCTCATTCATCCTCAGCAAGGCCCACGTGCTGTACTTCGCCAAGGACCCCGACAACCGTATCTGGAACCCCAACGACATCCTCGAACCGTCCGACCGCGCGGCGATCTACGCCGACCCTCGCACCATGGCCAAGGAGACGAACAAGGGCCTGCGGGTGCCGATGGACGTGTGGTATGGACAGTACTGGGGCCGCGTTCAGGGCAACAACAAGGAGCGCCGTCACGGCCATCACAACCAGATCCCCGAGGTATACCTTCAGCGCATCATCCGCGCGTGCTCCAACGGAGGCGATCTCGTGCTTGACCCGTTCCTCGGCAGCGGCACCACCTGCACCGTCGCCCGCGCCCTTGCTCGCCGATCTATCGGAATCGAGTATTCACCGGTGCACGCCCAAGCCGCGTGGGATCGCGTGATCAACGTCGGCATGATACGAGGGGATGCAGTCGTCGGGCGGTCGTCGGCGATTGTGCAGCCCCGGCGAGGAAAAAGAGAAAAAGGCGGCAAATTAAGCTTGGCAACCGCGTCTTCGCGTGAAGAATAGGGTCGTCGCCAGTTTGCAGGAGTATCGCCGGTGTGCACATTGAGGGGCCCGCTTGTGCTATGGGTGGCAGCCATGGTGGCCGTGTCCGGCGTCGCCTCGGCCGGGCAGCTTGCGGTGATCTCTGTGGAACCGCCGCCCCATGCGTTGCAGGCTCCCATTGACGGGCCGATCGTCATCCGGTTCAACCAGCCGGTGTTACACGAGTCCGTCACCGCCGGCAGCTTCTGGGCGTTTGGGCGCGGGAGCGGAACCGTCCAAGGCACATACACCTTCGCCAACAACGATAAGACGGTGACGCTGACGCCGGACCATCCATTCTCCGCGGGCGAGCACGTGATGGTGATCCTCTCGCATGACATCCAATCGGCGGACGGCTCGCCGTTGCGAAGCGCCGGCTACTCCTACCAGTTCTGTGTCAAGGCCCAGTCGGCGGAGATGGATTTTGAACAGGTCGACATCCTGTCCACCAACATTCCAGCGGGCGCGTCCAGCCGTCCGTATGGCGGAATCGCCTCCGACCTCAACAACGATGGCTGGCTTGACCTCACCATCGTCAACGAGGACACCGCCGACCTTCGGGTGTTCCTGAATCTCGCCGACGGATCCGGCCAGTACGGCGACTTCCTCCAGCCGCCAATCGCCGTCAACGATCGAGCCAGCCCGTCCGAGCCGGCCGACTTCAATCACGATGGCTTCGTTGACATCTGTGTCGCCAACATCAACACCAACACCGTCTCGATCCTGCTCGGCGCCGGCGACGGGACCTTTGGCCCCCAGCAGCAGATCATCGTCGGCTCGGCTCCGCGCGGCATTGCCGTGCTCGATGCGGACGGCGACGGCGACCTTGACATCGTCAACACCAACGCAGGCAGCTCCAACATGTCGCTGCTGCTCAACGACGGCAGCGGCGTGTTCGGCCCCCCCGTGTTCTTCGAGGGCGGCGGGGCCGGCGAGTGGGCGCTGGCCGCAGCGGATATGAACGATGACGGCATCCTCGATCTTGTTATTGGAGCCCGCACCAGCCAGCAGATCCTCGTCGATGCCGGCAACGGTGACGCAACGTTCACCCACATCTCCTCGCAGAGCGCTGCCGGTGCAGTGTGGATGCTCGTCTGCGGTGATCTAAACGGCGACGGCATCGAAGATGTGTCCACCGCCAACAGCTCCGCCAACAACGGCGCGATCCTGCTCGGCGCCGGCGGCGGCAATCTTAACGGGCCGCAAACCTATCGCACCGATCCCTTCCCCCTGGCCACTGACCTGGGCGATCTCGACGGCGATGGCGACCTCGATTGGGTCACCTCCAGCTTCGGCGGTGACTGGCGACTGTTCACGAACAACGGCGATGGCACGTTCGTGTTCGCGCAAGAGTTCGCGGCTCCGGTCGCTGCGTCCTGCGCGCTGTTGCTGGATATCGACAACGATGGCGACCTCGATCTGGCGCTGATCGATGAGTTGGCCGACGTCGTCGTGATGATGAAGAACAGCGGCACGGCCCCCGGAACTCCCGGCGACCTGGATGGCGACGGCGATGTGGACATCATCGACCTGCTGACTCTCCTGGCAAACTGGGGACTGTGCCCCGATCCGCCCGATGATTGCCCCGCCGATCTCGACAGCGATGGCGCCGTGGGCATCCTCGACTTGCTAACGCTGCTGGCCAATTGGGGATAGTGGCCCGCAAGATTCCGTCCGATCCTCGTTGGTTGCGGCCCGTCCTAGAGGTATCATCAGACACACCTATCCGGTTGTGACACGCCCTTGGTGAGGAGGACAACCAATGTCTACTGGTTCGATACTTGGTGTGAAGTCGGCGGCGGCCCTGCTGGCGCTGGCCATGACCTCAACCTCGCCGGCAACCTGGTCGATCGTGATCGCCGACAGCGAGACGAAGGAGGTGGCGGTGGGCACGGTGACCTGCGTGGCGAACCTCGATCTGTTGGCTCTGGTGCCGGTGGTGGTGGTGGGCAAGGGCGCGGCCGCCGTGCAGGCCGTCCGCGACTTCGATGGCATCCGGCGCCCGATCATCTTCGCAGAGCTGATGGCGGGGACCTCGCCGCAGGACATCCTGACCATCCTCGAGGGCGTTGAGGGCCACCAGCTGCGCGCGTACGGCATCTGCGACACCAACGGCCAGATGGTCTCCTTCATCGGCTCGCAGGTCATGGACCGGGCGTTCGGCAGCATCGTCGGATCGGACGGCACGATGGTCTACGCCATCCAGGGCGGCGTCCTTGCCGGCGACTGTGTCCTTCCCGCCATCGAGGCCGCAATCCTGGGTACCGCGGGCGACATGCCTCAGAAGCTCATGGCGGGAATGCAGGCGGCGCGAGTCACGGGCGGCGACGGACGCTGCTCCTGCTCGCCGAACAACCCCACCGGATGCGGCTGCCCACCGCCGCCTTTATTCAAGTCCGGGCATATCGGCACCATGGTGGTGGCCCGCATCGGCGACACCGATGATCTGCTGTGCAACGCAGGCGGCTGCGCCGACGGCGATTACTTCATGAAGTTCAACGTTCCCTTCCAGGGCCCCGGCGATCCCGATCCGGTAATTCAGTTGCAGAACATGTTCGACGAGTGGCGCGCCGATCTCGTCGGAAGGCCTGATGCGGTTCAATCAGTCGTCGTGTTCGATCCGGAGCCGATCCCTCCCAACGGTGTGGCGATGACCACCATGCAAATCTCGCTGCTGGATTGGCAGGGCAAGCCCATTACGCAGCCCATCAACTCGCTGGCCGTGAGCCACGCGCGCGACAGTGCCGGCCTTTCCACGATCGGACGACCCGTGGATAACGGCGACGGCACGTTCTCCGTGCCCATCACCGCCGGAACCCGCCCCGGCGTCGATCGGTTCATCGTTGAGGTTGACGACGGCATTCGACCTGTCACGCTCGCGCCCAATCCAACATTGGAGTACTTCGCGCTCGGCGACCTTAACGGTGACGGCTGCGTGGGCATCCTTGATCTGCTGATGCTGCTTGCGAACTGGGGTGCGTGTCCTGATCCATGCCCGCCAAGCTGCTCGGCTGATCTCGATGGAGATTGCACCGTCGGCATCTTCGACCTCCTCACACTGCTCGCCAACTGGGGATGAAGGGAAGGCTTGAAGGCTTGCAGGCTTGAGGCTTGTGGCTTGCGGGGCGTTCACACGCGCGGCACCGCATTTCTGGCCGCTACGGGCCACAGCTTCCGATGAGACGTTCGGGTCTCGGCACGAGTCGCAAGGTGCCGGCACCCATCGGTGCATCATCAAGTCGAGGGCTGCCTGATGCCACAATCGTCTTCCCTGAAGTGCATCACCGGCTTCACGGCGATTCATTCGCTCATCGCGATCCACGCGGGCACGATGCTGAACGCACCGCAGCCCTTGCAGCGCAGTGGCGACTTGCTTGTGGAGCTTCAGGGCTTGATCCGATCTGAGGCTGCGATCGCCCGCGACAATGCCCGCCGACAAACCGCACGGCAGAGTGAGATCAATTCAGCCCTTGCGGAGATCGACCGTATCGCCGCAACCGCAAGCCGCCGGGCATTCAATCAACTCTACCAAGAGATGAACGCCGGCGGTATTGGAACCCCCTGCGATGACCCCGCTGAGCTGTATCTCTCCACCGGCTTTGTGCTGACCAATGGCGGCAGCGGTGCGATTTCATTGGAGATCGGAGGCAACGACGGAGTTCAGTCGTTTACCTTCGTCTCCGGCACCTCCATGGCCAGCATCATCACGGCGATCAATGGGTTCACCGACGAAATCGGCGTGGTGGCGACACAGAGTCTAGAGAATAACCAACGAGTCGAGCTCCAATCGACTGAAGCCGGCTCGCAACAGTTGGTCATGGTGACACAGCTCAGCGGGCCCAATCCCATCATCTTTGCCGAAGCCATCCGCGGAAGGGGCTTCTTTGAGCTGACCGACTTCGGGCTCGATGGCATCGTGGCGGACCTCGACTGCGACGGTGTCGTGAACGTGATCGATCTTCTGGCGCTGCTAAGAGCCTGGGGCCCGTGTCGCGCACCGCCTCCTCGCTGCCCGGCCGACCTCGATAACAGCGGCACCGTTGGCATCCTCGATCTGCTCATGCTGCTGGCCAACTGGGGCTGATGCTCCGCCGACGTAGCTTGCCTATGTTCGGTAAGCTCATCACCGCGTCTCAGGCGCGGTCGTGCGGCGTTTTTGCGTCGATCGGCCTTGCGTGGCGGTGAATCGCAGGTAGTATAGTAGTGATCACAGATGCGGCGGACTGAAGTGCTTCAGTCTGCGCCGGGGGTTAACGCCCAGACGAACCTGTACGAATAAAGGAAGGGTCGATCCATGGTACACCCAACGCTGCTTGGGGCCGTCGGGATGGCGGGGATTCTCTTGGTGGGCGCTCCCGCGCCGTCGTGGTCTGATCCCGTGCTGGACAGCCCCGCCAACGGGCCGAACCACCGCGCGCAGCTCGTCGGGCAGTTCCTTGATGCGCACCCGGACACGGCCCTTTACGAGTGGGCGGGCAGGATCAGTCGTGTGTATGGAGCCGCGTTCTCCCACGGCGCAAGCGCCGTAGACAGCGCCGAACAGTTCCGCCTCAACCACGCGGCGATGTTCGGCG
>JADFIR010000069.1 GCA_022566535.1 Planctomycetota bacterium
GGCCCGTGGCCGTGTCGAAGAGGTAGGCGGAGCCGGAGTCGGCGCCGTTGTCGTCGTTGTGGTAGGCCCCGACGATGGCGGTGGCGCCGCTGATCGCGACGGAGTCGCCGAAACGGTCGACCGCCGCGCCATCGTCGGCCAGCAGCTTGGCAAGTTGATCGCCGAGGTCGGCGTAGGCCGGGGCGGTGCTCAGGACTGATGCTGCCGCGGCAAGAAGTGGCATGAGATGTCGCATGTTCGTCTCCTGTGCTCGAACCGACATTCCCCATATGGCTTGGTCAGGAGTCGATCGCCCAGCCATTCGCATACCAGTGTAACCCACCCCCACGATATTCAAGCCCCAATTCCACGTTCTTTCGCGCTTGGAGTGGATAGATGAGGCCGATTCCTCGTCGAGATTGGCGGCTTGTAGGTGATTGTGTTTTGAAGATACCTGTGCGCAAGGACGCGCCGGCGAGCGTCCGTTGACGATCGCCCCGCCGTGGCCGGCGGGGCTAAACGTCTACGGGCACGGGCCCCAGTTGGCCAGCAGCGTGAGCAGGTCGAGGATGCCGACGTCGCCGTCACCGTCGAAGTCCGGTGGCCCGCCGGGATCGCTGGCCCACGCCGCGAGCAGCGCAAGCAAATCGAGGATGCCGACGCTGCCGTTGTTGTCGAGATCCCAGGAACAGGCCTGATGCTCGCACTCGTCCGGGATGCCGTTGCCGTTAGTGTCCTTGGACGTGCCGTCGGCGATATCGCACGCGTCGGAAACACCGTTGAGATTGCAATCAAGGCCGGAAAGTCCCGCGAACATGTAAGCCGACCCGGAGTCGGGGCCGTTGTCGTCGTCGCCCCACGCTCCAATGACGGCGGTGTCGCCGTCCATGGCCAGAGACCAGCCAAACAGGTCATTCTGAATCCCGTCGGAGGCCAGCAGCTCTTGCACTTCGGGCCATTGCGAGGTGTCGGGATCGTAGCGGAACAGGTACGCGGATCCGGCGTCGCTGCCATTGTGGTCATGGTCGTGCGCCCCAACGACCACCGCTTCGCCGGACAGGCCGACCGAGCTGCCGAAGTCGTCACCGACGTCGCCGTCGGACGCGAGCAACTTTTGCTGCAGGCGCCAGTCCGAGCTGTCAAAGCGGAACACATAGGCCGAACCGGAGTTCAAGCCGTTGTCATCGTCCTGGGACGCCCCGACCACGGCGATGTCGCCGGAGACGGCCACGGAGTGACCGAACTGGTCACCCGGCTCACCATCCGATGGCACGAGTTTTTGCTCCTGCACCCAATCCAAGCCGTCGAAGCGGAACACATACGCCGTCCCAGTGTTGACAACGTTCCCGGCACCCATGGGCGCCCCGATTACGGCGACGTCGCCCTCGATGGCGACGGACTGGCCGAAGAGGTCGCCGACCGCGCCGTCGGAGGCGAGCAGTTCTTGCTGCTGAACCCACATCCCAATCTTTGGGTTGTAGCGGAACACATACGCCGAGCCGGAGCCCGCGCCCTTGTGCAGGTGCCCTAAGGCTCCGATCACGGCCACCTCGCCGGAGATGGCCAGGGATTGGCTGAATTCATCCCCCGTCGATCCGTCGTCTGGCAGCATGTGTTGCTCTTGCGCCCAAAACAAGCCGCCGAAGCGGAACACATACACCGACCCGGAGTCGATGCCGAAATCGTCGGTGTTCGCCCCGATCAAAGCGGTGTCGCCGGAGATGGCCACGGACTGGCCGAAGTGGTCATCCACCGCGCCGCCACCCACGGCATCCAGCTTTTGCTCCTGGCCCCAACTCGATCCATCGAACCTGAAGACGTACGCAGCCCCGGCGTTGAAGCCGTTGTCGTCGTCGTTGGGCGCCCCGACGAGAGTCACATCGGCGGAGATGGCCACGGACCGGCCGAACTCATCGCCCGGCGCGGGCTGGGAGGGGCGGAGCTTCTGCACCTCGCAGGCGGTCTGGGCAAACGACGGATTCGTGGCCCACAAACCACAAAAGCCGATTGCAGCAGCGCTCGTCATCGTTCTGAGTGAGCCGATCATCGGTCTGGCCTCCTTTGCTGGCTACCCGGGGACGGGCCGTGCGACACCGCACAGGGCCCAAACCCTAGCTGTACTGCACGTTCCTATAGGTGATATGCGCTCCGGCCGCCTGCGCTGCGCGCGAATGGAAAAAAACTTGCCTTTTCGCCTCGGGGCTGAACCACGCACCTGCCATGAGCGGGACCGCGGCTGAGGCGATGAGCGAAGTGATCCAGCCCTCAGGGGCACGGGCCCCAGTTGGCCAACAGGGTCAGCAGGTCGAGGATGCCGACGGTGCCGTCACCATCGAAGTCCGGCGGGCCGCCGGGGTCGCTGCCCCACGCTGCCAGCAGCGTAAGCAGATCGAGGATGCCGACGTTGCCAGTCCCGTCGAGGTCCCACGGGCAGGCACCAACGCCATCGAGGAACAGCACCCACACCGCACCGTGGAACCTGCCTCCGTCCTCATCGCCGATTGCGCCCACGGCGAGGTCGCCGATCCCGTCGCCGTCGAGATCACCCAATGAGGCCACCGAGATGCCGAAGAGATCTTCATCATCGAGGGTGCCGGTGAAACCGCCCTGGGTGCCACTGATTTTCTGATGAGATTTCACCGTTCCGTTGGGGTTAAGGAACACGATCCAGGCCGCACCACGGTCACAATCCGCCGGGACAGTGCACCCGTCGTCATCGACATATGCGCCCACGGCCAGGTCGCCCACGCCGTCGCCGTCGAGATCACCCAGTGAGGCCGCCGAGTTGCCGAAGCGATCGCCATCATCCAGTGTGCCAGTGAAGCCGCCTTGGGTGTCGCTGATCTTCTGATGTGATTTCACTGTTCCGTCTGGGTTGAGGAAAAGAATCCAGACCGCGCCGCGCTGGGCGTATAGCGGTCTGCCCCCGTCGTCATCGCTTGCTGCTCCCACGGCCAGGTCGCCCACGCCGTCGCCATCAAGATCACCCAGCGACGCGACCGAGAAGCCGAAGTCATCGCCATTATCCAACGTGCCAGTGAAGCCGCCCTCGGTGTCGCTGATCTTCTGGTGCGACTTCACAGTCCCATCGGGGTTGAGGAACAGGACCCACACCGCGCCGCGGTTGGAGCCCCCGTCGTCATCCAAGGGCGCCCCCGCGGCGAGGTCGCCCACGCCGTCCCCGTCGAGATCACCAAGCGACGCGACCGAGAAGCCGAAGAGATCGTTATCATCCAGTGTCCCGGTAAAGGTGCCGTGGGTGTCGCTGATCTTCTGGTGTGCTTTGACCGTTCCGTCGGGGTTGAGAAAAAGGATCCACACCGCGCCGCGGTCCGCGTATGGCGGTCTGCCCCCGTCGTCATCGTATATTGCCCCCACGGCCAGGTCGCCCACGCCATCGCCGTCAAGATCACCCAGTGAGGCCACCGATGAGCCAAAGGAATCGATGTCATCCAGCGTGCCGGTGAAGCCGCCTTCGGTGTCGCTGATCTTTTGGTGGGACTTGACGGTGCCGTCGGAGTTGAGGAACAGCACCCACACCGCACCACGGTTACATGCATCGGTAGGTTCACAACGACCCGCGCTCCCGTCGTCATCCCAGTACGCGCCTACAGCCAGATCGCCCACGCCATCGCCGTCCAGATCGCCCAACGAGGCCACCGACAAGCCGAACAAATCGAAATCATCCAACGTGCCGGTGAAGCCGCCTTGGGTGGAGCTGATCTTCTGGTGGGACAGCACCCAGCCGGGCTGGGCCATGGCGGTGCCCGCCGTTGCCATGGCCAGGAGCGACGAAAGAACCAGGCGCCACGCGCCGCGAGTCGGATGATCCATACGTGAGATGGTCATTTCGTTTCTCCTATGTCCGCCGAAGGGGACTCGATTCCTCGCCGGTGGGCTGGGCCTAGTCACTGAAGTGACCAAGCCTTTCAGGCGCAAACGCCCGGAGCATTATCCACGGCGGGGAGCGTGGATGCAAGAAGATTCCGTTGAAAACCGCGTTCACAGGACGCGGCTGGGATGGCGCTCCAGGCAGTGCAAAGCCGGCGATGCCATCGCCGGGTTTACACGATGAGATTGCGAGAGTCCCCCCGGCGGAGCCGGGGGCTATGGGCTGAAAGCTGAACGCTGATGGCTGACAGCCTTCAATAATTCGGCGTCGGGGCGCGGAAGGTACTGATATCCACGCTTCTGAACCAATCAATGGTGCGCTTCAAGCCCTCGCGCAGCGCAACCTTGGGTTCCCAATCGAGCTTCTGCCGGGCCAACGCGATGTCGGGTTGACGATGCAACGGATCATCTTCGGGAAGGGGACGGGCCTGGACGATTCTCGACGTCGAGCCGGTCAATTCGATGACGCGCTCGGCTAGTTCGCGGATCATGAACTCATCGGGGTTGCCAAGATTCACCGGGCCGGGAAAGTCATCCGGGGCGTCCATCATCTTCAACACGCCGTCGATCAAGTCATCGACGTAGCAGAATGATCGCGATTGGCTGCCATCGCCATAGATGGTAATGTCCTCGCCGGCCACGGCTTGGCGGATGAAGTTGCTCACGACCCGGCCGTCGAAGGGATGCATCCGCGGGCCGTAAGTGTTGAAGATTCGTACCACACGAATGTTGACATTGTTCTGACGGCGATAATCAAACATGAGCGTTTCGGCGGCGCGCTTGCCTTCGTCGTAGCAAGCCCTCGGGCCGATCGGGTTGACGTTGCCGCGATAGGTTTCCGACTGGGGGTGATGCTCCGGGGTCGGATCGCCGTAGACCTCGCTGGTGGAGGCGTGCAGAATCTTGGCCTTCACCCGCTTGGCGAGGCCCAGCATGTGGATCGCCCCCATCACCGAGGTCTTGATCGTCTTGATAGGGTTGTACTGATAATGGCCGGGCGCGGCCGGGCAGGCGAAGTTGTAGATCTCATCCACCTCCAGGAACAAGGGATGCGTCACGTCGTGGCGGATCAACTCGAAGTTGCGCCGGCCCAACAGGTGCTCGATGTTTGACATCTGGCTGGTGAAGAAGTTGTCCACGCAGATCACATCCTGCCCGGCGTCCACCAGCCGATCGCAAAGATGCGAGCCAATGAAGCCCGCGCCGCCCGTGACAAGGATGCGTTTGATCATGAGAAAGGCATTCGGGAGAAGGAATCAGGCATCAGGAATGATCCATTAGCCCCCGGCTCTGCCGGGGGGGCATCTCACAAGAATAGTCCATTCGATGATGCGTTGCTTGAGTGTTTCAACCGTTGGGTGGACGATGTTCACATGAAATCCAAACCCAGGCCGAAACGATTGGTCATCGGGGCCATGACCGGGACCAGCCTAGACGGGATCGACGTGGCGGCGACCGAAATCGACGGTACCGGCCTGGATATGCGCGCGAACTTGCTGCGGCATGTCACTGCCGATTTGGGGCCGCTGCGAGACGAGCTTCACCGTGCCGCACAGCAAGAACCGATGACCGCAGGGCAGTTCGCCGGGCTCGCGTTGGCGCTGGGTGAACAATATGCCGACGCCATCGGTGAAGCGGTGAGGCCGACGAATCGTAGCGACCTGATCGCGGTCCACGGCCAGACGATCGTGCATCGCCCGCCGGTTTCCTGGCAGTTGATCAACCCCGCCCCGATCGCGGCGCGGTTTGGCTGCCCGGTCGTGTACAACCTCCGGCAGGCGGATATTGCCGCCGGCGGACAGGGAGCGCCGATCACCCCCATCGCCGATTGGATCCTGTTCCGCGATCGGTTACATCGCCGAGCCATCGTGAACCTCGGCGGATTCTGCAACGTGACGATATTGCCCGCCGGACGAAGCGGCAAGCCGCTTGAACAAGTCCGCGGGTTCGACATTTGTGCCTGCAATCTGGTTCTGGATGCCGTGGCTCGACAGACTCTCGGCACAGCCTACGACCAAGGCGGAGGCGCCGCGCAATGTGGAGCGCCGCACGCCGAAGCGGTACAGGATTTGTGCGCGACATTTCGCCGACAGCGATCTGAGCATCGCTCACTCGGCACGGAAGATGAGGCGAGCGATTGGGTGGCTCAACACAAGATTCGGCTTCCTCCCAACGATCTTGCGGCCACCGCGGTTGAAGCGGTGGCAGAGTGCATCGGCGAGGCACTGGCGGAGTACGACGTTGACCAGGTCATCATCGCCGGCGGCGGTGCCCACAACCGTACGTTGGTTGATGCCATCGCCGAGCACTGCCATCAGCCGGTACGTCTCAGTGACGAGTTTGGCGTACCGATCCAAGCTCGCGAGGCCCTGGCCATGGCCGTGCTCGGCGCCCTTTGCGCCGACGGCATTCCGATCACCCTGCCGCAGGTCACGGGATGCACGGAGCCGGCTCCCGTCGCGGGAACGTGGTGTTTGCCGCATGGGCTGGCTTGGGCGCCACGATGAAGATAGCGAACCGAACGGACCGCCATAGTCAGGCGCTGTCCGCCCGCGACGATCCGCTATAGGGTGTGCAGTTGATCTGCTCAGTTCGGCGCAGGAAGCTATGAACTTTCAGGGCAAGGCAATGCGTGGGTTCGCGCAGCGACTTCGCGACTTTGGGCAAACGATCAGGGATGAGGCGCTTCGGCCGGCGCTGCGATCCTCCGCTGCGTGGACCTTCGCCGTGCTATGGGTGATCTCGGCTGCATACCTCGCCTGGACGGGTCACACCGGCATATCTCTGTTCGCATTGGGGAAGACCTCTGGATTGGTCGTGTTTATGCTTCTGACCGTCGGCCTTACGGCGCGCGCGAGTGAACGTCCCGCCAAGGCACAACACGCGACACGCTCGACACTCCTGTGGCTTCAGCTGGCGTTGGTCCTTACCGTGATCGTGCTCACTGCCCAGCGAGGCATGGCGTCCCACGACGTAGCGCCTCCGATGTTCAAGCACATCCCCCTCTGGTCGCCATTCATCCAGTTCCTCCAAGAAGCCGGCAACCGACTCGCACAGGCAGGTTATCTGAGGAGTCCGAACTACCTGGTGAATCCGGTCATGTATTTCGTGGTCCCATTGCCGCTGCTGTTGCTGCTGGGCGCTCGGTGGCGCAGCCTGGGCTTTGAGCGCGGCTGGCGCACCTGGCGCGTCGTCGTGCTCTGGAGTATCGCGTACGTTGGCTATTGGGTCTTCAACCTCATCACCGGCACCTGGTCGGTCGGTCGGCTGGGGCACACGCTCCTCAGCAACACCATGCAGAACGGGTTCTTCGAAGAGTTCCTGTTCCGCGGTGCGTTGCAGACCCGGTTGAGCCGACTGATCAGCCCTTCATGGGCGCTGGTGGTCTCGTCACTCGGATTTGGGCTCTGGCACATTGGAGCTGACGCAAAGGCGCTCGGCGGCGATCTCCTGGCCGGGGCGGCGTTGTCGATCCTGGTCCAGAGCTCCATGGGTCTGGCGTTCGGCGTGATCTTCCTGCGCACGCGCAACCTGCTGGCCTGCTCAGTCATCCACGTCGTGGTCAACACGAACTAACGGCCTCGGAAGCGCGGCCGCGCCACGCTGTCGGGCGATTGCGGGAATGCAGCATTGGCCAGGCGGGCCCGTTTGATCAATGAGCGAGCCGCGAGCTGACCATCAGCTCCACCTCGCGATCGCGGAACCGCTCGCCGCTGAACTTCCAGGTCGCGCGGTTGGCGAAGGTCGAATCGGCGTTGCTGCCTACGATCTCGCCGGGCAAGATGACGGTGATCTCGAAGGCGTCATCGCCGAGGTCCTGCGTGATCTCAAAGGATCGTCTGAGCCAATCATAACGATGCAGGAACGCGCTCAGTTGCGCGCCGCCGTAGCCGCAGAACTCGGCCAGCGCCGCCTGCAAGCGCTTCAAGGACTCTTCTTCCCACCGCTGGGCCTCCTGGGCCAAGGCCTCCTCGCGGCGCTGCTGGTCATCGAGCTCCATCAGGCTGGCCAGCCGGAGGTAATCCAACCCTGCTTTCATGGTATTGATCGCGGCATCAACTTGCAGCCAGCCGTCCTGGGGCGCATCCGGCGTCACTTCCAGGAAGGCGCTACGGGCGAACATCAGCATCTTCGCCACTTCAAAATCAGCAAACGAGCTGAGCATGAGTGTGCGGTCTTCGCGGGTGAGATCCTCATCTTTCTTGCCGGAGACATCCTTGAGCTTCTCCTTCACCAAAAGCTGATGCAGGGCGTCGATATGGGCCCACGCCCGGCGAGGGTAGGTGCGATGGAAGTGGTAGTAGGTCCCGTCGCGGCGATCTTCGATGGCCACCGCGGTCGGGAACTGCAGATAGAGGCCCGCCTGGGGATCGTCCGGCTCCGCGAAGTTCTGGGGCAGCTCGACCTCGGGCGGATAGAAGAACTGGGCCGTGAGCCGGTAGTACTCCTTGCCTTCGTCATCGACTGTGACTGACTCCTCGACGAACCAACCGGCTTCAAGCGAAGGCACGGCATCACCCGTATACAGCTCATCGAAGGAATCCGTCTCGAAAGTTGCTTCCATCAGAACCGTGCCGTCCGCCTCGACGGTGATCTTCTCTTTGCGCTCGATGCAGCCGAGCAGGCCAAGCGATACAACCACCAGTACGATCAGACAGTTACGGGTCATCGATCTATCTCCTTTTGGGGAACCGTTCGCTTCATCATAGAAGACGAAGCCGATCCGGCTTGGGATGGCGTCGGAATCGAACTCAGCGTGAGCGGAGCGTACAAAAAGGCGGCCCGCAGCCTGCGGCAACCTCGCCATGGCCGTGCTCGGCGCCCTTTGCGCCGACGGTATTCCGATCACACTGCCACAGGTGACCGGTGGCACCGATCCTGCACCAGTCGCGGGAATGTGGTGTTTGCCGACGGGGCTACGATCACAACACACCTACGACCTGGCCGGCCGGTAAGCAATTCCCGCGCAGCGTCGCAAGTTGAAACTCGCCCCCCTGCTCAGCGCCGCAGGAACGCGATCAGGTGATCTACGGACAGCACGTCGTAGCGACGCGGGGCGGCCATCACAAAAACCAGCAAGGTCAGACGGGGGAAGATGTGGCTGGTGGTGTCGTAGAGGGCATTTTCCAGCAGGTGGCCGTAGGTGACCATGACCAGGATCGCTGCGAGGGCAATGTAGGCGATGCGTTTGCCAAGACCCAGGCAGACCATGGCCCCGGCGATGAGTTCGACCACCGGGGTCGCGGTTCCCGCCGCCCACAGGAGCCACTCGGGAATCCATGACTCCCGAAAGGTCTCGGAGAGAAAAAACCGCTCCGCGTGGGCGCGCGGTCCCATCGAGAAACACTTCATCCAGCCCGCCATCAGGAATATGAACCCCAGCACCCAACGCACGGTGAAGGTCGCCCACATCCAACCCCAGCTATTATCCTGAGCGTCAATCATCGTAATCCCATTCCAGAGAACCACAAAGTCACAGAGACACTGAGAAGAGAATATCTTTTTTCAAAGCGTTCTGCCGGATCCACTGCCTGGATATCAATTTTTCCTGTTGGTTCGCTGGGCGGTCCGGGCGGAGGCGATGAGGGAGCGTCCGAAGCCCGAACGACCGGGCTGGTCCAGGTAGTTGCGGGCCAGGCGAGTGCTGAAGTCCTCATGTGAAT
>JADFIR010000031.1 GCA_022566535.1 Planctomycetota bacterium
GGAACGCGGGCCCCAACCGGGGGCACTGTGAGCTGGCCCACCGGTGCGGCCCCCGGTCGGGTAGACTCACGGGCCGATGAATCTCTTCGCTCGAGTTGGGAAGCCTGGATCGACGCCTGGCCTGCTCGCCGCGGCGATCCTGGCGTGGTGCACGAGTGCCGGCGGATGCGGCTCAACCCCACGGCGCGACGTTCTCCATATCGATTCGAGCGTGTATCACGCTGCGTTCGACGCCGCGATGGACGCGGCCCGCCGAAACGGCATGCCGCCGACCCTGCGCGATCGGCGCCAAGGCGTGATCGAAACCGAGCCGAGCATCGCCCCCTCGATCTTCGAACCATGGCGCCGCGGCAACACCTCGCTTGGGCAAGCCCTGGAAAGTACGATCGCGTTTCAACGGCGCCGCGCCCGCTTCGAGTTCGTCGCTGCCGACGATCTCGCACCGCCCCCGACAACCCCGCCGGGTGTGACCGGCCCCGATCTGCTCGGGGCGAACGAGCCCCAGATCGACCTGAGCGAGTACCACGGCGACCTGGAGCTGCGGGTGTGGGTCTTCGTCGAGCGAGCATACGCGCCGGGCATTCGCCGCAACACCTGGACGCGGCGCAAAACCACACGAACCACCATCGCGCCCACCGAACCCAACGGCGAACCACTGCCATCGCTGTGGTGGACCCCGGTCTCGCGCGACGCTGCGGTCGAACGGCTACTACTTGTGGCCATTGACCGAAGCCTCACGCGCCAAGCCCGGCGACAAGGCGAATTGAGCGCCGAGCGCTGACGGATCGCTCTGGGCCCGGGGCGATGTCAACTCAGAACAAGGCTCCCGTGGCGGCGATGCAGTGCGGCGGGCCGATTTCTCGGCGGCTTTGCGCTTCCCCCGGGCCGAAGCGGTAATATGCTTGTGGCAGCCCGCTTGTGCACAAGGATCGCCGGACGCCCAAAGGCGCCGCCTGGGAGAAAGCGATGTTCCAAGTACCCATCCGTTTTGCCTTCGCCGTCGGGCTTGCATCGCTGTGTGCGAGCCCGCTGCTGGCCGGCGCCGGCTCCAACGACGGCGCGGAGGTCGGCCTCGATGACCTGATCAAACGCCTCGGACTCGAGAACATCCCCACCGGGGCCGGGGTAACGGTGGGGCAGGTCGAAGCAACGGACGGGCGGGGCGACTACAGCCCCAACCAGGGATTCGCAGAGTTCGATGGCAAGACCTTCTTCGAGATGAGCGGCGCCACCGGGGTCTCCAACCACGCCCACAATGTCGCGGCAGACTTCTACGGCAACACCATCAGCATCGCTCCCGGCATCAGCGAGATCTATCTGTGGGCTGCGAGCCACTGGGCCACGAACGGGTATCTGCGAACCGGGTCAGGCAGCCAGCCCGAGCCAACGCCTAAGGGATTGAGAATCTTCAACCACAGTTGGATCGGTACTTTCCAGAGCGATTCCACGGACAACAACGCTCTGCGGCGTGCCGATTTTGCCATGACTCGCGACGATGTGCTGATGGTCGCCGGTGTCAATAACGGCAATCCCAATTACCCGCTGCTGAGTCATGTGTACAACGGCATCTCAGTGGGCAAGACGAATCGGAATCATCAGTCGGGCGGAACGTTGCCCGGCAGTGACGGCCCCGGCCGGATGAAGCCGGAGATTGTCGCGCCCGGCAACCTCACGAGTTGGACCACGCCCGTTGCCGCGGCCGCAGCGGCATTGATGATCGAGACCGCACGCACCACGCCGGGACTGGGTGACAATCCCAACGCCCAAAGGATCGAGGTCATCAAGGCCGTGCTGCTAGCCGGGGCTGCCCATGTCGATGCCCATGACAACAACTGGTCAAACAACCCCGAGACCTCCGGACCCAACCGCGGTGTCACCAGCCAGCCGATCGACGATGTCGTCGGCGTGGGGACCGTCAACGTCAACATCAGCCACCTGATCCTCACCGGCGCCGAGCAAGACGGCTCCGACTCGCCACCGGCTTCGGTCAATGCCCAGCCCACGGGGTGGGACCTCGCTGCCGTCGGCGTGGGAGAGAGTCGATTCTGGCGATATGACGTCGCCCAGCCGGCCGAGGAGATCTCCATCCTCGTCACATGGCATCGCCAGACCAACAGCACGTTCAGTGCGTCATTCGTTGCGGACTTCGATCTCATTCTCTGGCGAGTGGATAAGGAGGGTCAGCTCGCGACGCTCGTCGGCGACGCGGGCCTGCCTTACTTCGCCGGCGGCAACGTCGTCAGCGAAAGCCCGGTAGACAACATCGAGCATCTGTACATTCTCGACCTACAGCGGGGCGAGTATGTCCTTGAGCTGCTGCGACTCGACAACCTTCTCGCCTACCCCCAATGGGATGCTGCGGTCGCCTGGGTCATGCCCGCTCCTGCCGCCATCCCCGGCGACCTCGACGGGGACGGCGATGTGGACATCATCGATCTGCTAACTCTCCTGGCGAACTGGGGACCGTGCTCCGATCCGCCGGATCCCTGCCCGGCCGATCTGAACGGTGACGGCACCGTCGGCATCCTCGACCTGCTGGCGCTGCTGGCCAACTGGGGATAGCCCGGGACGACCCGTAGAAGCACCACGAACGTATGTTGTCACCGGGGACCGAGGTCCCCCGGTCCCCGCGTCCCCAGCGGGACGACACGACTCGCCACTTGTGCTGGTTGACTTGTCGGTGCCTCACGCTCATTCGTGTCATGGTTCTAGCTCGACTTTTCTCCGAATGCGGATACGCTCGTGTCACTCACGCGATCAGCCCAATGGGCGCTACGCCCCCGACGGTGCGGTGAAAGGACGCAGTGTGCTCGCCGGTGCGATCAATCGGGATTGCTCACCATGTCGAGGAGATTTGCAAGAATAACCGCGATCACCGGTTCCGCGGGGATCATCAGTGTTGTTCTGGCGGTCGTGGTGGGCGGCGCTGCGGGGATAGGCGGGTACACGTTCATCTACGCTGAGGGGGCATCGTATCTGACCAACGACGCCACCGCCTGCGCGAACTGCCACGTGATGCGCGGGCATTACGATGCGTGGGTCAAATCGACCCACCACGCGGTTGCGACCTGCAACGACTGCCACACGCCGCACGATTCCCTCGGCAAGCTTATGACCAAAGCGGCAAACGGTTTCAATCACTCGCTTGCGTTCACCACGGGCCGATTCCACGAGCCGATCGAGATCACGCCGCGCAATCAGGCAATTGTCGAAAGCGCTTGCCGCCGTTGCCACGAGGACATCGTCCACGCAATTGACCGTTCGCCTCGGCAAGGAGACGCCATGTCGTGCGTCCGATGCCACGTGGAGGTTGGACACCCACGTTGAAGGAAAGGGGAGATGAACCGCATTGCGCAAGGCAGCCAGAATGACTGACAAGACCAAGGACTCTGCTGGGGAGAACAAAGGGCCCGGGCGGAGCAAGTCTCTCGTATTCCTCGGAGGGATCGTTGCTCTGACAGCGGTGGTTACCTTCGGGTTGGTCGGGCTGCTCGTGAGCATCTTCGAACACAAGCAGGATGCGAAGAACCCGTTCTTCCGCGTCGTTGAGCTTACGGACGAGACCGAAGACCCTTCACTCTGGGGCAAGAACTTCCCTCTGCAGTACGATGGCTACCTGCGCACGGTGGATATGCAGCGAACGCGCTTCGGTGGAAGTGAGGCGATGCCGCGGACTCCGACGGACGCTGACCCGCGCTCGGTTGTCGCACAATCAAAGATCGAGCAAGACCCTCGTCTGAGGATCATGTGGGCCGGGTACCCGTTCGCCGTTGACTTCCGCGAGGAACGGGGCCACGCGTATATGCTCGAAGATCAGACATACACCGGGCGGCAGCAGGCGGCGCCGCAGCCCGGCACGTGCCTGCACTGCCACGCCTCCCTGTATGTGCCGTACATGAAACTGGGCGATGGCGATCTCGTCAAAGGCTTCGAGAAGATCAACCAGATGTCCTACCAGGAGGCCAGCGAACATGTTCGCCATCCCGTGGGCTGTATTGACTGCCACCACCCGCAGACCATGCAGCTGCGCGTCACGCGTCCCGCTTTCATGGAAGGCATCCGTGTCGTGAAGGCTGGTGAGGGCGTCAAGGACTACGATGTGAATACCATGGCGACGCGCCAGGAGATGCGCTCCTACGTGTGCGCGCAGTGCCACGTCGAATACTATTTCAAGGGCCCGGAAAAACGCCTCACGTACCCGTGGTTCAATGGCCTCAAGGCCGACGAGATCCTTGCCTATTACGACGAAGTGGGGTTCAAGGATTGGACGCACGCCGAGACCGGCGCTCCGGTCCTGAAAGCTCAGCATCCGGAGTTTGAGATGTGGAGCCAGGGCATTCATGCTCGAGCGGGTGTGGCGTGTGTGGACTGCCACATGCCCTACCAGCGTGTCGGTGCGCTCAAGATCAGTGATCACCATGTGCGCAGTCCGCTCCTGAACATCAACAACGCCTGTCAGACCTGTCACAAGGTTCCCGAGGCCGAACTCAAAGCGCGAGCCGAGGTGATTCAGCATCGCACCTTTCAATTGCGGAACCTGACCATGGACGCCCTTATGGACTTGATCGGTGACATCAAGGCGGCTCGCGAGTCTGGAGCGACTGACGAACAACTTGCCGAAGCTCGTGACTTTCAGCGCAAAGCGCAGTTTCTACTGGACTTTGTCGAATCGGAGAACTCGATGGGCTTCCACGCCGACCAGGAAGCCGCGCGCCTTCTGGCAGAGTCCATCAACTACACGCGCAAGGGACAGTTGTCGGTTCGTGAGCCCTGACCGCAGGGCCCGTGCGCCGATTGTGAGAATTGCCCAGCCGATCTCGACGGCGATTGCACCGTCGGCATCCTCGACCTGCTGGCGCTGCTGGCCAACTGGGGATAGTTGGATTGTCTGCTATCAGCTCTCATTAGCCGGGACGCTACGCGTCCCGGCACCGGCGGGCGTAGCCCGCCGGCTATGCCCTTTGCTCACGACAGCACTGCTACTTTCAGAATCGGTGTGGTATAATGTGTCGGGGATTGCGCTGACCTGCGACAGGGGCGCAACGCGCCCACATGCACGGACGCGAGGGGCGCCTGGACCTTGTGATCGATCTCAAGGGAGGCAATGGCATGCACGCGAACCGTCATTCTCTGGCCGTCTTGGGGATGCTCGGGGCCGTGTTCTTTGCCGCGGCGCCGGCCTCGGCCCAGTGCACGGACCAGTGGCTGCCGGGCGAGGGCCTGCCGGGGCTGAACGGCGATGTGTACGCCACGGCGGTCTATGACGACGGCACCGGCCCGGCCCTGTACGTCGGCGGCTCGTTCTCCGTCGTGGGCGACGTTGTCGCGACCAACATCGCCAAATGGGACGGCACGAGCTGGTCGCCGCTGGGCAGCGGGACGAACAACAATGTTTATGACCTTACCGTGTACAACGGCGAGCTGATCGCCGGGGGGGAGTTTACCACCGCGGGCGAGACGGCGGCCAACCGCATCGCCCGCTGGGACGGGACCACGTGGTCGCCCCTGGGCAGCGGGATGGGGGGTGAATACCCGCACGTGTCTGCGCTGACCGTGTACAACGGCGAGCTGATCGCCGGGGGCGGCTTCACCACCGCTGGCGGAACGTCGGCCAACCGCATCGCTCGCTGGGATCCCGGCGCGCCGGGATGGGATCCCGGCGCGCCGGGACAGTGGTCGCCGCTGGGCAGCGGGATTGGGGGTCCGTATTCGTTCGTGCGGGCCCTGACCGTATTCAATGGCGAGCTGATCGCCGGGGGCGGTTTCAGCAGTGTCGGCGGGACGCCGGCCAACAATATCGCCTACTGGGATGGCCTAACCTGGTCGCCCCTGGGCAGCGGGATGAGGGGGGGCTACCCATATGTGACATTTGTGTTTGCCCTGACCCTATACAACGGCGAGCTGATCGCCGGCGGCAGTTTCTACACCGCCGGCGGGACAGAGGCCCACAACATCGCCCGCTGGGATGGCACAATCTGGTCGCCCCTGGGCAGCGGCGTGAGCCACCGGGTGCTGGCGCTGACCGAGTACAACGGCGAGCTGATCGCCGGGGGCTGGTTCCACACCGCCGGCGGGACCTCGGCCAACCACATCGCCCGCTGGGACGGTCAAACCTGGTCGCCCCTGGGCAGCGGGATGACAGAGGACCCCGGCGCCACATACGTGTCCGCCCTGACTGAGTACAACGGCGAGCTGGTCGCCGGGGGGGAGTTCTCCACCGCCGGCGGCACGGTCGTCAACTCCATCGCCCGCTGGGAGGGCACACAGTGGTCGCCCCTGGGCAGCGGGATGAACGGCAGCGTGCGTGCCCTGACCGAGTACAACGGCGAGCTGATCGCCGGGGGCTGGTTCACCACCGCCGGCGGGACGGAGGCCAACAAGATCGCCCGCTGGGACGGCACGACCTGGTCGCCCCTGGGCAGCGGGATGAACAGCACTAGCACTGTGCTCGCCCTCACGGTGTACAACGGCGAGTTGATCGCCGGGGGCTCCTTCACCACCGCCGACGGGAAGGAAGCCAACCGCATCGGCCGCTGGGACGGCACGAGTTGGTCGGCGTTGGGCAGCGGGACGAACAGCGTGGTGTGGGCCTTGACCGTGTACAACGGCGAGTTAATCGCCGGGGGCGAGTTCACCACCGCCGGCGGAACGCCGGCCAACCACATTGCCCGCTGGGACGGCACGAGCTGGTCGCCACTGGGCAGCGGGATGACCGGATGCGCCGATCCGTACGGCTGCACTCCTGCCGTAACTGCTCTGGCGGTGTACAACGGCGAGTTGATCGCCGGGGGCAACTTCCTCACCGCCGGCGGGAAGGGAGCCAACCACATCGCCCGCTGGGACGGGAGGAACTGGTCGCCCCTGGGCAGCGGGATGACGGTATGCGGCGGCGAGTACTGCCCCATCACGTCCGTCGGTGCCTTGGCGGTCTACAACGGCGAGCTGATCGCCGGCGGCGAGTTCACCGCCGCCGGCGGGACGGTCGTCAACCACATCGCCCGCTGGGAAGGCACGACCTGGTCGCCATTGGCCAGCGGAATGAACAGCAGAGTGCTTTCCGTGACCGAATACAACGGCGAACTGATCGCTGGGGGCTACTTCACCACCGCCGGCGGGACGCCGGCCAACCACATCGTCCGTTGGGATGGCACGACCTGGTCGCCCCTGGGCAGCGGGATGGGGGCAGCGCTTTCTTACTACACATATGTGCGAACCTCGACCGTGTACAACGGCGAGCTGATCGCCGGGGGCAACTTCACCACGGCCGGCGGGAATGTGTCCGCGTTCTGGGCCCGCTGGGGAGCCGACGTTCCGCTGGGCGACCTCGACGGCGACTGCAACGTCGGCGTGCTTGACCTGCTGCAACTGCTCGCCGCGTGGGGGCCGTGCGCTGATTGCGAGGACTGCCCAGCCGATCTCGACGGCGATTGCACCGTGGGCATCCTCGACCTGCTAGCGCTGTTGGCCAATTGGGGATAGTTGGGATGTTTGCTATCAGCTCTCATTAGCCGGGACGCTACGCGTCCAGGCACCGGCGGGCGTAGCCCGCCGGCTAAACAAGCCCATTTCAAACGATTCGCCTGGCTCGCTGGAGCCGTGCCGGTTGGCCTGTCGTGCCGTATACTTCTGCGGATTGTGAAGGCTGTCACAATGTGGTCTATCCCCCGGCAGAGCCGGGGGCTAAGGGAAAGAAGCTGACGGCTGACCGCTGAAAGCTGCCTGCCATGCCCTACACCCTCGCCCCAGATGAAGGTTACGACGTGGACATCGAGACCACGGAGTATCTCACGCAGCGCGGCGATGCGCCCGAGCGGTGGGTGCTCAACTTCGGCCCGCAGCATCCGGCGACGCACACGACATTGCGGATCGTCCTGGAGCTGGACGGCGAGCGGGTGGTGCGGGCCACCCCCCACATTGGCTACCTGCACTCCGGTTTCGAGAAGCTCGCCGAACACCACGACTACAACCAGTACGTCTGCACCGTCAGCCGAATGGATTACATCAGCCCGATCGTCAACGACATTGCCTGGCATCACGCGGTGGAGGCGTTGTTCGGCATCAACCTGACGCCGCGATGCAAGGTTGTGCGGACGATCCTTGCGGAGCTCGGGCGGATTCAGAACCATCTGCTGAGCTGCGGAGCCGCAGCGCTGGACCTCGGCGCCTTCACCGGGTTTCTCTACGGCTTCAACGAGCGCGAGTTCATCTACGACATCATGGACTATATCTCCGGCCAGCGGTTCCATCCCGATTGGACCCGCGTCGGGGGAGCGATGCTGGACCTCCCGGACGATGAAGTCTTTGGGCGCATGGTGCGCGCGTTCATCGACGAGCGGCTGCCCAAGGCGATCAAGGACATTGAGGTCCTGCTGAAGCGCAACCGTATTTTCGTGGATCGCCTCCAAGGAGTGGGCGAGATCAGCGCCCAGGACGCGATCGCCTGGAGCCTCACCGGCCCCAACGCCCGAGCGTCGGGGGTTCGCCGCGATCTCCGCAAGGATGAGCCATACCTTTGCTATGCGGACAACTGGGACGGCCAAGGGGCCGAGCCGGTCGAGTTCTCGATCACGGTGGCTCAGGACGGCGACTGCCTCTGCCGATTCCTGGTCCGCATGGAGGAGATGCAGCAATCCCGGCGAATCATCGACCAGCTCATCGACCGCATTCCGAAGGGGCCGATGAACGTCGCGATCGACTCGAAGTACAACGTGCCGGAAAAAGGTGATGTCTACGGGTCTATCGAGGCGACGATCCAACTGTTTGAGATCTTCATGGACAATCGTGGCTGGGACGTGCCCGTCGGCGAAGCGTACAGCGCGATCGAATCACCCAACGGCGAGCTTGGCTACTACATCGTCGCCGACGCAACGAAATGCTCCTGGCGCGCGAAGACCCGCCCGCCGTCGTTCATCCATTTTCAGGTGTTGCCCAAACTGCTGGAGGGGCATCAGCTCGCCGACACCGTCGCGGTGCTGGGGTCGCTGAACATCATCGCCGCGGAGCTGGATCGGTGATCAGCCAGCCGCGGCCCCCCGCCAGCGGATTCTGACGCATCCCTTTGGAGCGCCCCATGGCCTGGACCGTAAAGCCTTCCGCCACCACGGTCATCGAGCAGCGTGACCAGCCGTACCTCACGCCGAAGATGAAGCAGCAGTACACGGCCGAACTCCTGCCTCGGTATGAGAAGGCGATGGGCGCGTTGGTGCCGATCCTCAACGACGTGCAGCATCGCTATCGCTGTGTTGCGTACCAGGCGATGGTGGAGATCGCTCGGTTCCTTCAGATCACGCCCGCAGATGTGCTCGACACCGCCTCGTTTTACGAAGAGTACACGACCGAGCCGACCGGCAAGCACGTCATCGCGGTCTGCCAGTCAATCGCCTGCGAGATCTGCGGCCACCAGGCGATCCTCGATCATCTGCGCCGCAAGCTCGACATCGAGCCGCACGAGACGACCGATGACGGGAAGTTCACGCTGCTGGCCCTGGAATGCCTCGGCTCATGCGATACCGCGCCGGTGGCGCTGATAAACGACGATCTCCACGAACACCTGACGATCGAGAAGCTCGATCAACTCTTGGAGAATCTACCTGACTGAGCCGCGGACTGTGACCAATGCGCAGCGCAAGCAAAAAGCCACTCATGCATTACCTCGGCGAGTTCGTCGGCCACATCGTCAAGGCGATCAGGACCGATCCAGGCAGGAAACGAATCGTCGTGAACAAGGCCGTCGAGGAAGAGGACCGCGATACCATGACCCTTCGGCGAACGACCATCGAGGAAATTGAGTTCAAGCGCGATGAACCAAGCAGTCCCTAACCCCTAGCCATGCCTGTTACCGAACCCGTTCTTTGTAAGCGAATCCCGACCGCGCCGTGGGGCGATCCGAAGGGCCGCCACATCGTCGGCTACGACGAGTACGTCAAGACCGAGGGGTACGAGACGCTGCGGGCCGCGCTGGACATGACGCCCGAAGCCATCGTGGACATGGTCAAGGACTCCCAGCTTCGCGGCCGGGGTGGAGCGGGCTTCCCCTGCGGGCTCAAGTGGTCGTTCCTGCCGGAGCCCGATGGCGGGCGGCGGTATCTCGCCGTCAACTGCGACGAGGCCGAGCCGGGCACGTTCAAGGATCGGCTGCTCATTGACTTCGACCCACACCTGGTGCTCGAAGGGATTGCTATCACCTGCTACGCCTGCCGGCTCGACACCGCATACTTCTTCATCCGTGGGGAGTACCGCCATCAGATCAAGGTTGTCGAGAGCGCGATCCAGGAGGCTTATGAGCACGGCATCTTCGGCAAACCGGGACTGCTGAGTGGCGCGAGCGACTTTGTCGCCGAGTGCTATCTGCACCGCAGCGCGGGCGCGTACATCTGCGGTGAGGAGACCGGCCTGCTGGAATGCATCGAGGGCAAGCGGGCCTGGCCGAGGGTCAAGCCGCCGTTCCCCGCGGTGAAGGGACTCTTCGGCCGGCCCACCATCGTCAACAATGTCGAGACGCTGGCCGCCGTCGGCCCGATCGTCCGGCACGGCGCAGACTGGTGGAAATCCATGGGCTGCGAATCGTCCATCGGCGGCCCGCCGAGCTTCGGCCCCAAGCTGATGGGCGTCTCCGGCACGTCAACCGCCCGGGCTGTTATGAGGTGGACTTAGGAATCGGGCTGCGAAAACTTGTCGAGGACTATTGCGGCGGGATGCGTGGCGGCAAGAAGTTCAAGGGCGCGATCGCCGGCGGCGTGAGTATGGGCGCGCTGGGGCCCGATCAGTTCGACGCCGAGATGGACTTCGACATCGGCCGAAAGTACCAGGTCATGGGCCTGGGCACGGCCTGCCCGACGATCTTCGACGAGGACACCGACATGGTCGCGGTGGCCCGCAACATCGCGCGGTTCTTCGCCAACGAATCGTGCGGCCAGTGCACGCCGTGCCGCGAAGGCACCTCGTGGGTCTATAAGCTGCTCGTGAGAATCGAGCAGGGGAACGCCACCAGCAAAGACCTGGATCTGCTGTTGGAGCTGGCGGGGTCGATGGGGATCATGTCCGGCACGACCATCTGCGGACTCGCCGACGGCAACAACTGGGCCATCCGCACGATCGTCAACAAGTTCCGCGATGAGTTCGAGGCCCGCGTAAGACCGTCCCTAGTGCCCCTGGGCATCGGGGCCACCTGATCGCGGCCTGGATTGCCGCCGGCTGGGCCGCCAAGGCCCGTCCAAGGCGATCGTGCCTTCTTTCGGCCGCCACTGGATTTTCTCTGGCAAGACGCCGAAAAGGGTCGTATCCTATCGGCGGTGAGACGTGGCGAGGCCTCCGGCAGGCCGCGCCTGGCGACCGATGAACCAAAACGCTTCCACGATACGCTGCTCCACGGCACTAGCGGACGACCGCGACGAATCGGCTGCGGATCCATCGTCGGACTCCGATAACCCTCCCGAACGTCACGACCCCGCCGCCTGCATGGAGATGAACGCACCGCCGTGTCCGCCGGCCGAAGCTGTCGTGGAAATGACGTGCGCCGCCGAGTCTCGTCGCATCGACGTGCCGTGGATACGCGACCAGCTTACGGCGACGTTGGCGCACATCAATCGTCCGATCCAACGTCTTGCGATCGCCATCGTCGGCGAGGAACAGATGCGCACGCTCAACGGCGCGCACCGGCAGGTCAATGATTCCACGGATGTGCTGGCGTTCGCAAATGCGGCGCCCGGCGGCGCGATCGACGCGGACATCGTCGTCTGCGTCGATGTTGCGGCTGGCGGGGCGTCCGAGCGGAGTATCCCCATCGAGCAGGAGCTGCTGCTGTATGCGCTGCACGGCGTGCTTCACTGCGCCGGGTTCGATGATCAGACCAAAGAAGGCTTCACGGCCATGCACGCTGAGGAGGACCGTATCCTGTCCGCCATCGGCGTCGGCCGAACGTTCGCGCGCGATCCGTCGGGTCACGACGACGATCGCCCCAGCAAGAACGTGACCGGGGACCACTGCATTGACTGATCTGTATGTCTGGATGGCGGTGGCGATGCTGTTCGCCGCTGCCTACCTGGCCGCGTTGAATCTGACCCTGCTGCGGCTGAGTCCATCCGCTGTGAGGCAGCTTCTGGACTCGCGAGGGAAGCCGGAAGGAGCCCATTGGTATGCGGCCAAGTTCGACTCGGCGATCTTCGCAGTGTCCTTGGTTCGTACCGCGACGCGATTGGGAGTCTTCGTCCTGGTGCTTGCGGCGGTGGTAGACCTGGGAGCTGAGGCAACCCTCACCTGGCCCGACCTGCTGATCAGCGGTGTGATCTCCGCCCTGATGTTGTGGGTGTGCACCAGTGTGCTGGCCTCGGCTATCTCTCGCTATGCCGGCGGCGCACTGCTCGCGTCGGGGCTCCCGGTCGTCAGGTCGATCACATGGGGATGCTACCCGCTGCTCAAGGGTGTCTCGTTTATAGACGAGGTGGTCCGCCGGCTCAGCGGCGCCAGTTCTCAACAAGATGAGCAGCGCGAGTCCGAATTGTTGCGCAGCATCGAAGAGACTAAGCGCGAAGGTGGACTGGACAGGGACGCGGCCGACATGTTGGAGAATGTCGTCGAGTTCGCCAGCACCGATGTGGGAGAGATCATGACCCCCCGCACCGATATTGAAGGCATCGAGCTCACCGACGATCTCGCTGAGATTCGCTCGTTCATCGCCGAGGTCGGCTATTCACGCATTCCCGTCTACAAAGGAAACCTCGACCACATTGAGGGAATCCTCTACGTCAAGGACCTCGTGCGGTATCTCGGCGAAGACGCAAACAACTTCAAGCTCGATCCTCTTCTGCGCCAGCCCATCATCGTTCCCGAAACGAAGCCCGTACGCGAGCTGTTGGCCGACTTCCAGAAAAACGGAGTCCACATGGCGGTGGTCATTGACGAATATGGCGGCACCGCCGGCCTGGTCACGATCGAGGATGTGCTCGAAGAGATCGTCGGCGAGATCCACGATGAGCACGAACCCAATGGCGAGGAGCCGGTGCTCGTGACCATCGACGACCGCCACGCCGAGGCGGACGGGCGATACCACATCGACGACCTCAACGAACAGCTCGGACTCACGCTGCCGGAGGATGATGACTTCGATACAATCGCAGGCTTCCTTCTCGCCCAGTTGGGCCACGTGCCCAAGGTCGGCGAGACGTTCGAGGCCCACGACGCCCGGTTCACGGCGCTGGCCGCCACCCCCACCCACGTCCAGCGGGTGGGAATCGAGCTGCTGGCGTCGCCGCTTCCCAACGGCGCGCCGACCGAATCACCCCCGTCGAAATCTCGGGGCGCCTAGAGCCACGGCGTGTCGCCGCGGACCGCCCCGACACGGTACGGCTCTGCACCCGCCTCGATGCCTCGATGCCCAAACGGGTGCCCAGACGACTCCCGACCCCCGTTTTCGTATCACTTCAAGCCAAGCAGCCGGCCGTGGGCACGAAACTGATCGTCCATCCGATCCACGATCCGACCGACCCGCTGACCGTCAAGCCGCGCGGCGAAGAAGATGAGCAGCTCGATCATGCCGTGATAGTCGTCGAGCGAAATGAACTCCGGGCCGACGTTCGCCGGTCGGCGGCCGCCCAGGACGCCGTCGATATCGACCATGTTGTGATAGTTGCCTAACGCCAGGCACACGCACGTTGATTCATAGCCATAGGCACTGAACGTGCTTGCTTCGCACACTCCGCCGGGCATGAGCTTGCGTTGGGCTTTGAACCGGGGATATTTCTTGCGGTGTTCACTCAGCAGCGCACTGAGACGATTGGTGAGCGCCGGGCTGAACACGCTCAACCGATCGCCGACTCGGAGGATCGGCCCGGCGCCGACGGGCGAGTCGGGATAGCTGCGGGAGTTCTCCAGGCAGATGAGTCTCGCGGTCTTGGGCACGGATCGCTTCTTGCACGCTGCGACGGCTCCGACGAAGCCTATCTCTTCGGCCCGGGTCAGCAGCAGGCCCACGTTCCCGGCCCCCTTGCGGTTCCGCAGAACGTCCATCGTGGCCAGCGCTGCGGCAACCCCGGCAAGGTCATCGCAAGCGGGCGCATACAGCCTTCCGGTGACGACCGTCGGCCGGGCGCCCCACCCCCCCAACGCCCACCGCCCGATATCGCCCGCAACCAGTGTGTTTGATGCTCGTCCCATGCGCGCGATGACACGCCTAAACGGCTTCGCGGCCAAATCGAGCTCGGTGATCGTCGCACGGTGTGCCGAGTCGTCGTCGCTGAAGATCTCAATCTTCGCGTTCTCGAAGTACGGATCGTGTACCGAGCCACGAAACTCCAGCTCGATCGTGCGCTCGTCGATGACGTCGCGGACCACGAACGCCGGATGATCAAGGTGAGCGGTGATGAAGATCGGCCGGGCGGATCGGCGTCCCTTGCGGGTGATGATCAGGTTTCCTGCCGCGTCACGTCGCAGCGTCAGGTTTCTGCGGCGCGTCAGCCAGTTCTCGATCCACGCAATAACGCGGTCCTCCCGTCCAGCCGCGGTGGGAATCGCCGTCAGCTGCATCAGCCATTGTTCGTGGCGGCGCCGTTGAGCACTGCTGGCCATGGGGGCAGTGTAGCGAGCCGCAGCGCCCCCGCGGCGGGGTCACGTCGCGTGGCGCTATCGCCCTTTCTCCGACAACCACCACTTGACAGCCGAGCCCGCAATGGGACGATATGTCGCGGTTTCTGACCTGATCCATGCAAGGCACATTCGATGGAGCACTCTCGATCACCGGCAGTCGAATTGAGCCCACCGGCCCGTGCACTAGCTCAGGCCCTCCTTGACCATCACCGGCATGTTTGCCAGTCAGCAGATTCGGCGGGTCGGAACATTGATTCCTGCGTGATTGCGTACGGGGACCTGTGTGAGCAAGCGGGCATTCCCGAGGTCGTTAGATCGGTTGGGCGGTTCTTACAAGAAGTCGCTGCATGGTGTAGTGAGAATGGTTGGCCGCCTCTTAACGCCTTGGCGGTCAACCAGGAGACTCGTATGCCAGGAGACAACTACAAGTTAGCCCCTGGGTGCAACCCGCTGAACTGGCCAGACGAAGCCCAGGCATGCATTGCGTTTGAGGGTTACCCTGAAGCGATTCCCTAGGACGAGCGTGCATGGAGGAGTCGGAGCGGTCATGTCCTTTCATCGCAGCAGGCAACTGACCGAGAGCCGTTGAGCAGCCAGAGATCGGGTACTCATGCGATATCGGATATGCGGTGTCGATCGGCAGACGGGCACACCGGTTCAGCCCATTGTCGTTGAAGCCGCGACCGAAAGGGATGCGCTGGTCGAGGCTGGTCGACGCGGGATGTTCACCGAATCCATCGAGCCCTACACGGCCCCGAAGCCAACCAATGCCACCCCTGGGACCCGGCCGGCCGTCGCCCAGACCATGTTGGTGGAGTGCCCGGCGTGCAAGAAGCGATTCAGTGAGACGGCAGACGCATGTCCGAAGTGCGGCTTCAAGGTTGACGCGGCTGCTAAAGCATCGCTAAGAGCGAAGGCCATCCAAGAATCTATCAAAGAGAAGCGATCGAATCATCTCATTGGGGCCATAGTCTGCCTTGTGGCTTCAGTGCTGTGTTTGTTCGTCAGTCTCATCGTGTTTAGCGAGAGCCAAGGATCATATGTCTCACCTGGCCCGGTGCGCCAGCGCGAGGCATACGAAAAGTTTCTGCGAGGCGAACGACTTTCCGATATGGACGTCGATGACTTGGCGAACCGCGAGCGATATATTTCTACAGAAGAGAGCGGGGCCGCAGGTCTGCTTTGCGTCGGCTGTAGCATCGTTTTCTTTGTCTTCGGTATAGGGATGCTCATTCACCTGCATGCGACGCCCAACGATCCCGCAAGCCAGTCCTCGTGACGATTGCTCTGAAACCCGCGAAGAAACGGTCTCTGAAGGAGTGGACGGGGATCAATTCAGACCGCGGCTCGGGCTACCCACGCCGTTTGCCATATACTCTGATGGATCTTTATGGACAAGGGCATTTCACATGATCGGCGGGAGGAGACGCCGCAGGCCAAGGCGCGGTGGTTCCAGACGCTGTCGCTAGCCGAGCGAATGGACTACCTCTGCGCGATCACCGACCTGGCGTTCGAAAACAATCCCCAGATCGCAGATAGGAAGCATGCTCAACCGACTTCAGGCCGTATTCGCATCCTTTCAAGGCCATGATGTGAAGTACGTCGTGATCGGCGGTATCGCGGCCGTTGTGCATGGGGTTCCCCGCGCCACGTTCGGTCTTGACATCCTCATAGAAGCCACGCGGCCGATCTCCCCTCGCGCCGGGGCAAGCCCGGCCGCTAAACTCTCATTACCCATCACTCATCGCTCATCACTCATCGCTCCTACACTTTACTGCCATGCCGCTGTCGCCGATTCCCGACATCCTCAATGAGCTGCGGGCCGGGCGGATCATCGTGCTCGTGGACGACGAGGCGCGCGAGAACGAGGGTGACTTCGTCTGCGCCGCCGAGAAGGTCACCCCGGCCATCATCAACTTCATGACCCGCATCGGTGGCGGATATTTATGCCTGGCCCTGACCAGGGAGGACTGCAATCGCCTGGATCTGACCCCGCAAGCCTCGGCCAACAGCAGCGTTCACGGGACCGCATTGACCGTGAGCGTGGACGCCCATCCCAGGCACGGCAACGGAACCGGCATCTCCGCATCCGACCGCACCCGAACGATCCAGCTCATCATCAATCCCGACACCACGCCGGAGGACTTCGTCCGTCCCGGCCATATCAATCCGCTGCGCGCCCGCCCCGGCGGTGTCCTGGTGCGCACCGGTCAGACCGAGGGCTCGGTCGATCTGGTTCGCCTCGCCGGCGGGCATCCGGCTGCGCTGATCATCGAGGTGGTCCGCGAAGACGGCGAGATGGCCCGAATGGGCGAACTCGACGCGCTGTGCGCCGCGCACGACCTGAAGATGTGCTCCGTTGAGCAGATCATCGAGTATCGCCTGGCCCGCGAGCGGCTCATCGAGCGCATCGATCCGGCCAAAGGCGCCCCCATCGACACGCCCTACGGCCGGTTCAACCTCATCGCCTACCAGAGCACAATCGATCCTCTGCCGCATCTGGCATTGACCGTCGGTGGCATCGGCGATCTGGACGACACCGGCCGGGCTCGCCAGATCGATGACCCGGTCCTGGTGCGTATGCACCGCCGTGATCTGCTGGGCGACATCTTCGATGAAGCGACCAGGCCGACCGGCCGGGAGCTTCGAGCCTCGCTGCGGATGATCCACCAGGCCGGCCGAGGAGCGCTCATCTATCTGCGACCCGAAGGCGTCGGTGATGATTTCCGCGGCCGGCTACAACGAATCAAGCGACCGGCCCTCGATGACCCCAACGCGCCGGACCTGACCCGCTGCGACGGCGTCGCCGCAAAGACCCACCCGATGGACCGGCGGGACTTCGGCATCGGCAGCCAGATCCTTCGCGATCTGGGGTTGTGCCGGCTGCGCATCCTCACCAACCACCCCAAGACTCTTCGAGGATTGGCCGGCTTCGGGCTCGAGATCACTGACCAGGTCCCGATCAACACGGATTCCTGACGCCGCAGGGCCCTGCCACCCGTCCCTGGCGACTTTTTTCACCTTTTTTGGGTATCGGCGCGCAATATTGCTCCGAGGGCGGCATAGATACTTATGCGGGGCCACGGCCTCAGACCGTGCCAGGTCCCGCCATTGGGAGGTCCCGCGTGCAACTGGTCGAAGCCGGTTCATCGCACACCGATTGGTCTCTGATCGTCGAGGCCGGCCATGCCGACGAGCAGGCCGCCGCCGACGCCCTGGAGCGGCTCCTGCGGCGGTACTGGCCGGCTGTGTATGCCTACATCCGCTCAACCGGCCGCGACGTCCACGAATCGGCCGACCTCACCCAAGGCTTCGTCTGCGACATCATCATCTCTCGCCGCCTCTGCGCCGGCGCCGATCCGCATCACGGACGATTCCGCAACCTGCTGCTGACCGCCGTAAAGAACTATCTGCGCCAGCAGCACCGCCGCGAGAGGCGCATGTGGCGCAGTGAGCGGCGGCAGAAGCCGCTGAAACTGACCGACTCACAACTGATCGTCGCGAACCTTCCGCCGACGCCCTCGCATCGCACACCGGACCAGGCCTTTTGTTATCAGTGGACCGCCACCTTGATCAGGCGCGTGCTGGACACCGTTGGAGCCGAGTGCCTGGCCGACGGCCTGGACGCCCATTGGACGGTCTTTGAGCATCGCGTCGCTCGCCCCCTGCTTCTGGGCGAACCCCCCACCAACTATGCGGAGTTGGTGGGGCGCCTCGGCCTCAAGGATACATCACAGGCTAGGAACATGATGGTCACCGTCAAGCGTCGCTTCGTCGCCGCGCTGTACCTTGAAGTCGGCCAAACCCTAAGCAGCCCCACCGAGATCGAAGACGAACTGCATCAATTGCTACGAGATCTGGAGCCGCCAGCATGAGCACAACCATGGACGATCAGTTGAGAGAGGCGTTTCGCTCAGCCCTGGAAGCGCCGGTCGATCCGGCCATGGCCACCGCAGATTGGCTGGCCAGAGACATCGATCCCTCCCATCGGTCCGCGGTGGCTCTGTTGACCGATGCCGATGTTCCGCTTGAGCATCTGCAACAGGCCAAGAGCGTGTACAAGGCGATGCGTATCATCGGCGAGACATCGGCGGACCGGCGGGTGGGCGCCCGGCTGTATGCCGCCGCTATTGCCGCGGCCCTGGTCCGCTACGACCGCCGCGTGAGCCGTCAATCCGACGCCGCCCTGCAACGGGCCTTGCAATCTCTTCTCGACGACGCGCACATGCACCAGCGGCTGCGCGATCTAGCAGGCGCAGCTCTGTGCGCCTTGAACGGGAAGGCCTAGAGCGCTTGTTGAGCAGATGGAGTGTCCGTGGCGAGCCCCTCGCCGTAAGCGAGCGGACGCAGCTCGGCCGCTTACTGACGTGCGCGCCTCCCATGATCGCTACACTTGAGGCGCAACCGCCCCAAGACAACGGAGCCGCAATCGTGTCCGATTCCTTCAGTTCGCAGGGTGATGCGAGCCAGGCGCAGCTGGAAATCGAGCGGGCCTATCTGCTCGCTCAACTGCCGGCGATCCCCAAAGACGCCGTCGTCCATCGCATCGAGCAGGGATACCTGCCGCCCGACGAGCACACCGCCGATCTCGATGCGACCGGTTCCCAGCTCACCGAGGGCCGGCTGCGCCGAACGACTCATGCGGACGGCTCGGTCGATTGTTCGCACACGATCAAGCACGGCGAAGGGCTCGTCCGCCGGGAGCTGCAGCGGGCCATCACGCTGAAACAGTTCGAGCAAGTCTGGCCTCGCACGGCCGGCCGGCGACTGCGCAAGACGCGATACCTGATCACCGCGGCGCCGCTCGTCTGGGAGATCGACGAGTTTGACGAATTGGACCTGGTCCTGGCCGAAGTCGAGCTGCCCTCGCCCGACGCCAAGATCACGATTCCGCATTGGCTGGCCGCGCATATCGTGCGCGAAGTCACCGAAGAGCCGGCCTACCGCAACTACAACCTCGCCATCCGCGCCGCCAAGTCGCGCTGACGCGCCCACAAACGCCCCATCCTTCACCGCAGAGTCGCAGAGCACGCAGAGGGGAACCGAGGACAAGGGCTGAAAAAGGTTCTTGGAGCCTCCTTTCTTCCTGATGGACCGGCGAAGCCCTGCCGATCCAACGTGAACGCCGGCCGTCGCACCGAACTCATGCGGATCACGACCGGCCCCATAGACGCCACGCCCCTATCGGGAGAGTATCGATGCGACACGGCCTGTTGACCTGTGTGCTCGCCACGCAACTGATGATTCCCTGGACCTCGGCTCATGGCCGGTCACCACAAGACGATCCGCCGGCCCAACCGCCCCGGGATACGAGCATCGTCGCGCTCGCGCCCAACACCATGACCGCGTTCGCCGCCGCCAACGCATACCCGCTCACGACGACACTCCAGGACGCCAACGAGATCCCCAGCGCCGGATTCGTCAACATACGCCCCCTGATCTGGCTCCCACAGATCGAGGGCGACGTCAGCCTCCAGAACGTCTTTGATCTCGCCACATCGCTCGATTTCGATGCTGATCTTGGCGTCTCCGATCTCGAGACGATCTTCCTGGGAGAACTCAACTTCAACCTGGGCAGGCACAACCTTCGGGTATCCGGGTTCAGCCTGGCATCAGCCGGCCGGCAGCTCGCCGACCAGGTCATCACCTTTGGCGATCTGACCATCCCCATCGGCGACCTGATCCGCACCGACATCGATCTCGACAACATCACCGTTCAATATGGATTCTCGCTCTTCTCGATCGAGGACCACGGGTTCCAACTGGGGACGATGGCCGGCGTCGAGTACTATCACCTCGCTGCGTCGCTCCTTGTCGAAGGCACCTCGCTGCAAGACACCATCGACGAACACATCCCCATTCCGACGGCCGGCATCCACTTCGAGCTGCCGATCGACGACTTCCTGATCACCGCCGATGTTGCCGGCCTGTACATCTCGATTCAGGACATCGATGTCAGCTTCATCGACGCCTCGGCGACGATCGGCTGGCGGCCGATGAACAACTTCGGAGTCTTTGCGGGATACCGAGTCATCAGCCTGGATGCGACCAACGGCACCTTCGACTTCGATGCCACGCTCTCCGGGCCGTTCGTCGGCGGCGAGATTCGATTCTAACCGCGCCCTTGCCGTCCTCAGCGCCGCTCGCTTCACGCCCCACCACGCGCCCGTCCCACAAAGCCGCGACCGGTGGTCGCGGTCTTCTCTCACGCACGGCGTTGATGCGATCGTCGCGCACCGAGTCCTCCCACCCCAGCGAGCCGCCGAGTCCTCGCTCCTTATAAAGCCGCGACCGGTGGTCGCGGTCTTGTCTCACGCGCCGCGTTGACGCGACCGTTCCGCACCGAGTCCTCCCACCCCAGCGAGCCCGGCTGCCCACAGCCCGGTATCCCTCCGAACGCGAAGCGCTCCCGCCGCCGAGCTCTATGTCACCCCGCCCGCGACCGGGCCGGCAGTGATCGAAGTGGTCCCGGCCCCCGCCGATCTCAATGGCGACGGTCCCGGCGCGCCGGGATCAACATCCTCGATCTCTTGTTACTGCTGACCGCGTGGGGTCCGTGCGAGACGCCCTGCCCGCCGGATTTCGACGGCGACGGCACCGTCGGCATCCTCGACCTACTCGCATTGCTCGCCAACTGGGGGGCGTGTCCATAACGTAAACGCCGAGGCTTTTCTGTAAAGCTGTCCCGATGGAATCGGGATCGCCGGCCCTTCATCCGATCCCCCGTAACACCCAATCACAATCACCGCCCGCGTCCCGTCGCGCGATCACCTCTTGTGCCCTCTCCCCTTCCGCGTATCCGGGGGCACACTGTATTCAAGCTGCAAGGAAGAGATGGTGGATTGTCAGCGGTCGTTGATGGATCTCATGTTGGGTAGCAAGGACATTCTCATCTTCTACCAGCTGTGATTGCTGCAGATTCGTGTCTGGATTCATCTGAAGTTCGGCACGACGATCCGCGATCTTCTCTCCTATGCAAGCAATGGCCCTCGGACAATCTCCGTCCATCACATACCCCAGCATTCCTGCGTGCTTCTGTTCGGGAGAGTACTTTCCGGAGATAAATCGACCCATCCCCTCTTTACTTGTGTAAGCGTCAGCTTTGGACGCCCAACCGTCCCCGGATCGCGTGTTGAGTTTCTTCGCTTCAAATCCAAAATAGACCTCTGGTCGCCTGCCGGCGCAAAAGCACAAATCGATCTGTCCGGGAACATTGCCGAGAGCGTTCTGTTCAGTGAGGATCATAACTGGGAAATCATCATTATGACGGTTCCGTGAATCTAGCGCGGCCCCCAACCGTGCAGTGATACTTGGCTCAGTTTCGTCGTCGCTCGGTTTCCTGAACTCTCGCCAAGTATCACAGATGAGTCGTAGTGCCTCGGGCACCCAATTGTCTGGAAACAATGAGGCCCAGCGGTATGGGTCCCCCCGTACACTCAAACGGCAGCCCTTCGAGATGACATTAGAATCTCGCTCGCAATCTCATCGGCGTCGTTCAGGGCCGCAGTTCGCAGCCAATGGCGTCGTGTGAGTGGTTTGACAATGTGCAGATCGTCGCCATCAAAGACCTTTAAGTTTCTCAGATATGCAAGCGAACCGTGGTACTTTGGTAGCAGTTTGCTCAGCCGGGCGAGAGTTTCGTCGAGTGCGTGGGAAGAGTCTTTTTCGGTATAGCGTCGATCCACGGCTTCCTTGTTGCTCAGCGTAAGCACCGCCAGTCCAGCGCCGGGTGAGACGACTGATCGTACGCTCAGTCTAGTGCCGCTGCGCTTACCCCACTGTTCCAATGTGTTCCGCAGCAATATGGAGTATTGTTGGCGATGTTCCCATCGTGGCGGCTCGATCGTCAGGACTTCGGAGCCACGATTGGGCATCTTGCTCTGGTTCAGCACGGTAAGAGTATCCTCGATGAGAATCCGCTCGCTCGCAGCCACGTCGTAGTATTCATAGACAGGTTCAACCGTTTCGTCTCTCGCCTCCTCAATTGCTGCCTCATCACGAAGTCCACCCCGGGCCAACCTTTTTGCAAGCCCTGACATAACTCTAGCAACAGTGTCTACGATGTCTTTTGCGCCCTTTCCGGGAGCCATCTCCGGTAGAGGGAAAGGCAATCGCATCAACTCTGCAAACTGGGGATACCTGTAGGTGCTCATTTTGCTGCAGTGAAACACAAAGTATCGGGCCAGCGGCGAGGCGAGCACGGCAGTGAGGAACATAAGCAGCTTCCGATCAGACGGCGGCCCGGCGATCGCTTGTAACGAATCTTGAAAGAGAACATCAAATGGAGAGAACGCAACTCTTGAAAAACCCTGATTAACGAGAACTAACGGTCCCTTAAACAATGTTGCCGGACGACGGGTGTGCAACTTCTTGTATCGATTCCCAATCGGCTCGCAGTTCCCGGGCACAAGGACAAAGTTGAAATCTTCTTTGGCATCGAGATAACGATCCATCTTCTTCCAGAAGGGGTTGTAGTTAGGACGTGTCGCCCCGCCTTCACGATGGGGCTGAAACCCCTGTCCCTTCAACCACTGCTTTCGCTCCGATTCTGCTCCAGCCACTTCATGCAGCCGCGGCAGCATCAGGAGACGGTTCAGGAAACGCCTATCTCGAGGTGTCGACCATGTTTCCATAAACCAAGTGACTGGTGCGTCGCCCGTCTTCGCGCGATCAAGAACGACTGAAAGATCGATCGTACTGGAATCATCGGGCAAGATCGAGATTCTGTCGCCATTGAGTTCCGCAGCTCCTGCCTTAGGTGCTACAAAGGCGATCGTGTGCGCATCGATCATGGGGCGCTTATCTAGAAAACGAATCGCTATGGCCGGATGGTCGGCTCCGTCAAACAAGAAGAACCGCAAATCCGCAAGTTGAGCGATCTTCTCAACGGAGTACCAACTAAACCAATGGGCCTGGAAGGCGCTGGTTTTCGCATTGCTCAAGACACCCCAGGGAAGCAGAAGGCAGGCACGTCCATGCTTCTTGAGATACTTGGGAACTTGCCACATAAAGGCATAGGCGATCTGATCAGCCGGCGTTTCCGATGAACTGTTTCGCGCCTTCCAGCCCTTGAAGGCTTTATGCACGTGAGATCCCACGCGGCGCGAAGACCAAGGCGGATTACCTACCACAAGATCGAATGACTGTCGATTGACCGGTAGGTTGGAAGATAGAAAATCCCCTTCGACAACGGTCTGCGGAGAGTTTGCGCGAGGCAATTTGCCGTGGCTCAGCAGCAGCTTCGGTAGACCGCCCTTGAGCGGCAATTCTCTGATGTCGCGAGGATTGAGGAAGTCAAGGAGGGCAAGGTACAGGCTGAAGCAAGTGATTCGGCACGCCGTCGAGTTTATGTCTACGCCTGTAATCTGGTTGCGCAATACGCGAGACAACTCCCTCGCCCTCGTACCGTTGCGGCTGCGAGGATGTCTTCTCACCCAAGATTCAGCCATCCGGTTAAACGCCGCAACGAGGAAGGCGCCCGAACCGCAAGCTGGGTCCAGTACGCGCTTATCGCTTAGATCGAAGTCGCTCTCAAGTGCCAGATCCAATGTGAAGTCTACGAGTCGTGGTGGCGTGTAGTAGGTACCAGTAGCCCGCTGGACTGTGGAATCCTCGGCCCTTATGAAGTCCTCATAGATCGCACTGATGGTTCCGACGGGAATGACAGAAAAATCATAGAGGTCGAAGTTAAGCGTTAATTGATCGTCAGCAAGATCAGCCTGATCGAAGAAGAGTCGACGCAAGATGGCAACATGGGAATCTCTAAGGTACTCCTCTTCCTCGCGAAGTTCTTCGTCATCAAACATGCTTCCACGAAAGTCCCTCTGTAATTTGCGGAACAGTTTAAACAGCTTCTCTGTTGGTTCGTGTAGTCGAAGAATCTTGGCAAAACTTGCCTTCGATCCAGCTCCAAGCCACCCAAAATAATCCCCATTCAGTACTTCGCGCGCCTCCAGGTAGCAAATGAAGATCATCCGAGCGAGCAACCGATGGATAATCTTAAGGGGGAGCTTTCGTGTTCCCGGAATTGATACCAGTTGCTCGCGCGCCGCGTGCAGATTCCTAAGAAGTCTGCGGTCCACGGCATCTTGAGGGGTGAAGCTCCGACGGTACGCCTCCTGGCCGTAGACTTGCTCAGTTTCAACGGCATGCATGAACTGCCGCAGCTCTAGGAGTTCGTTAACTCGATCGAAGGAGGCGATGAGCCGACCGTCTTCGTTGACCCTGTCAGGTTCCCGGGTAGGGGGTCGTAGCCCTGAGTAAACGCGGACTTCCTTATCACCCACGAACATCATCATTGGCGCAACACCATGGCTCCAGAAACGTCGGTGCTGCTCCCGGATGATGTGGTTGTCTAGAGTCTTGAGGCGTTTGAAGTAGATCGCAGGACGCGTCTCGACGCACAAGATGCCGTCCAAGTCAAACGCTTCCCACGCTCGTCGCATGACGTGGGATGTACCAGTTATGGGTTGACTGACAATGTCAGCTTCAGAGCGGCAGAGAACAGATGGACCTCGGTCGGCAACGCCAACCTCTTCGAAGAACTCCTGCATCGACGCTTGCAGATCCAACCAGCCGCCCCTGTAGTCCAAGTGTTGTTAGCGTAATGTTCGGTCGTAAGTGTGTCAATCGTGATCCGGCTCGGTTCGTTTGCAGGCTTGAGTCTAGCGGCGCGTGGCTCCCGGTGCTGCCGCACCTGATCACCGAAACTATTCGAGGCGCTTCCAATCCCGCCATGAGTGCATTTGAGGATCGGCCGAAGCGTGATTAGAAGGCTTGAGGCCTGGGGCTTGAGGCTTGAGGCGCGAGTCCTGAGGCTTGGGGCTTGAGGATTCGGAATCCTTTCTTTATCTCCTTGGTCCTCCGTGGCTCTCCGTGGTTCCATATTCTGTGCCGGAATCGGGCGCGTCGATGCGTTTGACCTGGCAAAGCTGCTGGCCGAGTGGTGCTCCGTCGCCGGCGGCAACCCCTGCGGCACATGCTTCTAGGCGCGCGGCGCAGCCACGTCTCTGCGCGCACTGTGGGTTGAGGTCGCCCCGGCGCGCACGAGTTGGTCGAAGATAAGGCTCGATGCGCTTGCGAAGCGATGACTTAGCGCGAGATAAGCCGAGATAGGCCTGGGTTAGCCGAAGTTATGGCGCACGCGGCACGGCTGGCGCGCGCTGAGTGGCCCGCACGGCCGCCCCAGCGCGCGCAAGAAAGACCGACCCTCACTTGTACCTCAGAATCAAGCCCCCCGGAATCGCAATGTGGGACCCCAAAAATGCGGCGCGCGCAGATGCGGCCGGGGTCGTCTGGCCCGACTTGTGCGCTGCGATGACTTGCCGCTACACTGTGGCGCGCTGGACCGGACCGGCACAGCCCTTGGGCTGTGCCCCTGGAGTTGCCCGTGGCCAAGGCCTTCCACTGCTCGATTGTCACGCCGACCGAGACGGTCTACGACGGCGAGGTGGAGTACGCATCGTTCCCCGCGTCCGACGGCCAGCACGGCGTGATCGCCGGTCAGTCGCCGGTGTTGAGCCGACTGGGGTATGGATCGCTGCGACTGGATTTTGCGGAGGGCGGCAGCCGATGGTATTTGCTGGAAGGGGGCGTTGCCCAGGTGCAGGACGGCGAGCTGACATTGCTGACCAGTCGAGCCACCGCCGCGGAACGGCTGAGCGTGGAGGCGGCCGAGGCGGAGCTGGCCGAGGCCAACGCCCGCGTCACCGCCCCCGGCGAGGATCGGGCGCAGATCGAGCACGATCAGCAGCGAGCATTGGCCAAGAAGGCACTGGCCAGGGCCATGATCGATCGAGGCGGGGCGATCTGACCGGCCGGTGCGATGCCTGTGATCGCCTCGGGGCAACCCGATTCGCCACGGCGGTGGTACGCTGTAATACGCCATGACCCACGCGCACGACGAGCCTGCCGCATCGGTCGCAGACACCGCCCTCGATGATGACGCGGATTGCAAGGATCAGCCGGCCTGTGCCGACGAACCGTTGTCCACGCGTATCGAGGCGCTGCTGCTGAGCACGGATCGGCCGTTGACCGACGAGCGACTCGGCGAGTTGCTGGGCATCGCGGGCAAAGGGGCCGTGGCCATGATCCGCGCCGCGGTCGAGCAGCTCAACGCGCAGTACGACCAAACCGGCCGGTCGTTTCGTGCCGAGCGGCTAGCCGGTGGCTGGCAACTGATGACGCTGCCGGCGTTCGCGCCTCTGCTGGCCCGCTTACACCGGCAGCGGCAGGAATCCAGACTCAGCCCAGCCGCGCTGGAGACGCTGGCCATCATCGCCTACCGCTCCAGCGAGGGCGGGATCATGCGAGCGGAGATCGAAGCGATTCGCGGGGTGGCCTGCGGCGAGGTGTTGCGCGGCCTGCTCGAACGGCGGCTGATCAGGATCGTCGGCCGGGCCGAGCAACTGGGGCGACCGATGCTCTATGGCACGACGACGCATTTTCTCAAGGTGTTCGGGCTGCCCGGACCCGACGCACTGCCTCCGATCGACGGTGCGCCCGGCGAAAGTGCCGACAAGCCGAAGTCGGCTGCCGAAGATCAATCGTCGGAATGAGCAGTCAACAAACGGCTCCATGCCTTGCTATGAATGGGCCCACAAGCTGCTGACAAAGAACCCTGCCCCTTGTCATGCCTCTGTGACCGAACGACTCCAATTCGGTTGCCCAAGGCGGGAAGCGAACTGTGACGATTGATTATGCGGCAAGTTTCCGCTCAAGATGTTCTGCGAGCTTTTCGACAAACTGCCTCAGCTCGCCAAGGCTGATTTCTGCCGTAAATCCGGCCATATCATCGCGAAACTCAAAGCCTATGCACTCGCCGCGTTGATGTAGCGGCGTCACGCCGAAATGAGCCACAGCATTCCGTAAGTTCCAGACAACTCCTCGCAGCGTGTCAGGATGTGGATTGTTGGGGGTCCTCTTTCCGACACTCTTAATGCTGCTGTGCGAGATCCCCCATTTCTTGAGGTCTGAAATAGGGTCTGTCGGAATCTTTTCGATAAACGTCTCTGTCGGGACGACCAACATACCAAGGAGACAGTTCACTAGTAAAGTTGCGTCATACGGCCCGGCGCGCTCATCGTACTCGCGCAGGAGAGACTGAGTCCTCTTCATGAAGTCCCGTTCGAACTGCTCTTCATATTCCATGAGAACGCCCTTGTTGGAAAGGCGGGGTTAAGAACACTACGCACATCCACGAATTACTGAGTCTTTACCGCCGCGCTTGGCCGGTCGCTCAGGGGCGGGCGCGTTGGCGGCCGCAGGATGTCTCTCGGATCTCCCCCGCAGACGCTCCTTTGGTTAGGGGCACGGGCCCCAGTTACCCAGCAGGAAGGCTAGGTCGAACGCATCGACACAACCGTCGGGCGCATTGGCTGGACCCGTGATGTCCGCAAAGGCGAGATTCTCAGGGAAGCAGTTTTGGCAGGGTGGGCTGGGCGGATTGGGGTCGTTCACCGCGGAACACCACGCGCCGAGCAGGATCGCCAGGTCGAACGCATCGACGACACCACCGCCGCTGATGTCGGCCAGGCACTCGCAGTCGTCGGGAATGCCGTTACTGTTTACATCGTCGGCAAGTCCCTTCTGTATCTCGATCCAGTCGTATATGCCATTCCCATTGCAGTCGAGAAAGAGGTCGCAATCGTCGCCAAATTCGTTGCCGCCGGTGTCGTCATACGGACCAAAGATATGGTCGGGCGTGTTCTCACAGAACAAAGAGTCGCTCACTGTCGGATTGGTCTTTTGTTGGTTCCACATTCCGCCGCCCAAAGTGGAGGTATTGGCAGTGAACGTGCAGTTGGCCACGATTTGATTGATGGTCGCGTTGCTCAACCCGCCTCCTCGTAAGCCGGATTCGTTCTCGATGAATGTACACCCGGCCAGGGTCGGTTCGCCCCAGCCACTCCTTGTGTACATCCCACCTCCCTCAACTCCCGCCGTGTTCTGCTTGAAGGTGCAGTTGGTCAGAATCATGTTGCTTTGCTCGTCGCCCACCCCCCCGCCGCCGTATCCAGCGGTATTATTACTGAACATGCAGTCCGCCACGGTCGGGTTGCTGCTGAAGGTGAACATGCCCCCACCGTCACCGCCGGCAGTCGCTGAGTTCGCGGTATTCGCCGTGAATAGGCAGCCGGTTACGGTCGAATTTGCATTAAGGTAGTTGCACATACCACCGCCATGAAGGGAGGTATTTGCGACGAAGATACACGCGCTCACGGTCGGGCTGCTCCCCTTGTTGAGCATCCCACCGCCCCAAGTGCGACCATCTGAGAACAGGTCCGTCCCCGCCCCACCCGTTATGCTGAACCCTTCCAGCACAGTTTCGGCACCTTCATCGCTGTCACATGTCACGACGCTGCCGCTACCTTGACCGTCAATCGTCGTGACATCGGCACCACCTGAGCTGCGAACGATGATCGCCTTGCCGTTGAAGTTGATCGTTTCCAAGTACGTTCCAGGTGCCACAACGACTTCGTCGCCGTTAGTGGAAGCGTCAATCGCTAACTGGATAGTCGGGTACTGATCTGGTACAGAATGCGTCTCGCCCAAGACCGTAGCGATATTCACCGCCAGCGGACACATGAACGCAACCACTCCGCCAGCGAGCCCGCACGATCGCCCTCGCCATCCCATGTATCTCTTGTGCACGATGAGTCAACCCCGTATGCTGCAATTGCCCATCCCCGCCGCCTATCCACTCTTGCTGAGGCCCGTCCGAGGGCGACAAACATAGCTGCCGATGTGCCCGTTCAATATCGTGCATCCGAGCCACGAGGCAACAGCAAACCGCCAACTCACTCGCCCCGGTGAAGACGCAAACATTCCGAAGGGTTCTGAGTCCGAACGCGCCTTGAATGCGGACAAGTCCCCGGCGACGTCCAACAACCTCGATTTCGACGCACGCTCGTGACGCCTTGCGCCGCCGCCGCCGCCGGCATAGCTCGTCATATCCATACTTGGCTACGATCCGGGCCGAATACTTGGCTACGGGCTAGGATCCGAATGCGTCATCGCCCCGGATAAATATCCGGGGCCTGATCGCGGCAGCGGAGGCGCCGCGGCTGGCGCTGCCGTTGGCTGGAGTGTTGGATGATTCGATGACCCGCCGGTACCACCTCCACCTACCAGGGCTGATGTACATCGGGCTGACCCTGATGGTCGCTGTGATCGCGATGAACCGGCAGAACAACCTGCTGTTTGCGATCCTGGGAGTGCTGCTGGCGGCGCTTCTGATCTCGGGCGTTGTGTCGGGGTTGATGATGCGAGGCCTGCGGGTGAGACGTCTCCTCCCTCGCGACGGCGCCGTCGGCGAACCGCTTACAGTTCGATACGCGGTGACCAACCGCAACCGCATATTTCCCGTATTCAACATTCACATCGAGGAACGGCCGGTCGCAGGCCTATGCGGCTGGGCTCGCCTCATGGCGCCGGCCCAGACGTGGGTACTGCACATTGGGCCCAAGGAAACGGTGCACGGCGAAGCGATCTTCTGGCCGAGCCGCCGAGGCAAGGCTCGGTTTGATCGGCTCCGGGTCTGGACGACATTCCCCTTCGGGATCGTCAAGAAGTCGATTACAATCTCGCGACCACAACATGCATTGATCTACCCGCTTCTGTACGAGCTGCGTCGCAACGTTGTAAACGATGTTGCGCCGCAAGGGGTAGCCGGAGCGAAGATCTCGCAGCGCGCCCGCGATCCCATCGCCGGCGACGATTACTATGGCATGCGCGAGTTCAGGCCGGGCGACAGCCTCCGTCATATCGCCTGGAAACGAACCGCAGCCCTGGACCAGTTGGTGTGCATCGAGCGCACCAGGCCGGCGCCGCCGAGGCTGCGGGTCGTGGTGAATCTCACCAAACCGACGGCTGAACTCCGCGTGGATCCGGCGGACGAGCATTCACCGCGGCAGCTCGAAGAACTGGCGATCAGCCTGGCCGCGTCGATCATTCACGCCGCCGACCGAAACGGCTTCGAGGTCGGTCTATCGTTGCCTGGGACGGGGTTGCCTTCGCATCTGATCCGGCACAGCCAATGGCATCGCGCGAAGATGCTGGCCGCGTTGGCGGGTATCGACCTCGATGCGCCACGACCCGCCGATCTCGTGCAGGCGGCTACCAGCGCCGAGCGAGTTGGGCAGATCGTGATTCACCCCGATCGCGTCGAGCCGAGCATCGGCCGGGCCAACGCCTGGCATCTGACCGCGAGGCAGATGAACTCTCTGGTGCTGCGGTCGATCGGCTGGGATCCCCACGAAGCACCACCATCTGCGCCGCCGGGTCAACGGCGTGAGGCGGCGGCATGAGACTTCTGCGAAGCTTTCCAGCTGCGGCCTTGGCGGCGGTGCTGTTGAGCATCGTAGGGGTGGCGATCGCCCAGGGAAGCGTCGGCCTGCTGCTGGTCGGTGGCGTTCTCGCCGCCATGAGTTGGTACGTCACCGAGGGACCTCGCGGGCGGTCGCTGCCGAAATGGACCTCCAACGTCCTGATCATTGCCGTATCGCTGAACGGGTTCGTCGATCTCTATTGGCATCGCGACGACGTGATCGGTGTGCTGGGGCGCTTCATCGTCTGGCTGACGCTCATCAAACTGTACGAGCGCAAGGGCCCGCGCGAATATGCCCAACTTCTGAGCCTCAGCCTGCTCTTGATACTTCTGGGGTGCCTGCAATCGAGAGGTCTGCTGCTGGCGTCGGTGCTTGTGGTCTACGCGGCGCTCGGCCTGTACGCGCTGCTGCTGTTTCAGTTCTATGCATCCTACGAGCGCGCCAGGGCGGCGTGGCGCGAGTCGATTCCAGTTGGGTCTCGTCTGCTGCCTTCACTGCAGCCGATCTTCGGTCGCCACCCTGAGCTGCACTTTCGTTCAATGATGGTCGCCGTGGCGCTCGCCGGACTACTCATCGGCGCCGCCGTCTTCGTGATCTTCCCGCGCGAGGTGGGACAGGGATCGATCGGCAATCATCAGATACCCACGGGCCACGGGCAGACCGGATTCGGAGACGAAGTGAACCTCACCAGCGGCACCCGCATCACTGAATCACGCAAAGGCGTCCTCAATCTGCGACTCCTGGACAGCCGGGGCCGGCCGATTCGTCACGACCAGCCGCTACGACTTCGCGGCGCGGTGCTGGATCGGTACGAGGGTGGCGGCCGATGGACCGCAACAGGGTCCGGAAGCCGGCGGGCGATCGCAACCGAGCCGCCGGGGTTTATCTCCCTCGGCGCCGACGAGGCTGAACCGGCACCGACGATCACGCAGGTATTCGAAGTGCTCAAGCCAAGCCGGTCGCTGTTTTCGGTCTACGTACCGGTGTCGATCGCCACCCGAGACGCGCAGCGTGTACTCTTCGAGCCCTCGACGCAGACGCTGGAATATACGGGCCCCGGCCGACTTCTGCACTACAGAATCCAGGCCCAACACATCCCATCCGAAGAAACGCTCAAGACATTGGCGAGCGGTGCGGCACCGAGTTCGCCCATCGAGCAATTCGCCGACTTCGACGTTGAAGTGAAGACGTTGGCTTGGGACCTGTTGGCATCAGCAGGCATTGCGATTCACCCGCCGGTTGCTCCCGAGCAGCGCTGGCGGTGGAACCGAGACGCCGCGGACGTGCTCACCGATTATTTTCACGCCGGCGAGTTCACCTACACGCTGGACACGAGCAGTACCATCCTGAAGCCCGACCTGGATCCGATCGTTCAATTCATCTTCGATAGCAAGCGAGGCCACTGTGAATACTTCGCATCAGCCTTGGCGGCCATGTGCAACTGCGTGGGGATTCCCGCCCGGCTGATCACCGGCTACGTCGCGCTTGAGTACGACGACGGATCTGACCAATACCTTGTTCGGGAGTCAAGCGCCCATGCGTGGGTGGAGGTGCAGACACGGCCGTACCGCTGGTCGACCTTCGACCCCACGCCGCCGGCCACGCTTCAGCAAATCCATGGAGGCGATCCCACGCTGGCGGATCGACTGCAATGGGTCTTCGACCGATTCGAGGCCAAGTGGAGCAACGGGTTTGTCGCGTTCGATCGACAGTCGCAGTCGCGGCTGATCAGCACGCTGAACCTTGGGTGGTCGCAGAAGCTGAATGAAGCCCTGCACGCGACCCGCCGATGGATGGCCCGCGTCAACCGGGCGTTCTACCTGGGTCCAGCGGGATACATCTGGATGGGCACCGTCGCGCTGGCACTGATCGTGGCTGTGATCGCACTGGTCAAGATGATGCGCCGGTCGCTGGCGATCCGCCGTACGCTGCGCTTGCAATATCTTCGCCGGGCGGAGTATCAGCGAATGCTGCGACAGCTTGGGTTCTATCTCGACATGCTCGGGGTGCTCAAGAGGGGGGGTAGGTCCAAACCCCCATGGCAGCCGCCCGTACAGTACTCCTATGCCCTTGCCCGGACACATCCCGAGGCAGCGGCGACCGTGCGGGAAATCACTGACATCTTTTACGGCGCTCGCTACGGGCGAAAGCAGCTTACGAGCGAGCAGGTCCGCCGGGCTCGCTCGCTCGTGAAGCAGTTGGCTTGCCCGTTCGGAGTCAAAGGGTGAGGATAGCCGACGTGCTACGCCCGCCGGTCCCGGGACGCGTAGCGTCGCAGCTACTGGAGGCGGATGCAAGACCTGTGAGGTTCGGACGCAGATTGGCGGGCCGAGACTTTCCTTGCGTTATCGGCTCCCGGTGAGAGTCCATCAGCGCACGTGTCATGCGCGCCGCGACTGCCGCGCCCCTCGGGCGTTGGATTGAGGGTTTCCCATGAAGTGGGTATGCCCTGCGGACGATGATCCCGTTGATTCCAACGAGATTGTCGCCAGAGAGGGAAGCGCCCGTGCCCGCACATCGCTCACGGACCTTGGATTGGCGTCGCTGCCTCGAGCAGGTCTGCGAGCGCAACGGCGCGTTGGAGATCGCCGTCGCCCGCACCGGCGAGGGAGACGAAGGCGAGAGCCGGCATCTGGTTTGGCGGGTGCGCCTGCTCAGCATGACCGAGCAGGAGATTCTCGTTGAGCAGCCCACGACGCTCGGCCAGGTGATTCACCTCGAACCTGGGATCGAACTCGTCGCGATCTTGGCAATCGGTCAGAACCGGTGGATGTTCCCTACGACCAATCTTGGCCTGACCAGCTACCAGCTCAACGACCACAAGACGATCTCGGTCCTGCGCCTGGTCATGCCGGAATCCGTGGAGCGATGCCAGCGGCGGAACTACTACCGCATGGAGACCGCAGCGCTGAGCCTACCTGAAGTCGAGATCTGGCCGCTGTTGGATCCGAAGTCGGTGTTGTTGGCCGAGCGGGCGACCCAGTTGCAGTTCGAGGCGGATGAAGGCTCGGCGGGGCAGGACGCTGACGCCGAGGCGGGTGCTCTCGATGACGACGCGACGATGCCGGAGGTCGGCCCAAAGTTCGCCGCCACCCTGCTGAACATCGGCGGAGGCGGGGTGGGGCTGCGGGTTGCACCGCAGGATGCACCGGCGCTAACCAGACTCAAGGTGTTCTGGCTGCGCTTCAGCCTGCCGCCGGGACTGACCACGCCAATCTGCGCCACCGCCAAGCTGGTCCACACCCACGTCGATTCGACGCAACACACCTATGCGGGCATGGCCTTTGACTTCTCATTCAATCCCATTCACCAGCGCCTGGTGGTGGACCAGATCTGCCGGTACATCGCCATCCAGCAACGGGCGCAACTCAAGCGACAAGCTGAGCGAGACAGATTGCGACAGTCCGCCTAGAGCACGTTCGATTCATGTGTAGTGAGCGATAGACGAGCCGTGCGCCGGCGCAGGGCCATTCGCAGGACCTCCGCCTTGTCCAGGCTTTCGTGATACTCCGCCAGGGGATTGGAGTCTGCGACGATGCCGCCACCGGTACCGTAATCCAGCGTGCCGATGAGCCGGTCCCATGCGTGCCGGGGGCGCCGGCCGGTCAAGGCGATGGTCCGGATAGCGATATTGAGGCACGCGCGACCGCAGTCACTGATGAAACCGATCGCGCCGCAATAGGGTCCGCGGCGGACCGGCTCCAGCTCGTCGATGATCTGCATGGCCCGAATCTTCGGCGCGCCGGTGACCGAGCCGCCGGGGAACGTCGCTCGTAGCAGGTCGGCCAGACGTATCTGGGGCCGCAGCGAGCCGGTCACCTCCGCCACGCCGTGATGCACGGTGGGGTGGGTTTCGATCGTTCTGGCCTGCGGGACATGCACTGAACCGTATTCGCACACTCTTCCCAGATCGTTGCGCATCAGATCAACAATCATGTGCAGCTCCGCGGCATCCTTCGCTGAGTCGAGCAGCTCTCGTCGTTGGGCCGCGCTGGGGCGGGTGCCTTTGATCGGCCGAGTCACCACCGCCCGGGTCCTGAAATCGACATCGAGGAACAGCTCCGGGCTGAGCGAGCAGATGCATCGGCCTTGCGGCAACTCAAGATACGCTCCGTACCAGGCTCCGCTCAGCGCCAGCGCCCTGCAGGCAAGCGCGCGCGTTGACCCAGCAAACGATGCGGACAACCGATGGGTGATGTTTGCCTGAAAGACGTCACCGGCCGCGATGTAGTCGATCGTCCGGGCAACCATCGCAAGGTATTCATCCGGCTCGACATTGCTCCTGAGAGCTGCGCTTTCGAAGGTATTGCCGTCATTACTATCGCCTCGCAGGGAGGCTGCCTCGGGAATGTCGCCAACGGCGAACCATCGGCGATGAAGAGTGTCATACACCAAAGCACCCGGGCACCACGCAAGCTCCATCACCGGCCAGGGGCGATCATTGACGGCCGATGCATCGTGCTGGGCGGTCGGCTCCAGCCGTCGGCCCAGGTCGTACGAGAAGTACCCGATCCATCCGCCGAGAAACGGGACCGCAGGGTCGGTGAGCGCTTGGTGATCCAGCCGCGTCGCGGTCATCAGGGTGTCAAGATCGACCATCGGGTCATGTGTCAGCTCCAACTGCCCCCAACCAACGCCAGCCGGCGGCGACCCGGTCCAGGTGGTCTTCCGGCCGAACCGGAATGTGGCACGAGGGCTGCTCAGAACCGACCAGCGAGCCCACCGCGGGTGCGGTCGAGCGGAATGAAGCATGACCAGCGGCCGATTGGCCGGCCAAGCCGCGGCAACGGCCAGCGGGGTGCACTTCCAACTGAGCGGTTCAACAGCCGGGGCACGACGCATCGGGGCGATCATATCGACCTGGCCTGCCCATGCGCGAAGCCGGTCTGCGATGCGGGCGATCTTTGAGGGATGTGCCCGGCCTGTTACACTTCATCGTTTGACCGAACTCACACGGGATTCTGACCGATGCCCATGCGCGTGACCGCTTCGATCCGAGCACCCGAGCCCAGGACCGCCTCGCCGTCCGCTCGCGCTGGGGCCACGGACATGAGGATGATCTACCATTTCGGTCGAACCAAGACCGAGGGCGATGCCTCGCAGCGCGATCTGCTGGGCGGCAAGGGCGCGAACCTCGCCGAGATGAGCGCGATCGGCCTGCCCGTGCCCCCGGGGTTCACGATCACCACCGAGGTTTGCGCCGCCTTTGACAAGAACGATCAGCGTTTGCCGTCCGCTCTGATGAGCCAGGTGCGCAGCAGCGTGGCGTTGGTCGAGACCGAAACCGGCAAGACGTTCGGCTCGGCTACGAACCCGTTGCTGGTCTCCGTGCGAAGCGGCGCTGCGGTGTCCATGCCCGGCATGATGGACACCGTACTGAACCTCGGGTTGACCGATGAATCGTGCCGGGGATTGGCGGCGGCGGCGAACAATCCGCGCTTTGCCTACGACGCCTACCGCCGGCTGATCAACATGTTCGGCGCCGTGGTCATGGGCATTGATCACGAACACTTCGAGGCCAGCTTCGACCGCATCAAAGCGAACTATGGCGCCGCGCAGGACACGGATGTGCCCGCCGACGGCATGGAGCAACTGTGCGAAGCGTACCAGGCGGTATATCGCAGGCACGTTCGCGGCCGGTTCCCCCAAGACCCCTACGAACAACTCGAGCGGGCGATCGAGGCGGTCTTTCGCTCCTGGAACGGCGCGCGCGCTGTCACCTATCGCCGAATCAACGAGATTGCGGGGCTGCGCGGCACGGCGGTCAACGTCCAGGCCATGGTGTTCGGCAATCTGGGCGATGATTGCAGCACCGGCGTAGCGTTCACTCGTAATCCGTCAACCGGTGAAACCAAACTTTACGGGGAGTTCCTTGTCAACGCCCAAGGCGAGGATGTGGTGGCCGGGATCCGCACGCCGAAGCCGGTCAGCCAAATGCGCCGCTGGAACCAGGCCTGCTACAACCAGTTGCTCGAAATCAAGAGCACGCTCGAGGCGCATTACCGTGACATGCAGGACATCGAGTTCACGGTCGAGCGTGGCCGGCTCTATGTCTTGCAGACGCGCCGCGGTGAGCGAACGGGCGCCGCGGCGGTGAAGATCGCGGTGAACATGGTCAGCGAGACCCTTATCGACCGTAGCGAAGCTCTGCGGCGGGTGCCCGCTGAGGACCTCACGCAACTGCTGCTACCCAGCTTCGCCGAGGCGGACAAGAAAGCGGCCAAGGTCATCGCCAAAGGGCTGCCCGCCTCGCCCGGCGCGGCCACGGGCAAACTCGCTTTCACCGCCGAAGAAGCCGTGGAGCGCGCGCAGGCGGGAGAGCAGGTCCTGCTCGTGCGCAAGGCGACGTCGCCGGAAGATATCGACGGTATGCACCACGCGGCTGGCATTCTGACCTCGACCGGCGGGATGACTTCTCACGCAGCGGTGGTCGCCCGCGGCTGGGGGAAGTGTTGCGTCGCCGGCGCCGCCGCGCTGCACATCGAGGCCA
>JADFIR010000005.1 GCA_022566535.1 Planctomycetota bacterium
CGCCTGGAACGCCCGTCGGACGACGGTGGTGGTGCCGCTGATCGCATCGTCCACGTAGTAGCGCAGCAGCCGCAGGCCGTGCTCGGCCGAGTACTTTTCGATGGCCCGCTTCTGGTCGGGAATCGACTGCTCCTGGCGGTCGGTGGAGCGCCGCACGTAGCCGACGGCCCGCGTGGCCCTGGTTCGCGCCTTGCCGCCGCGAGGGGCGTTGACGGTGTTGGCTCTGGCCATGACTGGACCTCCTTTCGCAGCCCTGCGCGACGTGTCGTCCGCCCAGGGGGGTAGGGGGTCATGGGGGCCTAAGGTGGGCCGAACATCAAGGCAATTGCGGCCTATTTCTGGCCAAAAACGGCCAAATCTGGCCAGAATCTCGCTATGTGGCCGTCACTGCTGATCGCCGGCCCCTGGACACGGCACGACCGCCTCGCGCCCAGCCGACCGGAGCTCTCGTAAGGCACAGGTCGCGGGTTCGAGTCCCGCGGGTGCGGCCACTGTCTGATCGGGGCGAGTTGCCTCATAACCCGGAGGTCGTGGGTTCGAATCCCACCCCCGCCATTTGACGGTAAGAACCGTTGAGTCCCCTTCTTAGGGACACGCCACTGTGGCGGTGTGGCAGGAGTGATCCGCTGGTTTGTGTGTCAATCTGACACACCCCTGTAGGAGATCACACTGTCATGCAATCAGCGAATCAGCCGTCACATCCCATCAACCCGGTTTCACCCCGCGCACCACTCGATTCTGGGCGAGTGCCACCGAGTGGTTACCCGGCCCCGGTACCGCCGGTGCGGGTGCCTGTGCGGCGCATGCCCCGGCTTGGCCGGTGTGTGACCCGTGCGTTTGTCCACGTCGCCAAGAAACGCTACTACCTCGGCTCGTACGACGATCCCGCCGTGCAGGAGCTCTACGCTCGGCTGACAGGTGTATGGGAGCGGACCGGGCATATCGATCTCAGCCTGATCCAGGAAGCCCGACACACCACCACCGATCACCGGACAACCATTGCAGAGCTGGGCCTGAAGTTTCGCCACTACGCCGAGCAGCGTTACGTGCATCCGGACGGTACGCTCTCAACCGAACTTCACAACTTCCGTACCGCGTGGCGAATCGTCCGCGAGATGTTCGGCAGTACTCCGGCCGCGGACTTCGGCCCTCGCAAACTTCGCGAGGTTCAATCTGCAATGGCTCAGAAGCGGAAGCCGAATGGCGACTGTTGGAGTCGTAGCAACGTGAACAAGCAGACCAGCCGAGTGCGTCTGATCTTTGATTGGGCTGTGGCGGAGGAGATCATCCCAGAGACCGTCGCCGCGGCTCTGCATCGTGTCCGCGGTCTGCGGCGAGGCGAGCAGGACGTACGCGAAAGCGAGGCGGTTACTCCAGCGTCGCAGGCCGAAGTAGATGCCGTCAAGCCGCTGGTGTCCCGGCAGGTCTGGGCGTTGATCCAGCTTCAGCTTCTAACCGGAGCCAGGTCTGGCGAGCTGCTCTACCTGCGTCCCATCGACTTGCAGAATGCGGCTGGCCCGGTCTGGATTGTGGAACTGGGCGAGCACAAGACGGCCCATCACGGCAAGACCAGGACGCTGTACTTCGGCCCGCACGCTCAAGAGGTCCTGCAGCCGTTCTTGGCCGATCGGCCTGTGGACAAGCCGCTCTTCTCGCCACTGGAGGCAGAGTACGAGCGACGCGGCACCACCGACTACAATTCCCAACGGTCTCCCGGTGAGCACTACACGGCGGGCAGCTATCGCCGGGCGATCCGGTATGCGTGCATGAAGCTCCACCCGTACCCGAACGACATCAAGCGCGCCGCGGACGAGAAGCGGCTGCGAAAAGAGCATCGTGAGCGTTGGTGCTGGCATCCGCACCAGTTGAGGCACAACTACGCCACGATGATCCGCAAGCGGTTCGGCGTCGAGGAGGCGTCGAACATGCTCGACCACTCGTCGGTCAAGATGACCGAGGTTTACGCGGAGCGGGACCGGGAGCAGGCTCTGGAGATCGCTCAGTTGGTTGGTTGATGGCGAAACCACCGGTTACGGTCAAGAATTATTCGAGCTGCGCGGCCACGTGGCTGAAGCGTGAGATGATGGAATCTTAGGCCTGATGTCGCATGGCGTGACGGTCTCCTACTTCGGCCGTGATTGACTCATAGACAGCTCACCAATTATGCGCTTGAGCGCCTTCTTCTGGTTGAGAGCCATGAGCAGCGTTATGACGTAGACGACGAGTGAACCCGCAAGCACCACAGTCGATACCGCCACTTTGCCATCAACGACCTTAACCAGCGAGGCCAGACTTGCCCCCTCACTGCCTACCGAGAGGAGCTGGTACACCAGAACGCCTATTGCAATTGCTGCGGCGAGAACCACCACCCACTGAAGGCAGTTGAACCAGTAGCGCTTAGGGAACAGGAGGTCCAAGACGTCGGCGTTCGTGCCTGGGAGAGCCACCTCTTCCCCGCGTACTCTCCGGCGCAGCTCCATGAACTCCACAGGTGAGATCAGCGTCTTGGAACTCTGCTTGAACATTACCTCGCGCACCTTGTCGCGAATGTCCACTTGGGTCCTGTAGAAGCAGAACGAGATCGGAGCACCCAATGCAACGGCGACCCCAATGATGACGTATATCGCTTCTTCCACCGGCACTTGCGTGGCCTCCTGCTACTGACGCGAGCGTGCCAACCACATAGCGCCCGCTACGACCGCGATGCCGACTACTGGACCCAAGTGCGTTCCGCGAAAATCCCCACTGGCGAGCCCATAGATGCTCCCCGCCCACAGGACGACCATGCCGCCCCACAGGCCCACTATCACCACAGCAGATCTGCGTTGACGCCCCGACTTGCCCCATCGCGATACGACTATCGGGAACAGCAGACACGGCATCCCGTATCCGGCAAAAAGCAGTTGCGTGACCGTTTGTTCGAAGTCCGCACTGGAGATCGAGACGACAAACGCAGCGACAAGCGCCACGACAACAACAGAGATGCCCGTAACGATCACGTTCCTACTAGACGGCATGGAATGCGCCGCAGTATCGGCCACATTGCCAACCAGATCTTGTTGCGTATCGTCGTCTGTTGGGTCGCCGCTGGCGGTATCGTCGGGGGCGCCGCCGTTCCCGTTGGCATGCAACTCGTCCACACCGTCTTCCGCCTCCGCTCCGTGGCGCGCATCTTCGACGGCGAGCATGATGGCTATCAGCATGCTGTCCGCCGTACTGAGCAAGGCTGCGGCCAAAGCGACAAACAACAGTGGGAATACAAGGAGCGCCGAAAGGGCGTGACCATCGCGCAGCGAATTAAAAAGGGCCTCGAAGCCACTCTCGCCAGTCGTCAAGTACAGGATTGCAGCCAGTGCAATGACGACATACCACAGTGGCAAGAGGTTCTTCCAAAGGCCATCCAGGAAACCCTTGACGACGTCTTTTCTTTTACCTGCCGAAAATCGTTGCCAGGTGCTGATCTGCGTCACCGGCAAGAACAGATTGATGATCAGGAGGTTGATAAGAAAACTACGTTGGAAGCTCGCCTCTATCTTCGGTTGCGCGAAAACATCGACGAGGGCATGCATCTGCGCGCCTCCGTCGATCCAGCGGTACGCCAGGACGCCGAGCGTCAACACGAAACCGCCTATGACCAGGTTGAACTGCCAGTTGTCAGTCTGAGACACGGCCGCGAAGCCGCCTTTCCAGACATACCACAGGACCACGCCTGACAGGAGTGCAGCTCCGATCAGGCGAGCAGCTTCTTGAACCGACTCCATCCCCGCAAAGAAGTACGAGAAAATCTGAGCACCGATGACGATCTCGATCACGAATACGGTTACGAAGTTGAGCACAACAATGTAGTTGCAGTGCTGTGCGATCCGACGGTCTCTGGTTCTATGGAGCAGGAAACGGAATATGCTCCCCGTGTTCTCCGGATCGGGTTCCTCTGCTCGAACAACCCAGAGGAACAAGAGAACACCCGCGACGTTAACTATCGGGACGAGCAACATCAGCCACCCGAAGAGAGGAGTCGCGTTTAGGAAGAAGAAGATTGCACCCGCGAGCGATGTTGCCGTCGCAGCCAAGTTGGCTCGGATCCGTGACGTGTCAAGTGACTGGTTGGCATGAAAGAAGCCAGACCTCGCCGGATTGAGGTAAGCGAGGCAGACGAACCATATCAGTGTCACCCCACATCCAATTGCTGCTACAAGGAGTGACGCTTCGGCAACCGGCATTGTCTAGGCTCTCAGTACAACTCTCAACGGTCAGCGTGAGCTCGCTGAGCCGACATTTCCCATTTGACCTTCGCCCGGCTCCACCGCCGAGCTTTCCGAGCACGAGTGTAACGCCCCCCCGCGAGGAAGCCAAGTTGGAGTCGCTTGCTTCTGACGGGAATCGATGGTGCCAGGCCGAGTCCTGCCCAGGTCAGTGGCGAACGCCGGGAGTTCGAGATAGCACAAACGGTGGTGTACGCTGTCCGATGCGCCTGCGATGTCGAGGGCAGGGCTCGCCTGCCAGACTGAGGTCTACGTGGAGCGGGACCGGGATTTAGGCGATTGAGATCGCACGGCAGGTGGGCTGACGTACGGTTTCGGAAACCGGGGCTCTATCCGGCCAAGGCAGGCCCCCGCCGGATACTCTCCGCGAAGGTGAGCAGAGAGCTCAGCATTTGCCGATTGATATGTAGGCCGAAACGAGATTTGGCGTGGTTCGTCGTCTACAACGGCTTGTGAATCTACGTGTGTGCTCGATGTGCGTGCACGGCGGACTGTGGGAGGCATCCAATGTACCTAAGCCGCGTAGTGATCCGCAACTTCCGAAACTTCAAGCTCCTCGACGTGCCAATCGCACCCCGCGTAACCTGCATTGTTGGTGAGAACAACACAGGGAAGACCAACTTCATCCACGCTATTCGACTGGCGGTTGACGCTCGACTTTCGTCGTATCAGCGGCAGCTTTCAGTGGAGGACTTTCATGTTGGCACGGATATCAGTGCGCCTCAACAGATTCTGGTCTGCTTGGAGTTCAGCGACTTCGCGGGAAAGCCTAACGAAGAGGCGATGGTATACGGATACGGCGACGAAGGGGGCGTAGCGCGTCTTACCTATCGGTTCCGGCCGCGTAGAGAACTCCGTGAGGCGATCGCCCAAGGCGAGCATCCTGGAAGCGGTTTGACCATCGAGGACTACCGTTGGGAGATCCGCGGCGGTGGGGTTGGAAATCCACGCACGGTCGAATGGACCGAAGACTTCGGGCAGTGGGTGAAGTTCGAAGAGCTTCACCAAGGATTCCTTGTAGTCACCATGGAGCCGCGCCGTGATGTGGAGCAACGCCTCCGTCACACGCGCCAATCGCCGCTTGCGCAGCTCCTAACGGCTGCCGACATACCTCCGGACGAGCAAAACGCACTTGTCGGTGTCTTGGCAGCCGCTAACCAACAGATCATGGAGAGTGACACGATCCAACAGATTGGATCGGATATCAGTGGAGCCTTCGCTGACGCAGCGGGGAAGGCGTTCACGATGACTGTTCGCTTGGGAATGGCGTCTCCATCATTCAGCGATGTCTCGCGCGGCCTCTCTGTCCTACTCTCGAACCAGGCTATGCAGGACTTTGATCCAAGCAGGAACGGCCTTGGTCTAAACAACGTCCTCTACATCAGCATGTTGTTGCGGTACTTTGAACTGCGAGTAGCGGAAGCCAAAACAGCAGGGCAGATACTTCTCGTCGAAGAGCCTGAGGCACACTTACATCCTCAACTGCAACGAGTTCTTTATGGAACACTCCAAGCAAAGGGTTTCCAAACGATCGTAACGACACACAGCACACACATCTCATCACAGGCCCCACTGGAATCAGTGGTTGTCCTGACAAATGACGGGTCGGCAGCTTCGGCATCAACGGTCCCGGTCCATGACGTACCTCTAACCCCGCGTGAGACAAACGACCTCGAAAGATACCTTGACGCTACTCGGTCAGCTCTGCTGTACGCGAGACGTGTCATGCTGGTCGAAGGCCCTGCTGAGTTGTTCCTGATTCCGGCGCTCGTGCGGCAGGTGATGGAGATCAATCTCGATGAGTACGGTGTGTCCGTCATCGCTATATACGGCGTGCATTTTGATGCATACACCAAGCTCTTCGGTCCAAATGGTATTCGTAAGCGCTGTGCGATCGTTGCGGACGCCGACCTCCAGGCGTCAGATTCAGCTTCGATCGAAGATCCCGACCTCCCGGAAGTAGTGAAACCGGAGCTTGCGGCTCTTGAGAACGACTATGTACGGAGCTTCGTTGGAGCGACGACGTTTGAACGAGAAATCTGTGATGTCGGAACACTCCAAATGTTTGCCAATGCGGCTGGCGAGCTTGGCGCCCCGCAGATCGCGACGCTGTTGGGCGACACGGCCGCTGCCATCCCGACAAGCTCGCAGGCGCTGACGCCAGAGCAGACGAGCCTGCTCGAGGCTGCGCGTACAAAGGTACTCGCAACAGCGAAAAGATTCGGCAAGGCGCGTTTCGCTCAGGTTGCTTCAAAGTACGCGGACAGCGCTACTCACATAGCAACGTATATTCGCCAGGCAGTTGATTGGCTCATAGAGTGACCTCCCTAAACGCCAATCAGCAAGCGGCTGTCGCTGGGGGCGACCATAGATGTCTCATCTCGTGCCCTGGGAGCGGCAAGACACGGACGCTTGTTGCAAAGCTCGTTCGTTGTGTTGACGCTGTTCGTGACAGCACACGGAAGCTCGGCTGCATCACCTATACCAACTCCGCCGTGCATGAAATCGAAAGGCGATTGCGTAAACACCTTTCGTCAACCGACCATGAGTGTTGTGAGATCAGTACCATACATTCGTTTTCTCTCAACAATATCTTGCGGCCATATCACCACCTGCTCCCGGAGTTTGAATCAGGCTTCGAAATAGTTCCTCCTGACGATCCTTCGTACAAGAGCTTGGTCAGTGATTTGGTATCTCGGCACTCCATACCGCCGTGGGCTGTACCCCGATTTGAAGGACTGCAACGCTATCCAGATGGCCGTCTGCATATTCCTGACGGGATCACACAGGAAGCTGCTGAAGATTTTGTTCAGTCCATGGACGAGTCGGCGCAAACGACGCTTCCGGACATTGTCTATCACTCGTGCCGCCTTATTGAAGCGCATCAGCACATTTCTCGCGGTCTTGCGGCTCGGTTTGCGTGGCTTCTGATCGACGAGTTTCAAGATACCTCCACGTCGCAGGTCGTGATGCTCAAGGAGATCGCCAGGCACGGTCACACGCATTTCTTCTTTGTAGGCGATCCCAATCAGTCTATCTACGAGTTTTCCGGCGCGCGTCCAGAGCTTATGCAGGACTTTGCAGACCATGTCAGCGCACTCGATAACATCAGGCTGACCGGAAACTATCGATCCTCGTCAAGGATTATCGCATACGCCGAGCGTCTTTGCCCCTGCACACCGCCCATGCAAGGGGTAGGCCAGGACAGGGATTGTCCAATCGAACCCCGCTACATCCATTGCGGCTCAATCCTCGAAGCAGTGTGGGAACACTTCGTACCTGCTCTCGATGAACTTGGGATTCCTCTTGGGGATGCTGCAGTTCTAGCACCGCAATGGTTCTCGCTGCTGCATCTTGCGAGAGACCTGCGAGACCGAGAAGTACCCGTCATCGGACCTGGCGCTCGTCCGTACAGACGCAGCCGGGAGTTTGCGCAGTTTGCTGAGCATGCGTGTGCTTATCTCGAGGATCGTGAGCCACGCACAGCGCTTGCAACACATCGGGCGTTATTCATCATGCTCCTCAACATCTCCGGTGAGAAAGATTGGCGCGTGTATTCTTTTGAAGGGAAGATGACGCTTCTCAAACTTCTCCTCTTAGCCCAGGAACTTCGGGAGCAGCACCCGCATGCGACCGAATGGTTAGCACAGGCTGGTCAACAGATGGAAGCAATATTAGTAGAGGATGGCTTCCTTCCGGCAGCGCACAGCGACGCGCTAACCCACTCGGCTCAGGAAATGATCGACGACATCCGCAGAAATGTGCCCGACGCTGCGAACCTCAGCACTGAGCACCTCGGATTATTTGCGCGGCCGTCGAGATGTCTCCGGTTGATGACTATGCATCGCGCAAAGGGCCAGGAGTTTGATGCGGTCGCGATTGTCGATCTCCACGACGACAAAGTGCCGCACTTCTCTATGCACGGATCACCGACTGCGATCGCCGAGGCGCGTCGCCTTCTCTATGTCGCTACTACGCGCGCCCGCAAGTTAGTCATGTGGTGTTCGGACACCTCGAACGCGCGCAATGAACCATGTCGATTCCTTGGTCCTGACGGCTTGGAGTTACTGTGACCGAAAATTCCGCAGCGCGAGTCTTCAGTCTAAAGCCCGCGGAAACCCAAGTTCCAGCCGCTTGCTTTTGTCCGGAGTCGACGGTGACAGTGCCGGAACTGGGCAACGCTACATGTTGGATGTGCGCAAGAGCTTGGTCGCACGTCGGCTAGCACACACCTGCGTCTGTGCTATACCGAATACCCTAACAAACTTCGATCACAGAGGGCTGGGCGTGCAGGCAGTGGGCTACGTGCGGGTCAGCACCGAGCGACAGGCGGTCGAGGGGATCTCCCTCGCGGCCCAGTGGGCCAGAATCGAGGCGTGGTCCGGTTTGAGGAGCGTCGACCTGGTCGGATTTCACGCGGTTGAGGTGATCAGAGGGCGGACGGCCGACAACCGGCCGGGCGAAGTCGCTTACAAGGTACGCTGCCCCGCATGATCATCCCAAGCAGATCCTCGATCAGAGCGATCGGAGCATCCTCAGATGTCTGGATGAGCTCGATGGAACGAATCCCTAGAGCTGCAGTCGTAGCATCACCGTCGCGGCGTCAACGAGCAGCAGCTGGCCGTCATCGAGTACCTCAAGGAAGAGAATCGTGTCCTTCGAGAGCAGCTTGGGCGCAAGTGGCTGCGGCTCGCTGATGCCCAGCGAGGACGGCTCGCTGCGAACGGGAAGGTGCTCGGGCGCCGGACCCTTCGCTTACATGATTTGCTCAATCGTAACCTTGTTGCCCGGCTTGCGGGGAAGCTCGACGGCCATCTCAAGGGCGTGGGGCCCGTCGATCGAGTAATGGTACACGACGCCCGCAACTTCAGTATCGATCCCTTTGCAGGCATGATATCGTGCTGTTCCCCGATGGCGTATCGGTCCGGCCACAATGCTGCTCCTCATGCAAGGAGGTGCGACGATGGCCTTCACATTTTCCTCCACAGTGAGTCGCGGAGAAGCGAAGGGTGAACCGATGGAGCCGTGGAAGGATAAAAACGGGAACTTTGTCCTGTTCGATCCGGCGAAGCGCCGTGAGGGCGGAGTGCGTGCGGATGACTGTACGCGCACTCGGTCACCGGAACTTGCGAGGAAACTGATCGAAGAACGCGGTTACAGCATGCGGATGCGCATTCGAGGAACGCGAGGTGGTCCCGGCAGCATGATCAAGGCGGGACGCATCGACGTCATCGATATTTCTCAAGACTCTTGAGCAAACCGGCCGGCGTATGGTTCCAAAACTCAGGCGAGCTCGTCCTGTGCCAATATTCAGCCCAACTGCAAATCGCACTGTGTCAAGAGCTTGGATTTGCTGGCGGCGGGTCGTTTGTGGGCCGAATCTGGCACGCATGCGATGGGCTGCGGAGATGAAGTTCACACCATCTTCAAGCTCTTGACGCATCACACTTCGGCTTGGGCTGACTGATGACGGGGCGAATTCGAGGAGTCAGCCGCGGTGGCGCCTTTCCGCTGCATGTGGGAACATTCGGTGATACAGCCGGCTGCGGCGACAGGGACAAATTCAACAGGCTGTTGAGTTCGACAACATAGGGATCGAATCATGCCGAACCTCACGAAGGAATTGTTTCTAAACGCGATTGAGTGCCCATTGCGGGCGTGGTTCATGTTCCGCGGTGAAGGGGCTGTCGCGCCGACTTTGGCAGAGCAGTTCCGTATGGAGCAGGGGCTGGATGTCCATCGACGTGCGAGATCCCGTTACCCGGATGGTATGTCGGCAGCGCGCGCAGGGATTGAGGAAGCGGCAGCGCGGACGCAGGAGTTGATGGCCGATGCGGCGGTGGACGCGATCTTCGAGGCGACGTTCGTGACCGGCGAGTATGCCACTAGAGCCGACGTGCTGACCCGCAGCGGGGATGCGTGGAACCTGATCGAAATCAAGTCGAGCGTGAACGACAAGCCGGAGTTGATCGACGACTTGGCATACACGGCGATGGTCATGCAGCGGACGGGCTGCACCATTGCCAGTGCAGCGCTTCTGCTTGTATCGCGTGACTTCCGCTTGGGTATGGAGGACCGCGACCTGTTTGCCTCCTACGACCACACCGATGATGTCAGAACACGCGTCACTGAGTTTTCTGCATTAGCGAATCGTGTCGCTGAGTCAATGCGAGGAGAGGCACGTCCCGACGGCCCCCTCATCAAAGAGTGTCGAGACTGCTCCTTCTTTGTCACCGAATGCCTAGGCGCGGGAGTCACGCATCCGATCTTCGATCTTACACGCCTGACCGGACCACGATTCGAGAGACTCGCAGACGCGGGCATTGTCTCGGTGAACGACATCCCGGCCGACTACGAACTGACGGCGACTCAAGAGCGAGTGCGAGGCGTGATCGTGTCGGGCGAGCCGGAGATTGGAGCGGGTTTGGGTAACGCTCTGGCCGAAGTTGAGTGGCCCACCTACTACCTCGACTTCGAGACGTTCGCAACGGCCGTGCCGGTCTACCCGGACATCGAGCCGTACCGAACGATCCCGATGCAGTTCTCCGTCCATGTTTGTGCCGCGCTCGGCGACGTGAGCGCCCACCACGAGTTCTTGGCCGAGCCGGGTGGCGATCCTCGCCGCGGGCTCGCGGAGCGCCTTGTCGAAGCGCTGGGCACCGATGGGAGCATCGTTGTCTACTCCTCCTACGAGAGACGCATCCTGAACGATCTGGCGTCCGTATGCCCCGATCTCGCTGAGCGACTTGAGGGGTTTGTGAGCCGTCTGTTTGATCTGGAAACCGTCTTCAAGCAGCACTACACCCATCCCGACTTCCACGGGAAGACTTCCATCAAGGTGACCGTGCCTGCACTCGTTCCCGAGATGTCCTACGACGGGATGGAAATCGGGGACGGCGACAGCGCCTCGGCTTGCTTCGCCTTCATGGTTTGGGGCAGATATGGGGCTGGCGAGGTAACGGACGTGAGAAGGAACCTGCTGGCGTATTGCAAGCACGACACACTGGCGATGGTGCGACTGCACGAACGCATGGTCCAGATCGCATACGGCTGATCGCCGGAGCCGGCGACATTCGCGGTTCCAGCCGACACTCTCGCGTATGGTTCCAAGACTCAGACGAGCTCTAAACGAGCACGTACAAGAGTGATGCGGCACGGTGGGAAGTTCGACACCTGCGATCTCCGCCGCTCGGATAGCATTAGGGGATATCAGCCGGGATCCTGATTGACTAGGGATGTGGAGCGGCAGACATGAAGCCAGGCGAGGCATTCGAACGCAGAGTCGCTGATCTCTACCTCCGACTCGGGGCATCGCGAGTAGAGCGCAACTTCCCCCTCGCTGGCCGCGTACTCGACGTCTACGTAGTATTCAAGATCCCTGATCGTGGTGGGAAGCACCGTATCGCGGTCGAAGCGAAAGACTGGAAGGATCCAGTCGGGCCAGGTATTGTTGCTGAGTTCTACAGTAAGATAGCGTTCCCTCTTCGCATCGCCGGCAAGATCGAGGAAGGTGTTATCGTTTCCGCGAAAGGTTTTACACCGGGAGCACGTAGAGCACGCGAGACATATTCCGTACGCCTGATCGAAATCGAGGAGCTCGAGTCAAGTGCTACCGCCGAGCGAATCGCTGCGTCTCCACTCTTCATGCTCATCCCGACGCCGCCCACGCCGCATATTGCACACCCGTATGTGCTCCAAAGCCATTTCACTGGCCGCGACGAGCAGCGCCGGATGCTTACCAGTTGGTTAGAGCAAGAAACGGCTTCGCTATTTCTCCTTGTAGGCCCAGGTGGCACTGGAAAGACAGCCCTCTCCTGGGTCTGGTACATATGGGACCTTCTCGGGTATCACAGTGCGGTGCCGGCTGAGCTCCCGCGACACTGTCCACTTGATGGCTTCGCGCCTGAAGGCATGTTCTGGTGGTCCTTCTACGGTGAAGAGGCAAGCTTTGACTTTTTCCTCGATGAAGCCCTCTACTACGTGAGCGCAGGCAGTGTTGCCCCGCACGAAATCGCGTCACCCAAGGAGAAGGTTCGGATACTCACTGCTCTCCTCCGAAGGAAACGGTTCCTGCTGGTACTCGATGGATTCGAGCGCGAGCTTGAGGGGTATCGGCACACTGCAACGGTTGCTCAGGCGCCGGATAGCGATATAAAAGACGAGTTCCGCGCGTGTTCGGATCGCTACGCTTCGGATTTTCTGATACGCGTCGTGTCATCTCCGATACTGACGAGCCGCGTGCTGCTTATCAGTAGGCACCAGCCGCGAGAACTAGACGATCTTGCTACGAATTTTGCATGTCTGCAGGTCTCAGGACTGGACCCGCCTGAGGCTGTCATGTTTTTGAAGAATCATGGAGTGCAGGGTAAAGACGCTCAGCTCAAGGCAGTTTGTTCCGCGTACTTCAATGACCCATTCGCGCTGCGACTTGTGGCAGGTCACATCATGAATCACCCAGACAAGCCTGGGGACATCCGGATGGCATCGGGTTCTTCCGTCATTGGTAAACTTACGAATAGTCGGCGCCACATTCTCCAAGTTGAATACGACAGCTTGGCTGAAGAGGACCAGCAGTTGCTGCAAGGGATAGCCGCGTTCTGTACACCGCTAGCCTACGAGGAGTTGTTGGTTCTCAACCGCTACACATCCGAAGAGTCATTTGCGCGTGCGCTAGCGCGCTTGGAGAATCGCGGTTTGCTATCCCATGACCGCCAGCGCATGCGCTTTGATCAGCATCCGATCGTGCGCGCGTTTTGCTACGCCGCCCTACTTCGTACCGGCAGACAGGCGCGCAGGGACACAGAACGCTTTCCCGTGATCCCGGACGCGATCCTTGCTGGTGAGATTCGCGAAGACATGAGACCGCTTTTCACGATCGGACACATTGATGTGGCCCGTGCGTTTGAATCCGCAAATCGGCTGAAAGAAGAAGATCTCACTCCTGTGATCGAGCTGTACTCCGTCTTGGTTGATACTGGACGCCACGATCTCGCAAGGGCACTGTATAGGGATCGCCTAGCGGACTTGCTCTACTATCATTTTGCAGCGTATCAGAAGTGTATCGACTTGCTTAGTGCGCTGGTTCGAAGCAATGAAAGTATGGAACCCCTGCTGGAGAGTCCGCATGCACAGGCATGGACCCTCCAAGTGCTTGGTAACTGCCTTATGCAAGTAGGCAGACCTGGTGACGCTGCAAAGTCATATCACCGAGCTTCTGAAATCGCTCGGTTAACCTATGACCGTAAGGGAGACGCGCAGAGCTCGGTGAACCTCGCATACCAACTCTTCTCTCTAGGAAAGCTCATGGATGCTGAGAGCGCCTTTCGCAAGAGCATTGCCTTGTGGAAGCAGATTTTGGAGCCGGTCGCTGAGGCAGAGGCGCATCAGGAGTTTGGACGGCTGCTAGTGTACTGTGGCCGGCTGGAGGAGGCGAATCTGGAAGTCGAAAACGCCCAGCACATTTATGCTGATCTTGAGACGCCCACACAGGAGTCAGAAGGAGTTGGACTCACATACCTCGCTCTGTGCAAGCTGGCGACAGGTGAGGGTCGGGAGGCATATCGGGTCGCAGGGCAAGGTCGATCAAAGGTTCAGTTGGAGTCGAACGTCATTTGGTCAGAATGGGTGCTCGGAAAGGTGTTGACCGCGCTCGAGAGCAGCGGGCGTGTAGCTGAGGGAAACGCTGATCGTCATCTGACTGAGGCCCTGGCCCGCTGCCAGCAGCTTCGATGCGTTGAGATTGAGAGGTATATCCTGATATCCTGCGCGCGCCTGCAATATCAACGAGGCAAACTGGCAGAGGCCTTGAAGTACGCTGAGGAAGCTATGACCGTCGCTGACAGAGGAGAATACAGATTAGAGCAGTCAGACGCGCACAACATAATCGCACGTGTCGCACTGAGTAGGGAGAAACGGCAGGAGGCCCGACAGCATGCGGAGAAGGCTCGAGGGCGCGCACGCTGTGATGGACCAGGCCACTGGTATCAGGCAGCCCTGACCGAAGCAGAAACGATCCTCGCACAGCTTGATGAAGAACAGACGGGCCCGTGACGAGACGCATCAGAGGTCGTATGGGTCCAATATTCAGCCGACCTGCAAATCGCACTGTGTCAGGACCTTGGATTTGCTGGCGACGGGTCGTTTGTGGCCCGAATCTGGCACGCATGCGATGGGCTGCGGAGATGAAGTTCACACCATCTTCAAGCTCTTGTCGCATCACGACTTCGGCTTGGGCTGACTTTTGGACCCATACGGGGCTCGTATTCCGGCGGCTGAATCAATAGCCATCTCTTCGGAAAGAACAGTCAGAGCATTCACCATGGAGCATCGCCGGCGCAAAAGGTTTGCAAGTGGGAGCGGTCGACGATTGCGAAGGCAGTCGCTAAAATCTCGGGAATATGACCCCAACCTACACGATCTTCGCCGTTGGCAAGGGCCACATGATCTTGGTCCAGTTCTCGAATGGAGTCAACATGCTCGTGGATTGCCGGCGCTCGGGCAATTGGCCCTCTCCGCTCGCACATCTGAAGTCAAAGATTCAAACGCTGGATGTGGTGGTCATCACCCATCCGCATCAGGATCATCTCACAGGTCTCCAGGAGGTGTGCGAGTGGTACAGGCCGCGTCAAATTTGGCACAATGGACGCTATTTCAGGCCCGATCCAGTCTATGACGACTGGAGCTACTACGAGCGTTTACGCAACGGAAAGATCTCTTTCTGTACACCGGTCCGTGTGCAGGAAGGCTACACGACCACGATCGGCGACTCACAAATCTACGTGGCAGGCCCAACTACTCCGAATCTCCAGGGTACGGCGGACGACGAGAACAACAACGGCATCATTTTGGCAATTGCCACCAGCAACTCAAAGGTGGTGCTCACTGGTGATACAGAAATGGAACAGTGGAATGCGATCAATCTTACGCCGCTCGCGAACGCGTCAGTCTTCCTGGCCAGCCATCACGGGCGCGAGGACGGCTATTGCAAGCGGGCGCTCGACGTAATAGAGCCACAACGGATCATCATTTCGGATGGCAAACCCGCCGCGACCGATGCGACAGCCAAGTACGATCGCGTCGCACCGGTCTCGACGACACGGAATGGCTCCGTTGTTGTCCGAGCGAGCCAAGTTGCCGCGCGAGCATAGGTAGATTCGGAGGCTTACATGACACATAGCTCAGAAGAGGTTCTGGTTGAACAGACGCCGGAGGAGATCATCGAGATTGATGAGGACGGCGTTGTGCATGCTGTGGGCAAGACTCCAGCCGGATTGAAGTCGACAGTGCTTCGCGATCCAGAGGGAGAGTATTGATGCCTGAGATTGCGGCAGATCCGGAACTCACGCTCACGTCATCGCAGATGCAGTCGAACCGCTGGTACCATGAGCAGGAGAAGCTCAAGATGTTTCCGGCATTCGCTCTGGTTGGGGCAAATGGCCAGATCAAGGCGGCCGAGGGTGCTCTTGACACACAGTACAATAACACCTATGGCCTCCGTATCGCACTTGAGAATTATCCATACGCCCTTCCAAAGGTGTTTCCGAAGGGTTGGACCGTTGCCCCCGGGGTCCTCCACAAATTCCCGGATGGTTCTATCTGCATCATGAAGTGCGGGCAGTGGCAGCAGTATTTCACTGTGGCGCTCGTCGTTGCGAAGGCGGCGATCTGGCTCGGCAAGTACGAGATTTGGAAGCGGAACGGGCATCGGTGGCCCGGGCTCGAACAGCAGCATTAGGCACATGTTGCAATTCGATCGAATCCAGCACCTGCTCTCGCCGGAGCAGCTTCACGATAAGCTCGTCGTTCAAGTGGGCGTTGGCAGCGGAGGCGCTCCAGTGAACGAGCATCTGACAATGAATGGGGTTCGACGCTGGGTGCTGTTTGATCCAGACGTCTACGATGAGATCAACCTTGTCAAGCATCCCCACGGACGAAATGCAATAGGTCATCTGAAAGTCGAGAACCAACAGAAATGGATTCTGGATCGCAACCCGAGCGCTGACGTTGAAGTTCGTGCCGAGGATGTGATGAATTCCGCTGGCTTCCGTAAGTATGCAAAGGAAGCAGATATCATTCTCTGTTGTGCGGACACTCAGCACGTTCGGTTGTTCGTGAATTCCGTTGCAGTAGAGGTTCGCCGGCCTTGTGTTACGGCGAGCGTGTTCCGTCGGGGCTTCGGAGGGGAGGTCTATGCCTACATCCCAGGCGTTTCGGGTTGTTTCGAATGCATGGCGCGTACATCGGAGGAAAAGGGGTGGAACATCGATGAGTCGATCGATCTGATAAAGGAAGAGAAGGACGCCATCTACGGGTTGAACCTCCGCGATTTCAAGGCATCTGGCTTGTCATTGGATATTCAGAGCATTGCCCTAATTCAGGCACGTATCGCCCTTGACATCCTCCTGACTGGCTCTGACCACGCGCTGGAACCAGTTGCGCAGAACTGGATCATCTTCTATAACAGGCAAATACCGAACAACCCAGAGACAGGCTTCCTGAAAAGCGTCAAGATAACTCTGAAACCTAAACCCGAATGCTCCTGTGCAGTCCATGAAGCAGCATCGACCTAAAACAACTAGACCGCGTGACCTAGGAATCCAAATTGCGATGGACCGCAATGTCCTTGGATATATCACCGCCGATGTAGCCAAGTCACCCGACGCTGAGGAAGGTGGCAAGTTTGTCGGATACCTACTGGGCTCACACAATACGGAGCTTCAAGCAATCGGCCTCAACCCTGAGACTCCAGCGCTCGTAGTGACTGATTACCTTCCTAGTGGCCCGAATGCCGTGCGTTCCGCCGTGGAACTGCTGCCAGATGGTGAATACCAAGAGAGGCTCTTCCGGCAGATTGAAGGACTGGATTCTGACATTGAACATCTCGGAAGCTGGCATAGTCATCATTGCAATGGACTACGGACACTGAGTGATGGTGACCTTCGCGGCTACTTCCGCACGGTCAACAAGACGGCATATCGACTGGATTGGTTTCTCGTTTCGCTGGTAACGCGCCTTCCATCTGACCCGAGCGACGCGAATTGGATCGATCACTATGTCTTTGTACGTGGTGAACGCGAGTACCACCGCATCACCAACACTGTGAAGGTCATCGATCGGCCAACAAGGTTCGGGCAAATCACTACCCACTCATTGAAGGTGGGACAAGGAGCCCGTCGCTCTGACGATGCAGGCACACAGGTTCAGAGCGCGACAGTAGATGCTTGGTACGAGACGGCTGAGGGGCGGAGGATTCTCGCGGAGGATCGGGATCTCTTCGCCAAACATTTCAAAGAACATGTGACGGCAACGCGGCGTGCGAGTGTCATCACACTTGCTGGTCGTATCGGACCAGTCGTCATCTCGATGATCTATCCGAGCGATGGCGGCACATCGCAGGTGGCTGTTTCTCTTCGTTGCAATGATGTAGGCATCCTGAAGATCAGCAGTGAGCTCAAGTGGCGATGGTTGGCCATGAATGCAGCGCTTGCGGGTGCGGCTGAACTCAGGTGAGGCCATGAAGGAAGTCATCGAGAAACTCTCATCGTACAATCTCTTCAACTATCTCCTACCAGGGATCCTTTTCGCAGCATTCGGTGACTACATAACCGCCTACAAGATCATTCAAAAAGATCTGCTCATCGGTCTCTTCCTCTACTACTTTGTCGGCCTCGTTATCAGTCGAATAGGATCACTCATCCTTGAACCGATCATGCGGAGAGTCCGATTCGTGACATTCGCGCCGTACACGGACTTTGTGAGGGCTTCGCAACATGATCGGAAGATCGACCTATTCTCCGAGCAGAACAATATGTACAGGACGCTATGCGCACTCTTTCTCTCGCTGGGGATGCTCAAATTCTTCGAGATCATCGCCGACAGCATCGAGGTGACACCGGAGTTCGCCACGTACATTCTCCTTGGCTTGCTGTTCCTGCTCTTAGCCGCGTCCTATCGGAAGCAGACTGGCTTCATCAAGAAGCGTGTGGAGCTAGCAAACAGCAGTGAGCACGATGCTCACGTAGGACAATAAGCGGACGCTCAATATCGCACAATGAGCGGTTCATTCCATGCAGCGACGGCGCCACTGAACACAGCGCCAGCGCGCCTGAACCCCGTATGGGTCCATTATTCAGCCCAACTGCAAATCGCACTGTGTCAAGAGGTGGGATTCGCTGGCGACGGGTCGTTTGTGGCCCGAATCTGGCACGCATGCGATGGGCTGCGGAGATGAAGTTCACACCATCTTCAATCTCTTGACGCATCACGACTTCGGCTCGGGCTGGCTGTTGGGCCCATATGGGGGTCCACTGCCGAGGACGAATCAAGCCGACAGCGAGTCAGCAGCTTCCCGCGGTCGAGCCGAATCCGAGGGATCAGACGCTGAGCTTCTCTAGACTAATCGCTGGGTTTGAATAGCGCGCCAGACGCCCACTCATGGTAGGTGTCTTCGTAGTCGCTGAGCCAGCTAACTCGTCCGGCCGTCACATCCCACACAGCGATCGCGTTCATGGTGACCGATGAAACTACCCCACCGAAGAGGTTGGTGCCCGACACCGCGGGTCCGATCTTTCCCAGGACCCTTACCTTGTGGTCCTTGACCACTGGGATCTTCGTATTGGGATAGACCACAATCAAAGACGGCCCTCCGAACTGAGTGGAGTCGTCGTAGGTGATCATCTGGAAGACGAGCTTGCCACGTTCTTCGGCGGCTCGAATGACGCGGCCCCGAAACGCGTACAACTCGCTCGTGTATCGCGCGGGATTCCGCTCGATTTGGTTGAGTGTTTCCACCGAGGATGTTCGGTATCTCGCGGTGTAGCTCGCGGTGCAGCCACAGAGCGCGAGGCCGATGGCGAGGATCGACGTCTGTCGGATCAGCATTGGCATGGCAGCCTCCTTTTCAGCGTGGGGTGGAGCCCAGAGGGAACGGTCAATCGTCCCCACGGGCTGACCGATTCAGGATCAGGGCCGGCCGGTGGGGCGGAACGCCGCTGCACTGTGCCTTGACACGCAACACGTGTCAAGGCAACATGCCGTCAAAGTACAGGCATGCCGCGCAAGGCACAGCATGCCCGCGACTATCGCTCCGTCCCGGCCTTTCTCCGCCAACTGCGAGAGAAGGCCGGGTTGACCCAGCGCGAGCTTGGCGAGCGGCTGGGACAGCCCCAGTCATGGGTGTACAACTGCGAGACCGGCAACCGGCGCGTGGATGTGGCGGAGTTCGCACGGTGGTGCGAGGCATGCGAGACCACCCCGGCGGCTGGTTTCGGGCGCTGGCTGAAGCACCGACGGTGATAGCGCGATCCCAGCCCGTGGCCACGGCTTGACGACCGGGAGAGACTCAGCGGTAGCGTTGGGGTTCAGAACGGCGTCGACTGCCACCTCAGTTTGCGCAGGGCGGCCGGGCCGTCACCTACCGGCCTTGCTGCTTACGGCGCTGGTGATACTCATCCCTCGCATCATCGAGGGATCGCTCATCGCCGCTTTTGCCGACGAACCGCCAGAACCGCCATCCATTGGTGCTGGCGCGGCGGCCGAGAATGACTGATCGGGCTTCGGCAGCCGCCGTCGACGGACTGTCGTACCGCGTCCCCCGGAACTCAATCGTGCCGTCGCGGTGCAGGGCCGCTTCGAGGCGCTGACCCTTGTACTCGCGGAAGAGTGGAAGCGGAGCAGGCAAGATGCCGGCTTTGATGAGTTGAAGCAGCGTTACCGCCGGATGTGCCCGCGTGCCTGGGCGCTGCTCTGCGGATTCTCCCCGCCCCGTCCGGTGTTCCGGTGCGGTTGACGCGATTTCCCCGATCGTCGCCAGCGCGTTCTCGTTGAGCAGGTGGTGAACGGCGTCGATGACATCGTCGATGGAGACCGCCACGCCCGTGCTCCGACGCAGTTGGCGCCAGAGCGCCTTCATTAATGACTCGCTGAAGATCGCCTGGAGTACGGTGCCGCTGTCGAGCACCTCGCGTTTCTGCCACAGCTTGTCCAGCACACCCTTCTTGACGCTGCGGTAGGAGATGAGCTCGAACCGTTCGAGGAGCATCTCGACGTCGTCCTCAAGGAGGTCCCATTCGAAGAGCCGCTTGGTCACCGGCGGTTGGCCGAACGCAACGTGGTAGAGGCGCCATTGGCGGCCGTTGGTGAGGATGATCCACTCGCAGCCGGTGTTGATGGCGTAGGACGAGACCTGCTTGAGGTGTTTGCGAGCCAGGTCAATTCCAACCCGCTTGAGCTCCACGAGGATGGTGGGGCGGCTGTGCTCCTGGGCATCGATCCGGATCGCGAAATCGACGTGTTCGGTCTCGCCCGCCCCTCGGATCGCATGTTCGCGTGTGAGGTGCTCGAAGGGGTCGTAGCCCAGGACGCTCTCGAAGATGCGTTCCACGCGGCGGCGGGTCTCCGCTTCGTTGCCGTCCATCTTCGCCAGCTGCTGGATCACGCCGCGGGCCTCGATCACGGCGCGTTGGCGATCCCGATCTCGGCTCGAAGCGTTCGATCTCTTCTTGGCCATGCGTTGTCCCCTCGCCGGAGATCCGGCAGAGAACCACCAGTCTCGCCCGACACGGAAACCGTGTCAAGACGGAGTTGTCGAGCTCATGGCGTGGCGCACGGCATACGGGGTGAAGAGGGCTTGCGACGGAAGCTGTGAGTGTAGGGCAGCACTGCCGCGGGCGCCTGGGTGGACTGTTGAACTACTACCACCGCAGGGCCGCCTGATATGCTCGGGCGAATTATGAAACCATACGCGAAAGACTTCCGCGAGCTCTTGGAGAAGGCAGACGTAAAGCCGCTGCGGTTGCCGCCACGGAGCCCTAACCTGAACGCCTACGCCGAGCGTTTCGTGCTCTCGATCAAATCGGAGTGTCTCGATCGACTACTCATCCTCGGCGAGCGTCATCTTCGCCACGTGATCGACGAGTACGTGGAGCACTATCACACTGAGCGGAATCACCAGGGATTGGGCAATCGGCTCATCAGCCCGCAGGCAGCCAAATCAAGGAGCGCCGATGGGCCGGTCTACAGCCGCCAGCGGCTCGGCGGCATGTTGAACTTCTACTATCAGAGGGCAGCATGAACGGTCGGCCGAATTATGAAACACGACGCGGTCGTCGAGCGAACCATTTGTGGACGCCAATGACTGGGCGATAGTCCTGCTGAATCTGCTTCTCTTCGGATGTGAGCTTCGCCACGAGCCCGATGTCGAATGTGTCTTCAATGCTCACGCCTCGCCGTCCTTGTCTTCCGAGAGCTGTCGCAGCAAGTCTTCAAGCTCAGCCTTCCTGTCGAGTCGGTACCCGTTTACCGGATGACGCCTTGCTCTGAGCTTCCCCTCCTGGTCCCAGTTGCGGAGCGTCGATGCCGACACGCCCAGGAACTCCGCTGCCTCGCTCAGGTTCGGTGATTGTGGTGGCAGAGGGAGCGGCTCTAGTGATTAGCCTTTCTCCTTGGGACGTTGTGCCGCGCCCCTACTGAAGCGCAGTACATCTGGTTGCTCTACGAGGCGAGCACGCCCGTCTTGTTCGCTTCTCTGGATAACAACCGGAGGCTCCACGAGCGAGGGACGATCGCCTGTCGATACCGGCGCTTGGCCCTGCGACTGAGTGGGGCCGGTGTTGTTGGAGTCACTACTTGGATTCTGAGGCATTGCCCGAGGCTCCTGCTTGGCTAGAATCGCCGATGTCATGCTGCACGCCAGAGACTTGACCTGCTTGAGGAAGCCCACCTGTTAAGTCCGATTGGACATAGTCGGTCGGTTCGACAAGCGTGGGCCGCTCAGCGGACGGCGGTGGAGGACTATCCGGTGATTGGGACGGTTGCTCTTTTTCTACTGCCATGAGACGGGCTTCCTGATTGGAGTCATGACCACGATGCTCTACTAGAACATTGCCGATGATGGCGTACGAAATGAAGATCGCGCCGAACAAGAAGCCTGCGAACGTCGTCCAGTTGAGACCGATCGCCCAATGCGCTCGGCGCTTCTGAATGGCTCTGTCGTCATTGATCGCCTTGGCGAGATTCTCACTGAGATCCTTGTAGACCTCTTCCGGCCGCAGGCAACCAACCGTGCTGCTTCGGATCGACTTCTCTAGCTCATTGACCCCGACAACGGGCGTGTTCCGGATGTGATGACACATGACGCCGCAGACAAACGCCGCCACCAGACTCAGTGCGGCGAGGGATGCAAACACAATTAGCACAACAAGGTGCGTGGAGCTTGTGTCCTTGATCGCCCACGAGATCTGAGTCACGGCATAGGACATGCTCGCGATGATGACCATTACTACGGTCATCAGGAATCGAGCCTTCTGGAGGTAGATCGGATAAGCAGCCTCGTCGAAATCACGAACTGCTTGAAGATGCTCATGCACGATGCGGCATGAGGCGACAGATTCCTCTTTCGAGATCTGTCTGGCGCGAGTCGGGTCGGCGAGCTCGTCAGTGCTTGGTGTCTCGGGGCGGGTTGGGGTCATTGCCGTAGCTGTCCGAATCGCGAATCCGGCCATCTCGTCGGTGGATGACCAGTTCAGTCCGGTTCTTGGAGGCAAGGTCCTTTCCTGCCTCGATGGCTGACTTCTGGGTGGGGTGCCGGGAGGATACTCGCTGAGCTCCCTCTCGTTTCACCGCCCACTCTGTGCCCTCGGGGACCACATGGTAATCTCGCTTAGCCATAGCCTGGCTCCTGGATAATCGGTTCTTGTACGGGTATGCTACCCGTCGTGGGTGCTGAGGTCAAGACCCACTAGTTCTGGCACAAATGCCGCACCAACGGCGAAAGGGCCAAACGATGCAACTCCCTGACGTAGCCAATGTTGCGATGGACCGTGAGAGGAACATCCGCTTCGTCGTGACGGCCTACCGCCGCCTCTCGCGGCAAGAGCTGCTCGCGGCAGTCCGTACGTTCTTCTCGATGAAGGGTGCCCCCCGGCCGAAGCCGAACTCGACATACGAAATCATCACCGTGATCGGTGCCCGGGAGTCGGTCTGAGCGAACATTCGGCGGGCCTTGCCGGCGCAAACAGCCGTGTGTGCCAGTCCGTCCTCCCGTGACTGCAAGCCAGCGCGTCGGGCCAGAAAGAGCATGTGGCTGGCCACCAGATGGGCCAAGTGCTCGGCGTGCTCCACTCCCACCGTGTGATTCGCCGCGCGTTCCTCATGGAGATCGACTCGGCCTACTGCGATGTGATCGTGCACCGCTGGGAGGAGTTCACCGGCCGGAAGGCGGAGCGGGCGAGCCGATGATGAATACACAACACGCTGCGAACTCGACAGCACACGACCGACCGCTACAGACCGTGTTTCGGTTTCCCTTCGACGGAGGTCAGCGCAACGCCGGAGGGCGGCAGTTCGACCAGACCGAGCAAGAGCCATTCTATCGCGGCAGCTTCGTACGTCTCAATTGGCAATTCGATCGGCACGTCCGTCGCATGGGCGCGCACATGCTCAGTAAACGCGCTAGCTATGGTCGGATTGCCTTTGACCACGTGTGCCGACCACGACAGTACCGCCAGGTACGACAGAAGGTCACAAGCCGGTGCTGCATCAGAGCAGCGTGCATCCGGGAGGAGCGATTCGATGCGGGCTCTGGTCTCCTCGATCTGTCGCTTCAGCCATCTGTGAGCAAATACCCAGCTCCAGATGATCGCGTGGTCAACAATGACAAAGAGCCGTGGATTCCAGAAGTGAAGGAACTTCGAGATGGCCACAACGGAGGGCGCATATTTCATGGGCTTGATGTCGGATATGGATTCGATGATCTGCCAGCAATCCGCGAGATCGTCGTCATTCATTTCCGACAATCGAAGGTTGCGCAACCGTTCGTTCTGCGACCGCAGGTGGTCAAATATCCGTTTCGGCTCCCAAGGCGCGCCGATCGCACCACGGAACACGTGCCAGTGGTTCTTGAGCTGGAAGTAGAGCCATTTAAAGTCTGCGGGCGAGTTCTCGTCAAACGCGGTCTTAGACCGAACCCAGCATTCGATGTGGTACGGGATGCCCCAACCCTTGGTCGCGGCGTAGACGTCGCCATGCATGCGAAACGCATCTTGGATCGTGGCCTGCGGCAGTTGCATGAGGGCGATTGTAACGGTGCGAGCCCGTCATCGGCGGCCGAAGAGAAAGCCTCGGCTACGGCCGAGGCGGTGAAGGGGGAAGCGAAATGATGCGGCTACACAGCCGGGCGCTGAGCTGCCGATCCGGCTTATTGCCATCGAACGCTGCTGCAGCACCGAGCAGCGTAATGGAGTCGGTCATCGCCGGCACGAGTGGCCTACTTGCCAGCTACTCGCCTGATTGCTTCCGATGGATCGAAGCCGCAAGCTTTGCACCAGCGGACCATTTCAACCGGATCGATCCGCCGGTTGCCCGTTTCCGTCTTGTATACGAACGAGTGGGGACGCTTCAGTTTGCGAGCCAGCTCTCGCTGGGTGAGATCGGCCTGCAAACGCCACTCTCGAAGCAGCTTACACAGCCTCCGGTATGCGGGGTCATGCTGCGCCTTTGTGCCCATCCTGGGCGCACGCTAGACTGCCCGAAGGATGCGCCCAGTTGGGGCGCAGTCTGAGGAACGGAGCGATCCCTGATTCTGGGTCCACGGCGATCGTGCTGCGGACCTGAGAAGCGTTCAACGGAGCCCAGACCGTGAATAATGGTGCCCACTTGGTTTGCCAGCATCTGGAGAACATCTCGGCGAAGGTGCTGGAGGACTACCAGGGGATCATTCGAGAATACATCCGGGGCAGGCACGGCATCTATGCGCTGTACAAGAAGGACAAGCTGTACTACGTCGGCCTGGCGAGCAACCTTCGGGTGCGCCTGAAGCACCATCTGAAGGATCGACACAAGGGCCTGTGGGATCGTTTCAGTGTGTACCTGGTCATCGACGACGGTCACATCAAGGAGCTCGAGTCACTGGTGCTGCGGATCGTCAGGCCGACGGGGAACCGCCTGATCGGGCGCTTCCAGCGATCGGAGAATCTGGGCAAGAGACTGACTCAAGACATCCGCAGACACCACCGCAAGGAGCTTCAGTTGCTGGTCGGTCGCAAGGCGAAGCCCAGCAGCCGCAAGAAAAGCACACGGCAAGGCCAGCCATCGGCCCAAGGTGGTCGATCAAAGGCGATTCTGGCCGCATACATTGAGGGCCCACTGAAACTGCGCGCCAACCACAAGGGAAGGACGGCTCGAGCGACGGTGCACCGAGATGGATGGATCAGCTACGAGGGGGATCTGTACAGGTCGCCATCAGCCGCGGCGCAGGCCGTCGTGGGACGAAGCTGCAACGGCTGGAGTTTCTGGTCGTACGAGAGGGCGCCTGGTGACTGGACGCGCTTGCAGGAGTTGAGGCGATAGCTCCGGACCGCCCTTTCGCCGACTCCCGATGCGCATCAATGCGCTGGCGAATCCTTGCCAGCGACCTTGGGCGATGTGTTCGCTCTGCGCACTTCCGAGCGGCCGAGGTCGGCAGTATTCCTGGTCGGTTGCCCGTTGGCACCATCTGCGCGCCAAGCACACGCCCACGCATAGAGAGGTCACTGGCCGAACGAGAGAGGCGCTTCATCGGTCGAAGCAGCCGCTTAGGGATTCAGGAACGATCCATTCCAAGGCCGCCAGTGCTCCCGGCGTGATCGCATGTTGAGCGTGGTCACGAGCGGAATGGAGCGAAGCTGTCGTTTGCCTCCTCGATGACTGACCATGTAGGCCATCTGCAGGGCGTCCGGCCCGTCGTCATACGCACCGAGTGGGAACTGCCGCAGTTGATCCAGGAGATCCGTCTGACGTCGTGAGAAACGAATCCGACCGCCCCGAACCGCCGGCTGCAACGCCTCAATCCGCCCCTGCTTGTTGCTGTGAGGCGTCAGTTCCGTGACCCGAAGAGGCATACCTCGGGCCAATGCTCTTTTCCTCAGCTCACTGGCCAAGAACGCTTGATACTGCACCGATTCCATTCCGAACAGGCGGTAGCGGTACAGTTTGTGATGTTCGATGATGGCATCGATGATCTCATCGGGCTTGCGGCGGCGGATGTCGGCCGCTACCACGTATCGGATCGGGCTCCCGCGGGGCACAAACAATGTGATGATCGCGGAATAGTCACCGCGTGGACCCTTGTTGCCCATGCTCGGATCGCAGGCGCCATAGAACGAGCCCCCGCGGTCGATTGCAGCGTTGAGCTCATCGACAGATGGGAACTCATCGTCCCAGAAGACCAAGTCACTCTCCTGGAACATGCAGTCTGCCGGATCGACCGGTTCATTCTGCTTTTCGGAATCGAAGCTCCGCCTTCCCTCGCGCAGCCGCGTTTCCATGAGCCGATAGTAGCTGTCTCTTTCGGGCCAAAGAACATCGGTGCCTTCCAGGAGCTGTTGGCGCTGGTCATTGAAAAACGCGAGCGCGGCATCCTGGCCGCTGCGGCCGTCGAACTCTTCCAAGTCGTTGTAGATCCGTTCCCACCGGTACCACAGCTCCGGTTGGTCCGACCAGGATAGAATGGCCTTGTACTTGCGCCTGATCCACGCCGGCGATTTCTGACGGTCAGTCAGTTCGGCCAGCAGCGAGCCGAAGTGAAGGATCGTGCCGACCACCACCACGTTGGTGACGGCGCTACCGGCCTTGAGCACGGCCTTGTCGAACCAGTCGCGGAGGTATGCCCGCTGGTCGGCCGAGCGTACTTGCGACTCATTTTCCACGTCATCGACGACGATCAGCGTGGGCCGATGCTGGCGGTGCCGACGTCCACGGATCTTCTGGTCGGCCCCGAACGCGGCGACCTTCACATCGTTGCGAGTGATGATGTCTGCCTTTCTCCACCGAGGCGCGCGCGGCTTGGCGCCGGGAACCTCGCATGCTTCGGGGAAATCCTCGAGAAGAAGGGCATTGGCCTCCAGCTCGTGCTTGATATGGGCCAGGAGCTCCATGGCCTGCTCGGCCGTGTCCGAGATCAAGAAGATGCAGGGCTCCTTGGCGTAGCAAATACACCAGAGGCAGTAGCCGAGGGTTACCAGCGTGCTCTTGGCGTGTTCACGGGGCGCCGCGATCGCTATCCGCTGGCCTCGCTTCCGCACGGTGCCCTCGAGCAGCTCGAAGAGCTCGAGATGCATCCGCGACGCCGGCAGTTGGAAATAGGCCGGCAGATAGGTTTCGGCGAAGACGCGTAGGCAGTGTTCCGCGGCATCCCGACGCGCCTGGGAAAGCAGCCGTCGGGCCGCCGCGCGATAGGAGTGATCATGGCTGTTGTTCATCGATGGGCTCCTTTTCAATCAGTTTCGTCAGATTCTGAACTTTCTCGCCGAGCTCGAGACGCGAAAACGTTGCACGGAGTTGGGTGACCTGTTGTTTGGTCGAGTCGTCGCCTGGTTGGCTGCGCTGGACGATGACCGCCAAGCGGTCGAGCTCGCCCTGCAGTTCATCGAAGCCCGGCGGGTCACCGAGACGGTGGGTGACATCGCCGTGGATCTCGTGGGGGGCAGTCGGCAGGCATCCGAGTTGCTGCAGGGACTGGACGAGCTCCCGCTTGATGGTCCAGCACGCTCGCTCGCCTTCGATCTTGGCGATCGGCGAGGTGTCCTTGTTGCGGATGACCCGGCGGATGTGGGAGCGGGCAAGCTCTGCTTCCATCACCAGCTGGCCAATCATCTCCGCGGTGAACGCGGGATCGGCTTCGACGGCATTCGCCTCGCGGATGGCCCGACGATCGCGGCTGACGGTTCGTTCGATGGTCCTCAAGATCTCAGCGATCTCGGCCGTGCTGAATCCTTCCCCGGTCAGATGCTCCACACACCGACGACGATCCTCAATGGAGAGGGACTTCGGCGGGATCTGACCGCTTTGAATCCCGCGGATCAAAGACAAGACGGAATGCCCGGTCGAGGTCGACTCAGCTTCGGAGTTAGCATTCTCGGCCGCTGTGTTTTTCTCGGGATGTTTCATGGAATCTGCTCGGTATTGGTGTGGAGATCAGTGCAGTGCGTGGCATAGCGTTGGGCAAGTTGCGGATCGACGGCGTCAGCGCCGACGAACGCGATGTAGCGGCGAACGACGACGTCGACGAAGTGCGGATCGATTTCGAGGCCGTAGCACCGGCGACCTGTCCGTTCGCATGCAATCAGCGTGCTGCCGCTGCCAAGAAACGGATCAAGGACCAAGTTGCCCGGTCGTGTCGAGTCGCGGATGCCGCGCTCCGACAGAAGCAGAGGCTTCTGGGTCGGATGGAGGTAGCTGGACGTTGGGTCGCGCTTGACCTCCCAGACGGTTGTTTCGTTCGTCGGTCCGTACCAGAAGTGACCGCCTTTGTCGTCCTTAGGCAGCCAGCCGTAGAGGCAGAATTCGCTTTGCTCGTTGAAATCACCAAACCCGATGGCGAAGCTCGGTTTGACCCATGTGAGGACGCAGCTGACGTGGAAGCCTAGTGCTTCCAACATGAAGTGCATCGGGCCGAAGTTGCGATGGCCGTTCCACAGGTAGAACGGAGCTCCGGGAAGAAGATGGTCTTTGATGTCGGTGAGAATCCGCCGAAGCCAATCGGTATACTCACGGTGACTTAAGTTGTCGGCATAGATGCGCCGCCACTCACGCGATCGTTTGGGCCGCGCCTTGCTCGGATTGGGTCTATTGCCGCCAAGGTATGCCACGTTGTAAGGCGGATCACCGAGCAGAAGATGCACCTTCTCGTGTTGGAGCAGGCGCTGAACGTCTCTGGGATTCGCCGAATCGCCGCAGAGCACCCGGTGGCGGCCAAGCTCGATCAGTTCACCTCGCTTTGTTACTGGCGGGTGATCCGTGTCTACTGCCGCTTCGGGATTGAAGCTCTCCTCCTTGTCTTCCAGATCCGTGTGCAGTGCTTCGGCGATGATCGCCGCAATGTCAGGCAAATCGATGCCCGTTCTCGTTGCATCAAAGTCGGGCAACTTCACGAGCTCATCAAGTAGCGCGCCGAGTTTCTGCATGTCCCAACGGCCCGATATTTGATTGAGCGCGACGGCGAGAGCGCGCTCGTTCGCCTCATCGAGGTCAACAAGAACGACATCGACCTCAAGTTCCCCGAGCGCGCGCAGCACATGAAGGCGTTGGTGGCCGCCAATCAGTCGGTTGTTGCGCCGATTGACGACCAATGGCTCCACGAGGCCGTAGTCGGTAATGGAGCGCTTTAGTTTCTCGTAGGCCGGATCACCGGGTCCCAGGTCCTGGCGGGGGTTGTAGAGGGCTGGGCTGATCTTCGAAATCGAAATGCGGCGGACTTGCATGGCCTCGACTCCTCTTGCGGGGGCATTCGCTCCCTGTCTGAGGCCATCATTTCCTCTAATCTTGCCGCCGTCCGTCCCCTCAACCGGAGCTCAACCGGACTCCTGAGCGGCCGAATCCATTTCCGGGGGTGGAGCATCCGAGCGATAGAAACCCAGCCCGGCGACGTGCTCGATGCACCAACCCCTATTCCTGATAGCTGTGATACGTTTGCGGATGGCATCCTCCTTGGTCCGTGAATTCATGAGCTCCTTGGCGAGCTGAGGGCATGTGCGGACACGGTTTTCGAGGGCGCCCCACACTTTCCGCAGAAGCGGCGTCAACGGGCACCGGAGAGGGGGGAGCAATACCCCTCGCCCCCGCAATTGGTCCAAGGCTCGCCGAAGTACGCTTTCTGCCAGATGCAGCGGGTTGCGGCCGCCGTTTGCGACCGTTGACTTGTGGAGTTCCAGCGGCCCCACATTGAGCCAGCGGTGGAACTCCCTGAGGCTGGCCGTGGCCTCCTCCATCAGCGGCAAGAACTCGCCCACAAGACCGGCCTCTCTTGCGCGGGCAAGGACCAGATCGCGGGCCCGCTTGATACGTGGCTCGTAGAATTCCACAACCGCCGCGGTGACGGCGTCGGGGTCCACTGCGTCATCGCTGGTCGCTCGCCTCAGAGCCACTTGCTTGGCCGCCCAGAGCATCTCGCGGCAAGTTTCACAGGTATCGATGAACTGGCGCAGCGGATCCCGTTTGGCCTGGCCGCGGGGTCTCGGCAGCCGGCCCACGAACTCCTGGATGAAGCGCCTCTGCTTGGCGTGCCATTCACTGTCGCTGATCATGGCCATTGGTCTCCAAAGGGGGGTACGACATCGTAACCGCGCAGATTCTATGCGCGGCAAGAAGGAGCACCCGGGCCGATCCGACCGGCATGGGCGTGGCGTGCTTGCTGAGTTGCGAGTCTGTTCTGCGCCAGAGCAGCATCGGCTACCGCCTGGATCGAAGGACATGGAAGTGCTCGATCGGCTGAAGTTCACACCATCTTAAAGCTCTTGACGCATCACGACTTCGGCTTGGGCTGACTTTTGGACCCATACGACGTCGGGCACTATCACGCCGAGCGGAATCATCAAGAACTGGAGAATGTTCTCATCACTCCCGAATTGGTAGTACGGGAGTCGTCCGGACCGGTGCTTCGGCGCGAACGGCTCGGCGGGATGATGAATTCCTACCACCGGAAAGCGGCATGACGTGCTGTGTTGAGTATTGGACCCATACGGGAGCCGACGATGCAATCCTTCTCCTGGTAGAAGTACTCCTCGGAGTTCCTGACGTGGAAGTCGTTGCGTGGGTTCGGCTCTAGCGGGTGCACGACAGAGTCGCACGTCACTTGAACCGGAGCAGGGCCAACACTGTGATGACCGTCGCGCAGAAAACCACCAGGGCCAGCAGAAACGGCCAGGGGTTCGGCCCCCGTGTGGCCTCCTCTAGGGCCTGGGAGGCGCCCTTCAGGGCTTCGATCGGCCCAGAATCGGCCGGGGGGTCGCCACAGGGGGTCCCAGTCCGACAAGTGGCCGGTACCTTTGGTCGAGAGGGATCGGGACTGGACATGAGCTAAGCCTCCCTGATCTGAATTCAAGTGGGCTGCGGACAGTGGTTGGCCGGTTCGGAAATAACTCCGCGACGGCTTTCTATTCTAACGCAGCCTCCGAGACCCAGACTGAAGTCAACCAACCCTCGCCATCACGAAACGAAGGTAGCGCAAGTGTGGAATACCGCGATGACGCGGAGAGTCCACTGAAGTTCGACGGAAAGCCCAACCTGCTCCTGACCGAAGTACAGTTTGCCCGGATCGTCGTCGAAGAACTTGTTGGTCATGCACCATCCCCTCCGTCGCAAGATTCCCCGGTCTTGCAGGTGCAATATGGGTTTCCGATCGTCTCGGTGTCGGCGGTCTTCCCGTCGCCCAACTAGTTCATCGCCTTCCAGCGCCCCCAAGGATGTACCCGAAGCGGACCCGTGGGTGAGGTAATCGAGGCGGTGGTCGTGCATCTGCTCGGGGGTCCGCAGCATCAGGAACGTGCCGATCAAACGGAAGAGTTGCACCTTGAACGCCTCGTCTTTCATCGCCCAGCCCATGAGCTTGTCCGACCAGAACGCCCTCGGCGCCAGGCCGGGCACAAATGACGTCCAGATGCCGCCGGCTGTAGGTGGCGAAAACCTCATCCGGGCGTTCGTCGGGTATTGGATGATCGCGTATGGTTGCCTAATTCAGCGCTACCAGAAGCCGTGATGCATCAACACCTTGAGGTTGTTGTGAGCAGGCGCAGATGGCTGAGATCTGGCGCGATCCCCGGTCGTGACCCATGCCGGCATGAGCGCCCGGACGGGTCGGCAAGGCGACACCCGTCGGCTCTTCAGGGTGGCAGCAAGGTCAGCTGTTGGCGGGCCCAGTGGCGCCACTGCTGGGTTTCGCCACGGAGGGCGATCTCTTTGAGCATCTCGCCGGTGCGGTCGTCGGAGCGGTTGTGCCGCAGCTGGCAGCGGCACAGCGCCTGCATGGTCGGCAGGTGATTGGGATAGACCTCAAGCGCCGTGCCGTAGGTGGCCAGAGCTTCCTCGATTCGCCCGGCGCGCTCGAGGGTCAGGGCCAGGTTCATCCGCGGATCAGGGTGTCCGGGCATCAGCTTGCGGGCCCACTCGAACTCGTTGGCGGCTTCATACAGCTGGCCTTGCTTGAGATACACGACGCCGAGATTGTTATGGCCGGGGCCGTAATACAGATCGGCAGTCAGCGCTTCGCGGAGCAGATGCTCAGCTTTCTGGGGGTCGCGGTCAAGGAGCTCGGCGGCTTCCTGGGTAAGCTGCTGGGCTCGGAGGGAGTTGCGGTTGATCTCGCGCGGGGTTGCGTAGGGACTGCCGCTGCGCATCGCGCAACCGGCCAACAGACAGACACTCGCAAGAATCAATAGTGGTGTGTGCTTCACCGGATTCATTGCTCGCCAATGTATGTTGCCCCGATCACGATGTTCACATCGTAGCGCGCCGGGTCATTGTGGTTACGGGCACGCGCCAGCTCGATCCGAGTCGGCGTCCACAGATGCTGTGAGTCGGACCATTGGGCAAGGAATGCTCCGAGCCTCGGGATCGTAAGCCCGTTGAGGGTCATTCGCACGGACTGGCGTCGATAAGTGCCCGCCCCCGGAAGTGCTGAATCAGATTCGGGCACCAGACCGCCGAAGCGATCCAGCGGGATACCTGATTCAGCGAGCACGGTATTGACCCTGGCGATCACATCCTGCTGGGGCCGCTTGTGCTCCGCGATCCGCTGCTGCTTTGCTCGCAGCTCGAGGATGCGCTGGGCATCACTCTCAGTGCGTATCAAGGACACTCTTGCGGCCTGAAGGTGAGTACGGACACCACCAAGGCGCCGGGCGCTACCAAAGACGGGTAGAGTCAGAGCCGCCAACAGCAAGGCAACGACCAGCACGGGGCGAAGCGTCATGGAAGCGCCTCCTGCTGGTGGGGCTGTAAGCGCAGTGTGACGTCAACGTGATCTTGCCTCGCCTCGGATTGCGGCTGGTGGAGTCGCCAACCCGGAAGTGCGACGAAGGCGTCGGCCAGCCGCTGGGCATCGGCCATGGATGGTACGGCAGCTCGGATGGTGATCGAGGTCGGTGTGACTGACAGTGAGTCGGTCAGCGCGTGGACATCCTTGGGCCAGCGGACTAGCACATCGCTCAGGATGGCCGAACAGTCGACCATCTCGGTGCCGGCCACGTCGGGGCTGCGGGTCTGCTGGAGGCGGCGCAGTTCGGCCGTCAGACGTAATGCCCCGGGTTGCAAGGGAGCACCCGACCGCGATGGGGCCGGTCCCAGGAGTTGCTCGACGAGGCGCCCTTTGGTTGAGACGGCGCCGTTGATCTGGTCCTGCATCCCATGCACGCGGCGCTCCAGGCCGAAGATGATGAGGCTGGTGCAGGCGATCAGTATCACCGCGCCATGCAGAAGCCATCGGCGCTGAAGCAATCGCACGGGCTTCGCCAAAAACGAGCCGGTCAGCAGGTTGATGCGGTCCAGCTCGATCTCGTCCTCAACGAATGACGGCAATGACCCCGGGGTGAGGGTCACCGCCTGGGGGTCGACCTCCTGCTCAAGCACGCTGCGGGTCAGACCGCAGGCGAGGAAGCGCTGCCCCGCCCCCGTCCCCGCCCCCGGACTTAGACCCGCCCCCGGACTTGGACCCCGCAGCCGCCGATAGACCGCATGGACCTCCTCAATCGCCAGCCCCGGAAGTACACCTTCAAAGAGATAGCCCAGCCGCTGTGATGATCGCCTCCACCTCTTGGTCCGAGCGGATGACAGCACGGAGGCGTCCAGGACGGCCCAGAAGAAGCGCTCCGGGGGCCAGGTGAGATGTTCCTGATTCATGAGCGGTCCTCCGTCAGGGTGAGCCGGGTGGTTGACCGGCCGTCAGACAGCTCTACATCCTCAGCACTGATGGCGGTGACGGTGTGCCGGCGGATGCGGTCGCCGCTTGTGACGATGAGCAACCGATCGGTGTCCGGGTCATACAGGGCTGCCTTGAGCTGCCCGCCATCGTTGATGATGCCGATCAGCTGGAACCGAATCGACTCTTGGCGCTTGGCGCTTTTGGATTCGCGCTGCTGGTCGGTCTCCTGCGGTGCAACGGGATTCCACAGGCGAGCGGCAAAGGCGCCCAGGTCGATGGTGTCCGAAGCGTTCGGCGACTTTTCGATCAGCCCAGGTGATGGCTGATTCAGGGTGATCGCAGTCCCGGACGAGTATTGTTCAAGCGGAAGCGCCGCCCACCAGGCGCACATCACGATGGCCGATGCACCGATGAGCCAGGTCATGCGTATCCGGCGCCGCACCGTTCGGATTGGATCACTCAGGGATCGCAAGGCGCTGCACACACTCCCATGTTGACCGAGACTGCACGTAGACCGCCCACCAGGATCGTCGCAATGTCCCCACGCGCAGGTCGATTCGAAAGGCCCAAGCGTTACTGCTTGCGGCGATCCGGGGCGCCGCTGAGTGCGGGTCAGCGGTCGGAGATAGAGCACTCAGCGAGGCGAGACGCCCTTGGGTTCGAGCGGCGATGATCTGCTCGAGGCCTCCGCGGCCAGCGAGGCGAAGCGCCGCTTCGACAAGGTCCATCGCAGCGGTATTGACGTTGATGCGGCCGGGATTGTGGGTGGCAAGATAGGCGCCGAGGCCGACCCCGCTGGGTTCGCTCGCTGATATACCGGGCGGAGTTGATTCACTTTGCACCTGCGGCGAAGAGTCCTCACCACTTGCTCGTTTGAAGACCATCGGCGGTGATCTCGTGGGCTTTGGAAAGACGCCGATCGCCCCGCCGGTATGCCGCGCCGCCAGGAACAGGTCCAGCCCTGCCGGCTGGTCGCGCGGAATCGTCACCTGATCAAGGACGCGCTTGACGTCGGTGGGAAGTGCGAGGCGAAGCGGCGAACCGGAACGGGCAACATTGATGGGCACCATCCCGCACTGGTCCCACGCGGTGATGCGCAGCTCATGGTCGGTGGCGTCGATGACCCAGGCATCGTGAAGTACCTGAACCTGCGGGCTCGTCGCCTCAGGCGGCAACACGACGGTTGAGGACTTGGAGGCGAGCCAGGCGAGGATCGGTGCTTCCGCGGCCCGCAGCAAGTCGTCGGCGACAATGGTGCGCGTCGCGACGATTCGTTGGGTCTTCACGGTTGACGCCAGCCGGGCCAGGGTCGCCGCCGCGGTGATGGCGACAATCAGCGTGGCCAGGACCAACAACAGGGCCGCTCCGCGCCGAGTTGGAGAATGCGGCCGGGTCATGGCAGAACATAGCTCCGCGCGACGTCAGGTCCTTGGATCGAAGTGATGGCGATGGTGAGAAGGTTGTGTTCATGATCGATCTCGCATTGCCATTGGCGTACACGGTCCAGCAATGGGCGAGTGCATTGCTCGCCGTGCGCGCTTCGCTGCTGCAGTCGCAGCTCGCCGGAGAAGGCGTCGAAGATGTAGCGGTGGGTGGCAGGACCGGTCACACTTCCGGGGGTCACACGTCCGGGGGTCACAGTTCCGGGGGCGGGGGGGGGGGCGGTCCAACTTCCGGGGGTGGCTCGCGTTCGTATGCGTAGCATCCCGTCAACGACCTCGACACGGGGCTTCTGATCACTGCGGCCGCCGATTTGCGCGCCCGAGAACCCACTGGAGAAGTCCCCGGAGAAGTCACCGGTGACCAGGTCATCATGGATCAACTGCAGCGCGGCCTCGGCCGCCGCCCGCCACCGCATCGGCTCGGCGGCGCTTGCGCTTGCCCGAGCCGCCACCTGTGTCCAGGCGGCGATCGCGAGCGTGATGGGCGTCAGGAGGCTGACCGCCAGCAGCAGCTCAATCATGGTCAGGCCGCGCCTCATGGAACGGGCTCCTCTGTATCGTGATGAACCGGAACCCACCGGAAGATGAACGTTTTACCAGATGAGAACGCCAGCCAGGTGTGATCTACTTCAGCATCTTGTGCCCTCAGGCGGCGCACGGTCACCAGCGGGCGTTGCGGATGTTCCGGCCAGGGCAACTGGAGTTCATCATGCTCAGACGGTGATTTGGCGCTGAAGGTGGAAGGATCGGCGAGGAATGAATCGGCGAGTCGAGCCAACTCGAAGAGTTCAAACGGCGCGTCCGGGGGCGGGGGTGCCCCCAAGGCGCGCATCGCCCGCTGCAGCATCGGCATGCACGCAGCGGCGAGCATCGCCAACAGGACCGTGGCCGCGAGGACTTCCACGAGTGTCAAGGCGCGCCGGATTCTCATCGCTTCGACTCCGTGATCAGGCCGGTCAACCCCCAGACACGCCAGTGGATGACTCGTTGGGCGGTGCGAACCTCGACGTCGTAGTCCACGGTTCGACCGAGCCGATCAAACACGATTGATTGGGTGCGCGGATCGACACGCAATCGCCCCCAGACGCCGTCGGGTAACCCGACCGTTGTCAATCGCTCATTTGACTCGACCGAGTGAAGTGTCACTGCATTGCCTTGGTCGTCGACACTCATGACCACCGGGCCCAGGCTGCGACTGAAGAGCCGCGCGCGTGCATCCAGATCGCGCCATTGCGCCGCAGCAGCGTGGAGCCGAGCGCTGTCACTGGCGGCCGTGAGCCCGACGGTCGCCACGCCCGCCACCATCGAGACGATGACGATGACCGCCATGACCTCAATCAGTGTGAATGCGGACCGAGCGCCATGATCTGATTGGTTGCACTTCGCCATCATCTAATCGATCCCCCGCAGGTTCGCGGAGCTGATGTCTGCGCTCTCGCCTTCACCGCCCGGCTGGCCGTCGGCGCCGTAGCAGAGCACTTCATACGGGTGACCGCTCGGCCCGGGCGTTACATAGAGGTAGGTGCGCATCCACGGATCGAGAAGTTGACCTGGGTTCAGGTAATAGGAAGCGGACGGCGTGGTCTGACCGTCGGTCAACACTGCGAGCCCTTGGTCATTGGATGGCCAGGCGCTGTGCTCGAGTCGGTACGTTTCCAGTTGACTCACGATGATGCCGATTCCGCTCTTGGCCAGCTCGTGCTTGGCCTTGCCGAAAGAGCCGGAGAACCCCACCAGAAGCGTGCCGGCGATCAGACCCAGGATGACCACGACCGCGAGTATCTCCACCAGCGTCATACCCCTTTGGCGCTTTTGCGCTTCGTCGCTCCATCGCTTCTTCCCTCGATGCCTCGATGCCTTGATGCCTGGTTGCCTTCCCATCACAACACCTCCTGCATTCGCAATAGCGGCAATACGGCCGCCATGACCACGATTCCCACCAACATGGCGAGCGCCAGGATCACACACGGCTCGAGCAGCGTCGCGAGTCGATCGATGAGCCGATTGGCCTGGCGGGCGTAGCGATGACCGATGCGTTCCAGCAGCACATCCAGCTCACCGCTGGCCTGGCCGATCTCCAGCAGGCGGCGGAACTCCGGGTCAAACCAGTGCTCGTCATCCAGGGCTGCCGAGAGTTCCTCACCCCGCTCAACGTGATCAGCCGCGTCGAGCAGCCGGCGCCCCAAGTGGCCTGTGGCGGTGGGCGCGAGCACCCGCAGGGCTTCGACCATGGGCACGCCGCTGCGCAGCAACTGGGCCAGCTGCAGGGCAAGCCGCGCGACTGCCATTCGACGCAGTACCTTCGGAGAAAGGTCTCGCAACCAACGCGGTAGCTCGACTCCGTACGGAGCGGCGGCGCCCGCGGCCACCACGACCATTGCGATAAGGGCAAATAGAACGAGAACGATCGCCAACCAGTACCCGGCGAGGAACTGACCGAACGCCATCACCTTGGCGGTCAGGGCCGGCGTCTCGATGTCCGCATCGGCCAGGACTTGCGTGAGGTCCGGTAGGGTCTTTGTGCTCAGGAACACCACGACGCCGAGGCCGACCATGGCCACAATCGATGGATACGCCAAGGCGCTGATGAGCTTGTGGCTCAACTCGCCGCTGCGCTCGTGCCGCTGGGCCACCGATCTGAGCACCTCCGCCAAGGTGCCGCTGTGCTGGCCGGCCTGAACCATCGCGATCTCACTTCCCTCGAACCACGATGGGTGGTTGCTCATGGCCAGGGCAAGTGACGAGCCTGACCGCAACTGTTCGCGGATGTTGACGAGCATGGATCGCAAACTCGACCCCCGGAAGTACTCCCGGACGCTCGTCCTGCGCGTGGTCGTACCGATCACCGTGTCCACGGCTTCCAGCAGTGGCAGACCGGAGCTGAGCATCGTGGCCAGGCTGTCGAAGAGCTCCGCGCGCTGATGCCGGCGACGTACCCGGAAGTAGCGCTGAGCGCTGCCCAAGATGGATCGCCGGGCCTCGTGCCACCAACTCAAACGGCCGGCGTGGCGCAGATGATCGGCTCTGGACGATCGGACGGGGCGCAGGTCAACTACCTGCAGACCGATGCGCCGTAGCGCTGCCCGTACATCGGCAGCACATTCGCCGGCCAGTTCGCCGGCGCGCCTCGCCCGCCCCCCGGAACCCCCGGAACTCGCGGAAATCGCGGAATCCCCGGAGCCCCCGGCACCCCCGGGACTTTGAATCTCAACTGCGGTGTATCGCCAGACGGTCATCCCGAACCCTCCACGACGCGCTTGGCTTCCGCCTGGGTGGTCCGACCGGTAGCGACCAGGCGCTCACCCTCTTCGCGCAGGGTTCGCAGACCGCCGGCCTTGGCCGCAGCGCGCAAAATGGCCAGAGTGGCGCGGTTGGAGATCAGCTCGCGGATCGATTCATCAATCGTCATCAACTCGAACAACCCGGTGCGGCCGAGAAAGCCGGTGCCCAGGCATTCATCACAGCCGTCTCCATTGCAATCAGCGTGGATGAGCCGCACCAATCGCTGGGCGAGCACCGCGGCAAGTGAAGCGCTGACCAGGTACGGCTCAATGCCCAGGTCGATCAGCCTGGTCACGGCGCTGGCGGCGTCGTTGGTGTGTAGGGTGGAGAAGACCAGGTGGCCGGTGAGGCTGGCCTGGATCGCCATGCGAGCCGTCTCGGCGTCGCGGACCTCACCCACCATCACCACATCGGGATCTTGACGAAGAATATGACGGAGTCCGGTGGCGAAGGTGATTCCCTTCTTGGTGTTCACCTGAGACTGACTGATGGCCAGCCCCACTGTGGAGAGCTCGTATTCGATCGGGTCCTCGATGGTCATGATGTTGACTTCGGCCGAGCCGGTGCGCCGCAGCGTCGAATAGAGCGTGGTGGTCTTGCCCGAGCCGGTGGGACCGGTGACCAGGATGATGCCGTTGGTGCGGCCGGCTCGATCCAGATACCGCTCGGCCACTTCCGAGGGCATGCCGAGCTTCTCAAACCCCCGGAAGCTCTCACACAGCTGATGCGCGTTGTCCAGCAGTCGAACCACGGCCCGTTCGCCGTAGCTCGTCGGAAGCGTGCTGATGCGCAGGTCAATCGCTCGATGGGCGATCCTGACCGTGGCTCGCCCATCCTGCGGAATCCGCCGCTCGGCGATGTCCATTCGCCCCATGACCTTGATGCGGCTCACGACGGCCGTGGTCAGCTTCCGGGGGAGCTCGCGAACCGTGTGCAGGACGCCGTCGAGCCGGTAACGCACCAGGGTGCGGTCATCCAGCGGCTGGAAGTGCACATCACTCGCCCGGCGTCCCAACGCTTCAAACAAAAGCGCATCAACGAGCTTGACCACCGGCCCTTTGCCCTGGGTGCTGAGTAGATCGCGATCGGCTTCGGCCAAGAGACGATCGATGTCAGCGGTGTCGTACTGATCAATCTCATCACCCGCTGCGTCATCAGCCTCGGCGGATCGCCCGTAGACCTCATCGATCATGCGCGCGATTGCCTCGGCGTCGGCAATAACCGGATGAACGTTGACCCCCAGCCGAACACCGACGTTGAAGATGGCCGCAGGATCGGTTGATTCAGAGACGGCGAGTTGCTCGACGCCGTCAATTCGACCTTGTGAGAGGATCAAGTGTTGGCGCGCAAAGTCGCGGGGGACCAGTGTCACGAACTCCTGACCGACTGCGTCGCAGCGCAGATCAAATGATTGATCGTCGGCGGTCGCGACATCCTCACCAGGAGCATCGACGGCACGGTCCATGGATGGTGCATGCGCCCCGCTCATCGGATCACCCTCGGTTCGACTTCCGGCCACCCGTCATCCACACCGGCGGCGAGCACATCCAGGTCGCTGAGGTACTTCAGATCCTCAAACCCACCGTGGCGCAGGATGTCGGCCCGGATGAAGATGTAGAACCGTGATAGGCTCCTGGATTTCGAGCGGCTCTTGAACAACTCGCCCAAAAAAGGGATGTCACCCAGCAGCGGCACCTGGGAGACCGCTTCGGCGGCGCTTTGGACCTCAAGGCCTCCCACCACGACCGTGTACCCATCGGGGATCGTCACCACGCTTTGAATCGTGTTCTGCTGGCGTGGCGGTGGAAGGGATGGATCACTCGATTCACCCACGAACGAGCTCAGCGAGACCGAGTACTCCAGGGTCAGATGGTCGCCTTCGGCGATCTGCGGCGTGACCGTCACCGTAGTGCCCGCGTCCTGCGTGCCGCCGAAGGAGGTGGTGGCGATGGTGTCCGAAGCGTTGGTGGCCAGGAAGGGTTCCTGCAGGACCGAGTCCAGTGTCGCCTGCTGGTTGTTGTTGACCAATACTTTGGGGATGTTCAGTGTCCGGCCGTCGTTGACCGTCTGTAACGCCCGGATCAGGACCCGAAAATCGCCCGGGCTCAGTACGAAGCCGCTGAAGCCGCGGCCCGCCGGTGACGTGACTTGATCGACACCCGCGGCGCCAAGCCCGAACAGCGACGAGAGGGTGATCAACGTACTGCCGCTGATCCCCATATTCTCCAGCTCCACGCCAAGGTCTAGCGTGTCACCTTCAGTCATGCTCACCATCAGCGCCTCGATCATCACCTGGGGTTGACGCACATCCAACGTGCGGATGAGCTCCTCAAGTTGGTCGAGCCGCCGGGCATCGCCGATGGCGATGAGCGTGTTCGTCCCTTCGTCAGCGGTCAGGATGAGTGATGGTTCAGCTTCAGTCGGCAGCGTGCGGGTCCCATACGGGCGTTCCTCGGCCTCATGCGGACGCCTCTGCTCTTGTGTGGCCATGAGTTCGGCAATCACCCCAGGTGGTAGCACTTCCCGCACAGTTCGCTGTGGGCTCGATCGCTCGTCGCGCCCGAGCCTCGGGCGGAACTCGCCTGCTTGCAGCACGCCGGCCTCGATGAGGCTTGACAGCACCTCCATGATCTCGTGGACGCTGCGATTGCGTATGGGGAACGCTCGCACCGGTCGTCGGGCCTCGATCGCGACTGAATCCAACCGTTCAATCAGGTCGTCGATCTGTTCATGCTCAGCAGCGGTCGCCGTGACGATAAGCGTGCCGGTAAGCTCATCGCTGACCAGCCGCCACCGATCTGCTGAGCCGCGCGGGCCGGGATCGCGCGCGGTCTGCTCGATGAGCCGGCCCACCTCCGCAATTGAGAAATACCGAGGCGCGTAGCTGCGGGTCTCCACCGTTTGGCGCTGATCGAAGCGCTGAATCAGCTCCAACCACGGCTCGATCTCGTCCTGCGGGGCGACCAACACGATCGCGTTGCCGTCCGAAACGGGCGAGAGCTTGCCGACGAGTGGCTTGACGGCGATCGCATTGTGGGCGGTGGCGGCGGCCGTCACCAGCGCGGCCAGTTGCGTGGCGTTGAGATGCTGCGAGGGAATCTGGCGGATGATGGTGTCGGTGCCCGGAATGTCGATGAGCTCGATCAACTGCAGTATCTGGTCAATCCGCGGGCGCAAGTCTGACAGCAGGAGGCGCTGCTCATCGCCCAGAGCGATGACCGAACCCCCCGGCGTGGAGACGATCGGCTTGACTGCCTCGATCACGTCCTTGACCGGCCGGTGCTTCAGATCCAGGATCACCGTCGCAAACCCCGCGATCGTTTGGGGTCGGGGTGGGAACGCAGGCTCGATTCGAGCCGTGCTTGCGGCCTCGGATAGCTTGACGATGCTGAGCACTTCGTTGCCGGGCATCTGGATACTGGTCAATCCCCGCGCTGCTAGCAGCTGATTGGTCAGCGCCCAGAGCTGCTCATCACTCACCGCGGCACCGAGGCGCAGGGTCACGGTTACTCCCTGCAACGTCCGCGCGTCGTATTCGATCTTCAATCCCAGGCGCTGAGCGCTCAGGTCCACCAGCCGGGCCAGCTGTACCTCGCCCGAGAGGGTCGTGCGGGCCAAGTCGTCTGTCTGGCCCATGGCCGGCAGCTGCAGCGCAGCCGAGAGGTACAACAGCCACGTACCCAGGCACGCTCCGACCGTCCGCGATGACACGAATCGAGCTATCCGTAGACTGAGCGCCATGAGGTCCAAACGTCGATGAAGCGGGCAAGGGCCATGCTTGTCCATTGCAACACCCGGGCACCTTCGCGATCGCTCATGCTCTTTGAACAAGACCGCCCTTGCGACCAGGAATCCAGTATTTGGAATTTGAAGCAAGCTCCAAATAGTCGATGGCAGCGCGATCGTTCACGCCGGTCTTGTCGGGTGTGTGCTTCAGGCTGGGAGCTTGGAGTTGAACAGCATCCTCGGTCCATCATCATCGTGGGACGAATTGGCAGATGCCCAAGACACGCCCCAAGCGCCGTCAGAAGAAGTATGCAAGCTCATCGCTCGTCGATCTCTTAGGACTGCTTCGCAGCGAGCCGCGGCGGCGCATCCTGATCCAGCTGGCCGCAGGGCCGAAGGACGTGGCGACCCTGGCCGCGGAGATGAAGCTTTCGGCTTCAACCGTCAGATACCATCTGGGGAGACTGCGGGACCGCCGCTTGGTGCACGTCAGGCGAGTCGCGAAGCGCTGCCTGTTCCGGCACTCCCCCAACGTCAGTGCCATTGTGGGCCGCCAAAGGGTGATCTTGAGGGTGGCCACGCCAGATGGCAGCCAAGTGACGTTGATGATCCCTGCTCAAGTCGGCGGCCGCCAGGCGAGGTACAAATAGACCGCGCGACCAGCCGGCCAATCGTCATAGCGCCAACGGCCTATGCCACCCTAGCCGCCATTTGGAGCTCACCCTTTCTGCTCACACTGGAGCCCCGCCTCTCGCCTCTTACTTGCGGGAAGCGAAAGAAGAGGGGCGACGAATCTTCGCATATCGCCCTTCATGCTGCGTATTCACCTATAGGAGCCAAGAGCACGCTCGGCGTCGCCAGCTTGGGAACGAACCAGAGCTTCCGCGATGAGGCCCAACGGGTTCCAGATCGGGGGTGTCACACCTGTGTCACCCGCCGGGCCTGAACAGGTTCCAAACTTGGTGTGGCATACCTATGTCATCGCGTAGACCACGACCCAAAGGATCCCACCTGAGAGTGAATCAGGGGTGCATCATGTCATTGCCCCAGGCCCGAGAGCCTTTCGCGGCGCTCCCACTTCTACGCCGCGAAGCCATTCCCCAGCCGTAAGGCGGAGGGTGTCCAGCTCGATGGAGTGGCATCGGAGTTCTGAGCCGTCGTGGGGTCGGAGGAAACGACCATGTCCAAGGGAAGACAAGGACCGGCGGTGTGCGCGCGGGCGCCGCCCTGCCGGTCGGTGTGCGAACTGTTGGGCCATCTCGGCCACGAGATTCGGTTGGAGATCGTCTGTAGCCTTGCCGAATCGCCCAAGGACGTCTCGACCCTAGCCAACTGCCTGGAGCTGGATGTCACCACGATCAGTCACCACCTGCGCCGTCTTTGGGAATGTGGACTGGTACAGGTGGAGGCCTTCAAGCAGAGGCACGTGTACCGGCTCGGCGATCATCTCGAGGTGACCAGCGGTCACGGCGTCGTGCACCTGAGCTCCGTGAGCGGTGATGGAGGTCAGGTCACGATCCAGCTGCCCTTGCGCCCTCTGCACACATCCGCCGACACGACCGCGAAACCGCTGGGTGGTCACCACTAGCACGGCGAATCTCCTGCGATTCTTACGCCCATCGGGCCCAGACCACAGTGCCTAACAAGACCTCGGGCAGCGCGGTTAAGCGAGCTGCTCAGCCGCCGGTGTCGGCGATCGCCTGCTCCCAGGCCGTGGTGACCACCGCGAGATTGGCATCGAGATTGGCCTTCGCAGTGGCCACCAACGGATTGCCGCGGAGCTGCTGCAGCAGTGCCTGGGCCTCGGGATCGGGCTCTTCACCCAGCTTCGCCGAGATCCGCTCGTTGGCTAGGGCCTCGCGCAGCTGGACCCATTGGGCCTCGGTGCGATCGACCGTGAGGAGCTCGATGGGCAGGTCCCAGTTGCGGTTGCCGCGAATTGCGGCCAGGGTGTTTTGCTGGCTCGCGCTGAGACTTGCCGTCGCGCTGGTAAGGAGGCCGTTCAGCACGCTGTGGCGCTGATCCTCTGCGAACGAAAGCTGCGTCATGGCCGCGACGTAGGTGGTGATCTGCTCGGGTGTGGCTTGTCCACTTTGGATCACCCGCTTGAGAAGATCGCACTGTTGCTTGGGTCCGGCGAAGGCGGCGTCGGCGAGCTCGATGGCCGCCGGGTTGGCGATCATATCAACCAGGGAATCGTCGACGACCGTGGCGACGGCCGATGGGGACCCACCGGCCGCGGTCAGCTGGGCGGGACCCAGGCCGATCCGGAGCATGGCTGCGGCGAGCTCATCGGCTGTGGGCGCCACCAACAGCATCAACGCTCTGGCCCTCGCCTGCTCGATCGAGTGGACCTGGACATAGACGACAGCGAAGACGATCCCAAGCATGATGATCGCGGGGTAGCGTGCTTTGCCGAGGTGCTTTGTCATGGTCATGTGAGACCTCCTTGAGAAATCCAATACCAACGCCACGCCCAGAAGCATGGCCACCGTGTAGTAAGCACCGAGTTGGGGCTCGTGTCCAGTATTTGGAACTTGATGCAAACTCCAAATACTGGACTTGGGCTTGATCCGGGCGCATTGAGTTGAGTCAGATAAGACGCCGCGTGCTTTGCGCCGCCGGTGCGGCGTGGGGCGCGGATCTCGATTGGAGGTTGATCATGGCTCGGCTAAACTCGTCTGCGTCGGTGTACCGCTTCGGTGTCCTGGCCGCGTTGCTGGCGATGGTTGCTCCTGGGCGGCCGGCGTGGGCCGACCCGATCCTGGAGATCCACGACGGCTCGCTGACGACGTATCTGCCATCGAGCAAGTCGAACATCCAGGATATCCGCGCGCTGGTGGATCAGCGGGGCGTGAACATCGACGGCTCACTGCGCCTTCGGTCAACGCAGCGGATGGCGATGGGGGGCAATCCGTTCAGGGAGGCGTGGAACCGCAACCAGATGCTCTCCGGCGCTCGGCTGGATACGGGCACGTTCGTCATCAACGACGTCGATCTGACCTTTCCGGGGGACGTACCGTGGCTGATCGGCCGCAGCTACAACACCCGCCAGAAGGACAGCGGTGGCTCATACTTCGCCAGCAACGGCTACCAGGGCAAGAACTGGTTCCAGAGCTCCCAGCCGGAGCTGGTGTTCCACGACAGCGCAACCGACTCGGAAGATACGATCTACCTGGTCTACGGGGCGGACCGGTTCCTCGAGTTCCGTCGGGCCGACGATGCGGGCCAGGGTGACAGCACCGACACCTTCAAGGCGGTCAACGGCGCGGCGGGTGCGATTCTGCTGCACACCTTCGACGACGTTGACCTGGCCACGTACTACGACCAGAACGGCAACAGAGTCGACTTCTTCTGGTTCGGCGACGCAGACATCGACGACGACATCGAAGGGTCGATCTGGCGGATGATGGACCCCACGGTGGAGGTGGATCCCTACGATCCCGCCGACCGCCTGGTGGCCGGCGACGGCAACACCGCCTATGTCGGCGACATCGGCAACCCGAACACGGCCCTGAGCTCCGGGTACAACGCGACGACCGGGGCGGTCACGACCGCCTACGACAGCACGGGGCGGCGGTTCACGTACACCTACACCAGCGGGAAGCTGACCCAGGTGAAGGCCGAAGTCAATAGCGGCGGCTGGACGGAAGTCGGCAAGGTCGATTACAGCTACTACGTTGCCGCGGACGCCCACGGCGAGGATGATGACCTGGAACTGGTCACCATTACCCTGCCGCTGACCGACTCCGGGGTATCGTCCATACGCAAGAAATATTACTGGTACTACGAAGGCACCTACGACGCCACGAACAACCCGGGCTATCACCACCAGATCCAGTACGTCATCGACTTCGAGGGCTATCGCGGCTACGACTGGGACCAGGACTCCAATCTCGATGATGACCCACAAAGCGCTACTGAAGCGAATCTCAAGTCCTATGCGAGCAGCTTCTTCAAGTACGACACGGACCGCCGCATCGTCAGCGCCTGGTTCAACGGGGCCTGCGGCTGCTCGGGCGCGGCCAGCGGCACGCACACGTTCACGTACGAGTCCAACGGCAGCTACACGGACAACACCGGCTACGACACCACCTGGAAGTCACGCACAATCGCCAAGAAGCCGGATGTCAAGCACAAGACGGCTGACCCGGCCATCGAATCGTACATCACGCAGTACTTTGACGAGGTCGGCCAGCCGCTGAGCCGGGTAAGCACCAAGCTGACGCCCACCGACACCTCCGGGAACCAAAAGACGTGGGCCACGAAGGTCACGCGCAACGCCGACGCCCAGGTCACGGATATCCACTCTCCGGCCAACGTGACCGGCTACACCCACAGCACGGCATCGTTCACGACCTCGACATCCGCCGGCCTGGTGACGGTCTTCACCCGCGTGCCCTCCGGCGACATGAAGGGCTTCGTGGCCGACCGCAAGCACAAGAAGGGCACCAGCGGCAGCGCCTATCTCGACGGCACCTCCACGTACACCTCGCGGAGCCTCACCGTTAGTGACGTGGGTCTGACCAGGCCGTTGATCGCCAGCCGGCGGGTCTACACCAAGGAGATCATCTCCGGCACCGACGACTCACGCTTGACCTCCTTGGCCTACACCTTCCATAGCGCGACGAGCACGGCCGTTCTGTACATCGCCCCCAAGAAGATCACCACCACGAACCCGGCCGTGAGCACCGCCAATAACGGCTCGAACTCGTCCACCAAACCCAAGCGATACCTGCGCAAGGACGGCACCACGGCCTTCAGCGAGTCGGCGACCAACATCTTCACCTACACGCAGTACACCGACGGCCAGCTGAGCAAGCGGATCGATGATGTCAAGACCAACGGCACATTCCCCACGGGCGACGACCCGAACACCGACTTCGGCATCACGGAGACCGCCGACGGCTGGGATCGCAGCACCACCTACGCCTACGACGCTCAGGGCCGCTCCGACATCGTCACCCAGCCCGATGGGCGCGTGGGTAAGCGATACTACTCCAAGCTCGCCGACAGCCGTTTAGTGACGCTTGGCTACAACGACTACGAGGATCTTGCCACGGACAAGTTCCACGGCCCGGTGCAATACACGGTGCGCAACCATGCCCGCCGGACCGAGGTCCGGGCGACGGTGTCGCTGACCGGCAACGAGTCCACCACCGCGCTGACCGGGCACATCGACGAGACCGACAGCGATCCCATCACCGCCATGGACCTGGGCACGGTGGCCCGCATGACGGTCAGCGTCTTTGATGAGACCGGCGGCGTCCTGGAGGAATCTCGCCCCTACTTCCTCATCCCCGCCTCCGGCTCGGGCACCGACGGCACCAACTACGACGCCACGTTCATCGGCTACGACGACCAGGGCCGCCGGATGCGGACCAAGGCCCCCCACGGCACCATCTCCCGCAGCGACTTCGACACCCTGGGTCGGGTCGTGCGCCAGTGGATCGGCACCAACGACAATGACTTCGACGGCGGTGAGACCGGCGGCACCGACAACATGGTCAAGACCTCCGCCAAGGAGTACGACTCCGGCAACGACAAGGACAACAGCTCGGTCACCAAACGGACGGCTTTCATTCAGGACTCCGAGACCGGCAAGCGGGAACCCAGCTACAGCTTCGACCTGCGGGGCCGGGTGCTGCTGACGACCAATCCCACGGAGCCGGAGCACGTCCTGAACAAGTACGACAACATGGGCCGCGTCATCGCGAGTGGTGTCTACAAGAACGGCAACGTCGCTGCGACCGACGATCCGACCACCCGGACGACCGACCGTCTGAGTCTCACGCAGACCTTCTACGATGAGATGGGCCGTGTCTGGAAGACCCAGCGGCACAAGATCGATGATGCCGACGGCTCGGACGATGACAACCTCCAGACCCTGACCTGGTACGACGCCGCCGGAAGGGTCATCAAGGTGGACGGGTCACAGCTGACCAAGACCTCCTACGACCGCCTGGGCCGCCGGACCCATCGGTTCACCCTGGCCAGCGACAACGACACCGGCTATTCGGACGCCGATGACGTGACCGGCGATATCGTGCTCCAGGAGACGCAGACCGTCTACGAGTCCTCCGACAGCGGTGACGTGGTCATGACCGCCACCATCGACCGCTTCCATGACGACTACGGCGCGGGCGAGACCACCGGCGCCCTGGACACCAACGCCGACTTCGTCGACGTGAAATACACCGCCGCCAACCTCGAGGGCCGCATCCAGATCACCGCGAACTGGTACGACCGGTTCGGCCGGCGCACGGACACCGTGCGCTACGGGACCAACGGCGGGTCGGACTTCAACCGCAGCGGCCTGTCCGTCCCCACCCGCTCCGACACCAAGCTGCTCACCGAGCAGGTGTACAACACCGACGGCACCCTCAAGTCCACCACCGACCCCGAGAACCTGGAGACCCGCTTCGAGTATGACGATGCCGGCCGGCAGACCAAGGTCATCAGCAACTACACGGATGGCACGCCCAGCGCCGATACCGACCAGACCATCAAGTACGAGTACACGGACGGTCTGCGCACCAAGATGACCGCGGATCTTCCCGCCTCCGAGACCGACCAGGTGACGACCTACACCTATGCCGTCACCACGACCGACACGCCGGGAGCGTCGAAGATCGCCGCCAAGCACCTGCTGCGAGAAGTGAAGTACCCCGACTCCGCTGACTCCAACGATGTCGTGCGCTTCGCCTACAACGCCCAGAGCCAGCAGATCTGGACCAAGGACCAGGAGGGCAACGTCATCGAGACCGACTACGATGACGCCGGTCGGCAGACCCACCGCCGAATCACGACTCTGGACGCCGACTTTGACGGGGCGGTCCGCCGAATCAGCACCACCTACGACAAACTCGGTCGGCGCGACCTGGTCACCCAGTACGACAACGCCACGGTCGGCTCCGGCACCGTGGTGGACGAGGTCAAGTTCACCTACGAGGACTGGGGCAACGTCGAGAAGTTCGAGCAGGATCACAACTCCGCCATTGGCGGCAGCTTGCTCTATGACATCGACTACACCTACGCCAAGGCCACCAACGGCCGCAACACCATCCGCCGCTCTGGATTCACCCTACCGGATGGCAACGTCATCACGTACCAATTCCGGTCGAACGATCTGCATGACGAGGAGGCCAGCCGGGTGACCAATATCAAGGATGGTGCGGTCACCCTCGTCATCTACGATTACAATGGCGTGGGACAGGTGGTGGGGACCGACTATCCCGAACCGGATGTGATGTGGGACCAGTTCGGCTCATCCGGCAGCTACCCCGACCTTGACCGGTTCAACCGCGTCACCTCCAGCCGCTGGACCAAGGACCTGGCCACCGACGTGGACTTCTACGATCTGGACATCACCTATGACCGCGACTCCAACATCACCCTGATCGAGGACAACGTCCACGCGGGCTTCGATGTGGACTACGACCTCGACAACCTCAACCGCCTCACCCAGGCCCAGGAGGGCACCTGGAACAGCGGCACTTCGCAGATCGACTCGACCACCCGCGACCAGATCTGGACCACCCTCTCCCAGACCGGCAACTGGGAGCTCGTCAAGCTGGATCTCAACGGCGACGGCGACTTCATCGATACCGATGAATACAACGACGACCGTACCCACAACGATGTCAACGAGCTCACCGCCCGGGACACCGATGACGACGGCACGAACGACTTCACCCTCACTTCCGACAAGCTCGGCAACCTCACCGATGACGGCGAACACTGGGAGTACGTCTACGACCCCTTCGGCCGGCTGCGCCAGGTCAAGAAGACCTCCGACCAGGCCCTGGTGGTCGAGTACACCTACAGCGGCCTGGGTCATCGCATCGGCTGGCACTACGATGTCGATGGCAATGGCACCGTCGACGACATCTCGGATCCGTGGTTCCGCTTCGTCTACGATGAGCGCTGGCGGATCGTGGCCACGTATCGCGATAGCGACAGCTCACCCAAGGAGCAGTTCGTCTACCACAACGCCGGGCTGAACGGCTTCGGCGGGTCCAGCTACATCGACACCGTGGTCCTGCGCGACAAGGACGCCAACACCGCCTGGTCTGCGGCCTCAGACGGCACCCTCGAGGAGCGCATCTACTACTGCCACAACTGGCGCGGCGACGTCTCGGTGTTGATCACCGACACCGGCAACGAGATGGTTGAGTGGGTCAAGTACTCATCCTACGGCGTCCCCTTCGGCCTGCCCAAGGGCGACACCGACAGCGATGGCGATCTCGACACCACCGACTACGCGCAGATCGGCACGTGGATCCAGGCCGCACAGTACGATGTGCGTGGCGACCTTGATCTCGACGGTGATGTGGACACGACCGACAGGACGATGGCCAACAACGCCTTGCCCATCACCCTGGGCTGGGGCGTGCTCTCAGATCTCGGAAACCGCAAGGGCTACGCCGGCTACGAGCTCGATGACGCCATCGCCGGCGCCTACCGCCTCTATCACGTCCGTAACCGCGTGCTCAACGCAGACCTCGGAAGATGGCTCCGGCGTGATCCCCTCGGGTATGTGGATGGTGCGAATCTGTATCCGTACGTGCGGTCGAATCCGATGACGTGGGTCGATCCGAACGGGACCAATATTCTTTGTGACATCGCCTGCCATGCTATCTGCGGGTTGGGATGCCTCGCACTTACAGGACCTGCCGCCTTTTTGTGTCACATCGCATGCTTCTTCTGGTGTTTTGCCATCTGCAATCCCACCCCAATCGGCCCTGCTCTTATCCCCTTCCCTGACCCGCCACCCAAGCCTGATCCAGTCAAAGCATGTATAGCTAGGGCACAAGAATCGTATGACGGTGAACTCGCATGGTGCGACCAGGAGTGGGGTCCGGATCTTAATCCGATGGCCTATTGCTTCGATGAAAGCTGTCGTAGCTGGAACCACACGGTCTGCCGCGATAACGCCCAGGAACGATTCTGGTGTGCGAAATGTGAGTGCGATCCTCCGCCTGCTGGATGCGGTTCGAGCGGTGCTGGCCTCTGCCCGCCTCGGCGTTACGCTTATGCGGATTGTTGCGCCGATTCGTCGCCTAAATTTGAACCGGACCTTCGAGGGAGTGGACCTTTGGGTACACCTGGGGGGGACGGATCTTTGCCTTGTCCCGGCTAACGGGCGAGTAGCCATCAAGAGTGCTAGCCTGGCTGTGATAGGGCTAACGGCCATACGAGTCGGACCGTTGTTTGCCATCTATATCTTTCTTGCAGTTTCCGTTGCGTACCGAAGCGCTGTTTCGACGCGCTTTCCTTGCAGATCTATTCTCGAGGCGTCAGCATCCGGCCCTTCATCTGGTGGTCCCAGAGAACGATCACGCCGTCTCCGTCGTCATCAGCCCTCAGTACACACACAGGTATTCCTCCGGCCACTATACTGTTGATTACACGAACCTCTCCACCGTTGTTGTCCCCTGCCAGAGTAACAAGTTGCTTACGCTTAGCAGCATCATATACGATGACTGCACCTGTTCCGACGGGTGTGTTCCCGATTCTAACAAGCGGTCCGCCGCCGCCGTTATAAGTTGCGATCGCGCCAAACCGCGGTCTCCCCATGATCGTGACAACTGGCACACCGTCACGATTGAAGACTTCAATATTTGCTGAGCCAGCTGGGCGATGTAGAGCAATGAGGACACGACCCTCGTCATCGACCACCTCAAATGCATGGGCTCGAATCACCTCCGGCACTTCGTCGCTGGAAGCAGCAGGAGCCCGGATGACCGCGATCGCGAGCGCGATCAGCACGAACAGGGCAATGAACAAGCGGTTGCGACGGTTCGCCCTTTGCAACTTCTCAAGGCCTTCTTCCAGATTCTTCATGATTCGGTCTCCTTGAATTACGGACTGACTGTTAGATCGCTGATGCTTACAACTGATCCTACAGCGCCCAGAATGTCGTATCCAGTGGGAGCTCTGTGGCGCAGGGGAATGAGCGACCACGGAATCTGTGACGCGGCTGCCTGGGATATGGCTCGCAGCGCCCTGCTGGCGGATGAATCACCACTTCGGCGCGCGGACATGCGCAGGCGACTATCAGAGCAAGATCTGGATGAGACGAAACGATAAGCCCGCTCCAACCCCAAACCCGATTCCTGCGATCAACCCCCATGGCGATAAGAACTTGTTCCCCGCTCTCACTGCTTGGCGTTTCGCAAAGAAGCCTATCGCAAATCCGAGAACGGCGATTCCAGCGATGATGGCCGGATGGAGATTAAGCAACCATTGTTTCACATGCACCATAACAGCTACAATCCCGTTGAAGGGCTCGATGCGCGACAGGTTGCGAAGAAGCTCTGACCGGTGAGTATACCATCGACGCGCTGATCCTGCGCGACAAGGACGCCAACACCGCCTGGTCTGCGGCCTCAGACGGCACCCTCGAGGAGCGCATCTACTCCTGCCATAACTGGCGGGGCGATGTGGTGGCCCTGATCGACCACACCGCCGACCAGGTCGAGCAGGTGCGGTACTCATCCTACGGCGTCCCCTCCGGCCTGCCGATGGGCAGGTGGAGTGCTTGCGGGAGGTTGGTGCCGGACTGGGTTGGCCGAGCCCGCACTCAATCGGGAGGGTCTCGACCTAGACGCACGCACCGATTCGCTCGTGGCTGACTGGGAATGACGGAGAATTTTCCAGAGTAGACCGCGGCGCCGGAGAGGTGACCGAGTCGCCGATCCTGACCCGGGTCGTCGGTGTAGGTGTTGGCGGGAATGACCACGTTGGCCTCCAAGTCCTGGCGTCGATTCGGGTGACCACGCTCACCGACAGTGCGGCTGCGTGGCAGAGGTGGGCCGGACCACTGCCGCCGCGAAGGCTCACCCATCGACCGTCCGAACCTGGCTTGGACACGTGGCCACGTGGCGGTCCACGTGGAAGGGGCGCCGTTGGCCCCGACCTGGACTGACAGCCCAGAATCCGCGGCACGCCGCACTTGGGCAGGGCGATGGAGCACCCACGTGGACCTAGACCGCTTGGGTCGCTGGGGCCTGGAATGACCACGTAGCGGTGATCGGGAATCGGAGCTAGACGACTGCCGAAACACGTGTCATAGTCGCGCGGGGGTGACACCGCCTAAACATTTGACGTAACAACGGTTAGCCTGATTCAAGACCCTCCGGCCTATGACAAAAAGGACACCACTTTTCTGCTCGTTACCCTATGGTTTTGGGGTCGTCCTGTTTGGAGATTGATAGGTGCCTATCGGCCTTCGCGCATGCGCGAAGGCCGGTCGAAACAGGGGTTCGTAGCGCTACACCGTTACGCACCGCGCGCATTCCCTGTAAAGCAGGGGTTCGAACCTATTTGGGGTCACCTTGTTTGGAGATTGATAGGTGCCTATCGGCCTTCGCGTATGCGCGAAGGCCGGTGCAAACAGGGGTTCGTAGCGCTACACCGTTACGTAGCGCGCGCATTCCTTAGTAAAGCAGGGGTTCGTAGCGCTACACCGTTACGCAGCGCGCGCATTCCTTGTAAAGCAGGGGTTCGAACCTATTTGGGGTCACCTTGTTTGGAGATTGATAAGGTGCATAACGGCCTCCATTCGGCAGCCCAGGCCGACGTTGTCTACTGGCCTCGACCGCGCTCGCGCCTCCTGCCCGGCGGCCGGCCGCGCCGCACCTCCGGCAGCTTCACGGCCACCGTCTCCGTCGCAGCGCCCACCGCCCCGCCCACGATCGTCGGCAGCAGGCGCACCTCGATCTTCGCCTCGTGCATCTGGCGATCGATCACGATCTGGACAACGCACCGTCGCACCGCGGCCTGCCGTTGGTCGAGTGGTCCTTCGCGCAGCGACGGCACAAGGCATGCGACGAACCGTGCAGTCTCTGCCACGAGATCATGAACCTCCGCCTCTGTTAGCGCCAGGCGTTCCAGCGATTCGATCTGGGTCTCCAGTCGCTCGCGCTCTTTGTTCAGTTCTTCGAGACGCTGATCGACCAGCTGGCGGTTCGTCGCCGTGATGTTGTCCAGCAGGTTCCGCGTGGTCTTGTCGATGCCCTTGAGCCGTGCTTCGAGCTTCTTCTTCTGCTTGGTGATCTGGCCGCGGTCCTCGTTGATGTGGATGCCCACTGCCTCGGCGATCCGCGTCCTCGCGCCCTTGCCTGCGTATCGAGCGTAGAAATCCACCAGGGTCTGGATCACCGCCTCCTCGAGCGCGTCCTTGGGAACGGCGCCGAGTGTGCACATGCTCCGGCCGTGGCGAATGTAGCCGCCGCAGGCGTAGTGGAAGGTCCGCTCGCGTCCTCCGTTGTCACCCTGAATGTTGCCGTAGCGCGTGTAGCCCTCGTAGCGACTCCCGCAGTTCGAGCAGACGCCGAGCCCCGAGAGCAGGAACTTGGCGCGGGGGCCGGTCCAGCCGCCGATGCGTTCGCCTGCCGGGGCGCCAGTCCGGGGGTTGATCCCGCGCTGGAGTCTTGACGATGGCTGCTCCTGGAGGCGCTGCTTGGCTGACTCCCAGATGCGCCGACTCACGGTTGCCGGGTGGGCGTTCTCGACGACGAGCCAATCCGATTCGTCGTTCTGTTCGAGGCGCCGGCCATGGACCCCCTTTCGCTCGACCGCTCGTCCATCGACGATGCGGTAGAACCGCGCATCGGTCCGTCGGTTCCAGGCCATGTCACCGGTGTAGGCGGGGTTGATCAGGATTCCACGAACCGAGGTCAGCGACCACTTTCCGCTGTAGTGCGCTGCCCATTCGGGGCCTCTGGGCGGTGGAATGCCGTCTCGGTTCAGGGCGTCGGCAACGGCCTTGAAGCCGCGTCGCTCCTGAACATACATCGTGAAGATCCGCTGGATCGTTTCCACCCGGCTCTTCTCGCTGGGGATCAGCTTGCACCGGTCCTTGCGGGAGACGCTGATCGACTCACCGCGTTCGAGCGTGCGGACCAGCTTTCCCTTGTGATCGAACATCTGCTTGGTGCCGTCGCGCATGTAGCGGAGGATGAACAGGAACTGGCCCGACTGGCTCTCATAGCCCAGGTCGTAGCCGTAGGGCGGGGCGCCACCCATCCACCAGCCTTCACCGTTGCCTGCGGCATCCCCGTTGGTCGCCTTGCTGACCAGCCCGCGAATGACCACCTTGGACAGATCCTTGCTTTCCTCCCTGGCCTGCCACTGCTTGACCGGCCGAATCAGATCATCCGTTCCATCGCCGGTGAAGTTCTCGCTGACGTAGTGGACCTCGACGCCGTGGGTGCGAAGGACGTGGCGGTAGTAGCCGGCCTCGTCGTTGTCGATCCTGCCGAAGCGCTTGACGTCGTACACGACGATTATGCCGAAGTCGCAGCTGGGGCGCTTGGCATCAGCCATCATCGCCTGGAACGCCCGTCGGCCGATGGTACTGGTGCCGCTGACCGCATCGTCCACGTAGTAGCGCAGCAGCCGCAGGCCGTGTTCGTCCACGTACTTTTCAATCGCACGCTTCTGATCGGGGATGGACTGCTCCTGGCGATCGGTGGACCGCCGCACGTACCCAACGGCCCGCGTGGCCCGGGTTTGCGCCTTGCCGCTGCGAGGGGCGTTGATGGTGTTGGCTCTGGCCATGACTGGACCTCCTTTCGCAGCCCTGCGCGACGTGCCGTTCGCCCAGGGGGGTAGGGGGTCATGGGGGTCTAAGGTGGGCCGAACATCAAGGCAATTGTGGGCGAATCCGGTGATTTCTGGCCAGAATCTGGCCATCCGGGCCCAGAATCGGCCAAATCGGCCAATGCGGCCGACCTGGGCCCGGATGCCGATTCCTCGCCGTCGGGCCTTGCTGTCGCATCGGAACTGCTGCTGCGGAGCTCTTCGAAGGATCGCTGGATGAGTACCTGACCGATGCGGCATGGGTGCTGCACCGCCAGACAGACGCGGAAGTTCTCGTTGACCTCGCCAGCGCACCGGACACGATCACGACCTGCGTGCAATTGCGGCTCTACCGGCTCCAGGCGCTGCTGAAGATGGCCTGCACATCTCAGAAATGAGGTGCTCCCAACCGGACCGCGATCTGGCCACCGTGATCGAAGCCTGGAAGGATCTGCCGGACCCGGTTCGCAAGCGGACTAGAACCGTAGCGCACGCCAGCCTGCCTCATGATTGAGGCGTGGGTCACGCTGCCGCAGGATTGCCCAATGGGCTGGCATCGTCAGCTTTCAGTTTGGAAGGCTGCAAGCTGCCGAGCGCAAACACTAGGAAACACAGCGACTTACGAAACCGCCCCATCGGCGAAACAGCACCGGCGCTGAATCCTGCGCGGGGATCAGCCCATATCGACCCCGATCTGCAATGCCTGATCGACGCATGGCCGAGGCTGCCGAAGCCGGTCAAGGCGGGCATCGTGGCGATGGTCAAGTCGACGGAAACTCACGGATGAGGGCACCGTCACCAACGGGAGATAACGGCAACCACGACCGTCGTGGGCGGTTCCAACGGGGCAATAAGGCAGCGAAGGGCAATCCCCACGCTCAACGGGTGGGGCGGCTCCGATCGGCGCTCCTGGAAGCGGTCGATGAGGCCGCAATCCGTCGGGTTGTCGAAGCCCTGATCAAAGAGGCCGAGGGCGGCAACGTCCCGGCCGTCCGCGAACTGCTCGACCGCTGCATCGGCAAGCCGCATGAGACGGACCTCATCGAGCGCATCGAACGGCTCGAAGCCACGCTCGTCGAGAAGGTGGGACGATGAGTCTGAACGGACGGATACGCAAGCTGGAACGGCGCTTGGGCGTCAGCGGCCCATGCTCCACCTGCGGCGGGCGTGGACGGGGCGCACTTATCCTGATCGACGAAGAGAACCCGCCTGACAAACCACCGGAGCCGAGAGGCTGCCCCGAGTGCGGCAAGGTGTCGAGCATCAAACGGATCATTTTGTGCGCGCGGCCTGCGGCCACACGGCAGTAGAGAAAATCCGGCGGTCCGGCCTTGGTGGGACCCAGCATCTCGCCCAGCAGCACGACCGCTGCAAGCAGGTCATCGTGGTGGATGATCCACCGCTGGCCAGATTCGTCGCAGGCATCGAGTGTCCAGTTGCCGTCGCCGCCGGCATCCTCTGTCCGCCACGTGGCGCAGTGGACTGACGCGCACGTCGCGCGGCCTGGCCGTTGTTCGTCCTGGACTCTAGAGAATTCGCGGCTGATCGAGTGCAAGGAGCCCGAAAACAAAAAAGCCCCCGGTGCTGGCCGAGGGCGTCGTCGATAAGCGATTTCATCACCCTCTCCCCTGCAGGGGAGAGGGGAGGGTGAGAGGTGAGAGAAGATGCCCGCTTATGGCTGCCCCTCCAGAAGCGCAAGCAGCAGAGACGCGGACGCGAAGGCTTCGGAGTCGCTTGCGTCGATCAGCCAGTCCTGGTATTCGTCGACGCTGTCGAATCCCATCTCATCGAGCGCCGCGGTGAGCGATGAGCTTGAACCCGATCCGCCGTCGCCTTGAGCGCACTCGTCGCAGGTCAACTCCGGGCCGGGGCCACAGAGGGGCGCTTGCGGGCAGGCGCCCCAGTTGTTCAGCAGTCTCGACAGATCGAATGGATCGGTGGTGCAGTCGCCGGTCAGATCGCCGCAGGGCATGCCCCAGCACGCCAGCAAGCGTGCCTGATCGAACGCATCGACGGTGCAGTCGGGCACGCCTAGAGGGCCGGTGAAGTCGCCGGGACATTCGTTGAAGGGATCAACGTCGCCACACGCCGGGAGCTGGGAGCAATCGGCCGGACATCCAATGAGATAGCGATCGAACCAGCACCGGCAGTTGTCCTGTTCCTCCGGGGTGCCGTTGGTCAGGCAGTCCTTGAACAGGTCCCAGTCGTCCTCGCTCAGCCCGGCGTCATCGAGCTCCTTTTTCAGCGATTTCGGCGGTTGTCCCGTCGTTTCGGGGCACCTGCCCCAGTTGTCCGCCAGGGCCTTCAGGTCGAAGACGTCCACATCGCCGTCGCAATTGACGTCAGGCGGACCGCCGGGGTCGGTACCCCACGCGGCGAGAAGGTTCAGCAGATCCAGGATACCGACCATCCCATCGCCGTCGAGGTCCCACGGACACGGCCCCAGTTTGCACAGTTCATACGCGCCCATGTCCACAATTCCAAGTGGCGGCGCTGGGACGACCCGAATGTGCAAGTCGAGGTCAGGCGTCGGCTCCATGATGTCCATGTCCTCATTAACATCAAATTCATCATCCGGGATCACATCTTCGTCCGGGTTGCCCGCGTTGATGCACAGTGATCCGGCTTGTAAATGAAAATCACTCGCGGGATTGACAAAAAGTGGATCATCTCCGATGTTGCCATTTCCATCGAACGGCCCGCCTGGCTCGAGGCCCTCAATGCAGGTGTAGCTGACATCGGGGATTGCCGGTGGATTCCAGGAGATTTGCGCGGATTGCCCGCTGCCGCTGGAGTCCGAATTGCCCCATAGAATGCAGTTGATGACCTCGGCGCTGGCCTCGTCGTCGTCAAGGATTCCACCGCCGATTCCGATATCTGCTGAGTTTCGAGTGAATGTACAGTTGATGAACACCGGTGAACTCGGACCGGGGTTTGCCGAGTTCAAGATAGCACCGCCCCCATCGGCTCCCAGAGCGAAATTATCTACAAATAGACAGTTCACCAGCAAGGAACGATTCGCGCTATGGTTGAATATAGCGCCTCCGCCGTCGCCGGTAGCTGAGTTGTCGATAAATGAACAATTGATCATGCGCAGCCCAACCCCGGGGCAGCCCATACAATCCCCCTGGTTGTACACGGCGCCGCCTTCCGAGGCCAGGTTCCCTTGAAATTTGCAGCGAATGAGGACCGGCTGTGAAAGTTGAGCCAACATTCCCCCGCCGCGACTCTCATTGGCACCGCCATTGGCGTGGCCACTGGTAATCGTGAACCCGTCGAGGCGAGAAGTCTCGTCCACGCCAGGCCCCGCTGCAGCGCCGGCATTGACGACGTGGTATGCCTTCGTGGAACAGAGCCCGTTGGCGATGTCGGTACAGAAGGTGTCCCACTGAATGTCGCAGCAATACTGGAACCCCCCCCCCGGGAAGGCACACACGACCTCGCAGCAGGCCGGGTCGGTGCATCCCGGGATGCCGGGCGTTGGCGTGAAACAGTTGCCAGCCCCAGGGTCTGGATCGGCGCACGCCGGTGGCGGATCGACCGGCTGTAGCGGATTAATGTCCCCGCTCAAGATGGTTTCGTTCGCTTCGGGGTCGCGCTGACTGAGCTCGGTTTCACCGCCGCCCGGAAAGGCGTTGCCGAGGAATCCGCCGTAGATCCCGACATTGTTGATCAGGTTGAAGGTCGCTGTGCGGTCGTCGCTGCCGCCGAGACCACACGCATCACATTCATCGGGATGATAGGTGCCGGCCGCGACCCAGACTTGTGTGATCCCGTTCAGGGGATCTGAAGCAAACGCCAGCGCGTCTTGGAGGTGGATGTAGGCATTCTGCCATGTCGCCCCGGGATCGCCAGGTCCTCCCGGCGCATTCTGATCCACCGCTCGAATAGTTGCTGGGTTAAACTGTGCATGCGCTGACCCTGCCAACGCGATGGCAAGTAGTCCTGCTAGACATGACGGAAGTCTGTACGGAATGTTGCGCGAGTTGTTTGTCATGTTTTTGCTCCTCTTTCAAGTGTCCCTTTCACGATGAGCTTTCACGCCCTCCGTGTTTGCTTGTGTGTCCGTCGCACCTCCGTTCTTCGCGCCGTAAGGAGCGACATGTTTGCTGTCATCACTGGCCCCAGTTGGCCAAGAGTGTGAGAAGGTCGAGGATCCCGACGCCGCCGTCGCCATCCAGGTCGGCCGGGCAGGCGGCCTTCGGCGGACACGGCCCCCAATTGCTCAGCAGTATCAGCAGATCGGTGATGCCGACGGCGCAATCGCTGTCAAGGTCGCCCAACGGCGGTTGAATCGGTGTCAGGAGGAATGCGACCACACCGGTCGAACTAGTGGCCCGCCCTGTGATCTGACCAGCGTTGGCGACCGCCGTCCCCCAATTGATAAGCAAGTCAGAATCCACAGGGATGAGATCATTGAGGTCGGCCATCACCCCATCCTTCCACACAAACCCTCTCTGGACATTGGGGTTTGCACTCATGCTGCAAACGCCGACCGCCACACCGGCGTCGTTCAAATCGAAGCCGCCACAGCGATCAAACCCCGGGAGCAGACCCAGATCCGTCATCTCTCCATCCTCCCAAAGGAACGAACGGCTCAACACCGGGGAATCCTTATCCTTCTGCAGAGATCCGGTGATTAGGATTGCTCCAAGGTTATTGACAGCCTGAGCCTGCGCCGCGAAACCATCTGGGATGATCCCGAGATCGATCACAAAACCGTCGTGCCAGACGAAGGCATGTGAGTCGGTGGCAATGCCGGTCCCCATCCATCCGACGATCTGGGGGCCGGCGCCATTGATGTCGCCACCTGCGCTTCTGGGTCCGAAGGTGGGCTCAATAATGGTCATCCGGGCCTCGTCCCAAAGGTAGGCTTTGTGGCTGTAGGGTGGGCCATCGCTATCGCTGGTGGTCCCGAGGACTCGGCCGAGGCTGACCGCTTCGGCATTGCTGAACGCCCCCGCCGGCGGAGGGATCTGGATGAACTCATTGCCGTCGATCAGGAATGCGATATTGGTAAGCCCGTCGCCGGGGATGTCGAACTCCCCGACGATTTGGGTGCCGTCGGCGCTAATATCGCGGGCCTTAGCCGATCCCGTGCCCGGCGGCATGTCAAGGGTGACGAATTTCCCATCGGCTCCCGTCCAGAGGAACGCCCTAGCAGGGCCAATCACGCAGGATTGGTAGTAGCCCACGATATTCGGCAGACCGCCGTCCACCGGCTCACTGATGGCGGTCCCGATCGTCGGCGGGAAACCAAACGGAGGACATTCCTCAGCCTGGATGAGCGCGGTCACTTTGTACCCGCAGGGCATTTGCGCGCGAACAGCAGCGGTCACCAGCAGGATGGCCAGGGTGACTGGAACCACTGAGCCCAAACGTCTTGCGAACAGGGTAAGCATGGATTCTTGGCCTCCTTAGGTCTATATGCCGTGTAGGCGTCGATCTTGCGCGCAATGTGAAAAAAAGTTCGAAATCACCAATCCGGCCGGGACGTGGGCAGAGGTGCTTTGAGTAGCGTCCCTGTTCGGCCGTCGCACGGAGTGTACCAGATTTCCTACAACGAATCGCCCCCTTTTTCTGAATCTCATGCTTTTCATCCTGGACTACGCGCGCGAAGCCGAGTTGCCGAGGAGAACGGCCACCAAGGCGGTGGACATACTCACGCGAGCGATCAATCCCGGACGTACCGCGAACACAGCGGCACGCGTTTTGGCCTCCATAGGTATATGCGCTTCCGGCCTCGGTCTTGCACCCGCGAATCCGAAAAAAGCTTCAAAATCACCTCCCAGCTGTCGCTCATCGCTCATGGCTTCTGGCTGATAGCTGAGAGCCATTCATCACCACGAAAGGACACGCGCCCCGGTTGCGAGGAGATACAGCAGATCCGTGATGCCGGCGCTGCTGCCATGACGTTCCAGGGGCAAGCGCCACGCTCAAGGAATCTTCCTCGGCACCTTCAGAACCTGGTCATCGCCAAAATACCTCTTCAGACATCCCTCATTGCAGAAGAAGAGCATGTCCTCTAGCCAAGTTTCCTTGCGACCACCTGAGCCGCCATTTCCCATTCTCACACGCGCCCGAGATTCTTTGCGAAATCGGCATTCCCTGGTCACACTGCCGCCCCGCCGATCGCCTCTTGTTGTGGAGTATTGAGTTGGGGGGCCCCCGCTGGAGGCCAACCGAAAGGAGATGATTCGCGAGGACAATGCAACTGAATGCGTGTTGCGAGAAGCGATTAAAGTCTCGTTGCCCTGTCCACGTTGATGATTGGAAGATGTCTCGGTAAGGCTTGGATATTCGACGTGTGAGCAGCAGGCCTTTTGACAATATGGAGGATGTCCCGTCGACTCGCTTTTTCACATGCGGGGCGAGTTCAGGCGGATTGCACACGACTTGTCAGCCCCGGCGATAGCCGCGTTGGCCAGCTGCTGGGGCGGCGCCATTTTAACGAGGAGAAACACGATGTCAGAAAGAAGGAGCAACACCATGGTATTGTTGTCACGAGAATCACTTTCGATTGCGATCGCCGCCGCGGGGATGCTGGCCCAAACCAGCTTCGGCTCCGGGGAGTTCCAATACGGCACGATCAGCGAAGCGGGAACGGTCTGCGCGACGGCCCGGGCCGAATCACCATTCCAAGGCCAGTTTGACGAGGAGATAACTTGCGTTCCCATCAGCAACGGTTCCGGCTTCGCCGTTGCCACCGCCTCCCGCCAGGACGTCGGTGGGCCATGCACTGTTACGAATAGGTCCCATGCCACCCTGACGACCGCGTACGTACTCACGACCGACCCGGGTCAGCTTGGCATCGGGGGTGAAAGCCTTGCAGTTCACACTGTGAGGGCGAGTTCGACGGGCGACGGGTGCCATGTCCCAGCCGTCTGTTTCCTCGGTAAGGCAGTGGCCGATGCGGAGTCGGACCTCCTGATCGACGTGAACTTCACCCTGGAGCAAGACACGCGGATAAAGGTTACCATTTGCGGGCTCAGTCGGAACGTCGACGAGGGCTCGTCGACATTTGAGTGGCGCCTTTTCGACGAAGGAGGAAATGAAATCGCAGCGTGCCTTCTGCAGGTGAACGGCATCGGCGAGGACGCTGGCCCAGTATTCGTGTTCGATGCTCCGATGGGCGACTACCTCTGGCAGGTCTCCTACCATACGCAGGGCCTTAGGGTGACCGCGAGTGTCGTCGAGTGCCCCCAGTCGGACAGCGACAGCTTGATAGGCGGCGATGCATGGGCTGCTACTTTGACTATCGTGAAATTCGGTCAAGTTCCATGACCCGGCGATCTTGACGGTCACTTGGTTATCACTCTCTTGATGTGATGTGGCTATCCCCCTCGCCATTTGGGGAGCATGCACCGCCCCCATGCGAGTGCTCTGGTGACCTCAATGACTACGGCCCCGATGTGGCCGCTCTAGCACCGATTTCTAATGCCCCCTTACCCAGCTACGTGCCTGCCTTAACAATTCCGTTGACAAGCCCGAATCGGCTCGGTATTCGACTCAGTCGACGAACCTCACACCGACGTGGAAGATCGACCCAACCAGCTTCTCACAATGGGCCACGCTTACTCGCGAGTAGAATCGTTGCCACAGCGGTGAGCCGAAGAAATTGACGATCAGCTGATCGTCGACGGCGAGTGGACATTCGGTCAGCAGGGACATCCCGCCTCCGGAGAAATCCATTGCCCACGCCTCACCAATCGACCTCTGCGAGCCGTCCTCCAATTCGACAGCAAGCGACACGCCGGCGTTGAGGGGGTAGCGAGCCCCCGTCAAAGAATACTTGAATGAGTGCTCGTTGCAGCGTTGTCTTACTGCGATCGACCAGACGCGTAACGGGCACGGTACGCGCGGGCGCGCGAGAGAGGCTACAACGGCGGCCTGGAGGCCCTGTCGCGCCGCTTGGGCAGGGGTTGGGACAGATTGACATCCCAGACCCCTCGTCGTTTGTTGGGTTGGTGAGCGGTTCGCACCTGTCATATCGGCGCTGCCCTCGGCGATAGCGCGGCGAACCGTCGTATCCGCTCAAGGATCGCCCGGTACAGCCAGCTGTAGACCGATTGACGCAGCAGCGCCGTCATGCCGTGCTGAACGTTGCTGCCCGGTCCTGACGGTTTGTCTTACCAGGGCTGGGCCGCTACCACGCTCTCAATCTGAGCTTGCACGTGATCCGGCAGGTTTGTGAGAAAGTCGAGGCCCGTCAGCTCCTCGATCTGGTCCACACTCGTCAAGTGCGTCTCGATCCTTCGCTCAGGGCCAGGCACGGTCGCGATATGCGGGACGAGGAACGCCAGCACATCCGGGTTCTGTAGATCGCGCATACCCCAGCAACCAGTCTTCAAGAGAAGGTCATCTGCTGGTTCGGTTGTCTCGTCACTTCAGGCGCACCATTGCAGCCAAGACCGGGATCTGTGCGCAAGCACCGCACCTGCTGGCCGTCTATCAGAAAGCGCGCGTTCGCCTTTCGGCAGATTGAGCGAACGAAACGGGATGTACCTCCAGCATCGTCAATGGCAGTTCGCAAGTCGATTAACGCACGACCGGCGGTCAAGTATCGCCGCACGCCATTCCAACGTTTTCTGTGTCCATAACAAAACGCCAATCCTCTATCTGCTGCTGAGAGTTCATCAATGACCTTGCGGTCCGCGATGATTCGATCGTATTTCACCCACAGCTTCTGCTTTTGCAGTTTGATTACCTTCGTAACTCTCTCCGCACCGAGTATCACTCTTGCCGCCTCTTCCAATGCCGCATGATCTCTTGGTAGATCGTCCTTGGCCGCGTAGCCTTGCAGCACATCCGCAAGATAGCGGATTGGCTTGCTACCCTTGCGACCATGAAACGCATATTGAACTAGCAATCCGATTGCAAGGTTCTCAGCGTGGGACGATCCCCACATACGTAGACGGGAATCAGATTGGCGCGCGTACTTCTCGGAGATCTCGCAAGCCAGGAATCTGCGATCTAGCGTGTACGCGACCTTCGGAAGGGTGCCACTACCCGAGAAAGGATCAAGTATGACGTCGCCTGGCTGGCTACAAGCGCGCACGATTTTCTCGGATACCTCCTCAGGAAACACAGCGATGTGACTCGTTTGGCCAACCGAGCCAAAGGCTACTCGTTCGGCCTGCCAGACGTTTCCTGGATTGCGACCAAACAGATGATTGCGCCCATCGTATTCCTTGCTGCGCTCCCTGATCTCGTCGAGATGAAATACTGGACGAGTTGAGCCCGTCTCGTTGGGTTTTAGCAGCCACAGGATCGTTTCATGTCTATTCGTGAACTTGCTCTTGAAGGCCATGCTCCCAAAATAATTCCAGATGATGCGATCCCAAAGATGGAACCCCATGGTCTCGAAAATAGGAAGCGATAGTGCATCAAGCACCTTGATTCCACTACTTTCTCCATTGGCATTGCCTCCAAAGTCGGTATAGCCGACCTGCCAAAACAACGATCCGCCTGGGCGCGTTACACGAAACAGTTCTCGCGCCACATTCTCGATCAGGTTACTGTAGTGTTCAATTTCCTGGCTATCACGGAAGCCGTGATAGCGGCGTCCAATGTTGTATGGCGGACTAGTATGGGTAAGCGCAACGGAACCAGTTGGCACAAGCGGTAACATCTGCTGGCAATCGGCGCGGACGATCGCGTCGGGCGCGCCGTCAAAACGAGACAGCGGTGTCAAGAAGCTGGTATTTGGGTGGTTTGGCATCGAGGTTTAGGCGCTGAAATAGAGGTCGTGACGGGTCAGAAACTGCTCCGTGACGTAGTCGATGTTCTCCGCTGCGATTCCATGCCGAACCGTAAGAGATCGCTCCGTCCCTGAAAGATCCCGGTACATGTGCTCCAGTTTACGCGTGCGACCTCTCATGTCGAGAATCGCAAACAAGAAGTAGTCGAACTCAACGTGATGATCGGGACATAGTATTACTACGTTGGATACGTCATCTTCCCCCTTATGATCACGCCCTAGTGGGCGGAGGTGATGTCCTTCGCAGTAGTACTTGTCGCCACCCAAATGAATCGTGTTCCCGCAAACCTGGCACTCGTTCTTGTAGAGTGTCTTCAGCTCGTTAATGGCTGGATAATTCCGGTCGAACTCGGTTCTCGTAACCATGCGGTACTTGGGGGCGACGGGCGTTCTGGAAGGCGGACCAAAATCTGTAGTCAGGATGTCAGCCGCCAGGCGCATCGCGACTTTGAACGGATACCCGCCTCCGCCTCCCGAGCGTACCCGGCCGCCGAGAGACACAGGAAGAATACGGCCGAGAATCTTGTGCTGAGCCCGATTCGCCTTCAGAAACTTGCGCCAAGACTTGGCGAAGAGCTTGTTGTTTGTGTCGAGTGGCCGATGGACTGCCCGTGCCTGATTAGACAGCCAATCGAGGACATCTTGATGCTGCCTGAGATAAGGCATGGCCGCCAGATAGCCGCGCATGAGGTGTCCCTGGCGGTTTGTATTGTCGGTGTTGTTTGCTATCTCCAAAGCCCGGCGCGCGAGGGCATCGTCCGTTTGTTGTTCGCACCAATCACGGAAATCGGTGTATGAACGCGGTTGGGGCATCGAACGATCCCATTGAGGGCCATGGCTTCAGTTGGCCGAAATCCGGAGCCTCGAAAGGGAGATTGTAAGCCAATTAGGGGCTGGCGGTGCCTCAATCGAGGGCAGCGGCCATTGCCGCCAGGATACCGTCTGCCCTGATTCGTGCCCCGCTGCCCGCGCACAAAAATCCCCGCCAAGGGCTGGAAGGGCGTCGTGTGCCATTTGTCAGCCGAACCACAAATGCTTGCGAGTCAAAGGGATCAGTGCGTAGCGATCCGCCCGACTTGAGGGCTCGTTTAGCGGTTTTGGCTCGCTAGACTGGCGACCATGCTAACGATTCCAATGAGAATGCTGCTCCTTGCGATCGCCGGGTGGCTGAACGAGGAGCAGCGGGAGAGGATCGAGTTCCTTCAGGAGCAGGTTCGCGTTCTTCAGGAACTCCAAGGTGGCAAGAGGCTCCGCCTCACTGATGACCAACGTCGGCGCCTGGCAGCCAAGGGTAAGCGGCTTGGCAGGCGGGTATTGCGGGAGTTGGGAACGATCGTCACACCGGACACGATACTGCGCTGGCATCGTGAGTTGATCGCCAGGAAGTACGATGGGAGCAGCAATCGAGGGCCAGGCCGGCCGCGTGTCACCGATGAAGTTCGGTCGTTGATCGTCAGAATGGCTTCAGAGAATGAGCGTTGGGGCTACACCCGGATCGTTGGAGAACTCTCCAAGCTCGGCCACACTGTTTCGCGGACGAGCGTCCGTCGAATCCTCGCCGCGCATGGGATCGAACCGGCCCCAGAGCGGCTGAAGCACATGCCTTGGTCGAAGTTCCTGAAGGCGCACTGGGAGGGTCTCGCGGCCGCGGACTTCTTCGCGATCGAAGTCTGGACGAAGAGGGGGCTGATTCGCTACATGGTCTTGTTCGTGATCGATCTCAAGACGCGCCGGGTGGAGATTGCAGGGATCAGGCCGGTCCCGAATGGCGATTGGATGGGGCAGATGGCGCGGAATCTGATGGATTCAGTCTCGGGATTCCTTCGGACAAGGATGCATCTGATTCACGATCGCGACCCGCTGTTTACCGCCAACTTCCGTGAGATCCTGAGGAGTGGGGGAGTGGAATCGGTTCGACTGCCGCCTCGAAGTCCGAATCTCAACGCGTTCGCCGAACGGTTCGTGCTATCCATCAAATCCGAATGTCTCGAACGAATGGTCTTCGTCGGAGAACGCCATCTTCGTCGGGCCATCGACGAGTACGTGGAGCATTATCACATCGAGCGTCCGCATCAAGGACTGGCCAACGAACTTATCTATGAGGTGCCAGAATGCTGCGAAGGACCGGTTCATCGCCGAGAACGCTTGGGCGGAATGCTCAGTTCCTACTATCGTGAGGCGGCATAATGGGTCGGATGAGTATTGGCACAGGACGGGGTGCAAGCTGAAACGCCGGTCTAGGTCGGTGATTGATCCAGCAGCTCTGTGAGTCGCTCGACCCGTGACGTTTTCGGGAGAGACAGGGGTCACCGGTGCTCGATGATCATCGTGGTGACAGAGTAAGCCGCTGGCCGCCTAACGGTTCGGCCCTTGAGCTGCGGTGCGCGAAGTGCGCCATCAGCTGCGAGCGCATGTTATGCAGCCGCTCGGCGCAGGTGCATGGCTGAATCGTCGCTCAGCGATCCGTTCTTCAAGTTCTCCGAGATCCCGCCAGGAGAGTTCGATACCAAATCCGCCAAGCTCACTGAGCGGGACGATGTCCTTCTCGGGGCGATCCCCTACGGCCACCGTCTTGCAGGCACAGGTTCCTAGTGCTTGAATCGCCTCCAAGAAAACTTGGCGATCCGGCTTCACACCGTTTTCACATCCGCGCGCATATGTGAAGAAGCTCTCCCAGTGCAGTTCTTCCAGGCACCGTTCGAGATAGCGAGTGACGTTGTTGGTGAGCACTGCCAGGGCGAGCCCGCGATTCTTGGTGAGTCGGTGCAAGATGGCCCGAGTCTCGGGATGACGTCGCAGCCGCCCCGGATCGAAGCGTTCCGCGCGATGTTCGGAGAACTCCATTGGTTCGTAGCCGTGCAGTAACTCCTTGGTAGTCGCCCCCGACGTGGATCGTGCTCGGAGTTCCGCCGGATCTGCGCCGCGCTGAATCAGCCAGGAATCGCGGATCGCCCTCAGGTGGTCTGACTCAGAATCCCTCTCGACAAGGGTTCCATTCAGGTCGAATATCACACCGGCGATTTGAGAGTCAATCCTGCTCATTCGCAAACGCCGTTTGTAAGATATTCCGCTATCCAACCGGTGCGACTTCCGCCGAGGAGCCCGAATCTGAATGCCTACGCCGAGCGGTTTGTTGTCTCGATCAAGTCTGAATGCCTCAATCGACTGGTGATTCTCGGTGAGCGGCATCTTCGGCGAGCTGTCGCGGAGTATGTTGAGCACTACCAGCTGGAGCGAACTCACCAAGGCTTAGGCAACACGCTGATCGATGGGGTTCCAGAACGAGGGTCCGCCAAGATCGCCCGACGTGAACGACTCGGCGGACTCCTCAATCATTACTATCGAGAAGCGGCATGATCGCTGGATCGAGTATTGGCACACGACGGCGTCAAATCCGCCAAATGCGCCCCGCATCAGTTCGTCGATTCGACACGTATCGATTTCCACGATGTCGAAATCGACGATCTGGGAGAGACCGTCATCTTCGAAGGCGTCGTCGTACGGATTCCAGAGTTCAAGATCAAGGTCGATAGACGCGTAGCGGCGCTCAAAGGAGTCTTCCAGTTTCTCAATTGCGGTCGAGGCGTCGGGAAGATATGCGAAGATTGCGACATTCAAATCCGTGTCACGCGACTGCGCGTGGAGAGCGAGAGGCGTGAGAAACAGGTAACCGGCAAGCAATGCGAATGTGATACGGTTCATCGTTTCTCGTTTGCAATCTAACGTTGCGTTCACCGGCGAGCGTAGCAAGTCCGCGTGCAATGATTTGTTTGGCGGCATCCCGGTCAAGGGCCTTTCCTCTTCTATATTCTTGCGCTTCTTCGGATTAGCAACTGTCGTGGGAACTCGTGGGAATTCCCATCCACTTCAAGATCACGTGAGACAAGCCCTGCTTGAGCCCGATTGCGATGCCGTCAGCGGCTGTCCCTCCCGAAAACTGCATCCGTGCGATCCACCCTGGTTCGGGCACCGCATTCATTCTACTCGTTGGCATCAACTGGCAGTGTCCCCTGCTCAGGTGACGCCTGCGCAGGGGACGTCGCCAATGTATGCCAACGAGTACAATCAAGGTACTGTGGCACCGGAAGTGCGATAGGCCACTTGGATCGAGTTTTCGGGAGGAACACCCGGCTATACTTCGTTTTCAGTTTCCACTTGATTGAAGAACCCTCCTGCTCGTACTAAAGAGTCATGTCATGTCTGCATCGCGCTTCCTCTTAGTCATCCTTTCCTTTTCTTGCCTCCTTTTCCTAGGCCCGGCAACTTTCGCTAGCCTGCAAAACGCCCGTGGCCAACTTCCTGACGAGCCGCCGGTCCGAGACGTCCAGCTGCGGATCGTCGCTTTCGACAAGCCCCAGCGAAAGGGCTACGGCGAAGGTGCCGTCATCTTCAACCGGGCCTTGGAAATCAAGTTGGAGGTGGGTCCGTATCAGGAAATGGGAATCGAGCCTTTCCTGTACATCGGCACCCACGAGATCCGCGGCCACGACATCGATCGGCGCAAGGACGGTTCCATGATCAAGACGTTCCTCGATCCCGGCTTCGCAGATCTGCAGGATGGAGCCGCCATCATCTTGACCAACGATCACGGCCGTCCCATCCGGGATGAAGCTATGCGCCGACGGGCGAAGTTTCGCTACTACCGAAAGCACGTCCACTGGACGGGAGATTATTCTCCGCCGGTTGGAGCATTCGAAGACGCGGAAGTGGCGTTCGTCGACTCGCGCGGCCGGCCGACGGATCGGATCCAGCCCGGCGATCCCCTATCCATCCGTCTCGATGGCCTGCCCCCCGGTGCCGCGATCCAGATCTACCTGATGGACGACCAGGATCAGGAGTGGTCGTACGCCCGGCTCTACGCCGATTCGAAGGGCAACATCGAGCCCACCTTGTTCTGGTTTCACTCCGGCGTAATCGGGACCACTTCGAGGAAGATCGATTTCAGGCCAGACCCCTCCTTCCAGACTTTCGAAGAAGCGGATGAGTACTTCGGCGCCCATCCTCTTCGCATCGAGCTCCGCAACTTGAACGGCGACCTGATTCGGAAATATCCCTTTCCGCTGCTGAAGCAGAGAACGAAGCCTTTGCTGTATCCCTCCAACGCCGATGGCGTTCTTTCCAATTCATTCCAGGTGAATAAGGAAAACACGTTCGTCACGGGCAAGAATTTTCCGCGCGGCGCACGAGTCGGTCTGTTCGTCGTCGATAATCAGTACGATTGGCACGACGGCGACGCCTTCGCTGACGCGCGACCCGGCGAGGCCCGGCCGACCGGTCAAATCGTTCAGTTGAAGGATGATCAGACCTCGTTCACGGTCGAGGCTTGGGCGGCGCGAGATGCGCGGCCGGGAACCTATGACATCGTAGCGCGGATTCTGCGCCGCCAAGACCGGCGCGACCGCATCCTCAGGTTGCGAAAGACCGACATCATTTCTTATGGGCCGGACACGGGATTCATCTACTACCTGATTATCAACGGCAACATCGTCATCGAAAGCGCCGGACGAATGCGTGGTGCCCCCGCCAAGTTCGAGTTTTCCGACAGCTTCGAAAAGCACGAGCAAGTTCACGGCGCGGTCGATCCCACCGATGTTCCGGCCATTCACAGTGGAGGGAATTACGCCGCCTACTACGTGGTGGCTCATCAACCCGCCTCCTACTGGGACGGCCCCAGTCCGACGCTGACGGACGTATCCGGTGGAACGGAAATCAAGCGCGTGAAGTATTGGTGCATCAATATGTCCCGGACGAACATCTGGAACGATCCCAATCCTTCCGCGCCGGTGTCTGAGTACGACGTGGTGGTTGATTTCGGATCGGTAGCCGCCATGATCTCCGCCGACTACACGCCGGACAACATCTACAACAAGGGCACCGATTTCATCGACGGGTACAACCGGGTCGGGTTCTATATCTTGGAAGACACAAGCACCGATGGCGGGATTCCGGTCGGCTCGGACGACTATTACGACGATACGTTCAACACCCCCTCCGACCCCAACGATCCATTCGACTTTTCTTCAATCGGTTTTCCTCTTGTCCGCAACTGGTTCACCATTCGCTATCCCGCCGCCGGCGCGGGAGGTACGGGAGCTTCACTCCCCGCGGGATCAGCCCGTTATCCGGTCGTTCTCTTCATGCATGGGCGACACAGCATCTGCTCCGGCGTTCCCGTTTGGCAGAGCCTGGATATCAACTGTGCCGGAACGATGATCCCAAGCCACAAGGGCTACGACTACATTCTCGACGTGCTAGCGAGCCGTGGGTTCATCGCCATTTCCGTTGACACATACGACATTCAGCCCTCCAACTCCTCAACCAACTACGAAGTTCGCGGCCGCTTGGTGCTGGAGCACCTGAATCGGCTCAAGGACTGGGACTTGAACGGCACCGACCCCTTCGGAGGCAAGTTCCAGAACCGCATCGACATGACGCGCATCGGACTGGTGGGACACTCGCGGGGCGGAGAGGGCGTGGTCGCCGCAGCGAAGATCAATGATGTGGAATCCGCCACGTACGGTCACAGCATCTTGGCCGTTGCAGCCATTGCACCGACCGATCAGCAATCGACGACATCCTGGAACGCGGAACATGCGCCGTACTTTCTGCTGACTGGCGCGGCCGACGGCGACGTGCGGAACCAAGGCGGATTTCGAATCTACGATCGCGCCTTTCCCATCGGTGCGACACCTCAGCATGTCAAGACCATCGCCTGGGTATACGGAGCCAATCACAACTTCTTCAACACGATCTGGACCCCCGACTCACTGCTCACGATTCCCCACGGATTCGATTGGGCATCCGACGACTTTAGGGCTTCATGGACCGGTCCTCGGATCACGGATGACCAGCAACGCCAGGTCGCTTTGGTAACGCTGTCCGCCTACTTCCAGTGGCTCCTGATGGGCACCACACCCTACCGCGAGGTGTTCACCGGCCGTCTCGAGATCGCTTCCATGGTCAATCAGGAGATCCACTGGACTTTTCAGGATCCCGTTCGCCTTGTGGTCGACGACTTCGAGCAGAGCCCGCATTCGTTGGCCACGAATACGATGGGAGAGACGATCGTGCTGACGGCCTCACCCGCCGCCGAAGAATTCTTCAACGACGAGTTCTGGAGCGATTCGGCCTCGGGATTTTTCCATGAAACCTGGGGCGCTCGCCTTGAGTGGAGCTCGACCGCCACCATGGAGAGTCCTATCCGTACGCTCGATCAGGACGTGAGTAGTTACACGCATCTTTCCTTCCGCGTAACCCAAATTCATGAGGGCGGAGTCTTGAATCCAGTGGGGAATTCCAAAAACCTGAAAGTCAACATCTTTGACACCGATGGGGACTCGGCCATGTGGGATCAAGATACCGACCGGTTCACCGAAATCCCCTATCCCTACGAGCGATCCTCGGTTTCCCGGCAGTACCAGATGAAGACAATCCGGATACCGCTTCAGAACTTCACGATGAACAATTCCGGCGTTGATCTGGACAGGATTGTCAAGGTTGTCCTCACCTTCCCCGGCGGAGGATTGATCGCCATCGACGACCTTCAGTTCACGAAGTAGCGACGGCGTATGGGTCCAATATTCAGCCCAACTGCAAATCGCACTGTGTAAAGAGCTTGGATTTGCTGGCGACGGGTCGTTTGTGGCCCGAATCTGGCACGCATGCGATGGGCTGCGGAGATGAAGTTCACACCATCTTCAAGCTCTTGACGCATCACGACTTCGGCTTAGGCTGACTTTTGGACCCATACGGGTTCCAGAACGAGGGTCCGGCAAGATCGCCCGACGTGAACGACTCGGCGGACTCCTCAATCATTACTATCGAGAAGCGGCATGATCGCTCGATCGAGTATTGGCACACGACGGGGTTCGGCCTTGGCGCGGTCGTAGGCGATCGGCGTTTTGCCCTGACGCCCCGCCGTTCACAGATAGAGGACCAGCCTCAGTCGATAAACCACCAAATATTTCTTTTCAGGGCAACGCTGTTGGGATTTGATCGGTCAACTGTATCGAAGTGGCTCACAAATGATGTGACCCGTCACACTGCTTGTACCCCGACCTCGACGCGCGCGTCCGCATCCCACCGAAGCTGCGTCCCCTTTATTACTCCATGCTGGTACAACTATCGGGAGTAGGTCAGCTGACGTGTTTCAATTCCATTCTCTGTCCAACTGGAGAGTAGCAATGAACACAAATCTTCGAATGCTCTCGGCCACAATCACTGTTCTCGTGCTAACAACGAACGACGTTTCTGCGTGGCAGGAAGCTCCAAAACCATTGCCAGATGTCACACAGCTTATGAAATCGCTTGACGCGCTGGAAAAGACGTTGGGTGAACGCAATCGTCTGCAGCGTCTGCGCGATGGGCTTGATGCGGGGATGAAGCGCATCACGCAACAGCGTGAACAAATGATCGAATCCAAGGACATTCCGGCGAACTGCGCTAATTCCGTGAGAAACGTGATTGCTGACTACGAACGAATCAGTGAAGCGGCGATTGCGGGAATTGAAGAATACGAAGCCGAAGTCATGAAGCATTTTCCGCTCTTTGCAAAACGACAGCGCGAATTGCTCGAGGCCATTGAAGACATCGAGGTGAAAAGTCGTCGGCAACAACTACTCGCCCTGCAACAGGACATCGTAGCTAACAACGAGACCAAACAGACTCTGATTGGCGAAATCGCAAAACTGAAAACCAGCCAAAGCAATGAGCAGGACATTCTGGCCCGGATCAACAAGAACCAAACCGAGGCGATTCGCGATTGGCTGCTCAAGAAATACAGCTCGCAAGTCGGTCCGCCGACAGTTTCCGTCGTGGGGAATCAAATGAAAGTCAGCTTGAACACATTGTTCGGCACTTTGACTGCGGACTACGAACGAGAGATGAAGCCTGGCGAGGAACGCTCTGCAACGGTCACATTTACGCCTGCCGTGTTTGCGAAGGATCTCTTGTTTCCGCAATTAGACCTCAGTCCCGATCGCTACGCGCCGGAAATTCCAACCGGGCTCGAGTTTGCTCCCGACACGGTTTCTTCGGCTCAGCCAGATCAGAATTTCAAACTCAAGCAACGAATTCCGATCCATCCAGAAAAGCCGATCCAATGGATTTGGAAGGCCAAGGCTTTGGAGAAGTTTGAAGGAGCGGATTTCAAAATCTCAATGAACGCTTCGGATCGTCAGGCCAACAAAGAGCTAACGGTTGCCCATCTTCCAATCAAAATCGCCCGCAAACCTGACCCACCGTCGAAGCCATTCTTGGTCAAATGGGCTCCCTATATTGCACCTATCTTCGTTGTGATTCTTATTTGGATTGCAGGTCGCCTTTGGGAGCGGCGGTTTCCGAAACCAAGCAAATCGAGACTCATTTTGCCTGGCGATGTGACGAAGTGAGAAAAAGGGAGCTTGCCCATATCCAGATTCGCCTCAGTTCGATTTCGACTTGAACGCAATAACCTCGCCATCAAATGTGATCCGTAACCGGACGCGCAGCATGCCATGAACCGAAAACGCATCATCCGAGAATTGAATGGCGCTCGGCAGTTGAAAGCCTAGCGCCCATATTGCATGAGCGAGTTCTCGATTTCCAGCGGGAGCAAGAAGGGGACGCAGCTAAATCTTGCTTCAGCTCTCTGATTGCTTCCTTGCATCTTCTTTCGTGGTCGCCCTCGGGGGCGCATTGTCCATTCGAGGCCGAGATTTTTGGCGGTTCGTGCCTGCCATTGAGTTGTCCCGAAGGGGGTGCCACGACGAACTGAGTTACGGACGGCGTTCCATTCCGCTTTCGTCAGTGGTCGATTCAGCGTCCGAACCCATTGGGGCAGCTCAGGGAGTGGCCAGCGATGCCGGAGGGCCTTCGCCTCGGCATCCCCGCACGCGCCTAAAAGGGGTGTCCCTGTCCCTCCCGAAAACTCGATCCGAGCGACCCATTGTGGTTCGGGCCCCACGCTACATTCATCCTACTCGTTGGCATCAACTGCCAGTGTCCCCTGCGCAGGTGACGCCTGCGCAGGGGACGTCGCCAATGTATGCCAACGAGTAGAATCCGGGTGGTGTGGCACCGGAAGCGCGATAGGCCACTCGGATCGAGATTTCGGGAGGGTCACTGCGATCGGTCGCTCGGATGGAGTTTGCGGTAGGTGCTGGTTTACACGGTACAAGGAAGAACTGTCATGATTAGAACAAGCGAGTACCCAGTCGGTCGTCGCTCGGTAGTCCAGAAGACAAAGCGAATGGAATTCCTCCCGGGGCAGATGATCCTGCGGGTGCGGGACGAGGCGGTCACTGCGGTGGCAGGGGCACAGGCTCTGCGCATGACCGCCTCCGACGCCAAGCGTCTGCCCGAGACGATCTCGGGTCTGGTGGGCTATTTGGAGCGAAACGCTGGGTTGAAGTCGGTCAATCCCGTATTCTCGAAACGTCGGATGGCTCTCGGCAGAGCATCGGTCTCGCGCAAGGATCGGCAGCGACTAGCCCCACTTACCGCGGTTCACGATGCCCCTCACCGATCGCTGAGTGGTTTCACCATCGTCCGGTTGGACCCGAAATGCGTCACCCCGAGCCTCATGAAGACGATGCGGCAATCACGAGGCATAGAGTACGTCGAGCCCGCACCGGCGCGGTGGCTCGCGGCGAGCGCCGACCCCAAAATCAACTTGCAGTGGGGACTGCGCGCGATCGACTGGTTCAGAGCGCGCCGACCCCGTGCTGGGTTCGTCAACGTGGCCGTCTTGGACACTGGCATCGATCGCAACCATCCTGACCTTAAAACTTCCGTCTACGAACACCATCATCCTGGCCTGTCAGGCCGGGATCTTTTGGGACACGGCACGCACGTGGCCGGAATCATCGCGGCCATCGTAAACAACGGCGTGGGAATCGCGGGGGTTGCGGACTGTTGGATCGAAGCGTGGAAGATCTTTGACGACGAGCCCGCGAGCGACGGCGAGTTCTACGTCAACATGGATTGTTACCTTCAGGCATTGGAGGAGGTACGAGTGTCCGACGATGTATGGGTGGTCAACCTGAGCCTCGGCGGCACGGCCAGCTCGCGCACGGAGGCACTGCTGTTTCGCATGCTCGAAGAGGCGGACAAGGTAGTTGTCGCAGCGATGGGCAATGAACACGCGGAAGGCAATCCCACCGAGTATCCAGCCGCCTACGACAGCGTTCTCGCGATAGGCTCCGTCAACGAGGCGCTGCGCCGCTCTCGGTTCTCGAACACCGGCGATCACATCGACGTTGTCGCTCCTGGGTCGAACATCCTGTCCACGTTACCAACGCGTTCCTCGGACTATCTGGACGAGACGGATTATGCCTCCTGGAGTGGGACGTCAATGGCCACGCCCCACGTCGCTGGCGCTGCAGCGTTGATTCTTGCCAAGCACTCTGACTGGTCAGCCAAGAGGGTCAAGAATCGTCTTCGTCGCACCGCAGCGCGGGTGCCTATGATGAGAGCCAAGGGGAAATCATCTGCCTACGGATGGGGGCTGATCAACCTCAAGAAGGCGCTGGCCTGATCCGATCCCCTGACTCGAGTGATGTCGAAGCTACACTTCAAGTTCAAGCCAGGGGCGAATCAGGCGAGTTGTGATGAGCTGATCAGCAGGTTGTCCGAGGACGGCGCCGACGTGTGCCCCCTATTCAAGGCAACAACCAACAAGCAGCTGGCATCAGTTTATGCGCTGGAATGCGAGAGCGCGGCCAAGACCCACCAGTTGAAGAACATGCTAGAGTCGTCGGCTGAGATCGAATATGTCGAGACCGAGGTCAAACGCAAACTAATTCGCCCCAAAGCGTCTCCTGCCGACAGTGCGCCGCACTGAGGCACGCGAACGCCTACTTGAGCAATCACTTCCGCGTTCGCTAAATGGCATTCGTGACAGTTGCCGGTTTCAACGCCACGAAGATGACTCTTCATCTTGACACCGCTTGACGGCGACTGTCACGAGTCTCGTAGAACGGATGAGACCTGTCCCTCCCGAAAACTCGATCCGAGCGACCCATTGTGGTTTGGGCGTTACACCACATTAATTTTACTCGTTGGCATCAACTTGCACTGTCCCCTCCTCAGGTGACGCCTGCGCAGGGGATGTCGCCAATGTATGCCAACGAGTAGAATCCGGGCGCTGTGGCACCGGAAGCGCGATAGGCCAATCGGATCGAGTTTTCGCTAAAGGACACCCATCACGGGAGAAGACCATGAAGCTGCAAACCGTTCTCTTAGTCGCCTTCGTTCTTGCTTGCCGGCTCGTGACGCAGGCAGCCACCGAATTCCCCAAGATCGAGCAGGGCGATATCGTCCCGCACGACAACCGGCTCACGAAGCCGATCAACGAGTCGAAGGCCGACGAGTTGACGATCGTCTCTTTCAACGTGCGGAACTGGGGATCCCGTCCGCGCAGCCTGGCCCACTTTCAGGTTCTCGCTGATCTAGTGGATGAGGCAGACGTTGCCGTGTTCCAGGAGGTTGGGCTCGGGCTGCTCGACAAGAATGAAGACATCTCCGACAAGGAAGACAAGCGGCTCGATGCGATCGAGGCCCTGCTTCGAATCAACCTCGGCGATGGTTGGAACATCGTGCGGTCGCCAAAGTCGACCGACGCCAATGTGTCAAGTTCGAACGAGGTGGGGCTTGCCGCGTACAGGGAGAAGTGCAAGGGTTACACCGCTTCACTGGCGTGGGAGGAGTTCGTTGACCTTGGAAAACTCCGCGATATGGCCGTCTTCAAGTTGACGCTGACGAAGTCTGACAAGTCACGGGAGATTCTGCTGGGTTCTGTGCACCTCAAACCGGTGGAACCCGAGCGAGTCGAGCAGATGGACAAGGTCGCCACTTGGATCCTTGCCAGACCAAGTGATGTCCAAGTCATCGTCATGGGCGATTTCAATTGGGGATACCCGACTAAGTCGCCTACGCACAGCGCGGAGAAACGGATCATCAAATTGCACGATGAGGAGAAACTCTTCATGCCGTTTCGCCACATCTCTTACCTGAAGAAGGCATCCGCAACCCAACTACGAACGAACCTCGGCGCGAGAAAGGATGGACACTTCTACGACCAGTTCCTGATGTCATCGAATCTCGCGGACGAGCTTGCTGACGGCGGAAAACTCCTCAAGGACTGCGGGATCATCTCGCTCGAAAAGCGGCTCAAGAAGCCTGTTGAGAAGTCGACGAAGCTCCGGACCTATGGGCTCACGCGATACATCAAGCACGCCAATATCGACCTCGAAACCGACGCGGACGCGAAGACAGCGCATGACAAGGCAGCGAAAGATGCTGCAGGCCAAGCCCTCAATGACGCATCGTTCTTGATCTCAGATCACCGGCCGGTCTGGGTGCAGCTGAAGGTGTGGTAGGCGAAATCGAGGGACCACTGAACGCAGAATCGGAAAGGTAGATGTCGAAGAACATAGTCGTTTGCTGCGACGGCACGAACAACGAGTACGGAGATCACAATTCGAACGTGGTCCTCCTTTATTCGACGCTCGAGCGGGAATCGCCTGGGCAGGTGGCGCTGTACGACCCCGGAGTCGGGACGTTCGCGGCGCACCCGTTTCTGACGACAACGGCACGGCGAGTCTCACGCACACTGGGAGCAGCGTTCGGTAGGGGCATCACGAAGAACATCCTCGATGCCTACATGTTCGTGATGCAGAACTACGAGAAGGAGGACCATGTATTCCTCTTCGGTTTCAGTCGCGGCGCGTACACGGCACGGGCCATCGCCGCGATGATCCACAAAGTAGGGCTGCTGCAACGAGACAACCAGAGCCTTCTGCGTTACGCGCTCAAGATGTTCAAGCGCGAGAAGCACGAGGAGATCTACGCGGGCTTCAAAGAGACATTTTCGCGTTCATGCCCGATTCACTTCCTCGGCCTCTGGGATACGGTTTCCTCGGTGGGGTGGATTTGGGATCCCGTCACCTTTCAGTTCACTGCCAACAATCCGAGCGTGGAGGTCGTGAGGCACGCGATCTCGATCGACGAGCGCCGAGCGTTCTTCAGACAGAACCGTTGGGGCAGGAGATTCGCCGAGAAGCAGGACATCAAGGAAGTCTGGTTCCCAGGCGTTCACAGCGATGTCGGAGGAGGGTACCCGCAGAAGGAGGGCGGGCTTTCGAAGACCGCCCTCGAGTGGATGCTAGTCGAGGCGGCTGAGCACGGCTTGATGATCGACAAGGACAAGGCCGTCGACGTCGTGAACAACCCGGTCGCGCCGAACCACAAGGGCAAGATTCACAACTCACTTTCGCTGTGGTGGAAGCCGGCTGAGCTCTGGCCCAAGCTCGTCAGCGTCAAGGACTCGAAGGGAAACTGGCACAAGCGACCGAGGCTCAATCTCGGTCGGCGGCGATTCATCGCGGATGGGGCGTGCATACACGAGTCGGCGCTGAAGCGGAAGGCGGACGTCCAGGTATATGCGCCGACGAATCTCCCGTCGCAGTACAATCAAGAGAGTCGCAGGCTAATCTAGCTCGACCGGATCGCGCCGTGGATTGCATGCGGATGCCTTGGTTCCGACGACTCCGCTTCTGCTTCGATCGTCATGAATGTGGATGTGGATGTCGGCATCACCGTGCATGGTCATGCTGAGCCTACGTCGGTCAACCTCGCTTGAGAAGAAGTGGCGCAACGCATCGCGTTCGAGTTCCACGTCGTACTCGCAAATCCGGAATGGACCCAGTGGCTCGCCCATCGCCTAGCGGTTCTCCACCTGAGCTTTCTGAGTTGTGGGGCCAATGAGTCTTCTGAGCGGCTCCTCACGCGCTCCAACAAGAGCTTGATTGACGTCGTCGATGAGTGCCTCGATCTCGTCACGAGAGACCGCCTCGTCATAGGTCACGGTCAATCGCAGCGGCGGACGTCGGCCCCCGATGGACTCGATTTCGTCCTCTGGATCACGCTTCCCTCCAAACTGCGCCCCGCCCTCCTCGGGCAAGTCGTCTTCCCTTTCCAGCGCGACCTTCATCAGTCGGCCGACCTTGAACTTCACAGTCTTTTTGGCCGGGACCAGAACGCGCTCCAGCGTCTTGGGATTCTGAGCCATCCGGGGCGCGCGTTGACGGATCTCGAAGACACCGAAGTCTCTGAACTCCAACCGGTTCCCTTCGCTGAGTTCGCGAATGACGCTGTCCAGGAAACTCTGCACCATCGCCTTCACGGCAGTCCGCTTCTGGCTGGTCTCTTCAGCGATACGGTCGATCAGATCCTTCTTCGTCGTTGTGGACATGCCCTTGAGTTGTCCCTCCCGAAAACTCCATCTGTGCGACCCACCGTGGTTCGGGCCTTACACCACATTGATTCTACTTGTTGGCATCAACTTGCACTGTCCCCTACTCAGGTGACGCCTGTGCAGGGGGCGTCGCCAATGTATGCCAACGAGTAGAATCCGGGTGCTATGACTCCGGAAGTGCGATAGGCCACTCGGATCGAGTTTTCGGGAGGGACAGGCATGACGAGCAAGCGACCGCAACGTCTGTTTCTGTTGATTGCCACCGCGGTCGTTCTGGTCGCGACCCTAGGCGTGTGGGTATCTCACCAGTTCCCGGCTCTGACCAACGGGCCGAAGTCCAGTGCCGAGATGCTGGAAGGTCTCTTCAAGACGCCCGCCCGCATGGTCACTGCTTCGACGAAGTATATTTTCAAGCACATCGAGCAGCGGGCCGTGGAACTTTTCATCCGATCGTGCGGTCTTCCTCCTGACACCGAAGGCCGACTGCTGGCGATGGTGCGCGGTGAGCGCTTTGAAGAGGTAACCGTCCCCTTCGTATTCTACCTGTACGAACTCTACGGCGCACCCGCGACGACGCAAGCGGTTGCCATTGCCGATCTCGACTATGAGGAGCCCATCGAGCCCGAGCAGCAAGCCGGCAAAGACCGCCCGGGACTTTCGGAATTGGTGCAGCGCTCGCGCATCCTCAGGAAGCACCTGGCCCAGGCGCTTCAACTCTTCGACGCACTGTTTCTCCAAGTGAAACCGGGGGCGGCAGAGAAAGACCTTCCCTTGCGCGAGCGCTACGACGAAGCGGCCTACGAACGAATCAAAGACCTCGTGCGCGAGCTGGCCGACGAGTTCCTGACGACCGCGGACGATGCCCTCAGCAGGGAGACCGAGGGAAACCAATACCGACAGATGCTTGAAGACATCGTCAACGATGAAGAGCGTTTGACCGTGTTTGTCGAGTTTTTCACCGATTTCATCCGCCAGCTGTCCGACAGCTGGTTCCAATCGTTCGTGCAACAGCAACAGCGCAAGGAAGACCGGGCGGCGTGGGTGCAGGGTTGCATCAACGGTAATCGGTATTACGCAATCGCTGACTATGCCCGTTCCCGCACCGAGAGGAAGCTAGTCGTCCATGTGGTGGTCGATGGCCTGCAAGGCAAGTTGCTCGAAGGCCTGATCCAGCTCTCCAGCGGTGACCGCGAGGGTTCCGGCGCGCGCTACGTGACCGAGTTGGTTCGGCTACATCAGTCCGAACGGATGGACCCTTCCCGCTACGGCTCGAAGATGCCGCCTGGGCTGGGAGAGGATGTGATCGAGTTGGTCGAGAAGGCCCCGGATAGACCCGACTATTTGGAGAATCTCAAGCAGTACGTCTTTGCCCCCGAGGCGTCGGCGGTGATCGTAAACGTGGCGACGGTCGATACGCCGAGCATCTCGGTGCGGAACCTGCCGATCATCATCAGCGGCCATCCGGTGGCGGGACCCTTCGGGACAGGCATCCCCAACTTTTCGTACATCGACCGGCGATCAGGCCGTGGCTGGTATTTCTGGGGCAGCGACGTGTTGTACATGCGACAGATCTTCGGCAACCGCGAGGACGAAATCCCCAACGGAGAGAAACGCTCCGAAGGTCCGGGCGCACGAACCCTCTTCGAGCGACTGTGGCGGTTGAACACCGTCAGTTCCATGGCGACCGTGGACACCGGCGCGCTGGAGAAGATCGCGGCCGAGGTCGGAATGGCTGTCGGCGAGGTCCAACGCAACTACCCGGAAAAGATAATGCTTTTGCGCTTCCGCTGGCGAGCTCGGATGGAAGAAGAGCTCAACGAACGACGGCGTTGGCTCCGGGAGCACCGCAATCTCAGTACCAGCCTTCTGGGAGCGCTACTGGTTGATCCGATCACCCTCAAGACGTTCCATGAGTACGCCCGATTCCTGGCCCAGAACGAGGATGAGGGGTTGCCCGATTACCTCCTTTGGTACAACCCCTGGCCCGACCACTTCGCTCATTTCGAGGGCCCCTATTCAGATGCGATCATCGGCTACCAAGGTGAGTACGACCGGCTGGACTTCTATCTCGGCAAACTCATCGAGATCTATCAGTCGGTCAAAACGGTGGACGGGGCGGCTACCTATGCCGACCGCACACTTTTCGGTGTCGTCAGCGATCATGGGCTGGTCTACACTCCCCGGCTGGTCTCCACGGACAAGCTCCTCTTTGACGCCATCCGCGACGACGAGATCGACATCAGTTACTACAAGTTGACGGCGGATGAAGGTGGGCTCCCCTTGATCCGCGGTCGCGATGATATCAAGCCGCTCCATGGCTTTGACGCCGTCGTCGGCTCCACCGCCGGCGGCTCCTACATCATTGATCTGTTCGACATCAAGGGGCTCCACGGAGACGATGCGGCCTGGCAGCGCCATCTCGATTATCACCAGTTGCGCCGCTATCGGCTCTTGAGTGGTCAGACCATTGACTGGATTGAGCAGCTCACGTCTCACCTGAAGGAGACCATGGACCTGGCGCTGGTACGGGAACATGGTCCGAGCCCCGGCGCGCGGTGGCCGCCGGAGGTCGAATCGGTCGTGCGCATCATCACGCCCGATCGTGGGGAGGCCCGCATCTACCGCATCCGAAGGCCAGATGCGGGCGACGGCCAGACCGTTCGTTACCGCTACGAACTCATCGGCGAGCGGGACCCGCTTGATCTCGTCGGTTCTGTTCGTCCTTACTTAATCCCACCAGGCGGACCTTCCCTGGAGCAGGTCCGGGCGGCGATCCGCCGGTGCATCGAATCGCCGGATGGCTGCGACGACCGCAGGTGGCGTGAGGTCCTATCCCACACGCTTCGCCCGGATGCCGTCTATCAGTTTGCCCATCTGTACGACTCGGACCGAGCCGGCACCATCAACCTCTTTCCGGTGCGGCACGTGGGGATGAACTCCGAGGTTCCCGGCAGGCATGCCGGGGAAGCGTTCGGCGAGAAGAACGGGACCCAGCTCTACTTCGGAGCCGGCCTGAAGCGTGCCTGGATCCAAACCGCTCGCAATGGCTCGCTGCCAGTGACCCTGTATCATTGGCTTGTCGGGGACGAACGTTTCTATGCTCTCGATCCTGAACGCGGCGTCAGCCCGGCCGGGCAGTTCGGATATCGATCGCTTTTGGACGAGTCTGCGTTCGAATCAATCCGTTAGCTGGGTCCGTATTTCGGAGGTGTCTGCGCTTCAGCACACGCAAGGGCGATTGTTACGCTGCTTCCAGGGTTCGTGTCCCAGTTCGACACAGAGCCGCTTTGTGGTGCCGCACGACAGGCAAACAAGGAGTCGATCTCAGGATTCTCAATCCGATATCGCGTGGCGATTGACAGAGGTGATCCAAACATGAATCTTGCTGTTCTCAAGCTACTCAAGACACCGAAGCATGGCTTGGACGAGCTGTACAAAGAGAGCGAGACGGGTGAGATTCCGGTGGGTCCAACCCAAGGTTGGCCTATCGTTTTTCCGGGGTCCTTTTTTGCTCCGATTGTGGCGACTCTCGCTCGATTGTTTTTCTGGCAGGGCAAGGTCTTTGATCCCAACGAAGGCACCTTGCGGAACAAGATTACACCGTTTCGCATCAAGGCCATTAAGGCCACAGTTTACAGGGACAAGAGCTGGCTCGACGGTGAGGATACGATCGTGATCGATTATTCAAAAACGTCATTCGTGGCGCGAATGGTGCACGATGAGATCCGTGAAGTGGAACCGGGGCTCTACCTTGGTAAAGTGTATTTATGGAAATGGAAGACGGTGGATTTCGCCTTGGTGCCGGAAGACTCCCGGTGAGAGAGGCAAGACACTTGACGATGCGAGCTACAACGGAAGTGGAGCTGTGTGTGTCCGAGAAGCGGTCATAAAGGCTACCCAACGGTTCAGGATTCACGTGTGCATGAGAAATGGACATGGAAGTAGTTGTACGCGTGCGGCATGGGTCGATTCGGATCCAACGCCGGTTTCACAAGGACGTACCGGTGACCGCTGAACAGTGTAGCAAGGACCGCCTTGGCGATGAACAGAGCGAGGTCCTTTCCGGCGCAGGCCTGCAGCCCGCTGCCAAGGTGGTTGAACAGAGGGTTTGGGCTACCGTTTGACCACGACTCCGGGGCGAACGTGTCGGCCAGGGGATACCTCTGGCGGTCACGGTGGTTGAAGCTGTTTAGAATCAACACCTGCGTCCCGTCGGGAATGGCCTCGTCTCCGAGTTCGGCAACCGGCACTGTCTCGCGGACGAGAATCGGCGTCGTTGGCCAGAGGCGCATGGCTTCTTCTACGCAGCCCTCGAGCAACTTCAAGCTGTCGATCCCTGCCGTCGTGGTCAGGTCGGCGCCGGCCATCTCCCGCCGGACAGCCTCCTGGACCCGTGGGTGGGCGGCGATCAGGGCCAGGGCTCGCACCGTGTTTGTACCCAGCGTCTCCCACATTGCGAACATCCAATGTGGGATCTGGTTTTCGACCTGCGTCCTCTTCGTCGAGGGCACCTGCCTGCAAAGGGCGCCCAGAGTGTTGGGCTCCGCAGTGTCGAGGTAGTCGCCGATGCGGGAATAGAATTCGTCAAAGTACTTCGACTTTTTCGGCTTGCGCGCCCGATTACTTTCGCGCATCATTTTCTTGAGGAGGCCCGTGATCGTCGTGTCGTTGCGTGCGGCGGTGCCGAAAATGATCTGGCGGGTGATCCTCGCGAACAGGTCGTCGAAATCGTCCCACGACTGTAACGTGGGGGGTGGGCCGGTCCCGGGTACGATCTCGTTCTGGATGATCTGAAGGAATCGGCTCGCGTACCGGTGCAACGATTGTCCGGAGTCGAGCACGGCCTCGTTGAACCGGCGACGGTCGCGCCACTCTGTACCGCGCGAGATCGTGACGGCGTTCGGTTGGAAGACGTTCATGCCGTCGCGCTTCGGCTTCCCGTCCGCGTAAACGAAGGGGGAGCGTTCCAAAATATGTTCGATGCCCTTAGGGTCCAGCACCAGCAGCGACTTAGTTATCCCCAGCCGGATCCAGAGGTAGTCGCAGCCGTATTTCTTTCTCAGGCGGCTTACGAACCGGACGGCCGCCGGATCGCGATGCACCCTCGTCCAGAAGCCGACCCAGAACCGGCGTTTTGTGAAGGTTCCCTGCAAAATGGTCGGGACGACGTGACAGAAATTGTAGACCAGGTTGTCGCAAAGGGACGCAGAGGGAATTTTCTGAATCATGATGCGTCGGTCTTCTGGTCTCACTTACCTGCTTGCATCTCCACGCCACGGATCCGGCTGGAGTTCTTTGTCAAACGCACGAAGTGGGTGCCGATCAGGGTCGAGCGTTGCATCTGTGTCCCAAGGTTCGAAGGCGTTCTTGATGTTGGGAAGTCCCGTCTTGGCGAGTTGCGGATAGTTGCGCAACAGGACAGTCCTAAAGTCCACCTCGTCGATCCAATCGAGCCCCTCTTTCGTATAGGTTTCTTCATTGTAGCTGTCGGTGTAAAAGCGGTCTGCCTGCAGCCGACGCGTGGCGTTCAGAATGAAAATCTGAAACAGCGTCTCGCCGAACCCGAAGCCGGTGGGTCGATGCCCTTCGGCCAGAGTGCCGATCAGCAGGTCCAGCTTTTCGACATCTTTGGGATGGTCACCGTAGACCTCTTTCAATATCTGTACCTGCGCCGCGTCGTCGGTCAGATCGTCGAAAGTCCGAATGGGGTTCAGGCCCAGTTGTCGGCGGAACTCGTTATACCGAGGCACACCTCGCTCACGAGCCCGCAAGATGTCCACCGCTCCCATGTCGAACAACGGGTTCCCGGGAATGCTCAACTCCTGCAGGAATTGCGGGTAATTATTGAGCACCAGTTGACCAGGATGCATGTTCCCGAATGAATAAAAGAGATCCGCCATGGCAAAGCGTTGCGTAACCTTTCTGGAGCCGGCCTGGCGTGTTTCAGGGAGGGGGATTTCTTGGACCTGGCCGTCTCCGTTGAGCCTCGTGAGCTTCAGCGTCTCGGGCAAGAGCGGGTGGAGTCGGTAGACCTCGACAAACTCCTCCGTGAGACCGAAGTCGCCTTCATGTTTGTTGATCGGATTCCCAACGACTCCACCCATCTCTGGATTTCGAACGTTGATCTCGGCGACGGTCTGTCTATGTTTGTCGGTCCGCAAAAGGTTCGTCAGAATGCCAAACCAGTTCGCATGCAAAGCCGTGCTGAGCACATGGTTCGGAAGAATCGCCGGTGTCCATTCAACCGAATGAATCTTGGCCATAACCGCAGCATTGATCAGGCGCGCCACGTTGAATAGTCGATTGTCGTCCCAATGTGGATACCGCTGTTTGAGGCGATCACAAATCGCATTGTGTTCCCTTACGAACAGCGTGTGCAACATGCTGAGTCCCAACCACCAGTTGCGAACGAAGCCGGTGTCTTCGACGCCGTGTTTTGCGATAGGAAGTGTTCCGTCTTCTTGAAGCTTCAGCTTGCCATCGACAGCGCTGCGCAGGCGGTCGACCGTCTCTTGGTCACTTCCGTAAATCTGAGAGCCATCCCACCAGTGGGTCACCTCATTAATAAAGGTAATCGGTGTATCATCATCGGGCATTCGGGTGGGATCAGGCTGAGTCTTGCCGACGAATAACTTCGTCTGACGATACCTCTTACGAAACGGGTCGTCCTCAGCGAGCGGGATTTCATGCACGTCGCGAAACAGGATTTCGCCATGGTTTATCCAGTCGTGGTTCTGGAACTGAATCCACGAGGCCGCAAGAAGATTCAGAAACGGAACTTCCTTCATCGGGTGCTGACGAGTGAGCAGCTTGCGACTGATTTCTCTTGGGTTAGGAGTCATCAGCGTTTCGCCAGTCTCCGGACGGATCGCGTCATTGGTGACGTTGCGAGGGAAACGAGTGCCGGCAGCTCCCTCTTTGGGGTTGGCCAGATTATTCCAGCTCCCGTCCGCCGTCCGGAAATGCGTAACTCCTTCGGGTGGTGATTGGCCCCTCCCTTGGAATCCGGCCAACGTGCCCTTGGGATACGTATTCTTGAGGTTGTTCTTATTCAGCTTCTCGCGCATGTAAGCGAGCGTCAAAATCGCCAGCGACAGCCGCCTTCTGTACCAGTTGGTCCACACTTTGTCTCGATAGCCAACGATCGCTCCCCACAGACGAGTCACGAAGTTCATGACGAACGTGGCGATCGCTCCGAGGACGTTTCCGAGAAAGAGCTCGATCTTCTTGAGCACACCTGGCGGCCTTGCCGGCGGAGCCGGAGTTGGCAACGCTCCGTCGCTGACATTCGGCGGTGCGAGCAGTTGATCGCGGTCAAAATATCGGAACTCCGGGACCGGAACATCGACTTCCGACACAGCATTCGATTTGGTGTTCGCGCACATCTGGCGCCAATCGGCATTCTCCGGTTCTCGTTCGAGTGCCGCTTCGTAATGCCTCGCCGCATCCTGATACTCTTCGCGCTGGTAGTGAGCCAGTCCAAGCAGCGCGTGACTCTGGCCACCCGGATCGGCAAGGATGGCCTCCTGGAGTGTTTTGATGGCGCCTTCGTACTTCCTCTCGTCGATGAGCCGGGCGCCTTCTTCGCGTGCCCCTGGCCAAGTGGCCGTTTGCGTCTGTGGATTAGGATCGCCGTTAGTCATTCAGAGTCCCCCTGTTGCGAAAGCTTGCTGATCTCGGTGTATGACCGCTTCAAAGCATGCGCGCGCGGCGAGGCCAAGCGGTTACTCCAGCGAACTGGTCCTTGGCTGCTGGTATCTCGACGTTGAAGGTGCCGATACGGATCTGAGCCATGCTGTGACCTCTCGCGCATCGACCCGGTCACCCCCATCTACTACTGCCTCCGCCGCCGCGGGGCACAATAACTCTGTCACGCAGAAGCTCCTAGCAATTATCGCGGAGTGCAATAACTCCGTCCACCGCAAGTCGCCGCCGGTCGGGCCTTTGCAAACTGGCTAGCGCGGATCAAATGTCATCGAACTCAAGGAGAGGATGGCCACGCAAAGTGGATGTCCCCTGGATAGCTGGCGTCTACGTAGACGACATACGGATTCTCGCGGTTGTCCCTCCCGAAAACTCCATCCGAGCGACCCACCGTGGTTCGGGCCCCACACCACATTGATTCTACTCGTTGGCATCAACTTGCACTGTCCCCTGATCGGGTGACGCCTGCGCAGGGGACACCGTCAATGTATGCCAACGAGTAGAATTCGGGTGCTGTGGTACCGGAAGCGCGGGAGGACAGTCGGATCGAGTTCTCCGGAGAAACAGGGCGCAGTCATGGACTCGACGAGATGGATCGATGCGATGGCCAGGACGCGGGCGACGACCGCCCAAGTCCCAAAGCCCGTACCCGGCAAAGATTCAAACGATCCGCAAGGTCTGCTGTCAACCGCGTATTCGTAACGTGAGGCCACGCTTTCGGTGAGCGTGGCCTAGCTAGATTGTTAGCCGTCGGCGACACCCGACGCGAGGATGTGAGCGTCCCTGAAAGGAGATTTGACGATGAACATTGCGAAGCCAATCGTGAGTGTGCTCAGTGTCGTGATCGCGACATGTGGACACGGGAGAAGGTCAACTGGGAAATGTCACATCAGAGGAGGTTATGTCATGAAGTCATTGAATCTTCGCCGGGTTCTCAGCTTGGGACGCCTCAAGCACGGAGGTGTTTACGGGACGAGATTCAATCCAATGGTTGTGAGTGTCGCTGTTGTCGTGGGAGTCAGTGCCGACACCATCGCGCTGGGCCAGCCCGGCATGGTCAACTCGTTCCAGAAGATCTCAGAGACACAAGGAGGCTTTGGAGGGAACCTTGATAATGCTGATCTTTTTGGCCATGGAGTGACCAACATCGGCGACGTCGATGGAGACGGCATAACCGACCTGGCGGTCGGAGTGTTCGGCGACGACGACGGTGGGTTCAACACGGGTGCCGTATGGATCCTCTTCTTGAACACCGACGGAACAGTGAAAGCGGAACAAAAGATCTCCGATACACAGGGTGGGCTCAGCGGAGACCTTTCGACCAATGGAATTTTCGGCGTGTCTCTCGATGGCATAGGTGACCTTGACGGCGACGGCGTCCCGGATCTCGCTGTAGGCAATTACGGAGATGATGATGGCGGCCTCGACCGTGGCGCCATCTGGATCCTGTTTCTCAACACTGACGGAACAGTCAACGCGGAGCAGAAGATCTCTGATACTCAGGGTGGGTTCAATGGAACCCTTAGTAACTCCGATCTGTTCGGTAGCGGTGTCGCTGACGTAGGTGATCTTGACAGTGACGGAGTGACTGACCTCGCGGTGGGAGCTTGGATGGACAACGATGGCGGCTCAAACCGAGGTGCCATCTGGATCCTGTTCCTGAACACCGATGGAACCGTGAAATCGGAACAGAAGATCTCAGACACACAAGGGGGATTTGGGGGAACCCTTGACAACGGCGATCAATTCGGCACATCTGTAGCCAACATTGGTGACCTTGACGGTGACGGTGTGACTGACCTCGCTGTGGGAGCATTTGCAGATGATGATGGCGGAACTGACAGAGGAGCCGTCTGGGTACTGTTTATGAAGAGCGACGGAACGGTCAATGCAGAGCAAAAGATATCTGATACGGTTGGCGGGTTTGCCGGTGCTCTCGACGACGTTGATTGGTTCGGTCGGGGGGTTGCTGGACCAGGTGATCTTGACTCCGACGGCACACTCGATCTGACAGTTGCAGTGCGGCTTGACGATGACGGCGGCGTGAATAGAGGCGCGCTATGGGTATTGTTCATGAATAGCAATGGAACTGTAAGAGCGGAGCAAAAGATCTCCGACACCGAGGGAGGTTTCGAAGGAACCCTGGATGATGGTGATAGCTTTGGCAGTGCAGTGGCCGGCATCGGCGATCTGAATGGTGACGGTGGCACAGACCTTGTGGTCGGGGCCATCGGTGACGACGACGGCAATGACGTCGCAGGGGCGGTGTGGATCCTGTTTCTCGAACCTGGCGTGATTACGGCTGATCTCGACATCAAGTCGGGGTCGTGCCCGAACTCGTTTAACCGAAGCAGCCATGGCGTGCTGCCGGTGGCCCTGGTCGGCACAGACACCTTCGATCCGACGGAGGTTGACCTCTCCACCGTCCTGCTCTCACGTGCGGATGGTGTCGGTGGCAGTGTCGCTCCGAACGAAGGCCCGCCGGGGCCGCACTCGGAGTTCGAGGATGTGGCCTCGCCGTTCGACGGCCAGCCCTGCGATTGCCACGAGCTTGAAGGCGACGGCTTCACGGACCTGTCCATGAAGTTCAAGACCGACGATGTTGTTGCAGACCTTCAGCTCAATGATCTGCCGGCCGGCGACTTGGTGGAGCTGATCCTCAGCGGAGATCTCCTAGACGGCACGCCGTTTAGCGGCCGCGACTGCATCCGGCTCGTTCCACCGGGCACACCGCCGGGACTGCTGGCCGTTGGGTCGAACCTGTCGGGCAACTGGCTCGACGTAAGCCCGCTGGATCTCCAGCTCGATGGCGGTGGGTTCGCGAACTTCGAGCGGACATTTCCACAGACCACCGTCGTGACCCTCACCGCCCCACAGATGCACCACGGCTGGAGGTTCGTCGGCTGGAGGGTCGGGCTCGAGGGCTCTTTCCACGGTGGCGGACTGCAACCAGGTCAGTCCATCGAGATGACCATCCGTGACGACGTGCACCGAATAGAGGCGATCTATCGCCCAGCGCTCCTGCACGATCTGCACGAGCACTGACTCCTGAGACATAGGGTGGCGGCGGCAACCCCTGCGGCACCTGCGGCCCGTAAGCGATGGGCTGCCGCCTAGCGCGTGAAACCTCCAAGCCCCCGGGCCCCTCTCCGGCCGGGGGTTTTCTTTCGGCCGCGCCGGCCGCAAGGTGCGAATATCCAAACGAACCAGTGATCGTGTTGCGCCGCGGTCCACAATCGATTGCAAGCGATTGCGCGGTCTGTGGATTTCGTTTGATCGGCCGCGTAGGGGTTCAAGTCTCAGCCCCAGGGGAAGCGGGGTGCTCGCAGGAGGTTGATACCGGACGGGGTCGGCTGAGGCCTCACCCAATCGGAACGATCTCGACGTGGACGCACGCACCGATCTGCTGGTGCCTGGACTGACAGCTGACTATTCGCGGTGTGCCGCACTTCGGCGGGGTAGTGGAGTCACCCACCCGGACCTGAACCGCTTGGATCGCTGCGGGGTGGAATGGTCAGGTTGGGGCTCCAGGTCCAGGCATGGACTTGTGTGGCAACGCTCACTGACAGCGCCGCCGCGTGGGCCATCGGATCCAGGTCCGCACCGCCGGGCCGCGAAAGCAAGTCATCGATGTTCCAACATTTTGACGGTCGGCGGTGCGCCAGGATACTGTCCACCGCGGTCGGAAGCCCCCTCGCGACTGGTGGACTTCCTGAAGCCCCCCAACTCATCTGAACTACTCGGTGGGAAGTTGACCAAGCAAGAGGACAAGAATGAGAGTCGCGCGCTGGCACTGGCCCAGCAGTTGACGGCTATGGCCCTGGACCTTCGGAGTCGGGCGAGAATGGGCCTAAAGCCAGAGGGCGGCGGCTTCTTGATCAGCCCTGGTCAGGAGCGCCGCATTCGAGAAGAGATCGACGCGCGCTCATCGGAGATGCTCGGGTGCGTCGATGTGCTCGAGCAGCACTCGCTAAGCAGGGAGATCTACTTGAAGGTGCGCGATCTCCGTCGACACATCGATAGGCGCGAAGACAGCCCTGACGCACTTCTCTGGATTGGCCAGTTCCAGACGCTGAGCGATGAGCTGGATGCCCTGCTGAGGGCCAGCATTGCGTTCGGGACGGCGGAAGGAGCCAGGCACGATCCGATGCCCGTCGGGAAATCAGCGGGCCCGATTCACGACGATGCCATGATGTCCCCCGGCCAGCTTGCTCTGGCATTCGACGTTCCCGCAGAGGCACTCCGAGGGCGCCTCAAACGATGGCGAGTCAAGAACCCTGACGCTGACGGGTGGATCGAGATCACCAAACGGGCACCGCGCGAACCGCAGTACCTCTACCGCGTCGGTGCTGTCCTCGTGGTAATCGAGGACCTCAAGAAGAAAGCGCCCAGCGAAACGTCCAGCGAACAACCGCCCAAAGGACAGTGAGCACGTCATTCGCCTTCCTGTTGACCGGGCCCGCGACCAGCGAACAACCAGGGACCCTCCTCCTCACCGTGCTTGGCAGGATGAAGCTTGCGGCTATCCGCACCTGCGATGGGCAGGTCCTGGTGCCCAGGGACTGCCCACGTGGCGGCCGCCGAATTGAGTTTCATCGCCGCGCCGGGGTTTACTCGCCATAACGCTTTGAAACGACAATGGTTACGGCGCTTTCGGCGATTCGGCGCCCGCTGCGCTTGACAAAAGTGGCATTCGCGTAGAGGTTCTTGGGGAGGTGACGCGCCACAACGATTTGACACGACAATGGTTACGACGACTCGATACCCGCTGGCGCATGACAAAAAGGACACTCGTTGTAAAGGGGTCTTTGTGCCAAGCCCTCACCGCGAAAATCCGGCACGGCATTTCTCGTCGTAACCCTATGATTTTGGGGTCGTCCTGTTTGGGGATTGATAGGTGCCTATCGGCCTTCGCGCGTGCGCGAAGGCCGGTCCAAACAGGGGTTCGTAGCGCTACACCGTTACGCAGCGCGCGCATTCCTTGTAAAGCAGGGGTTCGAACCTATTTGGGGTCGTCCTGTTTGGAGATTGATAGGTGCCTATCGGCCTTCGCGCGTGCGCGAAGGCCGGTTCAAACAGGGGTTCGTAGCGCTACACCGTTACGCAGCGCGCGCATTCCTTGTAAAGCAGGGGTTCGAACCTATTTGGGGTCGTTGATTTTCGGAATTATGCACTTGACATAACGATGTCCGTGGTGTAGTCTTTGGGTATGAAGAACCACGCTCAGCGGTGGACACAGAAGAACCAAAACCTCCAGAATCTAACCGAGACCGAGGCCCGCGAACATATCGAGCGCCTTCGATGGCCAAATGGTCCAGTGTGCCCGCACTGCGGGTCGATTAGTGTCTATCGGATGCAGGGAAAGTCGGTGAGACGGGGCTTGCTCGCGTGCAGGGATTGCAAGGGCCACTTCACAGCGACGGTTGGCACAGTCATGGAAGACTCGCACCTGCCACTCACAACTTGGATTCGGGCATTCCATCTCATCACGAGCAGCAAGAAGGGCATCAGCGCATTACAGCTCCAGCGAAATCTTGGATTGGGTTCGTATCGAACCGCTTGGCATCTTGCCCATCGGATTCGTGAAGCCATGCGGTGCGAACCAATGGCGGGATTACTCAATGGATCGGTTCAGTGCGACGAAACTTTTGTGGGGGGCAAACCGCGCAAAGGAACTGGAAAACACAAGCGTGGACCTGGAACAAAGAAAGCCCCTGTCGTCGCGCTTGTAGAGAATGACGGCGATGTTCGTTCCGCGCCCGTTGAAAACGTCGACAGTGAAACGCTCAGGACTGCGATGCAGAACAACGTCCACCCTTCCGCGCGGATTATCACTGACGAATTACCGGCATACCGGAGAGCGGTTGCTGGGTTTGCTGGTCACGAGCGGGTGAAACACAGCGCGGGTGAATATGTGAACGATGCCGGTTTCCACACGAACACGGTAGAATCATACTTCGCACTTCTGAAACGCGGCGTTTATGGTACGTTTCACCACGTCAGCAAGAGGCACCTGCATAGGTACTGCGACGAATTCAGTTTTCGGTGGAACGGTCGAAAGCTGACGGATCGAGAGCGTTGTGATGCCGCAATTCGCGGCATCGAGGGGAAGCGGCTCAAGTATCATGGTCAAACAGGTTAGTCGAGCGAATGATGTATGACGCAGAAATTCGACCCTTCTTACGCCAGCACCTTGAGCAACAACACGCTGGCGATTCGGTCGTGTTGATCGACGAGTTTCCGATATATGGGGGTGACGTTCGCGCCGACATGGTTGCCATGAACGGGGCGCTTCACGGGTACGAAATCAAGAGCGCCCGAGATTCCCTTGAACGATTGCCAAGGCAAGTCGATGCGTACAGCGCCGTCTTCGACCGCGCCTCCATCGTTGTATCGGAATGCCATCTAGAGTCGGCACGCGAGCTGCTGCCGGATTGGTGGGAAATACTGCTAGCGCAAGGCGTTGGTGGCGGTGTTTGTTTCAAGTGCCTGCGTAGAAGTAGAGCCAATCCATCGCGCGAGGGGCACGCGCTTGTGGCGTTGTTGTGGAAGGCGGAGGCGATGGCAATCCTCACGTCGCTGGGTTTGGATGCCAGGATGCGATCGGCAACCATGTCTCTGATGATGGACAGGCTGGTTGAGAATGTGCCGGTCAAGAAACTTGGAACACTGGTCCGCCAGAAACTTCGTGCTAGGGGAGATTGGCTATCTGCTGCACGACGGAAGCGAGATGATGCGAAGTCCCAACAGCGCGCCACTCGCGACCGCCGCCGACGCATTTCCCGTTAGCGCACTCTTGGATATAGGCGTCGCCCCAACTGAATTTCGGGCCCATCCACGCCTTGTGCTCAGTGATTTCCTTCGCGAGGCGCGGATACTGCACCCTGGGGGGATCGCGCTTCGTCTTGTCCTTCTTCCTTGGGAATGCCTCGCCCCGTGCAACGACATATTGCGTCGTCCATGTGTACCGAATGTTCCCGCTCATTCGCATCTCGCGTGGGTCGATCTCTAACAGTTGCGGGTGGTTGATCGCGTAGTCGGAGTAGGTGGGCATTCGCTCCACTTTGTCCCTTCGCGCCCGGAGATGGGTCCAGTTCAACCACTCCTCGCGCGCCAACTCCTCGATGCTGTTCGTACTGATATCGCGCATGTCTTTCGGGAAGGAACACGCCGACAGTGTGAATGATCTCCACTTCTTCAGTTGTGGGATCGAGTTCACGACTGCGACCAGCGTAGATCGCGGAAGGATGGTCGCCGCGTAGTCAACGACCAGATCCACCTTGCTTAGCCCGATGCCGAAATAGTCGAGCGCGCCATTCAGTTCCGCTTCAAGGTCATCAGAGTCGAAATCTTCCTCCTCCAACCGAAGGCAGAGCCCACGCCCGTCTGACCCCACCGCGCCCTTGATCGCCTCATCGTACTCGGCGTACCGATCCATTCCGGTGACTGGAATGGACTTCATGTTTGCATCTCGCAGATGATCGAGCAGCGCGCGAAATGGCTCCCGCCCGTCATCGAGCGTGTCCGCGCCTTCGACGTACAGACCATCCACGAACAACGGTCTCTTCGTCCCCCAATTCTTGACGAGAGCATCGGCCGTCGCCGCAATGTGCTGCTCCATCGACTTTGACGGAACCGGCTCATCCTCGCCATCCAGCCACCTCGGCGGCACGTCCATGATCTCCAGCAGCGGCGTGATCGCATTCCGCACCGTCTGATGGACTTCGCGCAACGCGCGGAGCTCGCCCGCCTTCGCTTTCAGAATCGGCACATAGTGCTTCTGATCGAACCCCATGGCTTCCAATCCTTTCTGAGTGAGCGGGCGTACAATTACACCATGCCCAAAAAGAAGTCCGTTCGCAGCAAACACCCAGGCCGACGCGGTCTAAATGTATCGCTGCATCCCTTGACGGCCGACCAGGCGCTTCGCGCTATGTTGTCGATCAAACAAGAAGATGCGAAGAGGATCATCAGCGAGTCAAAGAAGAAGAAGAAAACGACGAACAAGAAAGCCTAGCGAGCCCGCATCCCCTTGTCAAACTTGGTTATGTCAAGTGCATAAATCCGTTGATTTTCGAGATTGATATGGTGCATAACGGCCGCCGTTGGGTAGCGGAGGCCAGCTTCGTTTGAGCGGAGGCGGGTCCGGGTCCGACGCTTCCGTCTACTCGCCGCGACCGCGCTCGCGCCTCCTGCCCGGCGGCCGACCGCGCCGCACCTCCGGCAACTTCACGACCACCGTATCCGTCGCCGCGCCGACCGGCCCGCCGACGCTCGTCGGCAGCACATGCACCTCGATCTTCGCCTCGTGCATCTGGCGATCGATCACGATCTGGACAACGCACCGTCGCACCGCGGCCTGGCGTTGATCGAGTGCTCCTTCGCGCAGTGACGGCTCAAGGCATGCGACGAAGCGCGCCGTCTCTGCCACGAGCTCATGAACCTCCGCCTCCGTCAGCGCCAGGCGCTCTAGTGACTCGATTTGGGTCTCCAGTCGCTCGCGCTCCTTGTTCAGTTCTTCGAGACGCTGGTCAACCAGCTGGCGGTTCGTCGCCGTGATGTTGTCCAGCAGATTCCGCGTGGTCTTGTCGATGCGCTTGAGGCGTGATTCCAGTTTCTTCTGCTGCTTGACGATCTGGTCGCGGTCCTCGTTGATGTGGATGCCCACCGCCTCGGCGATCCGTGTCCTGGCGCTCTTGCCCGCGTATCGAGCGTAGAAGTCCACAAGGGTCTTGATCACCGCCTCTTCGAGCGCGTCCTTGGGGATGGCGCCGAGTGTGCACATGCTCCGTCCGTGGCGAATGTAGCCGCCGCAGGCGTAGTGGAAGGTCCGTCCGCGTGCTCCGTTGTCGCCCCCAATGTTGCCGTACCGCGTGTAGCCCTCGTAGCGGCTTCCGCAGTTCGAGCAGACACCAAGTCCCGAGAGCAGGAACTTCGCTCGCGGACCGGTCCAGCCGCCGATTCGTTCGCCTGCCGGGGCGCCGGTCCGGGGGTTGATCCCGCGCTGGAGTCTTGACGATGGCTGCTCCTGGAGGCGTTGCTTGGCCGACTCCCAGATGCGCCGACTCACAGTTGCCGGGTGGGCGTTCTCGACGACGAGCCAATCCGACTCGTCGTTCTGTTCCAGTCGCCGGCCATGGACCCCCTTTCGTTCGACCGCCCGTCCATCGACGATGCGGTAGAACCGCGCATCGGTCCGCCGGTTCCAGGCCATGTCGCCGGTGTATGCGGGGTTGATCAGGATTCCACGTACCGAGGTCAGCGACCACTTTCCGCTGTAGTGCACTGCCCATTCGGGGCCTCTGGGCGGTGGAATGCCGTCTCGGTTCAGCGCGTCGGCAACGGCCTTGAAGCCGCGGCGCTCCTGGAC
>JADFIR010000032.1 GCA_022566535.1 Planctomycetota bacterium
GGTTCGGCCGGCTCGCGCTCGCGCCGGCGGGTGGTGACGATGTCGCAGCCCGGGACGCCGCGCTGCGCCCGGCTCGCATTGTGGTGGTGCTGATCTTCTCGGTGGCAATGGTGGGGATCGCCGCCGGGTTCGTGGGGTTCGTCGGCCTGATTCTGCTGATCGTGCTCACGCTCGTTGGGACGCTGCGAAGCGGCCTCGGGAGCTCGCGCCCACATCACGCGGTGTACGCCGAGACGTTCGCCGTGTGGGTGGTGGTGTTCTTCGGGTTGCAGCTGCTGGCCGAGCTGATCTCCACACCCGAAACGGCCATGCTGCTCACGATCATCATGTTCTTCGCCAGCCTTCTCGCGCTGGCCTGGCCGGTGGTCCGGGGCATACCCTGGCCAACGGTGCGGCGGGATGTCGGGCTCACCCTGGGGCGGATGCCGCTTCTGGAGCCGTGCGTGGGCTTGGGAGGATATCTGGCGACGCTTCCGCTGCTTGGGATTGGCCTGGTTCTCACTCTGACGCTCATACTCCTACAGAGTGCGGTGGCGAGCGAGCCGCCGACGTTCGCGCCCAGCGGGGGCCCGGCCCACCCGATCATCGTGTACATGACTGGCTCCGATCTGTGGCCGAAGCTCCAGATTCTGTTTCTGGCTGCCGTAGCTGCGCCGATCGTGGAGGAGACGATGTTTCGCGGTGTGCTGTATCGACACCTGCGCGACGCTACAAACCGGTTTGGGCTTGTGCTCAGCGTGCTGTTGAGCGCTTCGATCAACGGGTTTGTCTTTGCGGCGATTCACCCGCAGGGGTTCGTTGCGGTCCCGGCGCTGATGTCACTAGCTCTGGGCATGGCGCTGGTGCGGGAGTGGCGCGGCACACTTATCCCCTCGATGATGATCCACGCTGTCCACAACGGTCTGCTCATGGGGTTGCTGATGATCGTGCTTGGAGTGTAGCTGATGATCATCGCATCCGAACTCGCCGGGGCTGTTGAGTCCACCGGCGATCCGTTGATTCTGTGCTCCCAACAGATGGGCTTGTGCACCAGCCCGATGCGCGTTGGGCTCGTCAATCCTCAATGATTCGTAGGGGTGAGATGCCCGCCGCACCGTTCGGTGATCGACTCTAAGTATTTGCCCTGGCAGAACTTTTCCGCAATGGTAGGTCGCGGACGGTCCGGCTTCGTACAAAAAGGAGTTGTCATCACACCCGGCCGTCGCGCATAATGCGCCAAACTGCGGAGCGACGCCCATGGCCAGGAGCATGTCAATGACCGGCGCAGCGCTGGTTGGGGCGATCAGTGCGTGTGCCGTCGCCGCAGCCGGCGAGCAGGATCTGCCCGCCGAACCCAACGCCCCTTCAATTGTAACCGGCGCCGAGGCGCAGCCGGCACCGCAGCCGCTAGCACTCTTCGACCAGCTCGTCGAGCGATATCGGCGCCTGAGGGCTTATGAGGACCTCGCGCACGTCGTGCAGATCACCACCCGCGAAGGTCAGAATCCCCACCGTGTCGAAACCCGTATCGCGTGCAGGATCGATAACGACACGTTGCGGATCGAGACGCCCGGCTCACAGGTGCGCGAGGGCATCGGCCTGGATACACCCTTGAAGAAGAGCCCCGCGATGGATGCCCTCGTGCTGCGGTACAACCTCTGGCTGGCCCCGCACATGGCCCTGCGCTTCACCGATGATCCGCTCAAGGAGTTCCGCCTCGGCGTCAAGGAAGGGTTCACGCCGACCAAAGCCGAGCACGTCACCGTTGAGAGGAAGCAGTGGGTGCGACTGGAGCTCAAGAGCGGCGATGACTTGAGCGAGGATTACACGGCCAGGTTTGATCTGTTTGTCAACGCCGAGTCAATGCTCATCGAGCGCATCGAAGGCGAGCAACGCCTGCCGGACGGCGCCGAGTACCGCACCACGCTGGACATCAAGCCGATCCTCGCCGAGCAATCCGAGCCGGTGCCAGAATCCCCAGGCGGCGAGGCGCCACCAGCCCAATAGCCGCGGCCGGGAGGCCGCGGGGCATGCGCTGTAGCGCTGCTGTGCGGTCGCCTGCACTTTCGGCCGGTCGCCCGCGAGGAATGTGATGTAGCGCTGCTCTGCGCTCGCTTGTGCTTGTGGTGTCTCGCCCGCGGGTTTCCACCCGCGGCTATCACAAAAGCCGAACGAACGATGCTCATCAGCATCAAGAGACTGACAACGTCGGCTGGACGAACTTGCCGCTCAAGGTCGCGATGGAGATCTGGGCAGCGAGGTTCTTGCACAGCCGATCGAGCTCCTCGGCCAGCGCCTTATTGCCCCGCCAATTCTTCAGCGGCTCGCCGGCGTCGCAGTTGACCCGCAGCTCCATGTGGATCGGCACCGCCCCGAGGAACGGCAGGTTCATCTGCTGGGCCATCATTTCCGCCCCGCCTCGGCCGAAGATGTCGTACGTCTTGCCGTCGTCGCCGACGAAGTAACTCATGTTCTCAACGATCCCCAGCACCTCCACGCCGAGCTGCTGGAACATCCGCACCGCCCGGGTGGCGTCGTCCAGCGCGACCTGCTGCGGCGTGCATACCACCACCGCGCCGGTCAGCGGCAACAACTGGGTCAGGGTCAGCGGAACATCGCCTGTGCCCGGCGGCAGATCGACGATCAGGTAATCCAGCTCGCCCCAATCGGTCTGGGTGGCGAGTTGCTTGAACGCCCCGTGAGCCATCGGACCGCGCCAGATCAGCGGCTTGTCCGGGGGCACCAGCTTGCCGATGGTCATCGACCTGATGCCGTGCACCTCGAATGGCACCAGGATGTTGCCGCGCGGTTTCGGCGTCGGCACGTCATCCAACCCGAGCATCGTTTTCACGGACGGGCCGTAGATGTCGCCATCGAGCAATCCGACCTTGGCGCCGAATTGGGCCAACCCCACGGCCAGGTTGACGGCCACGGTCGATTTGCCCACGCCGCCTTTGCCTGCGCCGACTGCAATCACATGCTTCACGTCCGGCAGCGGATTGTCGCGGTCCTTGGCCCTTTCGTTGGCCTTTCGCACGTCCGCGGAGAACTCGACATTGACGGCTCCAACCGTCGTGCCGACTTCCTCGGCCTTGGCTTTGACCGCTAGTTCGATGTCATCACGAATCTTGTCCTTGAGCGGGCACGCGGGCGTGGTCAGCTCGATGTGAATGGACACATCGTCGCCGTCCGCCTGGACGCCCTTCACCATTCGCAGTGTCACCAGATCCTTGTGCAGGTCCGGATCCTTGACCGTCCGAAGAGCGTCGTGAACTTGTTCACTGGTGAGGGGCATCTGTGGCCGGTGCTCCGAGAATGGGGACAATCATAGCCCGCAGTGGGATTGACGCGTGGGCAATACCCGGCCAATGGGAGCGTTGGACGATAGAAAGGCAGCCCATGGCGAAGGAGCCAAGCCGATGACTCGTTTTCTGGAGCAGCGAATCGTCGTTGTTGCCTTGATTGGGGGTCTGTGCGGCGCCACTGTTTGGGCCCAGTCACCACAGCCGGGCCCACCCTCGCACGACGAGACCCCGGTTGAGGAGCCAGGCGAGCGGGGCCTGCTAGCCGGACCGAAGGTCCCCCTGGCTGCTTACGAGCAAGCAAACCGGTTCCTCGGAGCCCGTCGGCAGCCCAAGGTTCCGCTGCGCCAGTGGTTCCGTGTTCTGGAGCGCCTTGATCTTTCGGAGCTCCAGGAGGCTGAGATTGACGCGATCAGACAGGACTTTCAGGGGGCGAGGCGAGCGCATGATCGGGCTGACGGCCAGCGCATAAGCGAGCTGCGCCAGCTAATCCACCAGGCTCGCGAAGCCGGCGAAGAGCCTCCGCTGGGGCCGCAACAGGAGCTGACTCGCCTCACAACCCTTGGCCCCCACGCGGCGGACTATCAGCAGCGGATCTGGATGCGGCTGGATGAATCACAACAAGCGCAGATGCGGGCGGACCTGAAACGAATCCGCAAGCGCATCGCCGAGCGCCGCGCTTTGGACCGCGACCGCATGATGCGCGATCCAAAGCGCTCCATCGATCAACACAAAAAGACTCTGCCGACGGGGGACCAGGCCGATGAGGTGAAACAGGGTCGGCGGGGCCCGGCCGGGGCTCCGAGGTGATCTCCCCTGGATCGTGAGAGGAGCTGGCCCATCGGCGGTCGGCCTTGTGGCAGCTGGCCGATCGCGACAGCACCCGCAGCATCGCCCGAACCAGTAGCGGCGACCGTACCCGGTTGTCGCTCATCGTGCATTTGCTGACGGTGAGCGGAGGCGTCAGCCCAGGGGGCAGCGGCCACCATTGCGTCGCGTCAGGCCCCCGGTGCATAATCTCACGTAGCTCGCAGCCATGAAGATCGTGCACTATCTGGGACGCATGAGACTGGAGGACGGGGGCGTCGTCCGTGCGGTGCTTGACCTCTGCGCGGTACTGGCGGCGCGGGACCATGACGTGACGCTGCTGACGCTTGATGCGACCGATGTGCCTCAGCAGTGGACCGCAGGCGGCGATGGCCAGCCTCGGGTGGTGACACTCCAGCCACGTGCCGGGCCGTGGCCGGGGCTGCGACGCTGCGCCGTCCCTGAGGCGCGCCAGTGCATCGCAACCGCCGACGTTGTGCATCTGCACGTGCCGTGGGATCCGGTATGCCTTGGGCTGGCTCGTCTTGCGCGTCAATCAGGTGTCCCCTATTTCATTAGCCTCCATGGCATGCTTGACGATTGGTGCATGGGGCAAAAGGCATTCAAGAAACGGCTGTATCTCGCATTGGGGGGCCGGCGGTTTCTCGAACGCGCCGCGGGCGTGCACTGCACCGCCCAGGCGGAACAGGACCAATCGCGGAAGTGGTATCCGCGCGGCCGGCCGATCGTCGTGCCCTTGATCTTCGATCTTTCCGAATACGAGCATCTTCCCGGCCCGGCGATGGCGCGGCGGAAGTTTGCCTGGGCGTTCCCGGACGACAACGATCCGGTCGTTCTCTTCTTGAGTCGTTTGCATCCCAAGAAGCGCGTTGAGCTACTCATCGAAGCAGCAATGCAGCTGCACGATAATGGTCTTAAGTTCACGCTGCTGATCGCCGGCACCGGCGAGCCGCAGTACGAGCAGAGCCTGCGCGCACTTGTTGAGCTTAAGCGACTGTCCGCTCGAATTGCCTTCCTCGGGTTCGTCTCAGGACGAAACAAGGTCTCGCTATACCAAGCCTCCGATGTCTTCGTCCTGCCGACCAGCCAGGAGAACTGGGGCTTCGTGTTGCTGGAGTCGCTGGTATGTGCGACGCCGGTGATAACCACCAAGGGTGTGGACATCTGGCCGGAGCTCCAATCCAGCGGTGGCGCCGTCATTGCCGACGAAACACCGCAAGCGTTCGCCGCAGCGTTGGCCGACCTGATTCTCGACCGGGAGAAGCGCCAGCGCATGCAGCAGCAGGGGCGCGCGTGGGTGCAGCGGAACTTCGACCTCGATCGCGTGGTGCAACAGTATGAGCAGTTGTATGAGTGCGCTCGCGGAGATCCGCCTTGATGATCGCGCTGAGGTTAAGCGGCGGTTGCTAACCGCGCAGCGGGAGGCGCCGCAGGGCTGCTTTGGTGAACCGTATTCGCTCGGCTCGGTCCATCACGAATGTCACGCACCCCGCCGCGTAGGCGAGGCTATATGCGCCAACCACCACGACGAGATGCAGGAACGACCACTCATCCGGCTGCCTCGTGCTCAGCAGCAGGATCGGCGAGCAGACTAGCGCCACAGCCAATGGACGCACCAGCGGCCGGAAGAATTGCCCGTAGCTGATCTGAAGCGCCTTTGCACCGACCAGCGGCACCAACCCCGCGTGAATGATGATCAGCACGCCTGAGTAGGCCCAGGCTACGGCGGTATACCGCATTGACGGTGGCAGTATCCGGAGCAGCAGCACCGCCAGCAGTGGATTGATGATGCCGCCGAGCAAGATCGACGGCGCGTACCGCCTGACATGACCGGCGCCGTAGAGAATGCGGATCCATCCGTCCGAGATCGCCCGGGCGATCATGCCCAACGTCATAATACGGATGAGCACGATCGCTGGGGGCAGGGTGATCTGCGGATTTTCAAGTCGATCGCCCACCCAGAGGCTCAGGACCGGCTCGGCGAGCGCGACCACGCCAATCGCCACCGGGAACGTGGCAAGCCCGTGCAGACGCGTGGAGTGGTGCATGAGCGCACGGACCGCCCCGGCGCTTCGCGTGGTGCTCAGGCGAGCCGAGACCGCGTCGAGGCCCCCGGTCATGCCCGTTGTGAGCTGGCGCACGGCGACCGTCAACCGAATCGCGAGTCCAAGGATGAGGTTGCCGAACAGCCCTGATGGAAGGCTCATGATATTGAAGGTCAGGTTCATTATGAGCGGGGCCAGGCGAATATGAGATGCGGTCGCCGTAGTGGCCGCGGCATTCCACCCACCAACACTGAGCACTGACTTGAGCGCAGCGCGGGTGATCGTCGCGGGCGCCGGAATCAGTCGGCGGTCGATCAACATCATCACCACCGCGGCCATGGAGAGTGCCCCGATGGCCAGGCCGGACGAAGTGAGCGCATAAACGGTGATGGCGCGCCCGGGATCGTCAAATCCCTGCACGACCACCCAGGCGGCCGCGATCAGGTAACACAAGCGGTTCACAATGAGCCAGGCGTTGAAGGCGACCATGCGCTCGGTGACGACGTACATGGTGAACGGTGCCGCCAGCAAGAGAACGGCGATGGTATCAGCGCCCGTTGCCGCGACCAGCCAGCGCGCCGCGGGGATGAGGTGGTCGGGAATCTGGAACAGCGGGATGACGGCCCATAGCGCCGCGAACACGCCCACGGCCAGCAATGCGAGCACCGCCGAGATGGCGACCGCCGCGTTGTACGTGCTGCGAAACTCGTCTGCGCGACCACTGTGATAGGCCGCGCCGAGCTCGCGGATCAGGCTCGAACGGACAACCTGCTGAGCCATGGAGGCCAGTCCAATGGTGGACCCCAGCAGCGCGATCAGCGCCCATCCATCGTTGCCGGTGGCCTGGAGGAGCAGCGGCACCAACACCACGCCGATGAGGACCGTTGTCAACACGCGGGTGTAGTTCGCAACGATGCGGATCAGGCCGCGCTTGGCTTCAGAGGCCATTGCCAACTCCAGGAGAAGACCGTACGACCATAGCCCAGCCCATGGCGTCAATCGCTCCCGCGGATGCACACCATGCCCCTGGGTGGGGATTGATTGCGCGCGGGGTGATCATGCAGGATACCCTCGAAGTGCTACATCGGCTCTCCAACTGAGGTTTATCTGCCGCGCCAAAGGATACGATAAAGATCATAGAGAGGCTGCGCTGCGCGGAGACCCTGATCTGCCAGGTGGCGCCAAGCGTTGAACCTCGACTTGGATATCCCTACCATCTCGTCGGCATATATTCTGACCTGTTGATCCGTCGGACGGAGAATCTGTTTCGATGATTATTCTTTCAGCGGGGATGCAGAAGGCCGGTACCGGCTGGTACTGGAACATGACCAACGAGCTGTTGATGGCCGCTGGCTATCTCGACTCTCGCGATATCCGCGAGAAGTACCAGCTCCACGCTGTCTTGACTACCGCCAACTGCAATGTGCGAGGGCTCGACGATCAGGCGATCCTGGAACTGGATCGCATCAGCCAGCAGGGCCACACCTTCGTGGTAAAGACGCACCGACGACCGTCGAAACTCGTGCGGAAACTGATGGCCGAGGGTCGGATGCGAGCGACGTATATCTACCGCGATCTGCGCGACGCCATCGTCTCCGCCTTGGACCGCGGCCGGGTGATGCGAGAGACCGGCGAGCTGCACGGCAGGCATTTCTATATCGGGCCACAGAGGAGTTTCGCGAAATACCACACGGTCCGTGGCGGCATCCTTTGGGCGAGGTGGCGACTGGTGCCCGTGTGGAAGGCATGGTCCCGCTACGGCGGTGTGCTTATGACGCGGTACGAGGACCTGCACGCTGACACCCATGGCCAGCTGCGACGCCTTGCTGAATTCCTTGAGGTGGACGTTTCCGACGATCAGATCGAAGCGATCGTGTCCACCTACCATCGCGACCGCATCAAGAACAGTCAGGAGCAGGTATTCTTGCACTTCAACAAGGGCGTTGCCGGTCGCTTCCGAGAAGTGCTCACCTCGAAGCAGCAGGAGCTATGCCGCAAGCGCCTGGGACGATACCTTGAGATGATGGGCTATCTCGGCTGATGCCAGGACCAGGTTGAGCCTGGGCGGCCACGCAGCACGGTCACGACTCACCGAGGTTTCGATTGTTGTTGACTGGACTGATTGTCGCTACGAGTTTCTTCGCGCTCCTTGCCCTGGCCGAGGTTTATGCGCGCTTCGTGATTGGTCTGGGGGATCCTCCGCTGTGGATCGAGGATCGGGAAATTGAATACCTGCCGCAGCCGTCCAAGAGTTACCGGCGCTTCGGCAACCGGATCAGCTACAACGCCTACTCGATGCGCAGCCGAGACTTCCCCCGCTCGAAATCCGATCCCGCTGAGGTTCGGGTGCTTGTCGTGGGCGATAGCATCATCCACGGTGACGCTGAGACGGACCAGGATGCCCTGGCCACCTCGCTGCTGGAGAAGCGACTTTCAGATGCGCTCGGCCGGCCGGTGGTGGTTGCCAACATCGCCGCGAAGAGTTGGGGCCCGCCCAACATCTTGGCCTATCTGCGGCGATTTGGCCTGTTCGACGCGGACTTGGTGGTGATTGTGCTCAACAGCGAGGACTACGCCGACGCACCCACCTTTGACCCGTTCGACGCCCGTCGGCCGCAGCACAAGCCGTGGCTCGCATTGCAGGACCTGTACGAAAGGTACATAGCGAAGCGAATAGTGAGATCGATTCAAGCCTCTCGAGTCATATCTCCGGTGGAGCTCAAGGAATGCCTGGACGCCCTGCGCGAGGTGATTCGCATGGCTCGCGCTTCGGGCGCTTCCGTCGTTCTGGTGCAATACCTCAAGCGAAGCGAGCTGGAGAACGAGCCCGAGATTGGCTATCACGAGATCGCTCGTGTTGCGAAGGAGCTGGGCATCGAGCCGGTGCAACTCGGCGAAGCATTCGCCCGGGCGTTGGAGGCAGGTTCTGATCCGTATCGCGACGGCAATCATCCCAACGAACGAGGCCAGCAGATCATTGCCGAGTGGTTGTTTGATCCGATTCGGCGAGCCTTCTCGGCAACGGAGCGCTGAACGCAGCGCATTGATTCGACGGGTCACGCTTAACTTCGGTGGCCATCGCGTAGTCCACCTACCGGCGCTGCGACGATAATCAATCACCCCGCCGACGTTCCTGGCGCGGTCACCGCCGCGCTCGGACCGGCCGGGTTTACGACAGCCGATAACGCCACTCTTGTACGTCGGCTCTCGCCCTGTTGTTCATCAGACGCGGATAACAATACGATAGGTGCCACAGAACCGAAAGCCCGCAGCGACGATACGGTAGATACCGTGAGCCGCTCGAACTCGGTGAAACTCGATCAACGTCCGCTGACGTTATGAGTACAGTCGAACGCTATCTGCAGATCATTCCGCTGCCAGTGCTGATGATCGCCCCGGTGGGAGCGTTGCTGGCCTTCCTGCTGATTCCTGGCAGGTATCGGATGCTGGCGGCGCTAAGCCTGACTGTGGCTTGGCTTCCGCTGAGCGAATACGAGGGCCTGGGGATTATCCAGGCCCTCGCCAAGACGACGGGGTTTGCAGTCTACATGCTGTTGGCCGTGACGGCGTGGATGAATCCCGGTCCTCGCCGACGACTCCCCCTGATGGCCTGGCTGTATCCAGCGGTGGCGCTGCTGGGTTTCCTGTACATTTGGACCGTCACCGACCGTCCATTGGCCTTCGTTATCAGCGTGCAGTGGCTGACCCTGGTCATTGCCGCCCTGGCGGTGTCGCAGACGATCGTTGACAGGGCATCGCTGCTTCGGGTGGGGGGGGCGATCACCGTCGGCCTGGCCATCGCCTTGGCGCTGCCACTTTCCGATCTGGTGCTTCATCCCGGTACGGCCTTCGGGGCGCGCGGTCGCTTCAGCCCCTACGGCATGAACGCGAATCACGTGGGTGTTGTCTTCGGCCTGGCCGCCCCGTTGGCGCTTTACGCTGCCATTCGGGCGCGCCCCATCATCTGGAAAGCTCTGCTGGTCGGTGTCGCTGTGGCTGCCGTCGGCATGGGGGTATTGACAGCCAGCAGATCCACGGTGTGGTTCATGGCCGGATCGGCATTGCCTCTCGCCCTGGCCATGACCGGCCGGCCCATGATGACCCTGTCAGGGGCAATCATTCTTGCGGTGGGGGTCAACTGGGCGCTGGGGGAAGCAGGAGAGGTGCCACTTGAGCGGCTTTCCACCGTTGAGACCCGACGTGTGGAGATCGCCGAGGACTTCCTGGGCGTCATCGCCCAGCGTCCCTGGTTTGGCCTGCTTGGAACCGAAGGCGAGTCCTTCAGAAGAGCCGAGACCGAATTCATCGCGAGCCGGAACCCGCACAATGCGTATCTTCACATCCTCTACTTCGGCGGGATCTCCTACGCTCTTCCAGTGTTCACGCTTGCGGCGTTTACCGGCTGGTGTGCGTTTCGCACCTGGAAGGGGCGACGGCTGGTCGCCGCCGATCCATTATTGATCAATATGCTGGTTGCGATAATGGTGATGACCTACGCCCACGGCTTCGTCAATCAGTCGATGTACTATCCGACCTCGCCGCTCGCATTCCCCCATGTGTTGCTTTCGGCCATTTTCATGGGGCTGGCCATGGATCTGAAGCGCCGAGGAGAGGCCCTTGTGCCGCAAGCGCCCGACGACGCGGCGTCGCTCTACCTCGACTACGGCGACGAGTCTCCAGATGACGATTCAGCTCAGCGCGCGGCATGAGAGTCGTTACGGTCTGCCTCTGGTGCGCACCGTGGGGACGGCGGGGGGCTGTTCGCCCGTGAACGACCGCTCGGGGATGCCATGACCGTGATACCGTCACATTTTGATCTCAGCATCGTGCTACCGGTCTTTAGCGGTCGGGTACATTCTGGGACTCGGCTGGCTGGACTGCTGAACTTGCGATGTTGAGAACGAACACGTTGCCGTCATCGTAAATCCGCGTCCGGGTGTTGGCGAGCTGCGACAGGTTGTCCTGCAAATCGAAGGTATGGCGTATAATGGTTCTGTGCCAAATCGGTTCACCTTTCTCGAGCATGAACCCAAACTCTTCCCTTGTGGTCCCAGCCTCCGTGCCGTACGCGTAGATCACGTAACGGATCGACTTGGATAACAAGTACTGAGCCAAGGCTTCCCCTCCCTGAAAGAATGGCATGCCGGGAGGAAGGCTCGCCCCGGCATCGGCGACAAAGATCGTGTTCCGCGTGAAATCGAGCAGGTAGGGCCTCGCCAGTCGAGCCAGGACACGCTCGCCCGGCGGGATCGACTCCTGTGCACGCCTCACCGGAGGGCGGTAGTCAACTGACCTAAGGGAGGGGCCCAATATGCTCGAGGCCAGGTTTGCTGCGTGCTTATACCACGCCCACAGCGACCCCGACCAAACAGTCCCAAGAAATACGCCAATGGCCAGAACGGTCAGCCATGCCACTGGTTGCGACCCACCGTCGCATTCCGTTTCGGTGGAGGATGAAGGGCGAGAGAGCGCGATCCCCATGAGATAGAAGGTGCCAGAGACAAGGAATGCATACGTATAACGGTAGACACCGACGCCGCCGGTTGCCAACCCGATCACGACCGCACCTACCCCAACGCCAATGGCGACAGAGATGGCTACGGTCCCGCGGACGGGACTCATACCTCGCGTCTTGTCCCACGCGGCCTTGATCGTCAGAAGCGCGAGCACCAACAGGAAGGGGCTCAGCTCACTGACGATTCTCAGGACGCCTCGGAAGGTAAGCTCGCTGTGCGGGTCCTTGAGCGTCCCCCAGACAGAGCCGTGATAACCTTTACCCAAGAGTGGGTAAAGCAGCGTTCCCGACGACTGATACATCGAGATCATCCAGGGCAAGATCAGTGCGCCGCCGATGAGAATCCCCACGGCAAACCTGATTGCGACCTCACTCTTCCGCTGCGAGCGCAGAAATGTGAATAGGTAGTGAAGGACGACGACGAGACCGCAAGCTGGTATAAGCGACACCTTCAAGGCGCAGATCGCCGCTGCGGTCATCGCGATCAAAGCGGTCGTGCCCCAGGGTCGAATGCTCCCGGATTGGTCCCGGCGGATCGTTTCAAACAGGCTCAGGAACAGCGCGAAGGCGGTCATCTGGCTGGAGATGTTGTGCGGAGAGGCGGCCACCAAGAGAACACCGGCGAGTATCGCAACGACTGCTCGCCCGGTCACGCCGGTTTCCTTGGACACGCCAAGCAGCAGGCCAACCACCACCAGCATGCCGATGCCGCGGTCTAATAGTTTCAAGCTCTCCTCGCTCGTCACACAGAGAACGAAGGTGTGCAAGAACGACTGACCGCCGAGGGCATTCATTTGCCGTCCAGAGAACGGGTCCAGCCCAATCGAACCGATCTGGAGCATCTTGACGGGAAATACGAAATACCCTTGAAGATCGTCGTGAGGGTTGAACTCCAACGAGTAGGCGGAAGTCGCGTAGTGGGCCGCGACAAGCGCCACGACCAGGAGTCCGCCCGCAGCCAGCCAGCGGTCTTCCAACAGGGGGCGCACGCTGTGCGAGATCGACCGAAGGATTGCGTGCCTGTCTAGCACGGAAAGCCACAGCCAGGTCGCGAAGCCCAACCCGACGTAAACCAAGATGAGTGCGCCTGAGATCAGGGAGAACAAGTTGAGCAGCCCACCGAAGATCACACTGAGGATCATTCCCCACGCCGCCCGCTGCCCCCAGCCGACCTGCCGGCCCGGCAACGCCAGCCGGCCAACGAGCGTGCCCCACCCGACGAATGACAGGAGGATGCATATACCCCAGGTGAACGCCAGAAGGTAGGCTAACATGCGCTCCGCTCCCGTGATCGTGAGCGGCCATCCGCCGTGTGATTGCCCAGGTCATGGCATCGAACGCGCATATCTCTGGGCCTGCCTATGTGGGAAAGGGGGCGCGAAAGATGCTCAACATCGCCGCAATGTTAGTAAACAACCGCACTGCGTTGCTCGCCATGCATGAAACAAGTGCTGCGGCCCACGATTGCTCGCGACGAAGCCTCTCTTGTGTTTGCACAGTGTCGTTCTCCTTAGATTGCGGTGTGGAGACGAGGAGTCTTCGGGGGGTACGAGTGATGCACTGCAGGGTTGGCGCAGCAGATTTATTGACGCGGGTCGCCATTCTACGCTGGTGCGACCGCTCACCGATATCGATGAACGACCCGGCCAGGATGAGCTCCAGGGCCAAGCGGTTCACCCGGTCTCATCTAGCGACGGTAACACCCACCTGGATTCAGTAGCGGTCTCTTCAAGACGCCCGCTCGGTCATTGCGCCCACCGCCCCAGGTCTATATTGCGCGGCACAGGGACGGCTCGCCCGATCAACCGGCCCGGGCTGCGGGTCAAGCTGGTGATGGCAGGCCGCGCTCTTGTTCTCATCCTCATGCGATTTGCCGATGGACACAGCATGTGCCTGCCGCAGATACGCACGTAAAGAGGTCATCGCAAGACCCGCCTCGGCCGGACGCTGGCGGGCTGAGCGAACGCCTCCGACCGGCCCCAAACGCCTCGCCAATGGGCTCGCAGGCCAATACGACGGCCCAAATGTCTCAGGCAATCTGGACTGTCACACCTCCCGGGCCTCATTTTCTCTATTTTTCCCCTTGACACGAGGGCTGTTCGCGGTGACAGTGTTAACAGAAGAGAGCGAGACCGAGCTTCCTGGCGAAAGCTCGATCGTCTCGCCGCCGGGGAACTCGGTACAACCTGGCCAATGATCGCGCGGTGCCCAAGCCATCGCGGCTGTGTCGTGCGATCGGCGCCCCTCGCAAGGGGAGGATTGCCGGCGGTCGGGAACGACTCGTCGGGCGACCTTGCGGCGGGGCGACTCCGAGGTGAGAGATGAATTATCTTTCAGCCGGCACTTGCTTTCTTGACCAACCTGGCGGGGCGGAGCGTGTCGCGTGGGATACCGCCGTGGCGATGCGCGACCGTGGCCACGACGTGGCGATCATCTGCCCGCGAAAGAAGCCCGAAGATGATCACTCGGCGATGTCAGAATCCCATGGCATGCGGATCGTGCGGTACAACCATCCTCGACTTCCCAACTGGCACCCGCGACGAGGCGAGCGCGCCATACAGGCCGCCGCGGACGCCACGCGCAAATGGCTCGGTGATCGGAAATGGGACGTGGTTCACATCCACATGCCCCTGACGGGCGCCGGCGTCATGAGCGCCCTGGGCCATGGTCCCCGTTACATCTACACGATGCACTCGCCGGTCGTGCTTGAGCAAAAGATCAACTGGTCCCACCAGGGCATTTCCGGCCGCCTGAAGCTGGCCTTGGGACTGGGGCGCATCAAGCGGCTCGAATCAGATCTGCTGAACAAATGCGCCGGCATCCAAACGCTTTCGGAGTTCACCCGTCGAGAGGTCGGTCGCTTTCATGGCCTGGCGGACCAGGTCACAGTCGTTCCGCACTGGCGTCGCTCCGATCTGAAACGAACCCACACGAAGGAACAAGCCCGCCGCCTGCTCGGCTGGCCGGAGAATCAAAAGATCCTCTTCACGGTGCGCCGGCACGCGTCGCGCTATGGGCTCGATATTGCCATTCGAGCCATCACACCCCTGGCCGTACAAGGACGCTGCATATTTGTCCTGGCCGGCGACGGGCCGCTTCGGCCGTCGTTTGAGGCGCTGGCGAAGGAGTTGGGCGGCGATGGGAACGTCCGATTCACCGGCCGGATTTCCGATGAGGAGCTGGCGCTGTCGTACGAAGCGGCAGACCTCTTCATCCTGCCCACGACTCAGCTGGAGTGTTTCGGCCTCATTACGCTGGAGGCGTTGGCGTTTGGGTGCCCGGTCCTGAGCACCGATTCCTGCGCGCTACCGGAGACGATGCAGCCGATCCTCCCGGAGTTCATTGTGCCGGCCGGCGACGTGGGCGCGTTGCGACAAAAGGTCGATGATTTCCTCACCGGCAAACTGGTGCCGCCTCCGCCCGAGCAACTCGTCGAGTATTTAGCCGAGAGGTACGACGAATCAGTGGTGCTGCCGGACCTCACCAAGCTCCTGGAAGGCGAGCCGCGCCCCAAGCAACTTGTGCCGTCGAGCTAGGCCGGACCGCCTTGGTCGGGATGTTCGTGAACCGCTCAAAGGCCTACCCGTGAAAAGCGGAGTCCGGCGGGTGGCGGCGCTGCGAAGAATTGTCTTATCGTTCAATCGGAACGGCCCGGACGATGACATTGCGCGTATACACGGGAAGTTGACCGCCGGTCTCAATGCGATCTTGCAACACGTGAGCCGCCCGCACAAACCTCCAAAGAACGCTCCGGATCGTACTCGCAACCGAATGTGGCACCGGTCTGGTCTCACGGAATTCAACATTGTCGAACCCAGTTGCCCGCAGGATCTGTGACAGACTGGCGGGCGAGTAGGCCTGCTCGTGCGTCAGATCGCCGGCAAAGTAGTGAGTACCGCGCGGCGCGGCAACATTCGGCGTTTTCATGATCAGTGAGCCGGATCGCAACGCCTCTCTCGATCGGGAGAGAAACTCCAGTGCCTCTGAGCGCGTGAGGTGTTCAAGAAAGTCGAACGCCGTGATCAGCGCGTATCGGCAAGTGCGAGTCTTCAGATAATCCAATGCGTCCTCGCATCGCACGGGCAGGTTCCATCGCTTCGACTGCTCAACCTGCTCCTCCGCCAGATCGATCCCTTCACAGTTGACGTAACCTTCCAAGTGCAGGAAGCGCAGGAATTCGCCGCGGCCGCAGCCGACATCGAGAATCGCAGCGTCCTTATCCTCCGGCAGCCACCCTTTCAACCATCGGCGACGAGTCGAGCAATAGGCTTCAAAATCACGGTCAGAGGGATCGCTTGCCGCCTCCTTGAAGCAACTGTAATAAACGTTGTAAAGCCGTTGCCGATACCCAGCCTGTCTTTTCAGCTTACCGCCTCCTTTGTCTGATTCAGGTAGTCAATTGCTCATCATGCTACCGGCTGCACGCGGCGTATGTCGCAGAATCCGTCTCGGCCGCCGGCTCATCGGAGGGCGTGACCCGAGCGCAGTGGTTGTCTCGGATGTGATGTGGTGCTGGAGGATCTCGAGCAGACCGCCAGCTCGAGGTTGGGCGTTCGCTTCAGCATGGCCAGCAATGCGCGCTCAGGCAGGCATTGGATTGTGGCGTAGGAGAACGCGAGAACACTTTGGAGCTTCGGAAAGTCTTGAGTGACACGAAGGAGCTTGGCGCCCACTCGCCACTGCTGCATGGAAAGGAAGCCGAGCCAGGGGTGTTCGCCGCACTCGATTGGGTCGTCCATGAAAACGAACACCGGAATGAGTCTTCTAATCTTGAAGCCGGCCTCCAACAACACCCGCTCCCACATCGAAAGACAACGTCGCCGGACGTGTGGAAATCGCTGGTAGGTTCCCTGGCGCGGGAACTTATCTGAGAAGAGAAAGACGCCGTTGTCATCAACCAGCGACAAGAGGTTGCGTAACGCTTGCTCCCAAGGCTTGTCATTCACGATGTGGTAGAGCACATCGATCGCCGTGACGACGTCGAATCGTCCAAAGTCGGCAAAGTCGGATTTACAGGACAGGTCGCCGCATCTCAAGTCGTAATGAGGGAACTTGGTCTTTGCAGCGCCGGTTGCGGCCTCAGAGATGTCCATTCCGGCCACCGCCGGCACGCGCTGCGACTGCCAGTATGCCAAGTAGAACCCCTCACCGAACGCTGCTTCAAACACCTTCATCCGGCCGAGGTCAACCCCCTCCAAAGCCTTATGGAGACTCCGCAGGCGAGAACGGTACGCGTAGCTGTTGTATGAGCCCAGAGCGGGCTGACCGACATTGCTTAGCCGCCCGTCCCCGGTGACGAGCTCGTTCCAATAGGACCTGGGGTCATACGCACTTGTTCCCATGACACGAGCCTTCTCGCCGAACCTCTGCGCACTGCAGGCTACGATGCGGCCGTTTCCACTTGCTGCGCAGGCGACGCAGACACGGCGGACATCGCATCCGCTGCGGGGTGACTCTAGGGTCGAGAGGCCTTTGGGTCTTTGAACCGTCGCAGGACCTCCTCGAAACCACAAGGCGGACCGTCCTGGCCCATGATCCGCAAAACCGCTGCCCGTTGGTCGGTTGCAACGCCGTCGCATTGTGCTGTGTTGGCCTTCAGTATCCCCAAGCTTGACAGCTCTCCCTGGGCCGGAAAGCCAGCGCGGCCCACCAAACGCGGACCGCCTTCAACGTCTGGCGGTGAATGGCCGCTGGCAGGCTTGTGCGCTGCGGACCCAGATGGACGCCTTTGCAACGCAGCGATAATATTTTGCTGGAACTGAGTCTGCGTTTCCGCAGCGGAGGGCGACCGGCCTGGGCAGCTATATCCGATCGATTGTGCGCGGCATGAAATGGGTGACGCTTCTGCGGCGCTTGGCTAGACGCAGTGTGCTCCTGTTGCCGGATATCCCGTGCACCGTACGTGTTCAAGGCATCGGACCGGTTCGAATGCGGCTTCGCCGGCACGTCGGGATTTGGGGTCGTTCGCTGTTAGAACGTCCGACGCCCGATCTGGGCATGCTCGAACGACTCATCCAGGTCGGCGATGTCGTGTACGACGTGGGGGCTCACATCGGCCTCTATTCACGGGTGATGGTCCAGTGGTTCAGGGCGGGCCAGGTCATCGCCTTCGAGCCCATGAAGGACAACGTCGAATTGCTGCACGCGAACGTCCTGCTCTTGAACCAGAATGACAAGATCAGAATCTTTGCGGTGGCGTTGAGCGACTGTGACGGAACCGAACAACTGCAGGTCGACGATGTGACCAGCGGCACCGCGGTGTTGAATCGGGTGTCGGGTGGCAAAGCTTCGAAGGCTCGGCAACGGCGCGGCCTGCCTCCGAAGACCGAAACGGTCGAGGTTGTTCAGCTTGACCGCTTGGTCGAACGTGAGAGCCTGCGCCCACCGAACGTGATGAAGATTGATACCGAAGGCGCTGCTGGCTTGGTGGTCCGTGGGGCCCGTCGCACTTTGCAACGAGCAAAGCCAAGGATGGTCATCGCGCTGCACAACCCCCAAGAATCGTCAGCTGTCCTTGAACTGGTCAGCCCACTTGGCTATGCCTGCTATGGACCGGTACTGGACCACGGTCAGGAGGTCTACCGCCGGCTTGAGCCCCGCGACGCCCCGTACATCCCCAAGTGCGACATTGTGTGCTCATGTCGGCCGGAGGAAGTCAGCCAACCTATCGCACCGCTACGGCAGATTCCGCAGCGAGCACAATCGTCACCTCGCCGTGGGCGGTGATCGGCCGCCTGTATGAGTCCACTTACTGGCCGGTGTGCCCTGCTGCTTCGCAGCGGTGCGAGGCGGCCTGGAAATCCCAAAGCGGATCGTTGCGCCCCATGAGGACACGCAGTTGTTCGGCGTCGTCGCGGACCTGCTCGAAGATATGCCGAACCGTTTCAACAGAAGGCGGATCGGGCCGACCCGCGGCCTTGGGCAGCAGGGCGAATCGAAGCCTTTCCCGCGCTGACGGCGTTAGTATCGGTCGTAGAATCCTGCGGTACACCCGGCTTCGTCGCAAGCCTGCCAGAGCCCCGCGAGGCACCGGCTTACCCTCACTCTTGTTGTACGCCTTGTCGATGCGGAGCCGCCCCAAGCACGGCTCGACCCCCAGGAACCTGCTGATAGACGCCACAGTCCCGCGGCGGTCATTGATGTACGTCTCGAAGCGAACGATCAGAACCCGCTCAGATCCAAGCGCCTCAAGCCACGGTGTGATCTGCATCGTGTATCGGCTGTAGTTGATCAATCTCGGATACGTGCGCACCGCCTGGTCGATGCCACAGGTGATCTTGCCCGCGCTCCATTCGTGATAGTGATGGCTGATAATCCGCGACACCGGTTGACGCACCAGGTAGATGGCCTTGAACTGGTCGCCGAGCACCTGCCTGGCCCGTTGCGGCACGCCGGTGATATCAGGAAGCTGACTGTAGACTGTGGAGGCCTCACCGCAGGTCTGATGTGTTGACGCCTTGCGAAAGTGCTTCGCGTACCGCTGCAGTCCCTCGGGCTGGCATACCTCCTCCTGAGCCAGGCTCCACAGCTCCTTGTCGGTGGGCATGAACACCGCGGGGTTGGCCGAGAGGTCGTGATACAGCGACGTCGTTCCCGCTTTCATCGCTCCAATGATGAGAAAGTCAGGCAACCGCATCATCTCTGCTCCGCCGGCGTCAACTGGCCAACACCATCCGCCGCGCTCGCCTCACCACCGCACGATTTCACCCAGGAATGATCGCCTTCATAGCCGGCTTTGATGAGCATCTGGCCACAATGGTGATCGAAGATCTCGGCCGCTTCGAGCGTGAAGTGGTTTGCCCAGTCACCCGCCTGGCCCTTGCGCAAGAAGCTGGAGCGGTCTTCCTGGCCGGCGTGTCGGCCCGCCTGCTGTTGAAAGGAGAATTTCTTGATCGTATCGCGCACGCGGTCGAGGTCCGCTTCTTGGCCGGTCAGTTGCGACATCGCGCCGGCCAGGGCGGGCTCGCCGTTTTGAACGAGGTCTTCGTAGCGCAGCAGGATGACGTTGGGGCTTGTTCCGTCGAAATGCGAACGAACGTGCTCGCCCCAATTGACGCGCGAGGAGTCCGGCTTGGCCATCTGCCGCTCGATGAACCCGGCGATGTTGTCACGGACGTTCGCTTTGTTCACCATGGCGGGGAAGGCCCGGCGTTGGCGGGCGGTGAGGCTGGGGTGATCTCCTGGGGCAATGAGACGGCTCAGGTAGAAGTACTGCGACACCAGCGCGTCCCTTCCATCGCGCAAAACGTACACGCCCTTGGGATAGCTCTTCCAGACCCGCTCGTGACCATGCACCACCGCCGGGCAGCCAACCGGCAGCAGCGACATTCTTGGCCAGGGCAACTGGAGATAATCAGCAACAAGTTGAGACACCCACGTGGTACCGCTCTTGGGATAGCCCACCACGAACACCAGCGGAATGGTCTTGGGAAACCGCGTGCCCAGCAACCAGGTGACGTAGTGGGAGGCCGTACGCAAGGAGAGCTTGAGGTTCACGTCGTGGATCTTTATCTTCATCTGCCCGGCGCCGGTGGAAGCTGCAGCGCCGGCTATGGGTATCTGCGAGCCTTGATCGGCCCAACGTCTGCTCCCCTATAGTCCATTCTAGCCCTGGCGGGTGGCGCTCGAACAAGATCGTATCGAGCCGGCCCGGCCTCGGTTCGACGTACTTGCCGCATTGCCTGAACAAATGCAGGCCGCTACCATCCGCAGCCCGTTGCGCTTGGCCGAGTCCTGCTAAAGAGGAGTTGGAATGAAGACGGAATCGCTGATCACCCCCCACGGGGGCAGGCTGATCGATCGCATCGCCGATTCGTCGCGCGCCGAGGCCCTGGCCGCCGAAGCCGCTGCGATGCGGTCGATCACACTCAGCACCAAGCAGGCGTGCGACCTGGAGATGATGGCCACCGGCGCGTTCAGCCCGCTGACGGGCTTTGTCGCCAAGGCTGACTTTGACTCAATCTGCTCCAACCTGCGGCTCGATGATGGCACGGTCTGGCCGATCCCCATCACCCTCGCGGTCGATGACGAAGTCAAGGCCGCGCTGCGCCCGGGCCAACCGGTGGCGCTGAAGCACGAGGACGGCACGCTCCTAGCCGTCATCGATATCCAAGAAATCTATCCCCACGACAAGACCCTTGAGATCCCCAACGTCTTTGGCACCGAAGATGAAGCTCATCCCGGCGTCAAGGCGGTTATGGACGAGGGCGAGTGGCTCGTCGCCGGGCCGATTGAGGTCATTACGGTGACGCCCGACGTAAAGCCCGCCGAGCAGTTCACCGAATTTCGGCTGCCCCCAGCCAAGACGCGCGAGGCGTTCACCAAGCGAGGCTGGAAGACGGTCACGGCTTTCCAGACCCGCAACCCCATTCATCGCGCTCACGAGTATCTGACCAAGTGCGCATTGGAGATCTGCGACGGCGTGTTGATCCATCCGTTGGTGGGGGAGACCAAGCCGGGCGATATCCCCGCTGATGTGCGCATGACGTGCTACCAGATCCTCATCCAGAAATATTACGTGGCGAACCGCACGATGCTGGCGGTGATGCCGGCCGCAATGCGCTATGCCGGGCCGCGAGAGGCGATCCTCCATGCCCTCGTACGCAAGAATTATGGCTGTTCGCATTTCATCGTCGGCCGCGATCACGCCGGGGTGGGGGATTACTATGGCACCTATGACGCGCAAGAGATCTTCGATGGGTTCGAGCCCGGTGAGATCGGCATCACGCCGTTAAAGTTCGAGCACGCGGCGTGGTGCAACGCGTGTGAGGGCATGACCAGCGCCAAGACCTGTCCCCATGGCCCTGATGAGAAGGTGTTTCTCTCCGGCACCAAGGTGCGCGAGATGCTTCGAGCCGGCCAGCGCCCCCCTCAGGAGTTCACCCGTCCCGAGGTCGCCGACGTACTCATTCGATGGGCCACCGCTGAACAGGCTGTCGGCGCATGAGCGTGCATACAACAGGGGCGGCGCCAGGTAACCCATAGCCCCCGGCTCTGCCGGGGGATTCCCACCAACGACCAGCGACAACCAACCAATCCCGCACACCCATGGCCGAGCAGATCGCAACCAACATCACCTGGCACGAAGGCGCCGTCACCGCCGAGGAAAGACACAAGAGCCTTCGGCAAAAGGGGGTGACGATCTGGATGACCGGTCTGCCCTCCAGCGGTAAGAGCACCATTGCTGTGGCTCTGGAGCAAGTGCTCGTTCAGCGCAGCAGGTGCGCGTACCGGCTTGACGGCGATAACGTCCGCCACGGGCTCAACAAGAATCTGGGCTTCTCAGCCGACGACCGGGCCGAGAACATCCGCCGCATCGGCGAGGTGGCCAAACTCTTCACCGATGCCGGCGTGATCACCATTACCAGCTTCATCAGCCCCTATCGCGCCGATCGCGACCAGGTTCGCAAACTGCACGTCGACGCCGATCTCCACTTCCTGGAGGTGTTTGTCGATTGCCCGCTCGACGTCGCCGAGCAGCGCGATCCCAAGGGCCTGTACAAGAAGGCCCGGGCCGGCGAGATCAAAGGCTTCACCGGGATCGACGATCCGTACGAAGCGCCGTTGCACCCCGAGCTCACCCTGCGCACCGATCAGCTCAGTGTGGCTCAGTCAGTGCAGAGCATGCTCGATCTGCTTGGGCAGCACGGCCTGCTCAGCGCCACGTGATCCCCCCGCAGATTCATGCGGGGCTGGGTCCGCATGCGCCTTCGAGCTGTCTTGCACATTCATTCGCAGCCGCGGATGCATATCCGCGGACCGATTGTCACGGCGGCGGTTACCGCGTGACCCGCCGGCCGACCTCAAACGGGTTCCAGCGCCGCATGTCGCGGGAAATATTACTGATCTGCTCGACGACCGCGCTGCCGTCGAGGTGAGCAACCGGCATCAGATTCTTGCCGTTGCGTGCGATCGGCAGCCCGGCCCCGGAGTCGTACTCGCCCGTTCCCGTTTGTTCAACGAGGCCGCCGACGCCGACAATCCATTGCGCATCGATCCACTCGCCGCTTGGGCTGGGATCGTCAAGAACCAGATACGGCGGGCGAAGCTCGCAAAAGCCCAGCTCGGGGTCCTCGTAGACGTTGGGATCGCCGGGAGGGCTGTAGTTGGTGTTGGCCAAGGCCGTAGGGGCGAAGAGGATCAGGCGCGACGGGTTCTTGACCTCGGAGAAGCGCGTAGCCGCGATCGCGTCATTGCCCAAAGTGTTCCATGGATGGCGATCGGTTACATAGGTGCCGCCGTGGACGGAGTCTCCACCGACGAAGATGGAGTTCAGTCCGTAGGCCGGCCGCTCGCTGATGCCGATCTCGTCCGGGTCGGCGGTGCCGGGTCCGTAGACGCCATCACTAAACTCGGCCTCAAGATCGCTGAGCAGGCCCTGGTCGCGCGTGTCGGTGAAGAACGTCTCCCAGGCGTGGTCCACGTACGGCGCCAGCCGCCAGACGTATGACTGTGCGTCTTCATGATCGAGTACCTCGCCCGTCGGTAGCTTGACGATGAGGTTCTCGAACGGCTGGCCAAGCCCAAACAGGTCCTCGCCAATGTAGCCCGGCATGAGGCGCTTGCGGTGCTCGTCGGAATACTGGCTGTAGGCCAGAGCCATTTGCTTCAGTGCGTTCATCGAGTCGGTGCGGGTCGCCGCCGCCTTCACCGGGCGCAGCGCCACGAGCAGCAGCCCCACCAGCACCATGATGATCGCAATCGAGACCAGCAGTTCAAGCAGCGAAAACGCTCTATGACGGCGGTTCATGACGTGCTCCGAAAGATTCCTGATCCAACGACCGCGGTACGTGTCCATGTTTCGCCGTCGCCCTTGCCGCGACGCGCAGGCACAAGACCCGTGGCGAAACAGCGGACCGCGGCATGACAAACGCCCAGGCATTTACCCGCCTCCAAATATGCGCACATCGTCGTACTCCTCCACCACCCTCGGATTGCCGAAGTCAGGATCGTTGACAATGTCATCCACAGGATCGCTCGGGCTGCCCGGCCCGTCTGTGATCGAGAAATAGATGCCGTCCGGCCCGGCCGAGATGAGGACATACGCCCCGCGGGCCGTTCCGTTCAACGGTTCGCCCGGTTTGCCGAAGCCGGGATGGCGAATGATCTGGGCAAACGTCTCGTCGGCGTCCGTGGCCTTGTTGAAGATGCTCAGCTCCATCTGATCCTTGCCAAATGCGCCGAGGACCGTTGACTCGGTATAAGGCGTCATCGTCGCGCGGTTGAACTGCGGATTAGCCGACGCATCACCCACCAGCAGGCCGGTCGAGCGCATCGACCGCACGTAGATGATCGGCTGCCCCCACGCGTCAAGCAGATCGGGTAACCGCCCCGACTGAAGAGCACCCGGTCCGACTTGCCCCTTGGCCACGCCCAGTGCCGCAGCGCCCGGCGTGAAATACGGCGCGAACGGCCGGCCGTTGACCACAGGCCCTTCACCAATCAGGTTTACATTCACTCTGATCTTTCCCATTAGCGTCGTGTTGTCGATCACGATCTCTTGCCAGTCTGGGCCGGAGAACTCTGCGTCGTTGTAGCGTGGGTCATCGCCTCGGATAGCTCCGCCCATCAAGTTCAGCAGCGCGTTCTCCGTGCCGCTTAGTGGTGGCGTCGTCGATCCGGCCAGGATCGTCTCGGGCACAATGCCGGGGTAGAAGCCGTGCTCGATCTGGAACGTGTCGCAGGCCTTGGAGAACTCCTGCATGGTCGATTGCGTCTGCGTGCGCAGGCCGGTCTCGCGCACTCCGCGCATCGCCACAAGCAGGATGCCGGCGAGCACGGCGATAATGGCGATGACCACCAGCAGCTCAGTCATCGAAAAGCCGCGATGCCGGTCGGGCGAGACGAGGCGACTAGGCTTTGAATGCGACGCGATCATGAGCGTGTTCCTTTCCAGGCGCCGAGGGGCAAGGCCGCTTGGCGAACGGGAGATTCATCCCCGTCACGCTCATCCGCTGTCTCTATACCATAGCTGCGAACCCGAGGAAGTCGAGCGAAACATGAGGAGATTTCGCCGAGCCGCGGCTTGCGGCCGCGGACCGCTGTTCGTGCGTGGACACAGCGGCTCGCTACGTCGCCTGCGCCCCCAGGCCGTGGGCGGATCGGAGAAACGGCTCCAGGTATCGTTCGGCGAAGACGTCCACCGCTGAGGCTGTGCCCTGGTGATCGACCCCCCAAACGCAAGCCTGGAGGTTGACAAACTCCAGATCCAGTTGCACCTGAAGGGTCTCGTCGATCACGAAGGCGGTGGGAAGCCTGCCCGCAAAATACGCCGACGCCGCGTTGAGCCCCGGCCGGCCGATCGAGATTGTCGGGCGGGCCATCAGCTCCGGGGCGTTGAGATACCACAGGTCCGTGCAAACCATCGGCACCAGTGGCTCGGATTCGAGATGCTCATCCAGCCAGCGCACGATCTGGGCACGCAGCCGATAGCCCAACGGACGGTCGGCCGCCTCCGCCTGAAGATGGGCCCCGACGACGATCAGCAGCAATGAGTCGGCGTCGAGTTCCCGGACCGGCTCGTCCAGACCGCTGTGGTTGTCGTCATCCGCCATCCAGCCCATCCTTCCCGTTGATCATACTTGGGTCAGTGTCTCGGCCGCGGCGCCGATCAGCCTGAATCGTGCGAAGTCGCCAGCCGATAAGTGGCACATGCATCAGTCCCCAGAGACCGCGTGCTGTCGATTCGACGGTGCGTCGCGTCGTGGACGCGTCGCGCCACAGAGGGGATTCACCTTGATCGAGATCCTGATCGTCGTGGTGATCTTGGGCGTCCTGGCGGCGGTGGTCATCCCCCAATTCTCGAGTGTCAGCAATGACACGCGTGACGCCGCGGTACGAAGGGATCTGCAGATTATACGCCATCAGATTGGGATTTACCGCGTGAAGAATCAAACCGACCCACCGCTCATCGATAATCAGTGGTTGGAGATGGTCATCGGCGAGTATCTAGGCAGTCCGCCGGTCAATCCGCTCAATCGGTCCACGCTCGTTTCCGGGATGCCGGGGGCCGAGGTTGCATGGGTCTGGCGCGACTCGGGCAACGGTACCTTCAACATCTACGCAACGGACGCGACGTTCCTCGCGGAGTTCTCCGAATAGAGTCCCCCCGTGCATCCTGATCACGCCGCGGCTGTGAAGCGGTTACAGCTGGGCCAGCCGCTCGGCCGTGTTGTGCTCGATCAGCGCGTCGATGAGCGGCTGCATCTGGCCGGTGATGATATCACTGAGACTGAATGACCGGCCGAGGCGGTGATCGACCACAAGGTTGTCTTTGTAGCGATAGGTGCGAATCTTTTCCGCCCGCTTGGCCGAGCCGATCATCGTGCTGCGAGCCTCAGCCCGTTCGGCCTCGGCCTTGGCCCGTTGTTGTTCATACAACCGGGCGCGAAGCAGCCGCCAGGCGGACTGGCGGTTCTGGGACTGGCTCTTGGTGTCCTGGATGCGCACCTCGATCCCGGTTGGCTGGTGGATCAGATGCACCGCGGTGGCGACCTTATTGACGTTCTGGCCGCCAGGGCCTTGCGCGGTGGTGATCATCTCCTTCACGTCGGCCGGCTCCAGCGCAATCTGCACGTCCTGCGGCTCGGGCAGCACGGCCACGGTGGCGGTCGATGTGTGGACCCGCCCCTGGGCTTCGGTGGCTGGGACGCGCTTGACCTGATGGATGCCGGCCTCATTGCCCAGCTCGCAAAACGCGCCTTCGCCGCTGACCCGCAGGATCGCCGATTTGTAGCCGCCCTGGTCCGATGGGCTGCTGTGGATCACTTCGATCGGCCAGCCCTTCTCGGCTGCGAATCGCCGATACATGCTCACGAGGTCGCCGGCCCAGATGGCCGCTTCGTCCCCGCCGACCCCCGCTCGAATCTCCAGAATGACTGAGCCAACCGCCCTCTCGTGGGTGGTGACGAGCCTCCGTTGCACCGATTCGAGCAACTCCTGAGCTTTGGCGGTAAGACCCGGCAACTCTTCCCGAGCCAGTTGCGCCAACTCGGGATCGGACCCGTCGGTCAAGACCGCTTGATGCTCCTGGGCCTCCTGCGCCGCTTTTCGATACGCGCGATAGGCGCTGACCAGCGGCTCGAGCGCCGCCCGCTTGATCGAAAGCTCGCGGACCCGGCGGTGGTCTGCCAGCGTTTCGCCCGCAAGTAACTCCCGGCCGAGCTGCTCATACTGATCGTCCAGCCGATCGAGCTTCCGAATGAGGTTGTCCGTGACGTTGCTGACCATGGCTTGACAAATTGTCTTGCCGCAAAAGCGAGCCGCCGCGTCCTCGCGAGCGGCTTCTCGCAACCGATCATAACGGTGCGTTGGGCGATTCCGATGATTATCCGACTTTGCACGCGACCGCTGGCGGGGACGCCGCGGTTCGCGAATCGGCGGGGACGCCGCGGCTCGCTACTTCTTGCCTTTCTTCTTGCCCTTGAAGTATTCGCCGGCGTACTTCTTCTGGAACTTCTCCACCCGCCCGGCCGTGTCCACGAACGTCTTCTGGCCGGTGTAGAACGGATGCGACCCGGACCAGACCTCCACGTGCAGCTCGGGCACCGTGGCCCCGGTGGTCATCACCACTTCGCCGCGGAAATACACCTTGGCGTCAGGGTAGTACTTGGGATGTAGACCCTCTTTCATAGCTCGGCCCTCGGTCGGTACGACTGTCTGCTCCCCGCCTCAGCACAATACAGTAGCCTTCATCGGTGCCCAAGCCAAGGCGGCATCGGAGCTGGCCGGCTAGCGGTGCCCAGAGCGCCCCAGCACCGCTTCGCGCGATTCAAGCCGCCCGATCGCCAGATGTCCCCGTGACGTTGGCGGCTTAACGCGGCAGGCTGTCATCGCCGTGCGGTCATTCGCTGTCATCGGTTGCCCAACTGATCCAGAAGCGGCCATAGGGCGGACGGGGTGGAAGGGGCGCGTCCGGATCGGAGAGCGGCGTACGATCCACGTCGAAGCGGTCACCTGTGCGGCGGAACCCGAGACCGATCACGTACTTCCCGCTCGGCGAGACACGCTCCGGCCGACACCGCAGGTTGCGCACATCGCCGACCTCGACCGACCCATCTTTGCCAATGGTCATCATCGCGGCCTGGGCGAACTGCTCGGTGGTGATGAAGAACTGCCGGTCGCTGATCTGCGAGCCGAGCCGCCAGTCGCCCTCAAGCACGGCAGTCTCTTGGCCCTTGGCATCGAATACGCGGACACCGCCCCGGATGATGCCCACAACGAAATACCTCCCGCGCCTGGCCCACAACGGCCCGTAACCATCCACTTTGACCTCATACAACTTCCTGGGTCCGCGCCGTGTGAGCGTCCCGATCTGGATCGTCTGTTTGTCCCTGTCGGTGCCCACCCACTTGCCTTCGGGGGCCACATCAAGCCCCCGGGCGTCGACTGGCGGCTCCAGGTAGCGTCGTCCTGTGCTCCGATCAAGCACCTGCCCGTTCCCAAGATACAAGTACTGGTTGCTCAGAAAGCGTCCCCCGCCGCGGAGCTCCTCGACAGCGTCAGCTTGCCGCCAATCGTTCCAGATATAGGTGATCGGCCTGCCGTCCCCCCTTCGGTAGACGGAAAGAATAATGGATTTGCCGTCCGGACTGATTGCGATGTATGTCTTGGACAGCTGCTCGATTCGATGGCGCGCGGAGTCACGCAGCGCTTCAAGCCACTTCCGCACCTCCGGCGGGGCCAAGTTCTCGTAGCCGATCTCGAAAACCGCATCGCTCCCAAATGCGAGGACCGCTTCGGTCGCGCCCTCGGCGTAATAGCGCCGCTGACCTTCAGCATCCGAGGGCTGACGAGGCGGCTCAGGTGGGAGCGGCGCTACATCCACAATCTGCGCATGCTTTGGATCGTTGCTCCGCCGCAACACCGTTTCCTGGCCGCGCCCACCACGCATGAGCAGCTTCTCATCTTCGAATCGCATCTCAAATGTTTTCGCGTAGGGCGTAGACGCCGCGGTCGTGATCGTATCGCCGGCGCGGCGCCACCTGAATAACGAGCCAAGAGCTGTTCCCCCTCCGACAGCAATGCATACCCCCATGCCATTGGACTTCAGTTCCACTGCTATCATCTCGTCATCGTCTGGACTCGAATAGGCCCAGACATCCACCACCGACGGCCGTGTTCCAGGAGGCTCGGGCGGCGGCCCGTGACTCGGCAGGAGGCGCAGGTACTCCTGCTCCTCGGTCCGTTCATAAATGACTGTTTCAGGGCGCTTGGCGCGTCGAGTCGCTTTGAGCTTATCCCCAGCCCGTACAGCGTCGAAGACGCCGACCGACGATCCGACCGCGAACCCGACCCAGTCGCCATGTCGCACCCAGCGCACGAGGTGATCGGTGATCCCGGGCCAGTCTGCATTACTTCCCCAGCGCGCGATGGGATCGCCGATCACCCCGTCCTTTTCACGCACCAACATCCCTGTCCCGTCGGGGCTAAGTTCGAGCACACTCGTCAGACCTTTCTCCCCATCAACGGCTACCCAGACGCCAATTGGCCACTGCCGCCCGTCACCCGTTCCCTCCTGTGTCGTGGCTACGTCCGGCGCAGCGGCGACCGCTGGCGGCACGAAATGGTCGCATATCACGATGCAATGGAGTAGAAGCACGCACAGCCCGACTACCCGCTGTCTCATCGCAACCTCCCAACGAAATGCCCCGATGCCAGGCCAACTGAGCACGAGATGCTTCCACTCTAATCCATCCCCATCTGAAGGCTGGTCCGACGCCCGGGAGCACCCGAATCCCGGCCGAGCCGGCCCCTGATCCGCCGAGCCTTGAAAGCCAGAGTCGGAGAGCGCGAGAGTCCAGGCGCGATTCGCCGCGACACTGCACGTTCGGGTCTTCTCTTCCCTAGGCCAGCACGGACAGAGAAAACGAACAGGAACCGGCGGCGGGGCCATCCATGGGAGCGCGGTGCTCCACAGCTGGCAAAGAGAGGATTCTTCGAGCTACCAGGAGCCCCGAGAACGTGTGGCATGGCGCCTGCATGACACACGAGACATCGGCGATCACTGTTCAAGGCGGCGTCGGAGCGGGCAAGATCACTGACGCTCCCACGGCCAACCGCCACATTCTGACTTTCACTCAGCGCAGCTTGGCCGCGATCCGGTCCGATGGCGGAATCCTGACGTTCCAGGCTAGGCCGAGCCTCGACATCGCCCAGATGATCAGGTAGCTCACGTCGAGCTCCCACCATCTCAGGCCGTGGCGCGCCGAGGATGGGAACGCGTGGTGGTTGTTGTGCCATCCTTCGCCGAACGCAAGCACACCGAAGATCAGGTTGTTTCGGCTGTGATCACGATTCTTGAACGGCCGGTATCCCCAGATGTGGCAGACGGAGTTGATGCTCCAGGTGAGGTGCTGAACGAGGCAGATGCGCACGAGACCGCCCCACAATAGGCCCAGAAACGCGCCCGACCATGATCGGGTGATGAGACCAGCCAGCACGGTCGGGATCGCGAGGCCGAGGATGACCCACAGTGGAAACAGAAGGCTCAGGATCCTCAGGAAGCGATCGGCCCTGAGGTCAGCGACGTACACCTCCAGGCGGTGGGGATACCTCTGGAAGAACCAGCCGGCGTGCGCCTGCCAGAACCCTCGCATCATGTTCCTGAAACCGGCGCCGTGAGTATGGGGGGAATGCGGATCGTGGTTCTGGTCACTGTGCTGATGGTGGGCGCGATGGAACGAGACCCAGTGAAGCAGCGATCCTTCGACGGCCATCGAGCCCAGCACGGCGAGCGTCGCTTGCACGATGCGGTTGGTGGCAAAGGCGCGGTGAGTGAAGAGCCGATGGTACCCGATCGTTACGCCAAGACCGGTCGCCACGTACATTCCGACGAGCAATCCCAGGTTGAGCCAATCAAAGCCGCGGCCCCAAACCATCACCATCGCCCAAAGGAGGCCGGCGAACGGAACGAGGACGATGATCAGGCTTAGGACTCGCTGAGGGAGAGGCAACGGATCGGGCTCAGGAGAGGCATGAGGGCTCGCGGAGGTCTCGCTCGGCATAAGGATCTCCTCGGGTCTTTCCGAAGGGTAGCTTGCGTCTTTTCTGGAGGCGGACTATAGTTCACTATGATCGCTCGCGGCAAGCCCGCGCGGCGAAAAGCTCCGGGCTCCATTCTCTTGGTCCTGTTCGCGCTGGAAGCGGAAGCGGCCCGCACTGGCGGGGAAACCCGAGCCCAGCCATCATATGGGGTCCGAGTTATGGATGGCGTAGCCCACCCCCGGTAGGCCCGGACCTTGAGTAATCGAGTTGAGGCGAACTCGTAGCGTATGGCCAGAAAGAACCAGCACACCTTTGCCAAGCGACAGCGTGAACGAAAGAAGGCCGAAAAGGCGGCCCAGAAGCGGGCTCGCCGCGACGCCCGCAAGGACCCGGAAGCGCCGCCCGAAAGCCAGGGCGATGACCTTTTGCCCGGCGCGGGCGAGGAAGCTGCCGAGGGGGGAGCCGGCACCGCGGGACTCACTTCCTCGCCTGCCGGTTCAATGCTCAGTACGTCGTAAGGCCAAGCTCCATCGCAATGCGGAGATCCCATGGAAGCCGTTACCCGTAAGAAATTCAAACGCAAGTCACGAAAGCGAAAAAGCAAGAAGCGCGTCTGGCAGATACGTACGAAGACGGTGAGGGGCGCGGCTAAGCCCACGTAGATTGCGCGGTCGTCCGCGAACGGGCGGGCGGCGAGGGTTGAGCCAAGGTCGGCACAGGGCAAGAGGTACGCTCCCCTCCGGGAGGGAATAGACTGCCGCGATGAACGCCTCGCGCATCTTGGCGCTCGCCGGCCCCGGTCGGGAAGAGGGCTGGCAATCGAATCTCCGGTGGTTCCGGCTGTTCATCCTCATGCACATGGCGGGGCGGTCGTTTCTGATGATCCCCACCGGGCCCACTGCAGATCTGGGGGTGCAATGGCTGCGATCGGTCATCGTGGTGACCGCGCTGCTCGGATGTATCCCACGATTCTCGCTGTGGGCCACTCGCGCCGCGGTGCTGCTGCTGGTCGGGGAAATCGCCATCACGATCCCATTCACCGCCAACCACGTGTTCCTTGAGTTTCTCTGCCTGGGGTTCCTGTCGCTGCTGGACGAACGAGACGAAGGCGAAGCGGAGCTGTTGATGCAGGCGCTGCGATGGTTCGTCGGTGTCTTCTTCTTTTACACCGGCCTGCAGAAGCTCCTCTACGGGTACTACTTCGACGGACAATTGCTGGCGTATCTGGCTGGGACGGAGGACCGCTTCGCGGCGTTCTTCCGGTTCATCATTCCCGCCGAAGAGTTGCAGCGGTTGCAATCGTACAACGAAGCGCTGGTCAGGCCGGGTGCATACAGCACGAAGCTCGGGGCCGGGCCGTACCGGGTGGATTCCCTGTTGTTCGTGGTCATGTCCAACGGCGTCTACCTGTTCGAGATGCTGGCCGGGATGCTGCTTCTCGTGCCCCGGACGCGAGTGCTGGCGGCGATCGCCTCGATTGGGTTCGTGATCATGATCGAACTGGGGGCGCGCGAGCTGACGTTTGGGGCGCTCATGGTCAATCTGTTGCTCCTGTTTCTGCCCGGCCGATGGATCAAACGGCTCTTCCCTGCGTTCCTTCTGTTCTACCTGTACCTCGCGGCGCACAAGCTCGGTTGGGTGTCCATGTTCGACTACGCTCCAGCATGATGTACCGAACCAAGCAGAAGACGGTGCTCCTTGCGGTTGCGTTCTTGACGATCTGGCCGATGGCGCACCACGTGATCGTGCGCACGCTCGATCTGAACCCCTGGAAGTGGTTCGGCTGGTCGATGTATACCGTCCCCCCGCAGCGCGTAAGAGCCTTTGCGTTCTCTCTGGATGATCAGCGGCTACTCGACCTATCCCGCCTGTCGAGACGGGAGGCCCAACGATTGATGCAGGCCTACAACGACTTCAGCAGCCTGCGTCTGGAGTTCGGCCCTCGCGTGGAGCCGGATGGATTTGCCCGCGCGCTGCTGGCGGCGTTTCCGGAGGTGACCGGCGTGTCCATCTATATTCAGCGTCTCGGCGTCGATCGCGCCAGCGCCACCGTGGTTGAGCAAAGCCTCACCGATCCGCCCTACACCTATCGCCGCAATGACCTGTTCGAGTAAGCGCGTGGGCGACGGCGCCGGACGACCGGTAAGTCTCGCCGTCATACTCGAAGCGGTTCGGCAGCACGGTCACTTCGTAGACCTGTCCCTTGAACGGTCGCGCCAACGCGGCGCCGGGCGGCGGGATGCGGCGTCCTTCGCCGCGGGGGTGCCGCCGTGTTCGTGCGTCCTTGCATCGCTGTATCGTCGTGCCGCCGCAGTCAGTTCCGGGCGCGGGCTGACTTGCACCCGTCTATATCTGCAGCTGGCGAGGTTGTCGCATGGCAGATGCGATCAGAAGGCGGGCGGTCCACCTGCCGGCCACAGCGCGGGGCGCTGGATGCGTAAGGGGAGGCCGACAACACCGGAGTATCATCTCACCATGATCTTCATCAGTTACAGCATCAAGAACGGCGAACTCGCTGCTAAGGTCAAGGGCGAACTGGAGGACGGGCACTATTCGTGCTTTCTCGCCCACGACGATGTTGCTGTGAGTACTGACTGGCACGAAGAGATTTGGAAAGCCCTACGGGCGTGCGATGCCTTTGTGGGCTTGGTGACCGAGGAGTTCAATGCGAGCGCCTTCTGCCAGCAGGAGGTTGGTGCTGCGCTCGCGCTAAACAAGCCTCGTCTTCTCGTCCGCTTGGGCGTCCCCGATCCCCCAGGCTTCGCCAGCCGATTCCAAGGTGCGAAGCGCGATGGGCTTCTGCACGCGCTCGACACGCTCGACATGTTCCAGGCTCTGCGAATCGAGTCGTGGATCGCCGCCGTGGCCTCGGTCCAGAATTACAACGAATCGAATAGCGTTCATGAGCGTTTTCGCGCCGCATGGGACGACATGTCCGACGAGAAAAAGCTGCGCTGGCTGCTGGCTGCCGCGGGCAATAGCCAGGTTAGAAACGAAGGCTTCAAGGCCGGGCCGTTCTACCGAAGCGCTCTCAAGAAGCTGAAACCATCGCTCACAGATCAATGGCTGTTCGATAACGACAAGACAGGTGTGCTGCACGACCCGGATGACAATCCGGTTTCCAAGCCGAAGAAGGCGAAGGCAAAGAAGTAGATGATCGTGCCACTCTGACGCGCTCAAGAGGAACGCATAGGAGGGAGGTATCGAAGCCCGATCCGATCGGGGGCCTCGTCTCTTGGTCCAAAGGCGACAGCGCCGACCCCCGGGAACATCCCTCGGGACGGGGTTGCCAAGGGGCCAATCTAGGCGAGCCGCTCTGTAAACGACTCGGCCCCCGTCACCTTTGACGGAGGCCGCGAACTGCCCGGAAGCAACCCTCTTCGTAACGTTGGCTGTTTGACCCAAAGACCCTCGGTCGCGCGAATCGGAGTCATCCTTGCGATTACAACCGGCTTCGACGGATCCAATTTCGGGATGCCGGTTTCCTTCGCCCGGAAGCTATCGCCCTGATCAAACACCCCTTCGGTGCTCTACGACTGGGCCAGCAGCCAGACGAGCCCCAGGATCACCAGCGCCGCCGCGACGAGCTCCAGGAGCACGTAGGACAACACCCGCCAGGCCGGCCAGTGTGTACGCGACGACCGCCGCAGATCCCTCGGGGAGGGACGATGCTCGCCGGCTTCGGATTCGGCGTGGTGGCGGGCCACCGCGTAACCATAGTGCTCCACCTAGGAATCGGCGATAGTCCTAGTGCAGAAGCAATGCACAAGGAGCACTCGCCGATGACAACTGCCCAATTGCGCACATCTGGGGACATCGCACGCGAGCTTGGCTCGAAGGTATCGCGCGTGCGCTACATCCTCGATACCCGCGAGCACATCCGGCCGATTGCCAGGGCAGGCATCGTGCGATTGTAGAACGAAGCCACCGTTGAGCTGGGGAAGCGCGAGCTTGAGACC
>JADFIR010000006.1 GCA_022566535.1 Planctomycetota bacterium
CAAAGCCTGCCGTCGTCCGACCCAAGCGCAAACGCACCAAGGCGAGCACGCCTTGATGAATGGACTACTCAACAGGGATGTAAATAGGTGACTGTCCCGAATATCCCTACAAATAGACAGTTCACCAGCAACGAACGATTCGCGCTATGGTTGAAGATAGCGCCTCCGCCGGTAGGGATGCTGGTAGCTAAGTTGTCGATAAATGAACAATTAATAAGCTGGAGCCCTACGTCACAAAAAAGAGCACAATCCGCCTGGTTGTACACGGCGCCGCCTTTCGAGGCCACGTTCCCTTGAAATTTGCAGCGAATGAGGACCGGCTGTGAAAGTTGAGCCAACATTCCCCCGCCGAGACCGTCATTGCCAGCGCCATTGGCGTGGCCACCGGTAATCGTGAACCCGTCGAGGCGAGCAGTCTCGTCCACGCCAGGCCCCACGGGAGAGCCGGCGCTGACGACGTGGTATGCGTTCATGGCACAGAGCCCGTTGGCGAGGTTCGTACAGTTGGTGTCCCACCCAATGTCAATGTCGCAGCAATACGCCGCGAACGCACACACCTCCTCGCAGCAGGCCGGGTCGGTGCACCCCGGGATGCCGGGCGTTGGCGTGAAACAGTTGCCAGCCCCAGGGTCTGGATCGGCGCACGCCGGTGGCGGATCGACCGGCTGTAGCGGATTAATGTCCCCGCTCAGGACGGTCTCGTTGGCTTCCGGGTTGCGCTGGCTGAGTGCCGTCTCGTTGCCGAAAAAGCCGCCGTATAGCTCCACATTGTTGATCAGGTTGAAGGTCGCGGTTCGGTCGCCTGGCATGTGCCCGTCCCCTTGATCCGGCAGGTAGGGGTTGTTCTCATCCGTAGCCGCCACCCAGAGCTGGACCGTAGTGCCTGGAGGGTTCTGCCCAAGAATCTCTTGGGCTCTGGTGAGTGCGTCCTGTGGGAACTTGTAGGCGTTGTCCCAACTATCCCCTGGATCTGGTGGATTCGGAAACGCCAAACCGCTGTCACCATCGACGTGAACGATGAACTGCGCACTTGCGACTGAACTGATCAGAGTACAGGTGAAGAACAGAGTCAAGAGACAAACTAGATGCTTCGTACACAACATGCTTTTTCCTTTCTCAAACGATCAGATGTTTACACAAGAAGCCGATTGATCGCACCAGCACCGCGTTCCTCCTTCTTCCCTCGCATCATCGTACTGGGCGCACACATTGGATTGTCGTCGCGTTTCTCTTGTAATCACCTCCTTTCCAAGCCGGGGTCGAAATACCTCACGAACCCCAATTCGCTAGTAGAATGAGCAAGTCGAGTATGCCGACGATCCCATCAGCATTGAGATCGGCGGCTGAGTTGGTCATTCCCCACTGCTCCAGCAACAGCAAGAGATCGCTGATCCCAATGGCACAGTCACCATCAAGATCGCCAGTCCTCGTGATCGGAATAAGTAGGAACGAAACAGAGCCTCCCTGGGCGTTGTTTCCCAGCGCAACGATCAGGCCGGCGTCGTTGTTGGCGGCCCCTCCTTCGATCAGGAGGTCCTCCTTCGAAATCACCAAATCATTGAGATCGTACGTGATGGCTTCTCGCCACAGGTAGCCTTTCCGATCATTCGGGTTGTCTTCTTTGATAGATGCACCAACGACTTCCATATGGCTGTTGATGTCACCAACAGAGCCTGAGTGGTGGTATCCTTCAATCGGTTCAATGATCGTAAACTGTCCGTTTTCCCATACAAATCCGCGACTCACGGTGGTAGAAGCACCTTTGCTTGGAATTCGCCCCGAGCCGGCGACGATGGCGCTTTCGTTAACTGCGTTCGCCTGACTGCAGAGTCCGTCGGGAATCGCACCGAAAAGGGTCACCTTGCCGTCTCGCCAAAGGAAGCCCTCCTTCTCCTGGCCGGCATCTGCTCTCCATCCAACCACGCGCGTACCGTTGATAGCGGTCGCGGCGCTATTGTCTCCCAGGATCGTGAGGTCGGTGAAGCCTTGTTCGGGAGACCAGATGTAGGCATTCTGAGGGGCAGTGTCTACACGGAGGCTACGTCGGCCGACAACGATTCCTTCGTTTGAAATAGCCGCGGCGCTGGACCAGGCACCCGGAATGTCGACCACCGGGGGCAACACGGTCCACACGCCATCGTCGTACACGAAGCCGCGAAACCCTACATCAGCTACAATCATGGTGCCGCAGATGACGCCCTGGTCGTTGATGTCCGTGGGGATCACCTGGATAACACCCGGCGGAGGCTCCAGGCCGACGAAGCCGCCCTCGGCCGTCCACAGGAATCCCTGGCTGTACTTCGAGATCGGGCACTTGTAGCGCCCCACCACGGCTCCGTTGTCGTTCAGTGACAGCCCGGTCGTGATGACCGTCCCGATCCCGCAGTCGATCGGAAACTGCAAGACGGTTACGTCGTACTGGCACTGCGCCTTGGCCTGGCCGGTCACTGTGAAGACTGAGACCACAAGCGAAAGCATCGTGCTAAGGGCGCAAGTCCCGATGGACGCGTGCTGGGAGTTCATGGCCCTAACTCCATCTGCTGGCCCATTGTACGCCTCATGGCTCATGCCTCATCGCTTCCTGTCAGGTCCAGTTGGCGAGGAGCGTAAGTAAATCGAGGATTCCCACCAGGCCGTCGTTGTTCAAGTCCGCGGGTGACCCCGCCTCGCCCCAGGCGGCCAGTAAGATGAGGAGATCCAAAATGCCGACCTCGCAGTCGGCATCCAGATCACCGACCGGCGATTCGACAGGTGTCAACAAGAAGGTGACGACCCCCTGAGGGCCGCTGCCATTGGCGACGATGACACCTCCGCTGTTGATAGCTCCTGCGCTCCTAATCACGATTCCCGGCTCGGTCTGTACCAAGCTGTTCAGATCCCTCATGGCGCCTGTTTGCCATATGAATCCGTGGCTGATGTTCGGGTTGCCATCAACATACTTGGAGAATCCAACGATTTGCAGCGGCTCGCTTCTGATGTCATATGCTCCGCTTACAAGGTGGTCTGGTAGTGTTCCAAGCATAGTGAACTCGGCGTTACGCCAAAGGAACGCGCGGGGAACACCTGAGGGAAAACCGTCCATTGGAATTTCTCCAAATCCGACAACTGTTGTGTCCTCACTGAGTGCCCATGGAGTGCTTGTCAATCCGTCCGGGATCGGTCCGAGCATAGTGACGCGCCCCTGATTGGAAAGGAAGCCAAGGCCATTCGAGTAGTACGCGCTGCCGCTCCATCCGGCGACCAGTCCGGCCTCGGAGATCGCCGTCGCGGCGCTGTTGGGGCCCTTCATGACGCCAAGGTCGGTGAAGCCTTCGTCGGCTGACCAGATGTAGGCATTCTGGGGATTGAGGTTCTCCGTGATACTGCGCTGGCCGACCACGACACCGGCGTTTGAAATCGCTGCGGCGCTGGACCAGGTCCCCAGCATGTCCACGACCGGCGGCAGGACGGTCCACACACCGTGGTCGTACACGAAGCCGCGCTTGCCGATGTCAGCGACAATCATGGTGCCACAGATGACGCCTTGGTCGTTGATGTCGGTCAGGATCACCTCGATTACACCCGGCGGAGGGTCCAAGCCGACGAAGCCGCCCTCGGCCGTCCACAAGAATCCCTGGCTGTACTTGGAGATGGGGCACTTGTAGCTGCCCACCACAGCGCCGTCTTCGTTGAGGCTCAGCCCGGACGTGATCACCGTCCCGATCCCGCAGTCGATCGGAAACTGCAGGATGGTCACGTCGTACTGGCATTGGGCGTGAGCGTGACCGGGGAGGACGCAGAGGCCCGCCAGTGCCGCGAGGGCCGTGGGAACCAAACGTCTTGCGAACAGCGTAGGCATCATGGATTCTTGGCCTCCTTAGGTATATATGCCGTGTACGCTTCGATCTTGCGCGCAGATGTGAAAAAAACTTCGAAGTCAGCAATCCGGCCAGGACGCTGCAAGAAATGCGATGGGTCGCGTCCGTGTTGGCCGTATTGATTAGTGTGCCACGTCCGTGGCAAAAGTCAATTCCGTTCTTGCCCAGATTCTCATGGTTTTGCAACGTGTATGGGCCTTGGCGGGGGAGGATTGAGCAGGGGCGGAGCCCGGGCTGGGGACCCGCCTGCGGCGGGCTCTGTGGCGTGAAAGCGTTTCGTGACGGGGGTTATTCGGCGACGAGCATCATTGGCACCGAAGAAGAAGACCGCGACCGCCGGTCGCGGCTTTACAAGGAGCGAGGGCGCGGCGGATCTCGGCCGTGCAGATCGAGTGGGCGGGATCCCGATTCAATCGGGATGCCACCGAACTGAATTGCTCGTGTTCGCCGCTGTTAGAGCCACCACGGCTCGGCGGGCTGGTCCTCGATGATGACCTCGCAGAGATAGGCCACGGCCCTCTCCAGACCCTCTTGGGGCGACATCAGCGGATCTTCATGCTCGATGCTCAGCACGCCGTCGTATCCATATCGTCGCAGCATGGACACGAACGGCTTCCAGAACTCATCGCCGTGGCCGTAGCCGCAGGTGCGAAACGTCCACGCGCGATGCTTGAGGTCGCCGTAGTCGCGGGTGTCGAGGTAGCCGTTGACCGGACCAACAACGGGGTCAAGCTCGGTATCCTTCGCGTGCACGTAGTACAGCAGCCCCGCCTCACCCAGCCGCCGGGCCGCGCGGACCGGGTCGATCCCCTGCCAGAAGAGATGTGACGGATCGAGGTTGGCGCCGAGCGGCGTCTTTGCTCGGATGCCGGCCATCTTCGTGGCGCGCTGTGAGAGTCGAATGAGCGTATCGGGGTTGTAGGCGCAGAATCCCGGGTGCGCCTCCCACGCTACTTTCACGCCCCAGTTCTTGCACAACTTCGCTTGTTGGGCCCAATATGGCACAAGCACTTCGTCCCATTGGTATCGAAGAATCTCCTGATAGTCGCCCGGCCAAGCGCAAGTCACCCAGTTGGGCGTCGTATCAGTCTTCGAGCCGCCGGGACAGCCGGAGAAAGTGACGACGATGTTCGTGCCGAGCTTGGGCGCAAGCTTCACCGCGGTCACGAACGCGTCGTGATCGTTCTTGGCTCGCACTCGATTTGGATGGACGGGGTTTCCGTGCACGGCCAGAGCGGACAGTTCGAGGCCATGTTCGCCCAGGGCGGCCTTGATCTGGGCCTGGGCCTTGCCCGAGGCGAGGACCTTGGCGGGGTCGAAAAACGGCCGGCCCGGATAGCCGCCGACCGGCAGCTCGATCGCCTCGAGGCCGAGCTGCGCACAGTACGCCAACGCCTGGTCCAAACCCACGTCCGCAAACACCGCCGCCATTACGCCGAGCTTCATACGAAACCTCCGAGCCGGACAAAGCGAATGTTCTCTTGGTGCATCCGGTGCAGTGATGCAGCTTCGCCGAGCAGGCCCCCGGCATCAAGCCCCGGCATTGACCTGCCCCCGGGTGCCTGAGGACAATCCCGCCATGGCCATCATCCGCCACGCCGCCGCGATCATCATTGCCATCGGCCTGTTACCGGGCACAGGGACCCCTCGAATCGCCCCGACACGTGAGGATCCACCGCAACGTGTCATCGTCCAGGTCAGCCGAAGCCTCGAAGTCAGGGGCTACCTCGAACTCGAAGACGATGACGTTATCGTCGTCCGTACGCTGGCCAACGAGGTTGAGAGCTTCCCGAAGTCCCGGCTGCTAAAGATTGTTCGTCTGGTGGAGCCGGAGCCCGGCCAGAGCGGCGTGGTCATCCTCAGCGACGGTCAGCGGCGGGAAGGCGTGATCATTGAGGACACCTTCGACTATGTGCTCATTGAGATCAAGGGCTTTCGGACCAAGCTTGCCCGCGAGGCCGTGGACCATGTGATTCTTGAACCGACCTTCGCCCAGCGCTACGCCCAGTTCAAAGCAGTGCTGCGACCGCAGATGCCCGAACAACACCTCGACCTGTGCGCGTGGCTGATCAAGCAGCGCAAGTACGAGTTAGCCCGCAGAGAGCTTCTTGAATTGCTCCAGTACGCGCAGCTGCCTGAGGGTCATCGTCTGCTGACGATCGTCAACGCCCAGCTCGCACTTGGCCAGCCCCCCGGCCGGAGCGAGCCGGCGAAGAATGAAGATGAGGCGGATGGCAGCGCCGATGACGACGAGCAAGGCGATGCAGCCCCCGGCGACGCGCTGCCGACGCAGCTCGTCAGCTCCGCCGACGTCAACCTCATCCGCCTGCACGAGATCGACTTTCAGCGTCCCCCGAAGGTCGCCGTCAGCCGGGCAACGATCCGCAAGCTGATCGAGAACTACTCCACGAGCAAGCTGATCCCCGAATCGCCAGCTCAACGGGCGGCGTTGTTCCAGGCCGAGCCGATGGAGATCGTGCAGCTCATGTTCGAGCTGGGGGCAGTTGATCTGTACCCCCAAGTGCAGGTGCTCAACGAACCGTGGGGGCTCAACCATTTCCGCCGACGCGTGCACAACACTTGGCTGATCAACACCTGTGCAACCAGCCGGTGTCATGGCGGCGCCAACGCCGGACGGTTCTTTCTTCACCGCCGGCGGTACAAGGATGAACGCGTCCGATACACGAACCTGCTGATCCTGGACCGCCTGGAGCTTGACGTCGAATGGCCGCTGATAAACTACGACCAACCGGCGATGTCGTTGGTCATCCAGTACGGGCTGCCGCGCCACCTGGCCAGAAAGCCCCATCCGGACGTCCGCGGGTGGAAGCCGGTGTTCAGCCGCCCAAACCAGCGGCTGCTACAAGACACGATCAGGTGGATTGAAGCGATGATGCAGCCACGGCCGGAGTATCGCATCGCCTATGATCCGCCCGGCCAGGGGCCCGTAGAGGACCAGGACCCCGCCCCGGCCCCTGATGGCGGCTCAGGTTGAGCCTCGCGGGCCCGATGGGCAACGTCAGACACCGCTGCAACCGCGATCGCCCCTACGTCGAACCGTATGCAGCGGCCCAGCAGCCGCGATACTGCTAAGCTGGGGTTGCAGCCCTTGTTTTTCGGACGGTGAGAAACTCGATGAACGTAGCGCACCAATGCCTCGTCCTACCGCTTTGCTGCATAGCCACAACGATCATCCCCGCCCAATGCGAAGATGCTGACGCCAGGCGGCGGGATGAAGTCCAGGCCGTGATCACTTCGGCCAGCCGGGAGCTCCGGGAGGCGACCCCGATACCGCTCGACCCCAACCAAGAGCAGGCGGCACAAGCACAGCAGCAGCTGACCGCCCTCGTGGCAAAGCTTTCCGATACCAGTGGGTCCGAGCCCGGGCAAAGGGCCGCTGCGTCCCTGCTGGCCGCCGGCGCCCACCGCAGGCTTGCTGCAATCGCCCTGGCCCAGGCCGAGTGGATCGAGGCGGATCACCGCATGACCCGAACCAGCGTGCATGGCATGATGAACACGGCATCCAGGCTGGACGCTCTTTTGCAGGGCTTGGAGGCGATCAACGCCGACACGGAGCAGGCACAGCTCAGACTTGACCGTGATGAAGCACAAGAGCAGCTTCACGAGAACAGCCAACAAATGGCCGACCTCGATGGCCCCATCGGCGAGCTGACCAAGAAGAACCGCGATGACCAGGCTGAGGTCGACCGGCTGCGTACCGAGGCCAATGGACTGCGGCGCGAAGCCGCCGACCGCGGGCGGGCCGCCGGTTTCACGATGTATGAGCAGGCTGTGCAACTCGGCCGGCAAGCCGACCGGATCGAGTACGAGATCGCCCTGCGCGAGATCGAGCTGCGCTACGAGCAGCAGCCGCAACACAACATTGCCCAAGCCAGAGCTAAGCATGCCCAGGCACAGATCGACGCGATCGATGATGCACGGTCGTCACTTAGTGACCTCGTGCAAACTTCCGCCCAGCAGGCGGAGACGACCCGCGCCATGCTCACCGAGTTCCGTAACGCGATCGGCGCCTCGATTCGCGAGCTCAACCAGACCGCGTCGGGGCCGTTGGAACAGTTGTACGACCGGGCAGCCACGCAACTCGAATCCGCTGTGGCCAAAGCCAACGCAGCGGCAAAGTCAGTGAAAGGCGACCGTGCCGACGCCGCACGCATCGAAGCGGCACGCGCTCGCCAGAACCTGGGCCGCATGCACTGGTCCATGGCCCAGGGACTGGACGATCACATCGCTCTGCGGCAGCGGCTGGCTGCGGCCCCCAGCGTCTTCGGTGCAGACTCCGGAGGCGCCGAATCGGTTGCGGAACTTGATGCGGCCCGCGAAGCTGCAAGCGCCCAAGCCGAGGCCGCGTATACCGACGCGCTGGATATCCTTGGTTCTGCTTCCGGCCGAGCCGCCCGCCGCGACGTAGAATCGCTGCGCAACAGCATCGATCAGGCGCTCGCCGCCCTCTCGGGTGAACCGATCGACTGACCATTCATTGCTCCGGGCTCGACGAAAACGACCGAGCGATGACGGACCCCTCTTCCAAGCGACCGTTTACCTTGGTTTGCGGCTGGCTGTTTGCGGCCCACGGTGTCTATCAGATGATTGCCGCGATCGCCTTGGCCGGGCTGAGCTGGCTGCTGCCCGGCCTGCTTGAAAAGATCGCTTCTTCGGGGGTGCTCGATCCCGCAGACGTGCCGCCGGCGGTCCAGCGACTCCTTGCGAATCGCGCCTGGCTTCCGTTGTGGGCCCTGCCGGGGTTTCTTCTCGGCTTGTTGCTGGTGCTGAAGGTGCGATACCGCTGGCTGTGGATGCTGCTCGGTGTGCTGTCACTTCTTCTGCCCGCGATGCTGTTGGTCTACGCCTTCGTGGCGCTGATCGCACCGCTCTACCAATACCGTCAGCTCTAATCGGCCGGCGGCGCAAAACGAGCGGATCATCAACCCTCGGACGCCGAGGGGGCCAGTCGCTCGATGGGCTTTCGCAGCACGGCCTGGGCGGTCCGACGCACCAGATCGTCCTCGGCAGGATCAGCCGCGATGGCTTGGACTCGACGGGCCAACGCCGGATGGTTGGATTTCGCCAACCAATTGCCGGCTGCGATGAGCGCGTTGCGCTTCATCATTGAGAGCTTCGCCCGCTTCATCGCCGAGCGAAGAAACGCCTCGCGCCTGGCCTGCTCATCCCAACCCAGCACCTCCAGCAAGTCGAACCCGTCGCGCCGCGGAGCATACGCCGGCTGCACCGGGGCGCTGCGGCTGCGCTGCGTCGGCTGATTGTGCGGGCACACTTCCTGGCAGATGTCGCAGCCGAAGATCCAATCGCCCATCCGTTCGTGATACCGCTCGTCGATGGTGCTGCGGTGCTCGATGGTCAGGTAGCTGATGCACTTGGTCGCATCGACCGAGAACGGGGTGATCGCATCCGTCGGGCACGCATCAATGCAACGCGTGCATTCTCCGCACGGATCAGTATCGCACGGTTGGGAAGGCGCCAACTGAACCGTGGTAATAATCTGGGCTAGCAGCAGGTAACTCCCCACGCCCGGTTCAATCAACAGCGTGTGCTTGCCGACGGCTCCGAGGCCGGCCCGTTGGGCGTGCTCGCGCTCCAGCACGGGAGCGGTGTCCACGCAAACGCGAAACGTCTCGCCTGGAAACTGCCTGCCCAGCTCATCAGCGAGCCGGCGAAGTCGCTTGCTCATCACCGCGTGATAGTCCTCACCGCGCGCGTAGCGGGCAATGCGGCCACGCGGACGATCGTCCGGGCTTATCGAAGTCTCACCGTGAAGGCTCGACCTCGATCCCGTGTCGGGACGGCGCGGCTTGGTTTCCTCCGTGCTGTGGGCGTGATAGCGGTCCGCCACACAGATGATCGACTTCGCCCCCGGCACCATGTTCCGCGGATCGATCCGCTGTGGGGTGTGTTGGGCGAGATACTGCATCTCGCCGTGCTTGGCCTGCGAAAGCCACTGCCGTAACTGCGGCTCATACCGCGTTGGCTCAGCCGGCGCAATGCCCGCCAGGGCGAAGCCCAGCTCATAGCACCGATCAAGCACTGCACGTGTTGCCTGCTGCATTGTGTTCACTGCTCGGCCTACCTGCTCGTCTTGGCGTTTGAGCGTCTCAACGTTCTGATGTTTCTATTCCACCCGCTCCAAGGGCGCGAAGTCGAGGATCAGCGTCTTTGTGCCGCCGGTCGAGAACGCCACGCGAGCGCTGGCCCCCGCTGCACGCGGCATGATCGACTCCACCCGCCCCAGGCCGAACTTCGGATGGCGCACAATCGAACCGACCGGAAACTCCATCGCACCATCGCGTTCGTCATCAAGCCGAGCACCCTCGCCTGCATGATCCGACAAGACAACCGATTCGGCGGGCAACTCGCGGAGGAAACGACTTTCGATCGTCGGTTCCCGGACGCCCCGGTGCGTTCGGACTGCGGCCCGGCTCAACTGCAAGCGGCGCTTGGCCCGGGTGATGCCCACAAAGCACAACCGCCGCTCCTCCTCAAGCTCACTGTCGCTTTCGGCCGCCCTGGCGTGCGGAAGCAGGTTCTCCTCCAGGCCGATCATGGCCACCGCCGAGAACTCCAGCCCCTTGGCGGTGTGCAGCGTCATCAACGTCACCGTTCCCCGCTGCGGATCAACGAGGTCCGCATCGCTGACCAGGGCGACCGATTCCAGAAAGGCCGTAAGCACGTCCAACAGTCGGAGCTCCGGCCCTTGCTCATCAGCCGGCGGCGCGACGAACTGCGCCGCGGCGCTGATCAGCTCTTCGAGGTTCGCCAGGCGCTGCTGGTCCTCCTCCGTTGGTGATTGCTGATAGGCCGACTCCAGGCCGGATTCACGGATCACCTGCTCGACGAGCCTCGCCAGATGCTTTGAACCGGCCAAGGTCCCCGGTACCTCGGCGGCCGCAGCATTATGGCAACCTTCGAGCATCTGCACGAACTTTGTGATCGCATTGACCGCCCGCGAGGTCAGACCGTTCACTTCACCGGCCCGCCGCAGCGCTTCGAGCAACCGAAGCTGGCCGTCGATGGCGAACAGCTCGACGTTCTTGAGCGTGGCCTTGCCGATGCCGCGGCTCGGCGTGTTGATAATTCGCCGCAACGACACCTCGTCGTTTGGGTTGGCTATTACGCGCAAGTACGCCAGGGCGTCTTTGATCTCTTTGCGGTCGTAAAAGGCCGTGCCCCGCGCGATCACGTAGGGAATCTCGGCGGTGCGGAACGCCTCTTCGAGCACACGGCTCAGCGCATTGACGCGGTAGAGCACCGCCATCTCCTTCCAGACGACACCGTGCTGCTCGGATTGACCTCGCAGGAACTCCGCCACCAATGCCGCTTCATGTTGCTCGTCGCGGCAGATCACGACCGCGGGGCGCTCGCCGGCGCCGAGCTCGGTGTAGAGGCGCTTGCTCTTGCGGCGCTTGTTGTGTTCGATCAATCCTGCGGCCGCGTCCACAATATGGCCGGTGCTGCGGAAGTTCTGGCCCAACGGCACGACTTTCGCCATCGAATACTGCTGCTCGAACTCCAGGATGTTGCTGATGTCAGCGCCGCGCCAGCCATAGATCGACTGATCCGGATCGCCCACCACGCAGATGTTGCCGTGGGACGCGGCCAGCGTGTGCGCGATCACGAACTGCGCGTGGTTCGTGTCCTGATACTCGTCGATCAGCAGATAGTGGTACCGCTGTTGCAGTTGCGTGCGCACCTGCTCGTCGGTCCGCAGCAACCGGACCATTCGCAACAGCAGGTCGTCGAAATCCAGCGCATCGTTGGCTCGCAGAATCTTCTCGTATGCGCTGTACACTCTCGTGATAAGGCCTTCACGGAATCCGCTGGCCTGCGCGGCGAATGCGTGCGCATCAAGCAGGCGGTTCTTGGCGTTGCTGATGGCGGCCCCAATCGCACCGGGCGTGAAGTTCGTGGAATCAACCTCCGCTTGCTTCATCGCCTGCTTGATCGCGTCTCGTTGGTCCGCGTCGTCGTAGATCGAATACCGCGGCGCGAGGTCAGCGGCTTCAGCAAACTGCCGCAGTTGCCGGGCACAGAACGAGTGGAACGTGGCGATCGTGGGGCCGCCCCGGCCGGTTGATCGCCCCGGCAGCATCGCCGCCATACGCTCGCCCATTTCGCCTGCGGCCTTGTTCGTGAACGTCAGCGCGAGGATCTGCCACGGCGGCACCCCCCCCGCGATCAGGTGCGCCATGCGATGGGTCACCACCGTGGTCTTGCCCGAGCCCGGACCGGCCAGCACCAGCATTGCCCCATCTCGGTGGGTCACGGCCGCTCGTTGAGCATTCGTCAGATTCGCCAGAATCGCCTCGTGAGTCGCCGCCATCGCTTGAAGTCTACGCCGCTCTCGGCACCGGACTGCGCGAGCCTGGGGTATTCACCCCAGAGCTACAGACAACGCGCAGGGCTTGGTCGATCGACTTGAGTGTTTCGGCGATGATGAATTGGGCAGGCTGACAGAAAGTTTTTGTCATTGGCCTGCAATTCGCCCCGCGGCGATCGGCTGTGGGCTCCAAGCGCTGGGCGGCGGTCGGCGTAACTTGCTGCGCGGGCGCGAGTTGGGCGAAGGGAAGAAAAACTCAACATTATGGGGCTTTGCCGCTTGCACACCCAAGATGTGGTAGTAGGATACCTCCCCACGCCGATCATATTGGGTGGTCGTGCGTGCCTCGGGCAATGCAACGACTCGCGTCGGCCTGCCCCCTTCCATGGCTTTGGGGGTGGGCACAACGCCGCGTGCCTTCGGTGGAAGCCCATGGCCGCGGCAGTAGGGATTCCGGGCATCAGGGGCTCGGCAATGTGGGAAGCATGACGTTTGAGCGCGGGAGCCGTCGGAAGCTCGCACGATCGCATCCTGCCCCATCGAGGGCTTCCGCAAGCGCGGTGACGTTTCAGCTGGAGGTACATTGACATGGCCGTTCTCTGCGACACCCAGATCCGCGAACTGGTCGGCATCGAGCCGTTCGAGACCAACGGCAAGCGGCCGGGACGGGTCTCCTTCGGCCTGTCCAGCTACGGCTACGACGTACGCGTCGGGACGCTGTTCAAGGTGTTCACCAACGTCGCGCCGCACGGCGGCCACGCAATCGTCGATCCTAAGAACTTCAACGACGAAATGTTCGTCACGATCGATACGGCCGAGACCGGCCGGGACCACATCGTCATCCCGCCCAACAGCTTCGCGCTGGGCGAGACCGTCGAGACGATCACGGTCCCGCGCGACATGCTGGCCCTCTGCGTGGGCAAATCGACCTACGCCCGCTGCGGGATCATTGTGAACGTAACTCCCCTTGAGCCGGAGTGGCGTGGCAAGGTGACGTTGGAGATCTCCAACACCACGCCACTTCCGGCCAAGATTTACGCCAGCGAGGGCATCGCCCAGATCATCTTCCTCAAAGCCGACCGCGTGTGTTCGGTCTCATACGCCGACAAAGGCGGCAAGTATCAGGATCAGAGAGGTTTGACGTTACCAAGGGTGGATTGAATCCTATGGCGATCGATCACGCGATTAGGGACGGGCACATCACGTTTCGGGAATTCCCCTTGCTAGGGAGCAAGAACGAAGCGGCTATCGATCAGGACCACTCGTTCGACATCGTTGAAGACGTTTGGGAAGACGCTAGCGTCCGGCGAATCTGCTTCTGGGTATGTGACATTGAAATCTGGACCTACCGCTTCAGCGGCCTAGATCTGGGCGACATGACTGACGCTGATGGTGATTCATCGTGCGTGCTGGAGCTTCTAGAGATCGTCAAGTCGAGAGTGCCATCCATCGACTTGGCGTGGCGCATAGGAAGGAAACAAGGAGGTGGAGTCATTTCGTAGGGTCCGCTGTGCGGACCAGTGAGGTCGAGGAATTGCCAGGAAACGGTCCGCGGAGCGGACCCTACAAGAGACATCAACTGAGCCATGACGGCTCAGATCAAACGCACGCATGGACGCTTTGAGGTAGCCAATGAAGATCACCCGCCGATTTACCAAGCCAGGTCAGGACGTCTTCGCCGCTGTCGAGTGGGACAAGCGGACCAGCCGCATCACCGGCGCCGATGGCAAGGTCGTCTTCGAGATGCACGATGTCGAGACGCCCAAGCAGTGGTCGCAACTGGCTACGGACATCATGGTCAGCAAGTACTTCCGCAAGGCGGGCGTGCCTCAGTTCAACGACGATGGGACACCGAAGCTTGATGAGAAGGGCAACCTCATCACCTCATGCGAGCGGTCGGCCCAGCAGGTGATTCACCGGATGGCCGGGTGCTGGCGGCATTGGGGCGAGCAGTACGGCTACTTCGACTCAGCCGACGACGCCGAAGCGTTCTACGACGAGCTGGCGCACATGCTGCTTGACCAAATGGCGGCGCCCAACAGCCCACAGTGGTTCAACACCGGGCTGAACTGGGCGTATGGGATCACCGGCCCGGCCCAGGGGCATTGGGTGCCCGATCCCGCCACCGGCGAGGCGAAACCCGCACCCGACGCCTATAGCCACCCTCAGCCGCACGCATGCTTCATCCAATCGATCCGCGACGACCTGGTCTCGCAAGGCGGGATCATGGACGTGTGGGTGCGCGAGGCTCGCCTGTTCAAGTACGGCTCCGGCACCGGCACCAACTTCTCATCCTTGCGCGGAGAGAACGAGCCGCTCTCAGGCGGGGGCAAAAGCTCCGGCCTGATGAGCTTTCTAAGAATCGGCGACCGCGCCGCAGGCGCGATCAAGTCCGGCGGAACCACCCGCCGGGCCGCCAAGATGGTCTGCCTCGACATCGACCACCCCGACATCGAAGCCTTCGTCAACTGGAAGGTGCGCGAGGAGCTCAAGGTCGCCGCGATGGTCGAGGGTCTCAAGCACCTGCCCCCGGAGCAGCAGAAGCTCGCCGAGAAAACCGGCCTGGTGCTGGGCTACGACTTCAACGGCGAGGCGTACCTCACCGTCTCGGGACAGAACTCCAACAATTCCGTCCGCCTGCCCGACTCGTTCTTCGCCGCGCTGGACGCCGACGACGACTGGAACCTCATCCGCCGAACCGACGGGCGGATCGCCAAGACGATGAAGGCCCGCGAGCTCTGGGAGCAGATCTGCTTTGCCGCCTGGCGGTGCGCGGACCCCGGCGTGCAGTACGACACGACCATCAACGCCTGGCACACCTGCCCCGCCTCCGGGCGGATCAACGCGTCGAACCCGTGCAGCGAGTACATGTTTCTGGACAACACCGCCTGCAACCTGGCATCGATCAACCTGATGAAGTTCTACGATGCCGAGCGGCGCACCTTTGACGTGGATGGATTCGAGCACGCGATTCGACTGTGGACGATCGTGCTGGAGATTTCCGTGCTCATGGCGTGCTACCCGTCCAAGGAGATCGCCGAGCAAAGCTGGCGGTTCCGCACGCTGGGGCTGGGATACGCCAATCTCGGGGCGATGCTGATGCAGGCGGGCATTCCGTATGACAGCGACGAGGCGCGGGCCCTGTGCGGCGTGATCACGGCCACGCTCACCGGCCGGGCATACGCCGCCAGCGCCGAAATGGCACAGCAACTGCAACCGTTCCCCGGCTTCGCTGAGAATCGTGAGCCGATGCTGCGAGTGATCCGCAACCACCGCCGGGCTGCGTATGGCGTCCGGCGCGATTCCGATGACTATGAAGGGCTGCCGATCAGGCCCGTCCCGATCAACCACGATCTCCTCCGCGCCGGCCGAAGCAACATCGCCAACGCCGAGGAACTGCTCAATCGAGCGACGCTGGCCTGGGACGATGCACTTCAGCTCGGCGAGAAGTTCGGATACCGCAACGCTCAGACCACGGTCATCGCTCCCACCGGAACGATCGGCTTGTTGATGGATTGCGACACGACCGGGGGAGAGCCGGATTTCGCCCTGACCAAGTTCAAGAAGCTGGCCGGCGGCGGGTATTTCAAGATCGCCAACCAGTCGCTTCGGCCGGCTTTGCGGGCACTCGGCTACGAAACAGAGCAACTCGACGACATCCTCACGTACGTCATGGGCACGTTGAGCTTGGAAACACCCATGCCCAAGGACGGTCCGCACGCGGGCATGACGTTCCGCGAGTTCCTCGCCGACTGCGGCTATCGCTCGCAGGAATTGGTCCAACTGGAGAACCACTTGCCAGCGGTGTTTGAGCTTGCCTTCGCGTTTACGGCCTGGTCGATGCCTGAGCATGTGCTGGCGTCGCTGGGGATTGATATTGAACAGGCTCGAGGCGACGATTCGTTCAACGGGCTTCGCGCGCTGGGGCTCAGCGGCGAGCAGATCGACGCGCTGAACCAGGCGGTCTGCGGCACCCAGACGGTTGAAGGTGCACCCCATCTGAGAGATGAGCACCTGCCGGTGTTCGACTGCGCCAGCACCTGCGGGAAGCTCGGCAAGCGGTTCATCGCCGCCACCGGCCACATTCGGATGATGGCGGCGGCGCAGCCGTTTATAAGCGGGGCGATCTCCAAGACGATCAACCTTCCCGCCAACGCTGCCGTTGAGGGCATTGTCGACGCCTATCGATTGAGCTGGGAGCTGGGACTGAAAGCCAATGCCCTGTACCGCGACGGCAGCAAGCTGAGCCAGCCGCTAAGCACGAAAGCTGAGGTGAAAATGCGAACTGACGAAGAGAATCACGCACAGGCGGTGGAGGCAGCCTTGGGGGAAGCGTCAACCGCAGCTGTGGAGGCGGCGCCTGCGATGTCGATCTCATCGACATCCTCCGAGTCCCGCGACACCCCGCCCGTCGTCACCGAGCGGATCGTCGAGCGGATCGTTGATCGGCCGCTGCGGCGACGGCTGCCTGACACCCGGGCCAGCATCACCCATCGCTTCAACGTCGCCGGGCACGAAGGCTATCTGACCGTCGGCCTGTATACGGACGGCAGTCCCGGTGAACTGTTCATCACCATGGCCAAGGAGGGCTCAACCATCGGCGGGCTCATGGACTGCCTGGGCATCGCGATCAGCGTGGCGCTTCAGTACGGCGTGCCGATCGAAAGCCTGGTCAACAAGTTCACCCACCAACGGTTCGAGCCCATGGGCATGACCACCAACAGTGATATCCCCTTCGCCAAGAGTTTGCTGGACTACATTTTCCGTTGGCTGGGCATGGAGTTTCTCCCCGGCTACCGAGAGGAGAATATTCCCAAGCGCCGCACCGTCGCCAAGAAGGCCGAAGCCAATCAGAACTTGCCGAGCAGCCCCGCGGACCAGAATCGAGCATGGTCGGCAATCGAACCGAGCCCACACAGTGGCCGACCTGTAGCCATTCGAGCTACCCCCAACGGCGCCAAAGAGCACGACGATCAGCAACCGCCGGCTCAGATCGACGGGCCGTCTTCCACCACGAGCGCCGCCGAACCCCAGCCTCTTGACGGAAGAGCAACCAGCGAGCGCACAACTGCCCCAATCGCTGCGGCATCGACGGTGGCGGTAGCGGCCATTAACCCTTTGGATCGTGCGAACGCTGAGCTGATGGGCGATGCGCCCGCATGTGACGTATGCGGCTCGATCACCATACGCAACGGCAACTGCTATAAGTGCATGAATTGTGGTAACTCGATGGGATGCAGTTGAGACGAAAGCATCAAGTCATCCGCAGCCGGGTCTGACGAGTCCGCCGTGGCGGACGAGGAAGACCCGGGTCAGCATCAAGGCATTACACATTCGATGGTCATAGAACACACCACCAAGGCTTCGCATCAGGAAGATCGCCGCCCCACAACGGGTGATCCGTCACGCGGATCTCTCGAAGTCTTGGCGGCCGAGGGTCTGCTCATATCCGGCCGGCCTGTGCGCTCCGAGGGCCGACCGGCTTCAATCACGCGATGGGAGGCGAACACAGCAAGGCAAGGAGGTCAGCGAGTGGACGGAATCAACTTGCACGGGTCGGGCAAACAAGGATAGAGCCGGTACCCGACTCCCCGGAAATGACGGGGTGGCCTGCTCCCGACGGGCGCTTCCCATCGCATTCTCCCACTGGCGGGGTGCATAAGGACGGATATAGCACCCACGCCGCAAGCCGCCGAACAGGCGACTTCTCTTCCCTCCCCCCGAAGCGGTCCCCACCACTGCTTCGGGGGATTTCTTTGCGTTGATCCCTCGATCCCCGCCTACTCAATCCCAGCGGAAGACACCCTTGCGCCAAGCGTAGACGTACGCCACGATCGAGGTGCCGATGAAGAACATGATTCGGCCAAGGAACAGCCCGGCTTCGGGACTCCTCGGGGCAAGGTTGGAGAACGTCACCGCCCAGGGATAAAGAAAGATGATCTCCACGTCGAACACCAGGAACGTCATCGCCAGAATGTAGAAGCGGACATTGAACCGCTTCCTGGCGGAGCCGATGGGGTTCATCCCCGATTCGTAGGCGATCCCTTTGGCCGGCCCTTCCCTCCGCGGGCCCAGCACATGCGTCAGCGCCAGGTTGGCCACCGCAAAGAGAATCACCATGACCACCAGCACGCCAATGGGAGCATACGCCTCAAGCTCAACGGCAAGAAAGATCACGACCTACTCCAATGGCTGCAGACCACGGCGCCTTGAGACCCGCTGGTGATCCACAATGGCGGAAAGTCTACTTGCCGCTGCGCCTTGCCTCAAGCCGCCGCAGGCTTGACACTACCGCCATGCCCTGCCTCATCGGTTGCCTGGCCCTGGCTACTCCCCGCTTTGCGATCATTCTCGTGGTCATCTTCAGCAACTATCTCGGCGCCGCCTATCAGACGGTCCTCTGGCCGCTGCTGGGGTTCTTCTGCATGCCGCTGACCACACTGGCCTACGCCTGGGCGATCAATTCGCACAGCTCCGTAACGGGGATCTACCTGGTGGTGGTCGTCCTGGCCGCGCTGATGGACCTGGGGGTCATCGGCGGCGGAGCGTCCAATCGGCGAGTCCGGCGATATTACGTTCGATCGGAAAGGAATCCTCGCACTTCGGATCATTGATCACCCTGCGAACCGGTGCTGCTGTGTTCTGACCGCTTTCCTTTGGACGTTTCGACGTTTAGACTCTTCGACGATTCGCCGGGGTGTAGCTCAGCTTGGCAGAGCGCCTGCTTTGGGAGCAGGAGGCCGCTGGTTCAAATCCAGTCACCCCGATTTGCGGCGACTCGTTGACAGCACTTGTCAGCGGGTCGCTTCTCTTGCCAGAGTCACCACTTGCGCGCGTCGGCGTCTCGACCCGATATTCGAGTCTATCGCCGGTCGCCTTGTCAGCACTTGACTGGTTTGTACCTGTTCGGTCAGTGGCTGGTACAAACCCTGGTACAAACCCTGGTACAAACTGTTGTCCCTCCGTGCCCGTTGCCCGCTGTCGCACCGGTCGGTCGTCGCCATCAAGCGGCAGGTCGGGCAGCACGTCAAGAGCACCTGCCACGTCCAAAAGCTTCGGATCGGTGTAGACGTTCATCGTCAGGGCGATGTCACTGTGCCTCATTGCCGCCTGAGCCGTCCGCGGGGCGACACCGCCCTTGCTCAGATGGGTGCCGAACGTGTGTCGCAGGGCGTGTACGTCGATGGTGCGTCCCCGCTCATCGCGCTTCGGGATGTTGGCGAGCTTCAGGTCGCGGTCGAGGATACGCACCAGTTGCTTCGGCACGTTGAACACTGGCATGTCTACCGGCAACTTCATCGGTATCGGCTCACCACGCCGCCGTGCTTCCGCCTGGAGCGACCGAAGATTGTCAGCGAGCCATCGGCGAAGGTCGTCCGTGAGATCGCCTCTGAGCGGAATCTCCGAGCCTTGACGGTTTTTCTCATGGCGAGCATTGAGGGCCGCATATGCTACCGCACCGTCGAGGTCCAGATCGCCCACGGTCAACGACGCCAATTCACCCCGCCGGAGTCCCGTCAGTACCAGCGTCTTGTAGATCAGTGCCCGCTCCCGACCCAGCCGTTCGAGGGTCGCCCGTGTCGCGTCGCTTAGGCTGGCAGCGACTTGGCCTTTGCGCGGGCCTCGCCGAATTGTCATCCGATCCAGCAGCGGACGGCGACGTGCCACGCGCAGCAGCTTCACAAGCTCGTCCTCGGTCATCGCTCTGCGCTTTCGCCTGCGATCAGTCTTTTCGTTAGCCCGCTTCATGCGAGCAAACGGGTTCACGGTAAGTCGGCAGGTATCAACGCACCAATTGCCGAACCCAACCAGGGCTGCAAGGTGGGCGTTGCGACTCCGAGCCGACATACCAGTGGCCCTCTGGTGGGCAAGCCAACGCTCCATCACCGATTGGTCGAGGTCGGCCAGAATCGTAAACACGCACTCAGCAGCGAGCCGTTTGAGATAACGCTTCCGGTCCTCGCGGTGAGTCTTGCTCACATCCTTCTCACGCAGATGGCCGTCATATGCCGCGAAATGTTCGCTCAGCGGAATGCGCTGGTGATCGGCGGCGGCATCCTCAGCCACACTTAGCACATTCGACCTGACCAGTTCAGCCCGTCGCACCAGCTCAGCGAGCAATGAGCGGGCAGCAACCTCATCACGGCACCCGGTCGCCACCTTGCGGACGATGCCGGAGCCATCCCGATATTTGGCGAGGTACTTGCTGGATCGGATTCGGATGCGATCACCCTTCGCCGTTTTTGTCACGGGCGCAGTGCGAGTCTTGCCCACCTTGGGCTTCCAGCGGGCGTACCGCTCGCCCTTTCGAGTGAAGATTTCCGCCCCTTCGGGTACAGCCTTTGTCACGGTTGGTTTGTAAACGGTTGCCATAGATCACCTGCCCTTTCGGTGTCGCCGTTTGCGCGTGGCAGCGATGTTCAACCCCAAGAGGTCGGCCAAGGCGTCGAGGTATTCCATCGACAACCCACCCTTGCCCGACACGAACCGGCTGATCGTCGATTCGGAGACACCCAGTTCCTTGCTGATGCGGTACTGGCTCAGCCCGCTGGCTTTCACCGCTCGCCGGATTTGCTCGCTCAGCTTGACACGCCTTTTGGCCATCAGTCCTACGATACCCGATACTTCTACTCAACGCAAGCGCTACTTTGCAGATTCTCAATCCGCCGCCTTCAAACCAGTCATCGTGCAGCCGTTCAAGATGAACGCCTGGATCAGGTCTTTCCGCCAGCGCGTGAGCCGCCCGACCTTGACGGGCCGCGGGAGCTTTCCGGCATCGGCAAGGCGGTAGACCGTTCGCCAAGAGCAACCTAGCATCGCGCCAACCGCCCTGACATCAATTAGAACCAAGGAATCGGTCACCGGTGCTTGCTTCGTCATCATGAGACTTCCGAGGTCTGTGCCCGTTGGTCGGTGTGGGTCGAAAGGCCGACCACCACCCTCGCAGTGGCCGGCCAGTGTCACCAGGCCGGGACGAATCCCGGCCCAGGTTCACGGGGGGTCTCGGTGTGTCGGCCGCCGCGAGGAGGCACCGATGCCTCGCAGCACCTCGACTCGCAGCGACCTGGCGCCGGGGAGCCGAACCCGGCAATGACATTCGACCAGCGGCCCGGTGAAGGGCCCCGACCGGCCGACCATCGTTCGACTGATGGAACCTCCGCGGGCCGTCATCGTGATTCCCCCGCCGGCTTCTGACACTGGCCATCATGGGTGGGAGAGTTGGCAACCTGGCAAACAGGTTTTTCAGGGTCGTTAGCCCTGTTTGCCTGTTTGCCAAACTCTCTCCTAGGGGTTCCGGGCAACCACCAACACGAGTCACCGACCTGGCCACTGTCGTTGCGGTCTCGCTCGGATTCGACGTGCAGGTCAGCCTTGGCCCGATTCACTGTCCGCCAGGCGAACCCTGCTGCCTCGGCGCGCTTCTTCACCTCATCCGCCGCCATTGGCCCTTCGGCCAACGTCCTCTCCAGGAACGTCTTGGCTCGCTGAGTCTCGCTGGGCCCACGTCCGCCGCCAGCCCTTACCACGTCGTCTGCGGTTAGGTGGACAGGTTCCGGATTCCAGGCGACATAGGGAACGCCGTCACCGTTCTCGCAAATGTAGAACGCGAGGCCCTTCGGTCGCTTGGCCAAGTTCATTTTGAGGGGGAGCATCAGCCGACAGTCATGGCCGTCAGGATCTTCGGCCACGAGAAACGCCGCCCGCGCCGCCGCCACAAACCCCAGGCTGCCTGTCACTCGATACAACGCCGAACCAAAGTCTGCGACTTTCTTGTTGAGGTGCGAGATGAGCACGACGGCGACACTCTGCGCGGCGGCCAACTTCCCCAGCGACCGCATCATCGCCCGGACATCGGTGTTGGAGTTGGCGTCCGCCTTCGCCAGAAACGCCGTCACCGGATCAATGATTACCAGCCGGGTCGATGGGTGCTGATCGAGCATCACCTCCAACGCTCCCAGCGTCGTGTCGAGGGCGAATGCAAACTCGTCATCACAGCCGGAACCGGGAACCTTCACGGCGTCGAGTGAGTGGATGCGCTTGAGGTCGGCGCCCGCCGCATGGAGGCGCGGTGCGATGACGGTCTCAAGATCATCCTCAGCGCTCACAATCACGATATCAGCGGCCGGTTGCTTCTCGCGCGAGAACGGCAGAGGCTTCCCCCTCGATACCCTGGCGGCAATGTCCAACATCATCAAAGTCTTGGCGACACCGGGATCCCCGGCAATCGTGGTCTCCGTCCCCACCGGTATCCTCTTCGACCACAACCACTGGACCGCCTTGCGTTCAACGTCGGCGACACATGTCGAGATCGGTTGGAAGAGCGACTTTGTGGGCTTCGTGCTCATAGCGCGTGCCTTAGAAAATCCCTGATCTTGCGGTCGAGCGAGTCGGCGAGCCGTGGAGTGCATTCCACGTCTGACTCCCCCAGCGCGGCGGTGAAGTGGTCGAACGCATGAATGAACACAAGGCCGATGAAAGTGGGCACGTACGCTTCGGGCTCCGACATCAGTGCCCTCGTCAGAAACTCCCACCTCTCCTCGATAGACAGCGATCGTGGCAGCCCGTCGCTGTGCCTGACCCTCGCGGCTGGCCGACGTGGGTAAATCTTTGGGTAGCCCGGTGTCGGCGTCTTGATGGGGTCCGGAAGCGGTTGACCGGTACGCCGCGCCTCGACCGCCGCCAGCTCATCGAGAACGGCCCGCACAATCGCCTTCATCCATTTATCAACACTGCTGCGCCTAATGCCGAAGCTCTGCTTGGCGCTGGTGAGTTTCCACCTCAGCGAAGCCGGCTCCGTCAGCGCGTTGCCTGAGAAAGAGATGCACCCCGCATCGTGCGAGCACACCGCCACGCTCACGGCACCGGGGACCACGTCCTGGCCGATGACTCGATAGAACAGCCCCTCCCCGACCGTCCCGTCGCCAGGAACGCCCTCGACGGCAACGATGGGAAACGCCGGCCGCCTCGGCCTGCTGCGCGCTGCTATCCTTGTACCGTTCCGTCGGCCGTCACCGTTGCCTCGCGGGGGGTCCGGGGGTGGGGAAACGGCCGGAGGACGCGACGAACGCCCTCCAGCCGCGAAAGATGGCTCACATGGTGGGGCTGTACGCGAACTCGCCGTAGATTTAGTGTTCTTGCACATCGTCTTTCTCCGTGCCCGTGCGGCTCCCTGTGCCAATGCTGAGCCAACGGGCATTTTCATTTTCACGGCGCAGCTACATCGCAGCGCCCTGATGTTGACTCTCCAGGGCCGCAACCGGCCGCGTCCGCTTCGACGCTGAAATCGCCAAACTTCGCTCAATCCGGGCGAGCTGGTCAGAGGTCCACACGCGATAGGCACCGATGCGGCAAGCAGGCTCCGGCCCGTAGGTGACGAGCGCGTGGTTGAGGGTGGCCCGCGTGACGCGGAAGTGTGAAACGAGCTGTCCAATCGTCAGACAATCCATGCGTGTCGCTCCAGGGTTCAGGTTCACTAGCAGAGAATACGCACACCGCCGATGGTGTGGGCAGAGCCACGGAACACCCTTTATTTGCAGGGTTTCCGGCCGACGCTGGCTCGATTTGGCCAACGCTGGCTTGATTTGTGTGTTGAGGTGTGTTGAAACGTGGCAAGCTGTGTTGAACGCACTACTCTCCGCTCTTGTCGTGGTACTTACGGTACTTCGGGAACATCTGGCAGAGGTCATCGTGCTCGGCGTAGGCCGCGTGGTTCACGACCACGACCTTGCAACCGGCCGTCCGTAGGGAACGGGCGATGGAGTATGAGCGTTTCCCAATGATGCCCTCGACCTCATCCCTTCGGAGTTTCACGGGCCGCTTGAACCCTTCCAACTCACCGGCCCCATCCGTGGGTGCCGGGTCGATTTGAGCTTCGTTGACGACCAGAGCTAGTTCGTCCAGCATCCGTTGGAGCAATCCATCGCCTGCGCGCCATTCCGAAAGCGGGATGAGGGTCGCACGGCTGATGTAGCGCAGCCGCCGGGCAACGTCGGGCATCTCAGTGCGTACCTGCTCACACAGTTGGGCGCGGTACATTTCGAGGTTCCGGTAGCCGACGTGCTCGTTGTTGGTGAGCGCACCGGCGCAAATCATCTTCACCCAATCGGGATAGGCCTCTTCCAGGGCCGCCGCTTCGATGACAATCAAAGCCTGCGGAGCGGACCTCAGCGGACGACGCAATCTGAGTAATGCAACCATTGTGAGCCTTCGATGGCGAGCCGAGAAGTGCCGGGAAGGCTCTCACCGGCACCCCATCGGACCGCCGAACCATCCTACGCCCCACGATTCGGCCGGGCCAAGCCAACGAAAGACCCGTCGCCCGACTCAACACCGCGATCAGACGCGGTTGCCGGCGGCACCGGCGCGGGTCGGCGGTTCGGCCGTAGGCTGGTCGGGGTGTGTCTGTCTGGGGTGGACTTCGTAAGGGACCGTAGGGACAGCGGCTTGCCTCGATCGGCTGCCATGGCCTCAGCTCGGGCCCACTTCCAAGCGAAGCCCTGTCGCTAAGGCTGGTAGCAGTTCTCGCGTTCCCACCAGTCGTCGCACGGTACACTGCACTTCCGTTGGTGGCGCATGCCTTGCGAAAGCATGCCACTGGACGAGGGCCATGCGAGTCAAGTCCATCACAATCACAGGTATGTGGAGCTTCGGGGAGCCCGAAGTATGCCTATCCGATCTCGGCACCCACAACATCATCATTGGGAAAAACAACAGCGGGAAATCAAACATCCTGGATGCTATGTGCTGGCTTGCCAAGCACGCCAGCGAGTTGGGAACATCCGGCGGGAGAATTCAAGTCGAACAACCGGTACTTCACGATATCGGTGATGCTGAGCAGGAAGTCCCACCTCGCCTGTCTGTCAACTTGCAATTGCGCGATGACCCCGATGTCCTTGACAAGATAAGAAAGATAATCCACCAGGATTGGGTAGATCATGTAATCTCTTCCATAGTCGAGGCAGGCATTGAAGTCGGTGCTGAAGCTGGATCAGCTGTGGCGGGCACCGTCGCCCCCGTCTGCAAGCTCTTAGGTATGCAAGAGCTATTAGAGCAACTGCACGGCGTCTTTGGTCCGGCTGCTAGACAAGAACAGATATGGCCAATGCTCAGGGACAAGGTCCTGCCTAGCGTTTTCGCATTCACGCTCGATCGGTTCGCCAAGCAGCTTCGATTCGTCAGCGGTTGGCGAAGTCTCAGGAGTCCAACTCACACTAGCGCGAACATCATCAAGCAGCTCGACATTTGGCGCGGCGCTGAGCCCAAGGACAAGAAGTCGCTCCGGATATTTCAACGCGTCGAGACGATCTTTGCAGACCTGATGCAGACGTCGGACATCCGCCTGGTCCCGCAGCATGGCGGTGTAGCACTCAATGTTGATTGGAGAGGACGCTATCTCGGCATCGACTCACTTGGCGACGGCGTTCATCATTTATTGATGCTGGCATTTGAGTTGGCTTCAGCGCCCGACTGTATCCTTCTTGTAGAGGAACCGGAAACTCACTTGCACCCCGAAGCCCAACGGCATCTCATCGCCATCATAAAGCGCGAGCTGAAGGGGCAGTCAATTATCACAACTCATTCACCGGTCTTGTTGGATGCCGGCCTCGCGTCGAACGTCTTTCGCGTGGAGCACGATGGCGACAAGTCGTCCGTGCAGAGGTGCGAGGCGACGGAGGATCTGTACCGCACGCTGGACCTCCTGGACGTGAGGGCGAGCGATATCCTCCAGGCCAACATCGTCATCTGGGTCGAGGGACCGACCGATCGGATGTTCCTCAAGAAGTGCCTGGAGCTGCGCAGACCTAACTTCGTCGAGGGTCTCCACTATCAGATCGCGTGTTACGGGGGCAGCCTCAGAGCGCACCTCACCCTGGACGAGGAGCTGACACAACTGGTGAACTTGATGCGGCTGTCCCGGCACGTCGTGATGGTCTGCGACAGCGACCGTGACTCGGAGTCCGCCGACATTGATGCCGGGAAGCAGCGCCTGAAGGCCGAATGTGAAAAGGTCGTCGGGCTGTATTGGGTTACCGACGGGCGAGAGATCGAGAACTACATCCCCGACGGAGTGCTTACTGCGGCCTACCGGGAACTGCTTGGCGATGCCTCGATCGAGCTGGAGCTGCCGCGATTCGGGAAGCTGAGCGACGTATTGAAGGCCACATGTCGCAAGCCGGAGAGGGGCAACGCATGGAAGGTAAGCTACGACCAGCACAAGGCGCGGATCATGCCATTCCTGCTGAATCACCTGACCGCGGACGACCTGCATCAGTGGGGGCTAGACAAGCGTCTCGACGAGTTGACTGAACATATCCAGAAGGCAAACTCGTCACTGGTTATTTCCCCCCGCGAACTGCACGCCGAACCCGTGTAGAGCTTGAGGTGTACGGGTCCGTCGGCCGATTTGGGTTGGATGAGCCTCTCCAGGGACGGGAACCCAGTTCAGTTGGCCTGTCAGACGGGATGCGGGTTTCCAGAACTCTTGCTACCTCGGCCAGCAGATCATTCGGGTCGGCAACGACAGATACATCGGAACCGTCCTAAAGAAAAGCCCGCCGGGGAAGGCGGGCTGTAGATGACCAAGATGGGCGGCGAACCGATCAGGCGGCACACTGGAAGATATTGCGGTCCTGGAAGCGGATAGGAGACCCGATTCTCAAATCGCCGAGTTTCTTAAGGTCGCTGCCTGGGGAGCCTGTCACCTCACCTTCGAAGGTCTGGTCATCGTAGGTCTTCACCACCTTGGCGTAGATTTCCACACCATCGGCTTCGAGCTGTACTAGGCAGCCCTCCGACACGGTGTCAGCCCCGTTGGTGAAAACAATGGGTTGGCCCTGCTGGCGCACGTCAAAGCTGATTTCTTGAGTTTCCATGTGACTCTCCTGTTGGCATGAACGCGGTTGCCCAATCACGATTCGATATTGGACCCTCGGCCAATTCTTCGCTGGTCTTGAGAGGTCCAGGATGATTGAGAGGCGCAAACTCGGCCCAAGCCAGGTGCGGTGCATTCGCGTCGGCAACGTCGGCCGGTGAGACGTCGGTGGCGTAGTGATTCACCCGTCAGCCTCGCCCCGCCAGCCGCATTCGGGGCAGCCGTGCTCAAGATTGCCGCGAAGGTCGTAGCCGCAGACACACAGCGGCCGCCACTGAGTCGAATACGGTTATTCCATGCAATTGCACAGCGCATCCGCTGTGCGGACGACGAGACTGCAGGCTAGAATATCTGATGTGTTGGCGGGTCGTCGTCGCCTGCTCTTGACTTCGACCGCGATCGACTCGCCGGTGGCCCTAGCTGCCGGGGCGAACAGCCTCTATGATATCGCCAACCAGGCCGGAGCGCCAAGCCCGCAATGCGGACTTGTGGGAGCACCCGATGACCAACAGCCAGGAAGTACGCCAATACCAAGTTCTCTTCGACCTACTAAGCGACTATTCGCGCGCCTTGTGCGGTGAAGCACGTGAAATCAGCGAGTCCTTGGGCCTTGGGTGGAACTCGAAGACTGCCCAGTTTGAGGTCGACGTGTACTTTGTCTTCCAACTATCTGCCTCGATGCGTGGCTTAAAGCATCAGCGAGAGGTCTGGGAAGAAATGATGCTTTTCTGTGAATCCCAACTGCTCTCTCGCTACGCCCGTCCAGTGCTCGAGGCTGATGATCTCTCCGATGTCATCATAGCAAGAATTGAACGTTACGGCAACGCGCACAATAGGAGTATCGAGTCTGGGCAGGAGCCAGTTACGACGGGTCTCAAATGGTTGCGGCAGCACCTCGCTTCGGGCAATGGCAATAAGGTGGTAGCGGACCCTGCGTTCATGATCGGCGACTACTTTGCCGAGATGCGCTTTATCATGGCAATGGTTCCAGTCGAGATGCGCGTGGATGGCGAGTTTGGGTGCTGTCTCAAACATATTCTCCAGGCGACATCCGACGTGCGGACCCTATCGCTTGAACGAATCAAAGAGCTTGTTGGCGCCGGCAGTAGGGAGGCGCAGCAGCTAGCGCCGAAAGACATTGGTCATGTTCGCCCAACAATCGAGAAGGTGTTGTCCAGGCTCGATGAAGGCGAACAGCAACTTGCGGGACAGCGACTCAAGTCCGACAATTGATGGTTGGCAGGTCTGGAAGTAATCTGCGGGCTAACCAATCGCTCCAGCTGCCGGGCCGCCCGCCGCCCCGCACTCCGGACACGCCTCGTGGTCGGCGTGGCGCAGGTCGTAGCCGCAGGACACACACAGTCCGCGCTTGCGGCGGAAGTGTCGGCGCAGGGCGAATGGACCGAGGATGACCGGCCACAAGATCGCGGCGTAGAAGAGCGTGTTGATCCCGAAGCCGGGCCAGATGGGGCGGAGGGGAAGCAGGCGAAATGAGCTGCCGCCGAGCCAGGTCGGCCGATCAAAGCTCACCGCTGAGGTCTGTAGGTCGGCATCGCGCCACGTCGTTACTTTGTAACCGAGCATCGGACTCGGCGTCCTCAGCGAGATGTCAAGGTCCCATCTCTCACCAGCGCCGCTTCGCCACGGCCAGCCAGATCGCACCAGTGTCGCGCGATCCATCTTCGCGTTGAAGCTGGCGCCGAAGGTATATTGTCCGCTTGGGTCCTCTTGGAAGACCGCTTCGCCTGATCGATCGCCACGTAACAGCAGAGAGTCACAGCCGAAGCCACGGCCTCGCCACACCGCGCTGGCCGTTGGGGCGGCCCCCGCTGGCACCACTTGCTGCCACCAGCGCTGATCTACCTCGGTTGGCGGACCAACCCAGGACCCTGATACAAGTTTGAGCGTAGACCACGTCGCACACCCCCACGCAACGGCGACGTTGACCACCGCGCCGAGCAACAGGAACAGGACGACCATGAGCAGGCGGCGTTTCACGGTGACATTCTACGATGCTTCGCGGTATACTCGGGCCGCAGGTCATGGTATCGTGCTGGGCATGGCAAGAATCCTACGTCCTGGCGAACCCGATCGGACCAACATTTGCGTGGAGACCCGGCAAGGTAATCCGATTGACAATCAACAAGAATGGGGTGACCTACCTGCGTGGTACCAAAAACAGGCACGAGATTTGAAGATCGAATTCCCACCTCCGGGAGCCGATCATGGTCCGGTTGCATCATCCGTTTACAACTGCCACGGGCTTACTTTCGCCAGTAGACGTACAAGTATCTTCGACCCTAACGATATTGCACGCATAATCGACGAAGACGACTATGGTAAGGTGGACCCCTCGAACGTGAGACCGGGCGATATTGCGGTCTACTATTCAGGTGGTGACGCCGAGCATTCCGGAATCGTCATCGAGATTTCTGAGGATGGGCACAAGAGGATTCTCAGCAAATGGGGAGTCGGTAAAGAAGTAAGCCATTGGGTACATCAATGTCCGTATGATTCCTCTGCTGTCAAGTACTTTCGCGTAAAGCGATGACTCCTGATCACTCACATCCCTTTCCCGAAGCGGCAAGAGTATTCGTTGTGGCGAACACTCCTACTTATCTTTTCAAGCATTTCCGTTCCATACAAAGAATTCAGGCGCTGGCCACCGAAATGTCAACGGAGGCTGTTGTGAAACGATGCACAGAACTAGCCGCGCTGGGGAAACCGGCGATGGACGATGAATTGAGTTTCTACGTCCACCTAGTCGCCCTGTGTTTCAAGCCGCTCTCAGAAATCAGAGGCGAATTGGATGATCTTTCCAAATCGCCTTTTCGATGGGCGAAGCCACTAATCAACCTGATCGTTTCTCATGCGAAGGCTAGCGATCGGATTGTTTGGAAGCCGCAGTTCAAGCCTTCGATCCGTCTAAGTTCTGAGCAGCGGTTATCTAGTACAAGTGATACCCACACAGACATTCAACTCTCTCCTGACAGTGGGGACCAATCGTGATAAGGATGAAGCTGATTGTTGTTGCAGAGGACGCGGTTACGGACAAAGAGCGAAATAATGTAAGTATCTTCAACGTCAGGGATTCGATCTTAACTCCAGGCTTTCCACTTATATTCCCACGACTCGTGGTAGTGGCATTCACAGAACGCGATCTCGAAAGTGACCCCGACGACGTGGACTTGCGACTCCGAATAAGCGTCGCTGGGGGGAAAAAGCTTGGCGAAGTTACGACCGGGATCAGTTATCAAGACAAAAAGAGGAATCGACTTATTGTTCGAGTAGACGGCTTGGTTGTAAACGAGCCAGGACTTGTTCACTTCGCTATCTATCATGGTAGGAGCCGGTTGGGTCGCTATTCGATCGACGTTGCGCATCTCGACAAGCCTCAACTCAAAGCTGAATCCGGGGCCGCCAAGAAGAAGGGCCGCAAGAAGGCGAAGAAGACACGATGATTGAGTAGCCCAGGCCGGTCTACCAGGGCGGAAGGCTGCGCTGTATTTGTCACCCGCACTGCCCCCAGTTGGCCAGCAGCGCCAGCAGGTCGAGGATGCCGACGGTGCCGTCGCCGTCGAAGTCGGGCGGGCCGCCGGGGTCGCTGCCCCAGGCAGCTAACAGCGCAAGCAGGTCTAGGATTCCTACGCTGTCGTCGCCGTCGAGGTCCCAGGAACAAATGATCCCCTGGAACTCGTACGCGCCCATATCCACGATCGGACTGCCACAACCCGGAACCCCGCCATTGGGCGTATCCGGATCGTCCACGAACCGCGGATTGCCGTCGAGGTCGATCCCCATGCAATCGGGCAGCGCAGTGTTGTTCCCCACGTCGATGCAGGGGGAACCGGGCAGCAAGCGCAGGTTGTCGTCTTCGGTGCCGGGCATATCGTCCGGGCCGGCCGCGTCCACGAAGAACGGGTCAGCCTCGATGTTACCCGTACCGTCAAAGCCACCCTCGATGTCGCTGTAGGTGACGGTCGCCACACCATCCCCGCCGATACTGGGATCACCTGCGACAACCGTGTTGCCCCACAGGATGCAGTTGGTGATCGTCGGGCTGCTGTTGGCATCGAAGTTGTGGATGGCGGCGCCGTCGAATGCATCGTTTTGTGTGAATGTGCAATTGGTGATTGCCGGGCCGCTGGTGGAAAAGTTGAATATCCCGCCGCCGAATGATGCGGCCGTGTTGCCACTGAAAATGCAATTGGTCACCTGTGGAGAGCTGGTGCTGTTGTAGATGCCGCCGCTGACGCCGGTGATGTTGCCGATGAAGGCACAGTTGGTCACCGTGACGTTGGCCCCACCGATGTTGAACATGCCGCTGCCAAGGACGGCAATATTCTCAGCAAATGTGCAGCCGGTAATGGTCGGGTCCGCGCCGTTGTTGTAGATCGCGCCACCATTGACGTCTGCAACGTTTGCCGTAAAGGTGCACTGCGCAAGCGTGGGGTTGGTACCGTTGTCGGTGTTGAACATCCCGCCGCCATTGTTACCGGCGAAGTTCGCGGTGAACTGACACCCGGTCAGCGTCGGGCTGCTGTTGATTCTATTGTACATCACACCGCCGTCGTCGTCGGCCGTGTTGTTGCTGAACGTGCAGTTGGTTAGGGCTGGGCTGCTGTTGTCGTTGAACATGGCGCCGCCACTACCAAACGTAGCTTCGTTCCCATCGAAAGTGCATTTGGTCAATGTCGGGCTGCTGCTCGCGGTGTTGAACATGGCGCCGCCGCTGCCGCTTGCCACATTGGCGCTAAACGTACAGTTCGTAACCGTCGGATTACTCAGTGAAATATTGTACATCGCGCCACCAACAGAGCCTGATTGACTTAGAGTGAAAGTGCAGTCCGCGAGCGTCGGGCTGCTCTGCGAGTTGTACATCGCACCGCCGCCGTCATTGGCTGAATTTCCGCTGAACGCGCAGTTCGTCAGCGTTGTGTCGCTGAAACTTTCGTTACCCATGGCGCCACCCACTGAGGTCGTGGTGTTGTCGCTAAAGGTGCAGTTGGTGAGGGATGCGTTGCTGAAGTTCGTGTTCCAAATGCCGCCGCCCCCACTTGGAGCGGTGTTCGCGTTGAAGGTGCAATCAGTTAGAACGGGGCTACTGGCGTTGCTGTACATCCCGCCGCCCCTGCGGATTGCTCCTGGCCCCACTGTGTTAGAGGAGAATGTACAGTTCGTCAGTGTCGGACTGCTTCCAACGCTGAATACGCCGCCGCCAACCTCTGCGTGATTGCCATCGAAGATGCAATTGGTAATGCTGGGATTGCTGAACTCGATCAGCATGCCGCCGCCTTCGACCGCGTCGCCGCCGGTGATGGTGAAGCCTCCAAGAACAGCGTCGCCCCCTTCGAAGTTGACACACTTGACAACGCTGTTGTTCAAGCCGGTCGCGTCGATGGTGGTCACTTTGGGGCCATCGGAGCTGTGCACGGTGATCGCCTTGCCGAGGAAGTCTATTGTCTCGAAGTAGGTGCCCGGGGCGACGACAACCTCATCGCCGTCCACGGCCGCGTCGATCCCCGCCTGGATCGTCGGTTGATCCCCCGGCACGTTGATGATGTCGGCCTGGGCTGCGGCAGCGGTGAGCATCGTGGCGGCAAGCACAGCGATGGCTGTGACCGCCCATTTCACCGATTTGTGGCTCGACAACATGGCGGCACCTCCTGCGGGCGTAAAGGCCGCACGGCGGTACTGAGTTGCTTGTTGGCCGAATCCGTGGCCGCCAGCACCCCCTGATGCGGCCGGAGAATCTGTCCGGCAACAGTGTACCACGGCTCACGGTGCGGTTGCAATGTTTATCTTGGGCGATTGCAGGGGCTCAGACGGCGGATGACCTCGACCGCCTCACTCACGGCCGGCGGTTTGGCAGCCACGGCCCTGATCACCTCAACGGCTTCCGGGACCGCGAGGCTCCTTGTATTCGGAATCGCGCGCGAGTTCCCCCGGGAACTTGGCGGAGCTCTCGGCCCCACGCTCTGCCGCTGGCCCACTCGGCCTCGGCGCCTCTCTCACCCGCGGCGCCGGCAAGGGATCCAACCCAATTGCCTCTCGAAACGCATTTCGCTTCTCAAGTTCGTCGGCCGCATCGTCGGCGGCGACAGGGGCGTCGGTGTGTTGCTGACCTGGGGCCGGCACACCGCGCGCTACTTCATTGCCGGTGCGGTTGTCGACGCCGGTGCGTTCACGCTCGGCGGCCCGCCGTCGGGCATCCTCTTCACGGTCCTGCGGGTCGTGCTGCTCGCAATCCTCACCGAACCCCGCCGGCATCGACTCGGCTGTTGCCGGCGAGTCGCCAAAGCTCTGGCCGTCGATGATGCTCACCGGCCCCGTCGGCGACTCATCCTCAACGGACTGATCTCTCGCCAATCGCTCAAGGCCGATACGGTTCTGTTGCCGTTCACGCGCCCAGTCGCTGAGACTCTCACCGGCGAGGGGATCCCGGATGGCCTCTTCGCCGCCAAGGGCGAACCGCTGTTTGTCGTCGGCTGACAACTCCGCCTCAACAACCTCATCCGTCATCTTCAACGGCGATGCCAGCAGCCCCAACTCCTCGGTCTGTTCGCCGACATCAGCCACGTAGTCGCCGATATCCTGCGGTGATGCCGGCCACGGCGCATCCGCAGTGAACCCTTTGTAAATAACGCTGGCCGTCCTCTCGGCCTTCTCACCGGCGCGACCCTCAAAGGCGTCCATGAACGACGCACCACCCAACGCCTCTCTCAAGCCGCTATCTGCGTCCACGGCCTTGGCGAACTCCGCCAACTCCTTCTCCACTTCGGCATCGGTAGCATCGGCGGGCGGCTGCTGCTGGTCGTCCCGCGCCGCAACCTGCTTGCGAACCTCGGCCGCGACCAGGTCGTTGATGGTGGTCTGTAGCTGCGCTTCTGTGATGACGGTCATGGTCTTACTCCCGGTGGTGTTCGAGTTTGTGACACGCAACGCTAGGCCGTCGATGCGCCGACCCCCACACCCTTGGCGAGATTTTTTTGAGGTGGCGCTTCGTTTGGTTCACCCCCCGACAAGGGGGGAACGGAGACGCCGGCCGTTGCGTCACGCGATGTCGCGGAAGTCGCCGGTGATGACGCCGCAGTCGCCGGCCGCCTCGACCCCTGCTGCGAGTCGTTTGCGCTGGGCCGCCCGTTGCCCACGCTGGGCTTCGATGCGCAGCCGGCCGGATGACCAACCATGCTCCTCGGCCTGCTTCAACCACGCCTGGCGGTCGTCTAGGGCGGCGACGACCAGATGGTGCTTGAAGGTGAGAGCCTCAAACCGGTTTGAGGTTTCGGGGAAGGCCCGGGCGACGCTGCCATAGGTCATTAGCGACTCGTACTTGAACCCGTGGATGCGGCCACGATCATCTCGAAGGGCCGCCCTCTCTCCGTACTTCCTTTCTCCAAAGGCCCACCAGTCGGCAACCCACCAGGACACGCCGCTGGTGATTTGCCCCAGCCGCCTGCCGACCTCGGACCAGCGCTCGAAGGTGATGCCGGCATCGACCTCCAGCGAAACGGCCGTGACCGCTGCATGGGCGAGCGCCAGTCGTGGGGGGTGAGGTGTCGCCGCTTCCGTTGTGTCATCCCCTACAGGCCGCAGGGAATCGCCTCCCCTCCGCCTTGTCGGGGGGTCCAAGCACCTCCACTGCCGCCGTACACCCGCCAGCTTGTGCCAGCGATGAGCCTGCATCCGTTGGAGCCCAAGCACATCCAGGGTAACATGCTGTGACCCTGACTTGCTTCGCTCTTGGGGCGGTTTTTCTCCTTTCAACCCCATCTTCTCCAACAGTTGCGACCCTCGGCACGCCGCTACGAAACCGATGGTTGGCGCAGATTTTTTTGAGGCGATGATTCGTTAGGTTCACCCCCCAACAAGGGGGAGGGGAACGGAGACGCCACGCCTCGTAGAGGTTCAATGGAAAGAACACGACTTTCCCCGCTCCACGAGCATGGCGAATGTTTATCGGCGTCTGCGTCGTGGGAAGAGCGCGGCGAGACCAAGCAGCCAAAGGGCGCCCGGTGCCGGGACCCCAAAGTGAAGATCGTCAATCTCGGCTTCCACGCCGATAGGATCAATCAGCACGGCCGCGTCAAACAGCTCGCTGGAAATCAGGCCCCCAAAGTTGCCGATGCCCCCGGCTATGAAGACGCTGGTGTGAATCAAGCGGCCTTCGCTGAACAGGTCAATCTGAAGATCACCGGGAAAGTCCACGCCGATCCAGGCCTGGGGCGCGTCGAACGACACGCTGATGTCACCGTTGCCGTCCAGCCCCCATGCGTCGTTAGGAAAGGCAGTCGGCGAAAAGTTAATGCTGTCGTTGCCGTCCGTGAACACGATGCCGAGGTCGGCGTACTGGTCGGTGATGAAGGTACCCTGAGCAAAGCCGGTGAAGTCGATGGTGGTGAAGTCCCCGACCGCCGCGATCCATTCATCCTTGTCCGTGAACTCCGCCACAAATCCACCGAGGGCCTGACCATTCCCCGGCCAGGCTATTAGCAGCGCCGCAACGATCAGTCCGGTCGTTGTCTTTCGCAGTCGCATGGCTCTTCTCTCTTCTCAGCGTGCGCCGAGGTCGGGCGGTCAGAAATGAGCCCCGGCGAGGTCTCTAGTCTACATCGAGAAGGCGGAATTGCAACAACTCGTGGCGGATTTCGGTGCGAAGGGTGCCGTGTCACCATCCGCGAGGAACCGCAGCGAATTGAAAATTGAAATTAAAAAAAGCGGCGCGGTAGCGACGGGGCCGGCTGTAGAAAAAAAGTAGTCAGCGTCGCGCTGGGGTGGCGACAGCTATGTATATGGGCGGGGCCGTGGGGGCAAACGCAGCCCCGCCCCGCCTACAGCAAAGTCCAACCCCCCGCCGGCCACGACTCGACAGCAGGCGGACGTGGCGTGGCGTCAAGGTCGAGGGAACAGACGTGGTGGTGGGGTCATAGGTCAGATGATGGCATTGGTCATTCACTTGGTCCGCGCGCGCACTTCAAAGGCAACGCAAAGAAGTCGAAAACTTTGTCGAAAGCGCGCTTGCACCGCCGACGAAGTGTGATACTTTGCGTATGAGAATGATGTTTCTCAAACGTGATCGCGCTTCGCCGTGAAGCGCCGAATGAAATGCTCCCGCGCTGCGACAACAGCCGGGAGCGTGGCCACAACTGGAGTTAGCAGTCATGGCAAACACACTGTATCAGCAGTACCGCCCGAAGTCGTGGGGCGATCTGGTCGGCCAGGATCGAGCGGTCAAGACAGCCCGACGCATCATCGAGCGGCCCGGCTTCGACCGCGGCGCGTTCTTCATCGACTGCGCCGGCGGCAACAACAGCGGCACGGGGAAGTCGTCTCTGGCCTGGGTGATCGCCGACGCCCTGGCCGATCCATTCTTCATCACCGAGTTACCTGGCGCGAAGCTGGACAAGTCGGCCGTGGCCGAGATCGAGCGGTCGGCGCAGCTCTGTACGTGGTCGGCCCAGAAGCCGTACCGGGTCTGGATCGTCAATGAGGCCCATGCAGTCACGCAGGGCGCGGTCGATCTTCTGTTGACCTTTCTGGAGTCTTTGCCCAAGCATTGTGTGGTGATCTTCACCACCACCCGGCAGCCGGACTCCGATCTGTTCGGCACCGACAACGGCCCGCTCTACTCGCGCTGCCACTGCATCCGGCTCACCAACCAAGGGCTGGCCGAGGCGTTTGCATGGCGCGTCAAAGAGATCGCCGCGGCCGAGGGTCTGGACGCACAGCCGCTTGCGAAGTATGTGGCCCTGGTGCGTCAGTGCAAGAACAACATGCGGCGGGCACTGCAACTGGTCGAAGCGGGGGAGATGCTATGACCACGAAACCGCTGACCACCATCGACACGTCCACCCTGGCCGAGGCGGGACGAACCGACCATCCGGTCGCGGTCTACCTGGCCGGTCTCTCGGCCGGCTCGCGGCGCACGATGCTCGGTGCCTTGAACACGATCGCGGACCTGGCCACCGGAGGCCGGGCGGATGCTGAAATGTTTTCCTGGCACCGGCTTCGCCACGAGCACACGGCTGCGATCCGATCCACCCTGGCCGAGCGGTATTCACCCTCCACCGCCAACAAGATGCTGGCGGCGTTGCGTGGCGTACTGAAAGCCTCCTGGCGGCTCGGCTTGCTGGACGGAGAAAGCTACCAGCGGGCAGTTGATGTGTCGGCTGTCAAAGGCTCCATGCTCCCCAAGGGACGCGCCTTGGGCGCTGGTGAGTTGCGCGGGCTGTTCGACGTTTGCACCGACGACCCAACCCCAGCCGGCCGACGTGACGCGGCACTCTTTGCGGTTCTCTACGGCGCTGGTCTGCGGCGCTCTGAAGCCGTGGGCCTCGACCTGGCCGACTACGACTCCGAGACAGACGCCCTCACCGTCCGAGGCAAAGGCAACCAGGAACGCATCGCCTACGTGACCGGCGGCGCTCAGCAAGCGCTTGAGGATTGGATCGCCACCAGAGGCGACGACGATGGGCCGCTCTTTGTCCCGATCCGCAAAGGTGGCAAGGTCCAGGTCGGCCGGAGACTGTCGGCTCAGGCGGTCTACGGCATCCTCAAGAAGCGAGCGAAGCAAGCGGGGCTGGAACACTTCTCGCCCCACGACCTACGCCGCACTTTCGTGGGCGATCTGCTCGATGCCGGGGCCGATGTCTCGATGGTACAGAAGCTCGCGGGGCACAGCCAGGTCACGACGACGCAGCGCTACGACCGACGGCCTGAGCAGGCGAAGCGCAAGGCGGCCGAGCTGTTGCACGTCCCGTTCCGCAGCCGCAAGGTCTCGGACTGGACCACCCCACAAGGGGAAGAGTGATGGGTGATGATGCTTAGGGTGTGGTCGAGTCTCGTTGGGAGTTTGCACAGGAGGGTGCTATCGAACCGTACCCACCACACCCCGATCCCTCATCGACTCTACGTCGCTCGACCCCAGCATCCGCGACACTGCCAGCCGGATCACTACCCGGCGCGATGCACCCCCCAACACCGCGGCCAGCTCATCGACCAGCGCCAGCGTATCGTCATCAAACCCCACCACCTGCCGCAGCCTCAACGGCGGCCCCTTCACCTGTCGCCTGCGCAACGACTCCAGCCGCCTCACCGCGCGGTTAGCACGATCCCCCTCTTGCATCGTGTCCCGATCAACCTCTGGAATCTCCGCCCACCTTCGGTTGCTCATACCAAAGCATAGGCGGCCGGCTCCCGCACACTCAATGCCCCCTGAACCGCGCTTGGCTGCGCCACTCACTCTGATGAGTGGCTCTCACCATCGCCAGGATTCCCGCCTTCACCGCTTCCGGCATCAGCGGCCACGCCTCGACCACGACCATCAACTCCGGCGAGTCCTCAGATGCTGCGGAGATCCATCCGTGATCGTCTTCGGCGTCGCTGGTACAAACCGGGGTACAAACCGGAGAGCCGGGCTTCGCATGGTCTGTGTTTCCAGTGTTTGGGATCGACGCCCCCTTGCTTTGGGAGCAGGAGGCCGCAGGTTCAAATCCTGTCACCCCGATGAACAACCCGGTCCACCAAGGCCGGGTTGTTCATTGGGGAGCCCAACCCCGGCGATACCATCGCCGGCTTTCCACAGATCGGGTACGCTCATCTCATGCCGCGAACGCTTGGCTATCACTATGTCAAGTCCGGCTACGGCTTGTGGTTGCCGGGCGACGATCGTGGATCATGGTCCCAGGCGTGGGACGAACAGATCGGTTTTACCGAGCCGCACACGTTGAATCCGGGCGATCCGGTACGTCAGCGCATGGCCAAGGAGCGCATGAAGCACGAACCGGTCCGACTCGATGCAGCGATGATCGACGCGATTGTCGGGGCGATCGACCGATGCGCTTCATCATCCTGATGGCGGCTCGCCGCGGCAAGCATCGAGTCAACGCACATGCACTTGCTTATCACCTACAGCGGCCTTGATATCAAACGCACGATCAAATGGCTCGCGCAACAGACAACCAAGGCCGTGCATCAGCAGACCGATCACGTAGGCCCGGTTTGGTGCGAGGGATATTGGTGCAGTTATGTCTTCGATAAAGTGTACTGGACAAATCTGGTTCAATACGTCCAAAGGCACAATCTGCGCCAAAGCGAATCCGCCAAACCGCATTCATTCCTCGCACTGTAAAGCCGGCGATGGCATCGCCGGGCGACGCGCGACAAACGTCCAGCCTCACGGTTGATACTCTGATGTGGATTGGTTCCCGACGGCCGCGAAAACTATCAAGCATCACTGCAGACCCGGCCCTTTCCGTTCAGCATGGCATCGCTCCGCTATACTGAACTGTTCAATCAACGGTTCGATGGCTGATTCTCACCCGCCGCAACTACCTTGAACCAGATGTCCGACTGGAAGTTCAAAGTCCTTTTCGATGGCGAGTGCCCATACTGCCGCTTTGAAGTTCGGTGGCTTCAGCGCTGGAACCAGAACGGCCGCCTCGCCTTCGAGGACATTTCCAGCGAATCGTTCGACCCTGACCGGTACGGACTGAGCCACGACGACCTCATGGCTGTACTTCACGGTGTATTCCCTGATGGTCGAGTTATTCGTGGGCCGGAGGTCTTTCGGCAAGCCTATCGCGCCGTCGGCATCGGGTGGGTCTTGGCGCCAACGGGCTGGCCTCTGCTGAGACCTGTCTTCGACTGGCTCTATTCGTTATTCGCGCGTCACCGGGTGTCACTTGGTCGGTTGTTCGGGAGCCGCTGCGATGACGAAGCGTGTACACCGCATCATCGCCGCGGTTGACGGCACCACACCAATCGCTCCAGCTGCCAAGCCCCCCCGATGTGCCGGCGATTTCGGCCAATGGACGCAGGTACGGCGGCGTTGACAACGCGAAGGCGTGCACGCGGGTCTGGCTGATGATAGTTAGCGCCCGGGGAGTCACCAGGGGCTAAATGGCCGCTCCCCTTTGTGCCCCCGTGCCTTCGTGCCTTGATGCCTTCGGCTAGAACTCCGCGTTCTTGGGGGTGCGCGCGAAGGGGATCACGTCTCGGATGTTGGCCATGCCGGTCGCGTACTGGATTGTTCGCTCCAGGCCCAGGCCGAAGCCGGCGTGCGGCACCGTGCCGTAGCGGCGAAGGTCGCGGTACCACCAATAGTCGTCCTTGTTCAGGCCCATTTCGTCGATGCGCTGATCGAGCACATCGAGTCGCTCCTCACGCTGCGAGCCGCCGATGATCTCGCCGATTCCCGGGGCGAGGACATCCATCGCCGCCACCGTCCGGCCATCATCATTGAGCCGCATGTAGAACGGTTTTATCTGCTTGGGGTAGTTCATGACGACGACGGGGCGCTTGAGGTGCTCCTCGGTCAGATAGCGTTCGTGCTCGGTCTGCAGGTCGCGGCCCCACTCGACGGGGAACTCAAAGCTCTTGCCTGACTTCTTCAGAATATCGATCGCTTCGGCATACTCGATGCGCTCGAAACTTGTATCAATGAACCCTTCGAGTCGTTTGATGCACTGCGGCTCGATGCGCTGGGCGAAGAAGGCCAGGTCATCGGTCCGTTCGTCCAGCAGCACCCTGAAGATGAATTTGAGAAAGTCTTCCGCGAGGTCGGCGTTGTCGTCGAGGTCGGCGAAAGCGATCTCCGGCTCGATCATCCAGAACTCGGCCAGGTGCCGTGGCGTGTTGGAGTTCTCGGCGCGGAACGTCGGGCCGAAGGTATACACCTTGCTCAGCGCCAGGCAATAGGTTTCGACGTTGAGTTGTCCTGAGACGGTAAGAAGGGCCGGGCGGCCGAAGAAATCCTGACTGAAGTCGATCTGCCCGTCGCTGGTTCGGGGCAGGTTCGCCAAGTCCAACGTCGAGACGCGGAACATCTCGCCGGCGCCTTCGCAATCGCTGGCCGTGATGATCGGGGTGTGAATCCACAGGAACCCGTGCTCGTGGAAATAGCGATGGATCGCCTGCGCCAGACAGTGCCGCACCCTGGCCATCGCCCCGAACGTGTTGGTGCGCGGCCGAAGGTGCGCAACCTCGCGCAGGTACTCGAAGCTGTGTCGCTTCGCTGCGATGGGATAGGCATCCGGATCATCGACCCAACCCACGATCTGGATCGAGGAGGCCTGCACCTCGACATCCTGGCCCTTGCCCTGGGAATCAACAAGTTGCCCGTGGACAATGATCGAGCAGCCGGCGGTCAGCTTGAGGACTTCGCTGTCGTAGTTGGCCAGCGTGTTGGGGGCTACGATCTGCATCTGCCCAAAGCAAGACCCATCGTGCAGGTGGATGAACGAGAGCCCCGCCTTGGAGTCGCGGCGGGTGCGGACCCAGCCTTTGAGCGTAATCGACGATCCCGGCGGGACCCGTCCTGCCAAAGCATCCACGATCATCACGTGCGTCATCGAACTGGGCCCTCATCAAACCTGCCCGAAGCGAACCGCAAGTGTATCCGCGTCCGAAGGACCGCATCCGGGCTGTCGCGCATCCGCCAAATTGGCAGCCGTATGGGCCGCGCGCCTCTACCGTGACAGCACTGCGGATCTTGGCGGCATCGAGATACCGCCAGAACCACTGTTAGGGACAGGAGATAGATGGGACCATCCTCCGCCCGGGCGGGCATGGCTCTTGCCACTGGTTCGTCAGTCTCGCTCGACGATGATGCTATCCCCTCACCAACCCGATCTCAGCGGCGCCCCGGAGGGTGCCCGACTGAACCTGCTGCTCTCGTATGGAGGATGGCGGGAAGGGTCGGCGTTGGACCAACTGCCGAGGCTACTGACGCCCATGGGCATTCACAGCGTCCGGGTCACCTCGGGCGAGGACGCCACCGAGGCCATCCGCACCTATACCATCCACATCGCGGTCGTTGACCTAGCGATTCCGCTGCTGCGAACAGAGCCATCCAAGGCGGCCGGGCCTCGTATCCTTCAGCTGCTGCGGCGGCTCGATCAGCCCCCGCCCACGGTTGTCGTCCGTCCCCCGCAGCCGACCGCCCGCGATAGTAGCCGTGGCCTTTCCGACGCCCTGCGCGAGGGCGCGTTCGCAGTGCTCGACCGGCCGATCGATCTTGAAACCATTCTCGAGGTGATGCGACGCATCCTTCGGCGCCATTACGCGGACGTCTGGCCCACCTCGTGACGTTCAACTTGCATCTAGGAGATCCGAAACATGAAAGTTCGACCTCTCGGCGACAAGATTCTCATCAAGCGAGCAGAAGCTCAAAAGAAGACCGATTCCGGGATCTACCTGCCCGAGTCCGCCAAGGACAAGCCCAAGGAGGGCAAGGTGATGGCCGTCGGTAGCGGCATTCTGAACAAAGAGACCGGCAAGTACATGCCCTTTTCCGTCAAGAAAGGCGATCGCATCATCTTCTCCTCATACGCGGGCACTGAAGTCAAGCTCGGCGATGAGGAGATGCTGATCCTCACTGAAGATGACGTCCTCGGGATCATCGAATGATCCGCAGGCGCGCGAGCCGGCTCGCCGCGTTGATCGAGAGCCGATAGATCGTTGTCCCCGTCGCCCCACCGGCGGCATGGAGACCATTTCTCTGAATCCTTCGCAACCTAGAGGAAACCTACCAATGGCTGCTAAACAGATTGCATATGACACCGAAGCCCGCGAGAAGATTCTTCAAGGCATCAACAAGCTCACCAAGGCTGTACGAGTGACGCTCGGCCCGACCGGCCGGGTCGTCGTGCTCGAGAAATCCTTCGGCTCCCCCACCGTCACGAAGGACGGGGTTACCGTCGCCAAGGAGATCGAGCTTGAGGATCCATACCAGAACATGGGCGCCCAGATGGTCAAAGAGGTGGCCGCCAAGTCGTCCAGGGACTGCGGCGACGGGACCACAACGGCGACGATCTACGCCGAAGCGATTTTCTCCGAAGGCCTTCGCAACATCACCGCCGGCTCCAACGCCAATCAGATCAAGCGGGGCATCGACCTGGCCGTGGACACCATCGTCGATGAGCTCGAGTCAATGTCGAAGAAGGTGAGCTCCTCGACGGAGATCGCCCAGGTCGGCACCTGCGCCGCCAACCAGGATCATACGATCGGCAGGATCATCGCCGAAGCTATGGACAAGGTCGGCAAGGACGGCGTGATCACCGTCGAGGAAGGCAAATCACTCGATACCGAAGTCGAGCTGGTCGAAGGAATGCAGTTCGACAAGGGGTATCTCAGCCCCCACTTCGTCACCAACTTGGCCGAAATGGAGTGCCTGCTCGACGACGCCTACGTGCTCGTGCACGAGAAGAAGATCTCCTCGGCCAAGGATCTGCTGCCGATCCTCGGCAAGGTGGCCGAGACCGGTAAATCGCTGCTGATCATCGCGGAGGACATCGAGGGCGAGGCCCTGGCCACGCTGGTGGTCAACAAGCTGCGCGGCGTGCTGAAAATCTGTGCCGCCAAGGCCCCCGGATTCGGCGATCGACGAAAGGAAATGCTCCAGGACATCGCCATCCTCACCGGCGGCAAGCCAATCATGGAAGAGCTCGGCATTGATCTGGAGTCGGTCACGCTTTCCGATCTCGGCCGGGCCAAGAAGATCACCATCGACAAGGACGCCACTACCATCATCGAAGGGTCCGGCAAGAGCACCGACATCAAGGGCCGGATCGAGCAGCTGCGCAACCAGATCGAATCTTCCTCCTCTGAGTACGACAGCGAGAAGCTCGAAGAGCGACTCGCCAAGCTGGCCGGCGGCGTGGCCCAGATCAACGTCGGGGCCGCCACCGAGGTCGAGATGAAGGAGAAGAAGGCTCGCGTCGAGGACGCGCTGCACGCCTGCCGAGCGGCCGTCCAAGAAGGAATCCTCCCCGGTGGAGGCGTGGCTGTGCTCCGCGCCCGCAACGCCTTGGAGAACACTCGACGCAAGGCCAAGGCCGATGAGAAGCTCGGCGTGGATATCGTCCACCGCGCCCTGCCCAGCCCCATCAAGCAGATCGCCGAAAATACCGGGCTCGACGGCGCCATCGTCGCGCAAAAGGTTGATGAATCAACCGACCGCAACTTCGGCTTCAACGCCATGACGCACAACTACGAGGACCTGATCAAGGCCGGCGTCATCGTGCCTACGAAGGTCGAGCGCATCGCCCTTCAGAACGCCGCGTCGATCGCCGGTCTCTTGCTCACCACCGACGCCGCCATCGTCGAGATCAAGGAGAAGAAGAAAAAGAGAGAGCCCGCCGGCGCCGGCATGGATGACTACGACTATTGATCTCAACTCCCTCTCCCCCTGGGAGAGGGCCGGGGTGAGGGCCGGATCGCGAAGGGCCCCAGATGAATCACGATTCCGCAGGGGCATAAGCCATTTGATTCAACGCAACCGCCGGTCAAGAGACCGGCGCTTGCGTTTACCGTTCACTGCATGTCGGGCGGCATGGCCGACACGGGGGATGAAAACCACCGGCGAGACCAAGACCGCGACCAGCGGTCGCGGCTTTATGGGGTCGTGATGATTGGGTACGGCTGCGCCGGTTCGCCATGGCGGATGTTATGACGCTCGATGTACGCAGCCGTCTTCGACCATACCTGGTCGTCGAACATGAACGAGCGCCATTTACCTTTGCACCATACCGGCCCCTGGTGATTCGTCTCGCGCCGGATCGCCTTGGTTGTTCGATCCTTGATCCATTTCACCGTGTTATCGATATCGCACCTCGTGTAAGTCAATAAGAGATGCGAATGCGTCGGCTCCACCGACGCCGCGGCAATGGACCAGTCTGAAGCGCTTTCACACCGCCTGACCGTTTCGACCACGATCTGGATCATCGCGTCATCCAGCCGCACCGGAGCGTGCCTCATGCGCTCCTGGGCCATGCGCTTGCGCACAGGATCGCCATCGTGCACTGTGTGCGGCTGGGAATATCCGATCTGTTCATCCCACGCCTCGGACCACGACCCGCGATCATCACCGGGCAACCACAACCCATAACCGGCGATCACGATGTGATATCCGATCGTGCTTGGCATCACCGCATCCTACCGTTCCAATCAAAAAAGCCGCGACCGGTGGTCGCGGTTCTTCTGCGCCCGCCGCCGGACCGTCCTTCCTCTCCCTTCGCAGAGTGGCGGTGCGCACAGCGCACCCTACGCATTGCCGGCAGCGGCGACGGGAATGGCGGCCACCGCACGTCGGGCAGTGGATGCGGGCGATGGGCGACGTGAAAAGGCGGCACGGCCGACACGGGGAATGAAAACCACCGGCGAGACCAAGACCGCGACCAGCGGTCGCGGCTTTATGGGGTCGTGATGAATGGGTACGGCTGCGCGAGCCGCCACAGCTATCGGCCTTTACCTTTGCCTTTACCCTTACCCCGACCTTTCTTGGGGCCGCCTTTGCGGTGATGAGCATACGGCGTGTCGGAATCGAACTCGACCGAGACGCCGCCGGATAGATCAACCGTGATGTGGTCCGGCAGGCGCGCCCCGAGCTTCCAGTTTCCGCCTTCAATCCAGAAGTACAATCCGCGGTCCGCGGCGTAATACACCTGTGCATCGGGGTAGTAGCGGTATTGGAATTTGTTGCGATACCCGTGCGCGGGGGCGTGCGCCGGCGGCCCGTGCCCGACGTTGTGGGCCGGAGCCGAATGTGGTCCGGAACGGGTAACATGCACGCCCGTACAGCCGACCGAGGCCAGAGCAACAATGCTGAGCAACGCGATACCGCGATGAATCCTCATACCAGATCTCCTGTGCAGTACCAGCAAGCAACAGCCCGCGACAAGTATCCTCTCCACCGGAGGAGATACTGCGGCATCTAGCCCGTCGTGTCAACCTGCGGCTCGCCGCCGCCTAATTGGTTGTAGATCTCCATAAAATTGGCATAGGCAGCGCCGTTGCCCGGGGCGGGCGCGGGATCGGAAAGCTGCGACACCGATTCGACCGTTTCGATCAGGTCGGTCAACGCCTGGGCAAACATGCTAGCCAGAGCAGCGAACGCGTCATCCAGCGCATTAGGTATCGGTTCCACGACTGGCGACAGCAGGACGACGTCATCGCCGGCACCCCCAACCTGGTTATCCACCTTGACTGGCTCAACTGGGGCCGTGGTAACCTTCGCATCGCGGCCATCCGTCAAGCTTTGTGTGCTCAGTGTGGGCGTTTCGGCAACCGGACCCGTCGCGTCTTCGATTGGGTCAAAGAGCTCGCGCAGTTGATCGACCAGCGCATCGAATGCGGCCTGGATGCTCGCGGCCACGTCGTCAACGGTGATCGAGCCTTCGGAACCCGCCGTCTCCACCGCGGACTGCACCGACGCTTCGAAGTCGGCGATCAGGTTCTCAGCCGCGCCCGCGGCGCCGTCATCGCCGCCCAGCGTCGCAACAAGACTGGCGGCCTCGCCGGCCACCGATTGAATCAGTGAGTCGGCGCCGGATTGAAGTTGCTCAGCCGTCCTCTGCCCGGCTCGCTGGGCAAGCTCATCGTAGAAGTTGATCCGCAGCCGAACGTCGGCGACCCCTTTGAAGTGTCCCGCTTCGAGAAGTCGAATCACACCCGGCGCGTTATCGGTCGTCGCCGGGCCGGTTTTCTCGTCGCGAGTTTCCGCCTCTTCCGCCAGCGTGCGATCGGGGCCAGCCGGGCGAGCATGGGCCGGCGGGACGTGAGGCTGAAGCTGAGGAGAAAGGATAGTCGGTGATACATACATGGGATCAACCTTCCATCAAATCCGGGAGTGTTGCGGGTGGGCGGCGCGCCTACCACGTATGCCCATTTATCGTCTGGCTCATCTCGGCGCTTTGGTCAAATTCAGAGGATTGTATGAGGTCCAGCGACAGGGATCCGCGGGCGCTGCGGTCGCGTGCGTTTCTTCGACCGGTCCCTGTGCTCGGCTCTATCGAGAGTCGATGGTCACGTCCCCGGCTCACTGCGCGCCAACGATTCTCGAAGCCTGAGATTATCCCAAACCGTCGAGAGCAAGGAGTAGATCGCCTGTAAGTGCTTTTCGAACTGACCGCCACGAGCTTGATCAAGCATTGTAGAGGTCCTCTCCAGGGCAACCCACGTCTGGCTCTCGTTCAACGTCCCGGCCAGGAGTCCATCGCGAAGACGCTCAAGCTCCGCCCGCAGTATTCCCATGTCTGCTTGCGTAGGCACCGCTCATCTCCAGACCGTTACGAGGACGCCTCCGTCCCGATAACACAAGTGTACGAAACAAACTGGCGCAATGGACATGGGCTACGAGGTTCAGCCCGGCTGGATGAGGATTGTGCGGGTCAGGGTATTCGGGCAAGCCGTCCCGCAATCGACGTGTGAAAATCGATGGCGTCCACACTGTTCGCTTTGGACGTGATCAGCGCCGCTCACGATCGTTGCTCAAACAGGTCGTATTCGCCGTGGTAGGTCACCCCTAGGCAGTTGTTGAAGAGGTTGAGCATGTTGATAAACCCGATCAGGAAGGTCAGCTCGACGATCTCCGGCTCGCTGAAGTCAGCTTTGAGTCGGTCGAACAACTCATTGGGGATCCGGTTGGAGTCGGCCATGGCGGCCCGGGTGTAATCCAGGGCGAGACGTTCTCGTTGGGTCAGCGAATCGGGATCATCGAGAGCCTTCAGGGGGTCGTCGGATATACCCAGCATCTTCGCCACCACCACGTGCGAGTCCGTGCAGAACTGGCACGCATTGGCTCGCGAGGCCTCGATGATGACCAGCTCTTTGACCGAGCGCTCCAGTAGCCCGCCCGGGTAGACGCACGAGCCGAACTCCCCGAAGGCGGCGAGGATTTCCGGGCGAAGAGCGATGGCCTGGATCATCTCGACGGGCAGCCGGCCGCGCTCAACCAGCGCGCAGCTTTCGGCGAAGTCCGGCCGGTCCTTAACCGGCTCGAACGCGGCGCGAAGCTGCTGGGGAGTCACCGTCACACGCATGGCTTGTTCCTTGGTTGAATTGATCTGTGGATGAACCATGGTACCGGCAAATCTATTTGCCGCCGCCGCACCGCCACAGTATTATCGCTCCCCGTGTCAACCGTCCTCGCCGCCGGGAGCCTCAGCCATGAACTGTCCGAACTGCACGAGCGAACTCAAAAGCATCCAGTATGAAGGTATAACGATCGAGACCTGCCCCGGCTGCGGAGGCGAGTGGCTGGATGCCGACGAGCTGGGACATATCGTTCGCATCCGGGAGGTGCGCTTCAGCGATGAGGAGCGTCGCGCCATCGACGCCACAGCCAAGATTCCCGGCATTCCCTCGCAGGAGATCGAGCGGGACGTGACATGCCCCAAATGTGGCAGTGCGACCGGCCCGATCAACTACGGCGCCGATACCGGCATCATCATCGACCGCTGCGGGCAGTGCCACGGCATCTGGCTCGACGCTGATGAGCTGGAGAAGATCCAGATGCTCGTCGAAACCTGGAAGGATAACCTGCCCGAGGACCTCAAGAAGTACGCCCCGCACCTGCGAAAGGTCGCCCAAGAGCTTGACCGCGCCGATGACGTCACCGTCTCGCGCCTGCCGGGGGTCGGCAGCTACATCAACGCCGTGGTCAACGGCATCCTCGATGTCACTGGGTGAATCAGCCGTCAACGGCTTGTTCGTCTGTGTAGGCCGGTGGGGCAAGACTACAGTCGTCCTGCGGGTGCGTCGAACCAGAATGTCCCCCCACCGGCAATATGAGACACGCAGCCGAATCGGCTTGCCAAATGGTGATCCTGCCCAGATGCTATCCAATGTAAAGAGGTGGCCCGGGCACCAAGAAGAGGAGGCAACTCGAATGATTCCTACGCTCATCGTACTCGGCTTGCTGGTCGTCGCGGCGGTCTACGTCATCGCCTTGTACAACCGCATCAAGCGCAAGCAGATCGCGGCTGACCAGTCCTGGTCAGACATCGACGTGCAATTGAAGCGCCGCTACAACCTGATCCCCAACCTGGTGGAGACGGTCAAGGGATACGCGTCCCACGAGCGCGAAACGCTGGAGTCGGTCGTCAAAGCCCGCCAGCAGGCGATCGACGTCTCGGGTATCCCCAACCAGGCTCAGGCGGAGAACATGCTCAGCGGCGCTCTGAGGCAACTGTTTGCGCTGTCGGAACGCTATCCCGATCTGAAAGCGAACCAGAACTTCATGCAACTCCAAGAAGAGCTCGCCAGCACGGAGAACAAGATCGGATTCTCGCGCCAGCACTACAATCGCTCCGCCGCGCAATACAACGAAGCGATCGCATTGTTCCCAGCCAACATGATCGCCGGTATGTTCAACTTCAAGGACCTGGACTACTTCGAACTGGATGATGAAGCGCAGCGCGAGGCGCCAAAAGTGCAGTTCTAAGAAGGCATCAAGGGATCGAGGCATCGAGGCAAGAGGCGAAGCCGGGTCTGACGAGTCCCGACTTGTCGGGACGAGGAAGACCCGGGTCAGCATCAAGGCATTAGGCACGAGGCAGGAAGCATTGGGAGCATTCGCATCGCAGCGACGGAGGGATCGATGAGCCAGGCTCCAACAACACCATCCGTCATCCATAGCGAGCGCGAGCGATTCGGCGCGCTGCCCGCCAACGTCACCTTCTACGATCTGATCCGGCGAAACAAGCGCAAGAGCGCGGTGCTGATGATGGGCATGGGTCTGTTGTTGGTCGCCCTGGGCGCGGTGCTCAGCGCCGCGCTGGCCCTCTACAGCACCGGCGGCGACTTGCCAAGCCTCTGGCCGTCGGTCGCGCTGGGGGCGGCGGCGGCGGCGATCGTCGCCATCATCGCGTCGGTGTGGAGTTTCTATGGCGGCTCGAACGCCATCCTCCGCATCGCCGGCGCCAAGCCGATCGAGAAGAAGGACGACCCGCAACTGTTCAACGTGGTGGAAGAACTGGCCATCGCGGCCGGTCAACCCATGCCGCGGGTCTATCTCATCGACGACCCCGCCCCCAACGCGTTCGCCACCGGCCGTGATCCGGCCCACGGGACCGTGGCGATCACCACCGGCTTGCGCGAAAAACTCAGCCGTGATGAATTGGCCGGGGTCATGGCCCACGAGATCAGCCATATCCGCCACTACGACATCCGGTTCGCCATGCTCATGGCCACGATGGTGGGTTTGATCGTCTTCGCCAGCGACGCCTTCTGGCGAGTCATGTGGTATGGAAGCTGGCACGGCACCGGGCGGCGCAGCGCCCGAGGCGGCGGCAAGGGCGCGGGCGCAGCCATCATTATCGTTCTCGTGATCGCGATCGTCCTGGCCATCGTCGCGCCCATGCTGGCCATGCTGATTCGCATGGCGGTCAGCCGACAGCGCGAATTCCTCGCCGATGCCGGGGCCGTCGAGTTGACCCGCTATCCGCAAGGGATGATCGGTGCTCTCGAAAAGCTCGGCGCCTCGAAACAGCCACTCAAAGCCGCCAACCGCGCCACCGCCCATCTGTACATCGTCAACCCGCTCCGCAATGCGCTCAAGGGCAAGGGCCACGAGCTGTCGAGCGTGCTTCGAACCCACCCACCACTGCACGATCGTATCGCCCGCCTGCGAGCGCTGATCGAGTAGGCCATGGCCGCTCTGCCGATCATCCTGATCGTCTTAGCGGTGCTCGCGATCGCGGTCGGTGTCTATCTCGCCCATCTGGCCGCAAAGCGACGCCGCGAAGTCCTGGCCGCGCTGGCCGGTGAGCTCGGCTGGCGATTCGATCCATCGAGAGATCGATCACACGATGACGAGTACGCTCACTTTGAGATCTTCCGCCATGGCCACAGCCGCGCCGCCTACAACACGCTCTTCGGCAAGCTTGAAATCCACCGCCGAACGTGCACGGCCAAGATGGGCGATTTCACATACAAGATCACGACCTCCACCGGCAAATCGACGCAAACCCGCACCTATCGGTTCAGTTATCTCATCGTGCATCTGCCGTTCGCCGGCGTCCCCGACCTTCTGATTCGCCGCGAAGGCATGTTCGACAAGCTCGCCGGAGTCTTCGGCTTCGACGACATTGACTTCGAGTCAGCCGAGTTCAGCAAGCGCTTCTACGTCAAGAGCCCCGACAAGCGCTTCGCCTACGACGTGATTCACCCTCGGATGATGGAGTTTCTCCTGGCCGGCGAGCCTCCAACGGTGGACATCGAAAGTGGGCGTTGCTGCCTCAGTGATGGCCGCCACCGCTGGTCGCCCGAGGAATTCGGCGCTACGCTGAGCTGGGTTATCGAGTTCTTCGACCGCTGGCCGGACCACGTCACCGCGGAGTTGCAGAGCCGAGGATAGACCAATAGCACCGGGTGGTAACCCGGTGTCCTCCCCGCATTACCATGCGGGGCTATTGGAGGCCGGCACAGAATTGGAAACCGATGACTGAAACGGTACGATCGACCACCGCCGCATGCTTGCCACCCTCATTATCATCGGCTTGGTCCTGCTGCTGGGGCTTCAGTGGGTCATCGTCAACTACAACCGCATGGCGAGGCTGCGGCAGCACATCCGCGAGAGCTGGTCGGATATCGACGTGGAGCTGCGCCGCCGTTATGAGCTGATTCCGAATCTCGTCGAGACGGTCAAGGGCTACGCCGGGCATGAGCGAGAGACGCTGGAGCAGGTGATCACCCTGCGCAACAAGGCCGTCGCCAACACCGGCCCGGCCATTGCCCAGGCAGCGGATGAATCCGTGTTGCTTCTCGCGCTGAAGCGCCTGTTTGTTCTGGCTGAGCGGTATCCGGAGCTTCGTGCCGACGCTCATTTTCTTGCGTTGCAGGCGGAGCTGGCCAACACCGAGGATCGAATCGCCGCGGCCCGCCGGTTCTACAACGGCAACATTCGTGAGATGACCCAGTTGTGTGAGACGATCCCGACCAACCTGCTTGCGTCGATGTTCGGGTTTATCGGCGGGGACTATTTCGAGCTTGACGGCGCCGCCGAGCGCGTGGTGCCACGGGTGGTGCCACGGGTGGGGATGTGATCGGCCGCCACAGGGTCAGCCGATCAATGCACAAGACGGCGCATAAAAAAGGACTGCCGCCGGCGATACATGCCACGACAGTCCTTCGTTGCTCAGTTGATCGCGTCTGACGCCTAAACGGTGCGTCGTCTGCGACGGGCGGCCAAGCCGGCCACGCCAAGCAATGCCAATACTCCGGGCACCGGAACGAGCGTGCCGTTCACCCGGAACGCCCCGCTCAGGAAGTCTTCTATCAGAGTCCAGTCACCGAGGTCCACTCGTTGCACGTGCGGGCTGAAATCGAGTTGATTGTTCCAGTTCCATGCCGCCGAGCCATCATTGATCGACGCGGTGACAAAGTACTGCTGGCCGTCCTGCAGGACGGTCGAGCCGCCGAACAGGGCAACAATCGGCGGATTGTCTTGCCCGAACGTGCCCATTTGGTCCTATGACCGCAGAGTCGATCACGACTCCAGGCAGCCCGCCAACGGTGGTGTACACATCAATGAAAACTATGTTTTGACCGCTCGACAGACCAATGGCCATGTCGATGGAGTCAAGGAAGAAATCTCCGCCGCCGACGGTGAAGCCCATACCCTGATCGACATCGAAATCGAACGGGGCGCCATCGCGCTCGTAAAACGCCCAACCCGTGCTGGTGATATACGAATCACCAGGACCGAAGTTATTGAAAATCACATCGCCCAGCGATGCACTGGTCAAACTCAGCGCGAACGCGCTGACCGCAATCAGTGTACATCTCTTCATTTCTTAATCCTCGCCTTGAGTGAGAGAGCTTCCCTCGCTTTGAGGAAATCATGCCTTTGTGCAGAGGCCAACTGCGGTTCGCATCGGGACAAACCGTCGCTGGCAACGCTACTCTCACTCTTGGATCGACCCGTCTATCACAGGCGAGTGGTCTGCCCATATTCTGACCGAACGGCTCCTTGAATGCAACAAAAAAGATCGGATTATCGCAAAGTAAGAAGAAAGGCCGCCCTCGACACTCCCGGGGCCGATTCAATCCGAACAAAATGCAACCAGACGATGAGGCTGCGTTCCAGGAGCGCCGTCAGTCGATAAGCCCCAAAGGCTCTGTTTCCCCTCATCACCGCAACTCGGTGTCTATGGCTAAACAACAAATCATCTCGACCGAATCCCTGTCACCGCAGGACGATGCGCCGCGTTCGACGCTGCGACGGCGCCGCCGAGCGCGTGGTGCCACGGGTACAGTTGTAATCCGCGGTGCGGATGATCAGCGCCGTCGCCGCCGGGCAATGAGGCCGGCGAGTCCTACCAGAGCCAGCACACCCGGGGCCGGAATCGGCGTGTACTGCATGTCGTCATGCATGATGAAACCGTTGAAGATGTTGTTCGAGACGATCTCGATGCGCTTGATGCCTGCACCGTCGGTCTCCCAGCCGTTCCAAGTCCAGGCTCCGTTCAGCGGCGCGGTGACCGGCAATATGCCCAGCGAGTTGTTGTCAGCGTCGAAGAATTCGGCGACGGCGTCGGCGACGTCTGCGTTGGTCGTAAAGTACCCCCCAAACCGCAGTGCCGGGAAATCGAACATCCACGCGGCGTTGACGCCGGCCCCGCCCATGAAGTACGTGCCGCTATGAGGGAATACCAGCCCGAAGAACGACCAACCCGTGGTGATATGCAGCCCCTGCCCCGCACCAAGTTGCTGCACAACGCCTTGGCCGCCGAAGACGTCATAGGACCGTTCGAACTGAAACGGCGGTTGCGTTTCGAACCCTTCGGCCTTGTCACCGTCAAACGGTCCGATGGGCACAATCGCCCCGGCTGCGCTCCCGGCCGCGCTGACGGCGATAGAGAATCCAACTATCAGTTTCCACATCACTCCCTCTTCTTTCTGCCGTCGGCGGCAGCTCTCATCATCCAGCATACAGCGCGGAGGGCTTTCGCACGAGAAAAAAGCTGATATTCTTTACGCGACGGCCACCACTGGAATGGCCACGAGACTCATCGGCGCTTGACCGCAAGCTTTTGGACTGGGGATCCTGCAGTCGGGCACATTCGAGACACCCGGCCGTTTGGGTCGATGATGCGGATGCCGGAGCGGTCCGGCGATGGAACAGGATCGATGGCTAAGCAGCGCATCGTTGATGCAAAGGCGCAACGGGTTGACAAGCGACCAGCCGGCTCCCCGCTGCGCCCGCAGCGCTTGAGCGAGTACGTCGGCCAGCGCGACCTGATCGAGAAGCTCTCGATCACCCTCCAAGCCGTCTGCGAGCGTGGCGAGCCGATGGAGCACATTCTGCTGCATGGTCCGCCGGGGCTGGGCAAGACAACGGTGGCTCACCTGATCGCCGTGGAGATGGGAACCCGCGCCTACACCGCTTCGGGTCCCGCCCTGACCAAAGCCGGCGACTTGATCGGCACACTGACGCGGCTGCAGCCACACGATGTGCTGTTCATTGACGAGATCCACCGCCTGCCGCCGGCCGTCGAGGAATACATCTACCCGGCGATGGAGGACTTCAAGATCGACATCACCGTCGATAGCGGTCGGCATGCGAAGGTCATCACGATGGCGCTTCAGCCGTTCACCCTTATCGGGGCAACCACCCGGGCCGGGCTTCTCTCGGGCGCTCTGCGCAACCGCTTCGGCATCTCGCACCACCTGCGGTTCTATCCCCAGGAGGATCTGGTGACGATCCTGCGCCGCGCTACTGAGGTTCTAGCAATCGACGAGATTCCCATATCCGCTCTGCGTGTGATCGCCGCCCGAAGCCGCGGCACTCCACGGGTGACCCTGCGGCTGCTGCGGCGGGTGCGCGACTTCGCGCATGTGCGAGCCGGCGGCCGGATCGACGAGCAGATCGTCGGTGAAGCGCTAGCCCTGGAGGGGGTTGATGAGCTTGGCCTCGACGAGTTGGATCGTTCCTATCTGCGAACACTTGGGCAGACCTACCACGGCGGCCCGGTCGGCCTGGAGGCGATCGCGGCAACCCTAGCCGAAGATTCCGGCACGCTCGAGGATGTGGTCGAGCCCTACCTCTTGCAGATCGGGTTCCTGGCTCGCACGCGACAGGGGCGCCGGCTGACTCCCGCCGCCGCCAAACATGTCCGATGCTCAGCGCCGCAACCCGACGCCGAGCCGCATCGGTCCGGCGACTCGCTTTTCGGCCCAAACAGCCCGCGAGCCCAGCGTGCGGTGGTCGCCAGACCCCGACCGGCACCAACCATCCACGGACCAGTTGAATCCTGACGGCGAGCGTGTGGATCGCCTGCCTCCGAAGGCCTCGGCCTCATCCAGGGGCTCATGGGCCTAGCAGACAATAGCAGAAGTCATGTGGGTCAGGTTTCACGGCTCCTGATGGGATCAAGCAAACCGTATGTCTGAGGTCGTAACCACTTTCGTCACAGTCTGTTAGTGGTCACAATCCTGTGCCCGGCTACCAAGGCGGCCGCCGCCATCGACGGGCCCCCGCCCCCTCCACCCGCCTGCGGCGATCAGGGATACCCCTCGCCGGGACACCTCAGAGGCCGATCGCCCGGAATGCCCCCCCCAGGAGAATAAGCCAGAGGTATTTCCTTTTTTGTTGCCTGGCGGGAGGATTGTGGTAGACTGTTCATACGGCCAGACGAGGTATTGCATCTATGGAGCACGCCTCGTTCGTGTTCGTGTAGGTCTTGGCCGTCACGTCTCTGGGCCTGCACAGTCGTTTGCGGAGATCGCGGCCCAAGTTGCTCTTGCCGCCGGAGGCTCGGATCGGTAGTGTGTTCGCCGAGTTGGGTTCGCACCCGCAGCACAATGCGATATCCCGAGTTCTCGGGACCGCAGAAAGGAAGCAATCGCCATGAAACGAAATCTTTCCAAGGGCTTCACGGTCATCGAGTTGCTGGTGGTCATCTCGATCATCGCGCTGCTCATCGGCATCCTGCTGCCGGCGATCGGCAAAGCCCGCGAGAGTGCGAAGGTCACCGGCTCCAAGAGCAACCTTCGCCAACTGGGCGTGGCCATGCACACCTACGCCTCCGATTGGGCGGATCGCCAGTACTCCCCCGCCCGGGACAACCTTGGCTACTACGGCAGCTTGGACAACTACAACGAGGAGGTCTACGGCGGCGGCGGCTCGATCTTCCAGGGGCATCCACCCATCTTCTTCGGCTGGGGGGCAGCCGGCGAGTACTGGCACTATCCGATGAACAGCGGCGGCAGCCAGTGGGCGATTAATCCGATCAACTTCACCGGAGGCACAGCCTACTTCGGCTGGTTCCGCTTCCCCTTCATGAAGGCGATCCACGGCTATTTGGGCGGCCGGTGCTACGATCCCGTGTTCTACGCCCCCAAGGACCGGTTGAGCCTCGCTGCGGCTGAACCATGCATGGACGACCCGGGCGAGTTCACCGCCATCGAGGACTGCAACCCGCCCATCTGGCCCACCTATTGCTGGTCGCCGGCCGCGTTGTACAACCCCCAAGTTTTCCGGAACGACGATGACGGCGGATTCCAGGATCCCTGGTCCCTGCCCAGCGGGTTCCGGGTGCCCACGATGTCCCAGGCCTCGTACCCGAGCTTGAAGACCCACATGCTGGAGCATCAGTGGCTGCAGAACGTCGAGGTTGAATGCAACCCCGCCTTCAACGAATTCGGGGGCGTCCTCGATTGCGAGCCGTACTACTTCAACCACGCCTTGACCTCCAAGCCGGTGACCCTGTTCTACGATGCCCACGTGGACCTCGTAGGCACCCACCAAGCCATGCTCGACGACCGCCGGCACCGCTTTCAAGTCGATAACGACGACTGGGGCCTCTGGAGCACGGATACCCCGTTCGGCGGCGACGTGAACGCGTCTCCGGGAGACGGCGGCTATCTGATCGAGTTCGGCTACGACTTCGCCAACACCAGCTACCACATCCTCACCACCGAAGGCATTCACGGCCGCGACATCCTCGGCAAGCAATGACCTGATCGCCCCGCAGCCGTCCCCCAGGCCGGCTCAGCGAAGGATTCAATGAACCCCCAGGGCTGCGCCACATGGCGCAGCCCTTTCTCTTTCGTCTCACCTGCACCACCACATCTCCGCGATGCTCCAACGAGATCAGACGCTGCGACGTTCAGCGGCGAGCTTGAACTGATCGGTAACGTGCCGGCGCGCCCGGCGGGCGCAATGGTGATGCCCGATCAAGGAACCAGGGCCGGCGGGCGGCATTGCCCCATCAATGCCATCTTCGCGCCGCGAGAAACTCGACGATATCAATCTTGCTGATAATCGCGGCGATGGCCCCCTTCTCGACCACCACCGCGACGTTGTCGCTATCGAAGATCCTTTGGACCTTTGAGAGTGGATCATCCATGGACACCTGTCCTTGAAGCGGCTTGGCCGCACGCAGGACCAAATCATCCGGCGTACATTCGCCGGTCACCAGGGTTTGAAGCAAATCCGCCTCATGAATCATCAAGTACCGCTCATCCCTGGTCCTGGCGATTGGCATCTGCGAGATGCCCAGTTCATTCATCCGATGCGCGACGTGGGCCAGCGTTTCATCCGATGATGCGTACTCGACGTAGCCGTCCTTGAACCGAAGGAGTTCGCGGACCGTGCCCAGGCGGTGCGCATCGTCGAGGTAGCCCATATCCTTCATCCAGTCGTCGTCGAAACACTTGCTCAGATAGCGGTCACCGGAATCGCAGAGGATGCAGACGATGATTCGGCCCGGGCCGAGTTCCTCGGCGACCTGCATCGCGCCAAAAAGGACGGTCCCGGTGGACCCGCCACAGAATATGCCTTCCTCTCGGGCCAGGCGGCGGGCCGTCCGGAATGAGTCTTTATCCGAAACATTGCGGATCTCGTCGATGACGGAGAAATCAAGCGTGCCGACCATGAAGTCATGGCCGATGCCTTCAACGCGATAGATGCTCGGCTCGTCGTGTTCGCCGCGCTCGAACATGTCTTTGTAAATGCTGCCGTAGGGATCGGGGCAGACGATCCGAATCTCTCGACCAGCCTCGGCGGCCTTTTCCTTGAGGTACTTTCCGGCTCCGGAAATCGAGCCGCCGGTTCCGATTGATCCGACAAGGCAATCGATCTTGCCGTCGGTATCTTCCCAGATCTCCGGGCCAGTCGTCAGGTAATGCGCTTCGGGGTTGGCCTGGTTGTAATACTGGTCGGTGTACAAGGCCCCGGGCGTTTCGCGGGCAATGCGCTTGGCGACCTGCACGTAGCTTTCGGGATGATCGTGATCCAGATCGGTGCGGGTGATCACAACCTCCGCCCCATAGGCCTTGAGCATGTCGATCTTCTCTTTGCTCATCTTGTCGGGCATGGTGAAGATGCAGCGATAGCCCTTCACCGCGGCGGTCATGGCCAGCCCCAGGCCGGTATTGCCCGAGGTGCTCTCAACCAGCGTCGTCCCCGGCTTCAGCAGGCCCTGCTCCTCGGCCCGGCGAACCATGTGAACGGCCATGCGATCCTTGAGCGACCCGGCGGGATTGAGCTGTTCCATCTTCATGTAGATGCTCGCCATCGTGGCGGAATCGACCATCCGCTGCAGCTTGACCAGCGGCGTATGGCCGATCAGATCGAGGACAGTCTCGGCGTATTTCATCTCAACATTCCGCCAGGTCGAGGTCGGCCGACATTGCAACGCGCCATTGTATCCGGCCGGTGTATCCGGCCGGGTGCGTGGGTCAGGCGATCGGCCCGCCGGCCCTGTATCATCCCCGCATGACCACCCGGCGCCCCGATCAGGACCTTCATCTTGCGTCTCTGGTGATCCACGGCGGGCAGGAGCCTGACCCTGCGACCGGGGCGGTGATGTCGCCGATCAGCCTCGCTTCGACATACGCCCAAACCTCACCGGGCGAGCACGCCGGCTATGCCTATGCACGCGGCCACAATCCCACTCGCTACGCCCTGGAACGCTGTGTGGCCGCCCTGGAACGCTCCACGCTCACCCAGGAGCAGGACATTACCAACGGCGGCTTTGCCTTTGCCTCCGGTCTGGCGGCCACCGCCGTCATTCTCGAACTCCTCGACACCGGCGACCACCTCGTCGCCATGGACGATCTGTACGGCGGCACCTATCGCCTGATGACCAACGTACGCGAACGTTCCCAGGGCATCCGCGTCACCTACGTGGACATGACCGACGTGCAGAACGTCATCGATGCTATTACCGACCGCACGCGCTTGATCTGGGTCGAAACGCCGACGAACCCACTGCTGAAGCTCGCGGACCTCAAAGCGATCGGGGATCTCGGCAAGCAACGCAATATCCTCACCGTTTGTGACAACACGTTCGCCACGCCGATGCTTCAGAGACCGCTTGAGTACGGTTTCGATCTGGTCATGCATTCGGCGACTAAATATCTGGGCGGCCATAGCGACCTGATCGCCGGCGTGCTGGTCACCAAACGTGGCGACCTCGCAGAGCGACTCCGCTTTCTTCAGAACGCGGTGGGATCGATCCTGGGACCGTTCGATTCGTACTTGACGCTACGGGGCATCAAGACACTGGCCGTGCGCATGCGTCAGCATTGTGCATCCGCGCAACGCATCGCCCAATGGCTCGAAGCGCATGAGAAGGTGCAGCACGTGGGCTACCCGGGCCTTGCGACCCATCCTCAGCACGAGCTCGCGAGACGCCAGATGCGACTGGACGGTCCGCCGGCCGGCGGCGGCATGATCGCACTGTCGCTCAAAGGCGGGCTTGATGAGGCTCGCCGATTCCTCCAGCATGTGCGCGTCTTCACCCTGGCCGAATCACTTGGCGGCGTGGAATCGCTCATCGAGCATCCAGCCATCATGACCCACGCCTCGGTTCCGCCGAAGATTCGCCAAGAACTCGGCATCTCCGACGCGCTGATTCGCGTCTCGGTGGGGATCGAGGATACCGACGATCTGATCGCCGACCTAGACCGCGCCCTCGCCGCGATATGAACCGAAGCCGGACCCGACGACCAAACGGTGAAAGGTCGGGGTCCTCTTCAACGCCGACGAACCGCCCCCAGCCACGTTATCCTGCGACCATGACCGGACTTCGACTGGACTACGCGGGCTGTCTGAGCGATCGCGTCGGCGAGCACGGCCTTGACGCCGCAGCGCTCGAGGCGGCCGGGCCGAAGCTCGCTGAGCTGACCAGGCGGCTCACCGAAACCAAGGGCACCGGCTGGGAGCGTTGGCGCAACCTTCCTCTTGAACCTCTCCGAAGCCAACATCTCACCGCTGTCAAGAACCTCGTCCAGCAGCGCGGGCCGAAGACCGACCATCTGCTCGTACTCGGCATCGGCGGCAGCGCTCTGGGCAACATCGCGCTTCAGGCAGCCCTCAATCCGATCACCTACAACCTCATGCCCCAGCAGCTGCGCGGCGGACCGCGGCTGTTCGTACTCGACAACGTCGATCCGTTATGCGTTGGGCAGGTTTTCGACGAGATCCGCCGGTCGGACCCCGGCCTCAAACGAACCACGGTCAATGTGATCAGCAAATCGGGTGAGACGGCGGAGACCGCGGCCCAGTTCATCATCGCCCGGTCAATTCTGAAACAGGCTCTCGGCAAGGGCTATGCCGAGCACATCGTCGCGATCACCGATCCAAAGGCCGGGACCATGCGCTCGATCTGCGACACTGAGGGCTACGCGACGCTGCCCGTGCCTGATGGCGTCGGCGGGCGGTTCAGCGTGCTTTCGCCCGTGGGCCTGTTCAGCGCGGCCATGTGCGGTATTGATATCGAGGCGATGTTGGATGGCGCTGCCGAGATGGACAAGCAGTGCTCGCAGGAGAGCCCGGCGGGCAATCCCGCCGCGATCCTCGCCTGGCTGTTGACTACGCTTGGGCGGCGCGGCAAGACCAACCACGTGCTGATGCCGTATTGCAACGCCCTGTACCCCCTGGCCGACTGGTTCCGCCAACTGTGGGCCGAGTCACTGGCCAAGCGCGTCGATCTGGCCGGCAAGGAAGTCTTCGCCGGCTTCACCCCGATCAAAGCGCTCGGCGCAACCGACCAGCACAGCCAGATTCAACTCTACCGCGAAGGGCCCAATGACAAGGTGATCGGCTTTGTTGAAGTCGAGTCCTTCGACCGCGACGTCGAGATTCCCGCTGATCTGGACGTGGACAACCTTCGCTACTTGCAGGGCTCAACCCTGAGTACGCTGCTGGCCGCAGAGAAACGAGCGACGGAATACGCGCTGGTCGAATCGCAACGGCCGAACTTCACCATCACCCTTCCCCGGCTCGATGCCTACCACATCGGGCAATTCATTCAGCTCTGGCTGATCACGACCGCCTATGCCGGGCTCATGCTGAACGTCAACGCCTACGACCAGCCGGCGGTGGAGACGGGCAAAGTCGCCACGTTCGGCCTGATGGGCCGGCCGGGATACGAGCAGTTCAAGACCACCGTCGAGCAGACGCTTGGATAGCCGGCGGGCTACGCCCGCCGGTGCCGCGACGCGTAGCGTCCCGGCTACTCCCAAACACAGCGAGCAACTGCCGGGCGTTGAACGCCGCGTAACTCAATGCGGGTGTTGGGGTGCAGGAGAGATGTCACAATGCGGCCGAAGCGTCCTCGGCGACCGCAGGGACGCCGCGCCCGTGGCGGTGGAGCGTCTGGGCCACTGCGTCGGCCACCGCCTGCGGTCGGATGGTCGAGCAGTCCCAGGCCACGCAGCGATCGAACCCTCTGGGGCAACGATCGGTCGTCTCGTGACACGGCGAGCAGTCTTGCGTGCTCGCCAGCGCAACCGCATCAGCATACGGCGCCGCGTGGGCGGACGCGGTCGGGGCAAACAGCGCGACCGTCGGACGCCCCAGCGCCCCGGCCAGGTGCATTACGAACGAGTCGTGTGCGACCACCACGTCCACCGCGCGAAGCCACACCGCCAACCCAAGCACCGTCGGCGTCCTGGAGCGCATGTCGGTGATCATCGGCCCGGATCCCGGGATGCTCAAATCCGCCTCCGCATCGCCCAGAAGTACGCAGCAGACCCCTTGCTGCACAAGCTGGGCGATCAACTCCCGCAACATCGACTGCGGATAAGACCGCAGTGATTGACCCTCGCCTACAACAACGCCGGCCAACGGGACGGATGAAGAGGAGGCCGCGGCGGCGTCAACACCCTCCGGCAGGTTCAACGCGAACGATGCGTCGGTCAACTCGATCCCCAAGGCGCCGGCGAACACCTCCGGCAGCGCTCGGCCCGGCGCTTGAGCCGTCTCATGCACAACCTCCATGGTGAGGTAACTGTCATAACGACTCCACTCGTCCAATTTCATCGGATACCGAACGATCCGCTGCACATGGTCAGAGAGCGCAAATACCTCAGCCGGCCCCGACGTGGCGGTCACGTGAATCTGCACGTCAGGGTTCTGCTGCCGGAGGCTGCCCAACACCGGCAGCATCGACACAGCGTCACCCATCCCGCCGATGAACGGCACAACCATCCGCCCGGTACATATGACCGTTGGATCAAAGCGCCGGGGGCGGCTTGGCAGAGGCTTCACCTGCCTAAACGCACCCGCCTGCTGTCCGCTAGCCACCTCGACATCGTGCATGACGTAGCGCTTGCCGGCCTTGAGCGTAATCGTGCTTCGGCCGCGCTCAACCGGGACGGTCAAGGTGGTGTGAGCGGAGACAACCTGCATTGACGAACTCCGGTCGTCAGGAAGATCCCCCGCCGCTGTGCGGGGCGTCACATGATCGAACGTATCGGCCGATTGCTGGACCGCTCGTGAATGCCCGATGGGCAGGGGTCAGGAATCAGGGGTCAGGGTCTCATGTTTCGCGAGCGGGCTTGCCCCGCTGGGCTTGCCCCGCTGTGTTGTGCGATCGACTGGAACACGTGTGCGAAGCCTACAAAAAAGGAAAGCGGCGGCCGATTGGCCGCCGCGAAGGATTCAGAGCTTCAAGATGTCCTCGTGTCTGGGTTATCCGAGAAGGGCGAGGATTGCTGTCGGCTGCTGATTGGCGATCGCCAGGGCCTGAGTGGCGGCCTGAACCATGATCTGACGCCGAGTGAGCTCCGCGGTCTCCGCGGCGAAGTCGGTGTCGCGAATCGCCGCCTCGGCCGCAGCCGTGTTCTCGAAGGCAATTCGCAGGCTGTTGATCGTGGCCCCGATCGTGTTCTTCTGGAACGCGCCGAGCCGGCCACGCAGGCTCGAGACCTGCTTCACGGCCTCGTCAACGATCTTCTGGCCGAGCGCCAGATCGCCGTTGATGACGTTGGCGGTGCCGCCGGAACTCATCGAGGTGAGAAAGCCGACGCCCGACTTGCCCAGGTTGCCGGTGGTCACGGTCTCGATGCCCAGCGACACCTTGCCCGAGAGGCTCACATCCGGCGAGAGGTTGAAGTTGGCCCCGCCGCCGGTGATGGTGAACGAGGTGACGGCTCCATCGACGTTCAGCGCGCTGGTGCCGTCTATGGTGACCGAGACATCGAAGCCGGCGGTGGCGACCCGGGCCTCCAGACCGTCGGCAGTCGACTGGATGCCGTTGATCAGGACCGTCGCGTCTCGACCAAAGTCTTTCAGGTCGTCGGTGTTGGTGCCGGCTGGTAGGTCCAGGACATGGTTGCCGGCTCCGCCTTCGATCTGTTTGACCCGGACGAACTCAGCCGACCCGTATCCCAGCGAACGCATCTCGACGAGATTGGTGTCGGTGGAGTTCTGCACGGCGGAGACGCCGATCGCGTCCTTGAAGGTGTTGATCGCCGAGATGATGTTCGCCTGAGTGCTGCCCGAGGCGAACGTGAACTGCTGGACCCCATCGGCGCCCGTGACCTCGATGGTGAGCGTGCCGCCAGGCGAGAAGGTGGCCCCGGTGGACAGATACACCTCGGCGGTCTGGCCCGAGGTTACCACGGTGATGTTCACGTCCAAGTTCGCGCCAGCGGGAAGTCGAGCAGAGTTGATGGTCACATCGGTTAGCGACGTGGCGACGCCTGCCGTGGTGTAGTCGAAGTTGCCGTTGAGCAATTTGGAGCCCTGGAAGCTGGTGTCGTTGGCCAAACGGTCGATCGTCTGCAGGATCGAGTCGATCTGCAGCTGATTCGCTTCCTTTTCCTCTTGGGAAAGCCCGGCTTCATTAGCGCTGGCCCCGATGAGGCCCTGCAACTCCACGATCAGGTTGGCGATGCCCTGCAGACCGCCCTCCGCCACGTTGATGACCTGTTCGGCCCGCGTCGCGTTGGTGATGGCGGAGCCGATGGCCTTCTTTTCAGCCCGAAGGTTCTCGCTGGCGATCAGCCCGGCTGGATCATCCTTGCCGCGGTTGATACGCAGACCCGTGCTGAGGCGCTCGAGGCTGATGGACAGCATCTTGTTCTGCATGCCCAGCACCCGCTGGGCAATCATTGACGGAACGTTTGTGTTGATCGAACTCATTGTTGCCTCCTTGGAGTCGGTTGGGCCGTTTTTGGGCGGTCCCCCTGAAAACGATTCTCGAAAAGGGCATCACGATCCCTCTTCGACTTGCCAGCCGCCTCCAGCGGCCCGTCGGACGTAGTGTGGCCGGCCCCGCCGCGGGATGCTTTCCGCGGGCCGGACACGTTTGTTGACTATCGACCTGGGGGTGGGGGGACTTCATCTGCGTTGGCAGTTCAGTAAAAAAATCGGGCTGCCGGGGTGAGGGATCCAGCGGCCTCTGGTTAGCGCAGGAAACGACCTCCGCCCACCAGGACGAAGGTCGTGTGGAAACCTCTTATAAAAGGAAGATGGGCGGCGCCGCCTACGCCGCCGGCGGCAGGTGCCTTACCCCAGCAGGGCAAGAACGTTCTGGGGCATTACATTGGCCATCGCCAGGACCGACGTCCCCGCCTGAATCAATATCTGGGCCCGAGTCAGCGCTGCGGTTTCGGCCGCAAAGTCTGCGTCACGAATCTTCGACACGCTGGCCGTGATGTTCTCCACGCCCACTTGAAGGGCACGGATGTTGGTCTGAAGGGTGTTGCGCTCGAAAGCTCCGAGCCGGCCACGCAGGACGGCAACGTCGGTGATGGCCGCTTCGATGATCCGCGCCGCCTGGCCGGCCTGACCAGAGATGATCGAGTTAGGCTGGCCGGACTTGATCGAGTTGAGGAAGTATCGGACGCCGTCGAGCATGGTGCCGCCGAGCCGGCTGGCCGCAACCGACTGAATCCCGAAGCCCACCTGCTGGGCGGCGGTGATTGTCGGGCCGAGCTGGAACGTGGCCCCGCCGCCGGTGATCTCGAACGACTTGCTCGACCCCAACGTCTGGGCGTAGGCCACGGTAAGTGTCAGTTCCAGACTGAGCGTAGGCGTGTTGAGCGTGACCTCCAGCCCGTTACCGACGGCCAGAGCGCCGTTGATGATGGCGGTGACGTCCTGCCCTATGTCACGCGCGTTCTCGCTGGCGCTGCCCGGGGCCAGGTGGGCCGAGAAGAAGTCGCCGCCCTGGCCGATCCTCTTCACCGACACGAACTGGTCGGACCCGTAGCCGAGGGAGGTGATCGTCAGGCCGCTGGTCTGATTTGCCGAATCGACCAGCGAAGCGCTCACGCCGGTGGAATCCCGCAGCGTATTGATCGCGGCCGCCACGGCGCTGAGGTTGGTCCCGGAGACAAACGAGAGCGTCTGAACGCCGAGGTTGCCGGCAACCTCGATCGTCACGCTGCTGAGCAGTTCGCCCGCAGCGCCCGCCGTATTGCCGGAGATGAACAAGGAGGCGGTCTGTGCGGAGCTGATCACCTCCACCTGCACTGGAACGCTGCCCTGGGTACCGAATTGCACGCTAAAGATATTTACGCCGGCAATCGCGCTGGCGGGAATGCCGGAGGTGAGGTACTCCAGTGCGCCGTTGAGCAACTGCAGCCCGGCAAAGCTCGCGGTGTTGGCGATGCGGGTAATCGCCTCGATGGCACTATTCACCTGGAGCTGGTTCGCCTCGATCTCCTCCTGGCTGACACCTCCGGTGTTGGCGGCCTCCACGATCAGACTCTTGATGGAGTTGAGCAGATCAGCCACCTCCGCAAGATAGCCTTCCGAGGTGGCAATGACCGAGCTGGCCCGTTCGGAGTTCGAGATCGCCTGGGTGAGGCCCCGCAGCTCGCTGCGCAATCGTTCGGAAACAATCAGGCCGGCTGGATCATCGGCCCCGCGGTTGATTCGCAGGCCGGTCGCCAGCCGTTGCAATCGCAACGCGAGGTCGGCATTCGATCGCGCCAGGTTCGCCTGCGCAATCATGGAGGAGATGTTGGTGTTGATCCTAGCCATGGCAATCCTCCTTGATTGCGGCTAGAGGCGGATGAGTTCGCCCGGTGATCCGTCATGCCGGGCGGAGAGTGCTCCTAAGGACGTCGCGATGTTGGACCTCTCTGCAGTGCAGGAGACCATTGGGCGCTTGAGCGCTTGTTGGACGCCGCCGGGCGGTTGAGCATTGCTGCCGCAGGGACGGCCCGCCGAGCCTTGTTGTGGGCATTGACCGGCACGGGCAGCCCGGCAGCATCGCGCTCGCTGAGCCGCGCGGCCGCTTCATTCTCGCGCCGGATCGCGTCGAAGATTTCCTTCCGGTGCACCGTGATTCGAATCGGCGCTGTGATTCCCAGCCGAACCTTGTCTCCCCGAATATCAACGACGGTCAACTCGACGTCGTCGCCGATCATGATTGTCTCGTCACGCCGACGTGAGAGCACCAACACCTGTAGGCTCCTTCCTGATCGAGGATCCGCGTGCTTACGGGTCCTCCGCCGAGGCATCCGTACCTCGGGCGTGCCGGCTCTACCGGGCGTACCGCCCCGGCCTCGACGCCGAACCCGAGACGCGCCGAAGTACCCCCGGCGTCAGGCCGGCACGGCCTGGGCCAGCTCACCAACCTGCACGATCTCGTACCGGGTTGACCACCGCTTGTCGGCCAGCACGAGCTGCATCCCGCGCTTGGTCACCGCGTTGATCACCAGCGGACCTTGGAGGTTCGCCGTCAACGCACGGTCGTACTTGTTCACGATCACGAATACCTGCGCGCCGTCCAGATTCTCCAGAGCCAGCTCGTCCATCTGCTCCTTGCGGATCGGCACCTCATAGTCTCTCAACCACAAGCTCGGGTCGGTGACCACGAAGGCCAACTCCGGGGTTTCGATCGACTGCAGCCAATAGAACGCACCTTCATCATCCGGCTGCAGCAGCGCATAGCTCTTGAAGCTGGAGAATCCCAGCAAGCCTGCCGGGAAGGTGAGGATGCGATTCTCATCAACATCCACAGCGCCAAACCTGGTCGTCTCCACGTTCATCTGAACGCTCCAATTCCTTCGGCCTACCAGTCCTTGGTCAACGCCGCGCTCAACTCCAAGTGCGGCGGTCCCGATTCCATCGGGAATGTTCCAGCGCCGGCCCGGCCGGGAGGCCGACGCCTCTGTGCAGTCTGCTATCTCAGGAAGTCAAGCAGACTCATCGATGTCACCTGGCTCGCGGTAATGAGCCCGGCTTGCAACTGTTGTTGCAACGTGGAAAAGCGGAGGGCCGCTTCCGTAAAATCCAAATCTTGAACCTCACTGCGTAACGCCATGTCCTGTATCCGAAGGTCTTCCTCGCGGATGACGGCATCGGTCACTCGGCGGCTGCGAACACCCACGGTGGCCCGCGATTCCGCCAGACGACTGATGTCTCGCTCTAGACGCTCCGTCGCAATCGTGATGCCAAGTTGATCATCACCCAGCAACGCGTCCCGAAGGGCGATGAGATGTGAGAACACGCTGTCCACGGCAACGGTTGCGCGATCCTCACCGACGAAAGTTGCGCTCGTGGTCGAACCGACGATTCCCAGGTCCGACGCGGCAAACGATCCGTTCAAGGCCTCGATACTGAACGTCCCACCCGGCGGCAGCGTGTTGTCGGTGAACCGCAACCCGTTGCCGTCCGCGGCAAGATCCACTTCGAAATCCGCGGCAAGGATCGGCACGGCGTCGCGCGCCGCCCGGATGGTGTCGATCACATCCTGCACTGTCTCAGCCCCCGCGAGATCCACGTCAAAGGACCGCCCATCCTTCAAGGTGATGCGAAAGTCCAGATCAGCCGGCAGATCGGGCAGCCCCGTGAGCGGATCCACGCTGCCCGTGCGGATGTCGACGCCCCGGCCCTCGTTGAAATCCTCCAGCCGTGTCGATCCAGCCAGCGACCGCACTCCCAGTTCGGTCGCGGTCGTTCCGCCTGCGACCTCGGCAATGCTCATGGGCGAACCGGACAGCTCGTTGATGAAGTTTACCCGGTCGCCGGTCTGAGCGATCTCGACGCGAACGCCGATGTTCAACCCCTCCACGGCATTGACGAGCTGGCCAATGGTGGTCACCCCGGAGAGGTCCAGATCGCGCGATTGACCGGCATTCATCACACGGATCGTTCCCATCGGCACGGTAACGCCGGCCAGGCTGGAGATCAGCGTCTGTTCGGTCAGGCGCGGATCGACATCCGATCCGTCGGTGGTGACACCGCCGGGGAAGCTCTGAGCCAGGCCGAGGTCGGCCGCCGTCCCCTTACCTGTGAGATCGCTGATGGTGATCGTCACCCCGCCGCTGGGTGTGATCGCAAATGCGTTGCCGGCGGCGTTGATGGCCACCGTCGCCCCTGCATCCACCGTCTGAATCTCGGTTTGCAGGATATCGATGACATTCTGCACGGTGTGGGCCGTCGAGAGATCGACCGTCAGGTCGGTTCCGTTGACGTCCACGTTGATCGAGCCGAGGGCAACCCCTTCGCCTTGCGCCCCGTTGAGATCAAGCAATCGGGTGTTGCCGACCATCGCGGGGTTCAGATCACGGTCGCCTTCGACCCGGATGCTCAGCGCTCCGAACGCATTTGTGCCGGAGATCGTGATCGGGATCGAACGGGCCTCGCCCAAGTCGGTCGTCAGCCCGTCGCCTTGCCCCTGGTACCGTATTCCGCCGGTCAGCTCCACGAACGGGAGCTTCGCGGTGGCGTCTCCGCCGAAGAGGTGAATCTGCTGATACTTGCGGTTGCCGAGACTCACCAGTTCATTGAGCATCGAGTCGATGACCGTCGCCTGATTGTGGCGGGTATCCGTGTCACTGCCGATGCCAATCTGACTCGATCCGATTCCCTTGGCTTCGAGGAGCAGCTCCGTGGCGTCCGCCAGGGCGGCGTCGAGGTTGCCCAACACCGACTCGGCGTGCGACAGATTCCGCAGCCACTGCTCGCGCCGCTCGATAATGTCGTCCAGGACACTGATCGTGCCCGCCGCCAGCGCATCATCCGACGGCCGGTTGATCCGTCGGCCGGTGGCCAGTTGGATCTGGGTGTTCAACAGGCGTTGCTGTGTGCTCTGCAACGTGCTGAGCATGATCTGGGACCTGAGCAAATTCGGCAGGCGAGCGAGGTTGGAGGGAATCGCGGTCATTGGGAAGGCATGAGGAAGCAGCGGTCAGGAGTCAGGGTCCCATGTTTCGCGAGCGGGCTTGCCCCGCTGGTCTTGCTCATGTTTCGCGAGCGGGCTTGCCCCGCTGGTCTTGCCCCGCTGCGTTATGCAATGGACATCAACGTCTGAAGCATTTCGTCGATCACGCGGATGAAACGGGCCGCGGCCTGGAATTGTCGCTGGAACATCAGCAGGTTGATCGTTTCCTCGTCCAGCGACACGCCGGAGACGGCCTGGATTTGCGCCGCCAGACTCTGACGGACCAGGCGCGACGCATCGACCGCCGTATTCGAAGCAGCCGCTTGCACCGCCAGGGCATTGACCGAGTGCTGCCAGAACTCGCGTATGCTCCTATTGCCAAGCTCCGTAAACTGCGCGTTGGGCAGGTCAGCCAGCCCCAAGGCGGTATCGTTAGACCCGGCGACGTGCCCGCTGCCCGCCGCGAACAGATTCGGATCATCAACGACCGTCTGGCTGACGCCGATCGTCGCCGCATTCATCCCCGTGAAGAAGGTATTGATCCCCAGCGCTGCCAGCGCGCCGCTGGTGTCGTCGGAGAAACTGATCTCGTAACCGCTTGCGGCAGTAAGCGTCAAGGCGCTGCCCACACCCGTCCCCGCTGTCACGTTCGGCACGGCGACGACCACGTTGATCTCGTTGATCAAGTCATCCAGCGACATCGAGTTCCCATCGACGTTGATCTGATGGGCGGTGCGGGTCCCCGTCTCCTGGTGAGTGACGTGGATGAAGAAGCTGCCGTTTTGGATCGGGAACGAGAGTCCGGCACCGGCAGCATTAAGATTCTCGGTGGTGTCGTCCACGCCATACGTCCCCTCGATCGATTCAAATCCCACGCGCCCCTGGCCTTGCGAATGCAGACGGTTGAACTGGAAGATCAACTGCCCGGCAAAGGAATCAAGGGCCTCGATCGCCGGCTCGACCGTCGTCTCGCGCTGGTGCAGCAGGCCACCGATCCGCCCGGAGCCCACTTGCAAATCGCTTCCGTCGGCCGCGACGCGAATTGAAACCTCAAGTTTCCCCGCGACGGTCTTCGTGCGCAGCTCGACGCCTCGTGATTCCCCGGCCAACACGATCGGCACCGAACCCACGAACACGTCGATCGCCCCATTGGCTTGTTGCACTACGCTCACCTCCAGAAATTCCGAAAGCTCGTCAATCAGCAGATCGCGTTGATCGCGCAATCCGTTGGCCTCATCCATTCCCCGTTCGGTGAGCGTAATCTGGCGATTGAGCAATGCGATCTGATCGAGCAGATTGTTGGCGGTGGTCACGGCGGTGCCCAGGGATCGGTCGATTTCATCAAGCACCCGCTTGTAGTCGCTCCCGAGCCCCGTGATCCGGCTGGTGAGATTCAGCCCCTGCTCCACAACCAACGACCGCACCGCATGATCTTCAGGGTTGTTGGCCAGCTCGGAGATCGTGTTGAAGAACGCGCTGAGCACGCTGGACAGATCATTGTCGGTCAACTCGTTCTGAAGGGTCTCGATGGCGGTGAGAAACCGCTGATCAATCAGTGCACTGTGCTCCTGGCTGGCCGCATCACGGAACCGCGACTGCAAGGCGGTGTCCACTTCGCGGCGAATATCCTGCAACTTCACGCCTGTCCCGATGAACTGCGACTGCAACAGCATCTCGTCGCCTGCCGCGGCCAGATGAACCGATCGTCGGTGATAGCCTGGGGTGGCGGCATTGGCCATGTTGTTGCCGGCTACCTGCATCGCCGCCTGAGAAGCGACGATCGCCGATCGACCAACTTGCAATGCACCGTTGAGACTCATGTGCGTCCCCGATTAGATCACGCGCTCGCCTGCGGCTCGCGGCTTGGCATCCTTGCTTGATGCCTCCATTCCTTGATGCCTCGATGCCTCATGCCTTCCTCTAACTCGTCACGTCCACACAAAACTGGTACTGGGCTCCGGCTGTGATTCGGCCGCTATGGCTGTAGACCCGAGCCTGGCTCAGGACTGACTGCACGGTCTGCATGATTCCGGTCATATGTCGAGCCAGCGCTTCGGTCGCTGCCCGAACCACTGAGCTGGCTTGGCGGGCCTCGAGAACCGTGCATCGAAGCTTCTCGGCCAGGGCGCAAAGCCGGCTGCGGACCGGCTCGTCGATCGCCTCAGCAATCCGGCTGACGGTCAGGGGAGCCTTCGCCTGGCTGTCCAGCGCCTCGGTCAGCGTGCCGATCAGCTCCAGCCGGGCCTTCTCCATCTCCGCCAGACGCTGGACAATCGTGTGCTCTCGTTGACAGATGCTCGCAATCGAGTCCAGGTCGGCGGTACGGACCGCCTCGCGCTTTCGGTGGATGCACTCAAGCAGAAGCTGATGTCCTTGCAGTTGATCGCGCATAATCCGCTCAAGACGCGCGATGTGTTCGTTCGTCTCCGAGGCTGGACTTTGTGCGGCGCTAGCGCAAGCCATGGCTCGGCTCCTGTGATGGCTGGGCGTTGGAACTGCTTGGCGGCGCAATCGGCCCAAGAAGCCGATCCACGATCTGATCGACCAGCGAGAAGTTCGAAGCCCCGGCGATCCGGTCCGCAATCTGCTGATCCAACAAGGGCGCGAATCGCTTCTCGGCGAGCCCGGGTGCGAACGGCGGGCGAAGCATCGGGCTGTCGCGCATTGACTCCAACACCGGCATGATGAGCGCTGCCGAGACGAGCTGCGTCGCCGCTTCGCGCGCCATTTCTCGCCGCGTTTGCCGGCCGGTCGCCTGCTGCAGAAGCTGCGCAAAGGGGCGGGCGCCGTGATCGTCAACGGCCGGCCAACGATCAAACGCCGGCTTCACTCCGACCATCACATCCATGCTTTGGATCAAGTCGATCATTTGTCCACGATCTGGGCGTGAAGCGCCCCGGTCTTCTTGAGCTCGTAAATGACCGCGATCTGATCCTCGACGGGCACCTTCAACTGGTCGAGGGCCGTGAGCAGATCCAGCAGCCGGGTCGCCTGGCGGGTTTGCCGGCCGGAGGTATCCAGGCCCGCCCACCGGCGCGTCGAGTAGACCGGTTGAGCCGGCGTCGGAACCGGCGGGGGCGTGATGCTGGTGATCGAAAGGCCCTTGTGGGTAATGCCGACCGGGGCGATCTCAACATTTCCCGTGATGAGAATGATTCCCTGCTTCTCGTTGATGACGATCCGCGCTTGAGTCTGAATGAGCGACGGATCCAGGGCGATCGTCATCAAGACGGCGATGAAGTTGGCGGGATTCGCCCGATCCGCTGCGGGCAGCAACACCTTGATGTTCTTGGCGTCCTCAACCAGGGCGACCTGGGCATAGCCGTCGAGGGCGAACTCATCGTTGATCGTCGCCGCGATGGTCGTGGCGACCGGATAGCCGGCGTAGGGGTCCTTGAGAACCAGCCCCATCGTCCCCGCCTGTGTCACGGGATTCGTACGGATGTCGCTGAGCATCTGTCCCCCGCCGCGAACCACGCCGCTACGGGGATTGTCCCCCTCGATGACTACCGCACCCCGCGCGATCGCCATCGGAAGAAGCGCAGCGGAATCGGGTAACGGCAGGCGAAGAGGCGAAACCACAAGCCGACCGCCTCGCAGACTGCTCGCGTTGAACAGCGTCTCCACGTACACATCAAGTCGATCTCCCTCCCGCACGCCAGCCGGCGGGATCTCCATCGTCACTGCGACGATCGCGTACGCGTCGGCCTTGGCCAGCTCGTCGAGGCTCGCCACCGCGTTGCCCAGGTTCTTGAGCAGTTCAGCATACGGTCGGGCTGCGACCAGCGACCTCTTGGCCGTGTCACCCGTGCCATCCAGCCCAATGACAATCCCCAACCCGGTCAGCACGTTGTGCTCGTGGCCCTTGATCCGAACGAGATCCTGGATCGCCGTGCCGGTAGCAGTGCTTGCGCCGAGCGCAAGAACGGCGCTGCTGATTGTGAGGAGCAATCGCCCTGCTTGCATGCGCACCGCGGACCTCCTGTCCCTTACCGATGTGTCGTGGTTTCTCTGAGCAATCCCCGGGCCAAGTGCCCCCGGATTCCCCCGGATTCCCCCGGCGGGTGGCGGGTGGCTGGGGCTAAGCGAAGCGTGCCCCAGTCCTCTGACGCTGTGGCATCGAAGACTTAGCCACAGCCACCCATGTGCCCGGAGTTTGTTACTCTGTTGATGCGCCGGCTGCACCCGCTGTCTTCGTACAATCCACCCGTGGACGCAGCACCAGTTGAAGCATCCAGGCGCGTTGACCGTGTGGCCATGGTCACCGGGCCGCTGGTGGTGCTCGCCCTGATCGGGTGGTTCGCCGGCTGGACGGGCTCTGATCAGCCACATGGCGGCGCAGACACGGCCCGGGTGCTGCTGACCTCGGCACCGTGGGCGATCGGATGGTTGGCCGCGGCGATCGGCTACGGTTGGCCGCTGCGCCGCCTGCTGGTCGGCGAAAGCCGAGACGCCCTGGCGATACAGGCCGGCCTCGGCGTGGCGTCGATGCTCTTTCTCGACGCGGCGCTGGGGGCGATCGGCGCATTGCAGCTCGGCGGATCAATTGGCGCGTGGGTGCTGCTGCTGGGGGGCGCCGCGCTGCTGGCCGAGCAGCTCCGCCGGTGGATGATCACCTCCGATCGTGTGATACACCCCATGCACTGGCTGACGTGGACCGCCGCAGGGGCGATCGCGGTGCTGCTGGTCTCGGCGTGCTCGGCGCCGGGTTGGCTCTGGGCGTCGGAGTTTGGCGGCTATGACGCGCTGAGCTATCACCTGCAACTGCCCAAGGAATGGCTGGCCCTGGGCCGAATTGAGCCGGTGAACCACAACGTGTACAGCTACCTGCCCGGATACGTTGAAGCAGCGTACTACCACCTGGCGGTGCTGAAAGGCGACGGCATCGAGGCGGTCTACGCCTGCCAGCTTCTACACGCGGGGCTCACGCTGCTGACCGCGGCGGTCGCCGGCCGTTTCGCCACACGCCTCGGCGGACCGATCGCCGGCGCCGCCGCTTCCGTGGTCATACTCGGAACCCCTTGGGTCATCGTCGTCGGCTCGCTGGCATATAACGAGATGGCCGTCGCTCTGATGCTCGCGACAGGTTTGTTGATCGCAAGCGAACACCGTTGCGACTCATGGCGTTTCGGCGCGATGATGGGGATTGTGGCCGCAGCGGCCTGTGGAGCCAAGCTCACTGCTGCGGGCTTCGTCGCGATTCCGCTCGGCCTGGTAATGCTCCTGTCGGTTCCGCCGAGATGCTGGACACGGCAGATCATCGCCGCCTGCGCAGCGGGTCTGATTGTTCTGCTGCCTTATCTGGTGCGCAATTGGGCGTACGCGGGGAACCCGATCTTTCCCTTTGCCACCGGCGTGCTCGGGCTCGGCCATTGGACGCAACAGCAGGCTGACATTTGGAACGCCGCCCACACAATCTGCGGCGGCGCGATGCATCGACTGGCCGAAGCGTGGAATCAATTCCTCCGCTACGGGATAGGGCCCAGCCCCTACCGGGGCGAGCCATGGGCCCCGCAATGGTCCATCCTGCCCTGGCTGACCGCGTTGGGCGTCGCCGCCGGTTGCGCTTCGCCCAGGATGCGCCGAATCACAATACAAATCGCGGTCGTGCTGATCGCGCAGCTGGCATTCTGGCTGATCTTCACACACATCAAGTCGCGGTTCATGCTCCCCGCGGCGGTGCCGGCGGCGCTGGGGGTTGGAATCGGCCTTACCGCGGTCATTGATCGCCTCCGATCAACCCCAAGCAAACCCCTCATTGCCGCTGCGCTGGGCGCAATCGCAATCGCCTGGTGCTGCGTGCCGATTGTCGTGTTCCGACATGAGCGCGACGGCGCACCCGCACACCACATCGGCTGGGTTGATGTGGTCACCGGCGAACGGCTGACGCCGCAGCAGCGGCGTGAACTGGCGGATCACTCGCCGATCATCATGATCAACCACATTCTCCCGGCCGACGCGAAGGTGCTGCTGGTCGGCGACGCCACGCCGCTGTATTACCGACGCGATGTCGTCTACCAAACGACGTGGGACCGTGGTCCCTTGTCGAGGCTGATGCGACAAGAGGGCGACGACGCCTGGCTCAATGGGCTGTCTGAGCAGGGCTTCACGCACCTGCTCGTCGAACCAACGATGCTGGAGGTGTGGGAAGATTCCCTCTGGAACGACCCGAACATGACCGCCACCCGCGTCATCAATGCGGCCGAGCGCTTCGCTGATCTGCAGCAGCGCTACCCGAGCGGCGTGCGACTCTATCGTCTGCGATGATCGCTCCAAGATCGCCTACGCGAAAGACGGGTTCAGGTGCGACGGCTTGGGAATCAGCGATCCACGGCGTCCACGGCCCCCGTCGATGGGGCTTGGGCTGTTGTCGGCGCCCCGGTGCTGCCAAACAGCTTCGCCAGGGAGCCGAGGGTAGAGCCCACAGCGAGAACGGCGACGACAATCAACAGAATCGCCAAGATGCGGACTGTCCGCTGCTTTGCGGCCAACCTGCGCCGCAGGGCACGGGTGACGGTGGCCGAAGCATTCACGTCAAAAACGCCTCGGGGGGTGTGCGAGGCTTCGAGCACACCTGGCGACGTGAACGGGAAGCGATCAACGCCGAGCTGTAAATCTGCCGCCACTGACGGCTCAGCCCCCCGCGACAATGAACCGGCCGCAGGCTCGGGTCCGGCGGTCACCACACCGACCGCTTCGGCGCGCGATACCGCGCCAAGCAGCTCTTGATCACTAGCGAATCGTGAGATGCCGCTGGAATGATCCGGCCGAGGCCGGTCGATGCCTTGACTCGTCACGGCCGAGCGCGGCGACCCCTCGTCGAGTTGGGTCTGATCCGGTAGCGGCTGCACCTGAGGCAGGCCCAGATCGTTGCGGTCCGGAATCGCTTCAAACGACTCGCCACAGGCATGACACTCGTGGTCGGCCCGATCGACCGAGGCGTCACATTTCGGGCAGAACCCGAGCAAATGGCCCACCCCGGGCACGCGCGTCGCCATGGTCCAAAACTGCCTGGTGGTCGGTCCGCGGATAATCGAGTCCTTCGTCACCTGCCCGCGGTCGATCATTCGCTCCAAAGTCTCGTAGCTGCATCCGGGATGGAACGGCTTGGCGGTCTCGCGGACGAACCAGGGCCCCATGGCGTTATGCGTGGCCTGACGGCTCAGCGGCTCGAACAGCCCGCAGCAGGCCTGACACCGATCCGATGCCGGCTGCGTCAGGCCGCAATACGGACAAATCAATGCCTTCATTTTCGCCATCTTCTGAGGGATCCCATTGACAGCAGGCCCCTGAGCGTATTCCCTTGATGTCTATGCAAGGGTACCGACATGCACAATCTCTGGGAAGTCTTGCCCTGGCCGTTGTCTGCACTGTGTTGTTCGCAGGCAGTTGTCAGACGGATTCGCCGAGTCGATCGCTTATGGAGGGAAGCTCGATAACGCTCTCAAGCCCCTTCGGACGATCCGGCAACTCGGCGGTGCCGGTGGGAGCGCGCATCTCCTCGACCGTCATCGATGCTCGCCCAGCGGCGATGGTCAACGGCGTGGTGGTGGAATGGGGCGAGCTTCGACCGCTTCTCAATGAAGCCGCCGGGGCCGAGATTCTGCAGGAGATCATCCTTGATCGCATGCTCCGTCGGGCCCTGGCCGATGCGGGCGTTACCATCACCGGTGATGAAGTGGACGCGGAACGGCAGCTCTTCTACAGCACGTTGAGCCCCGACACCGGCGTCTCGGCTCGTTTGGGCCGCGAGCTGCGGTCCAGCCGGGGGATCCATCGGCAGCGCTTCGCCCAACTCCTGCACCGCAACGCCTCGCTGCGCGCACTGGTGCGCGATCGGGTGCAGGTCACCGACGAAGCGGTTGGTCGCCTGTACGAGATCATCCACGGGCCGAAGCGCCAGGCCAGATTGATGGTCTTGGCGACGCTGCGCGACGCCGACACGGCGATCCAACGCGTCCGGTCGGGTGAGTTCTTCGGCGACGTGGCCGTGGAAATCTCCACTGACTCAAGCGCATCCCGTGGCGGATTGCTCGAGCCGATCAGCCGCGCTGATCCAAGCTATCCTCAAGCCTTGCGGCAGGCGCTGTGGTCGCTTGCGTCGGCTGAGATATCTGCGCCGGTGTTGCTCGGAGACACCTATGCCGTGCTGATGTTGGTGCGTGAAATCCCCGGCGATGGCGCTGATCTTGACGAACAGCGTGGCGAGCTTGAGCGGCTGGCACGGCTGAATCAGCAAAGACTGCTCATGGACCAACTGGCGAGGCGGCTGATTTTGCAGGCGAGCGTGACCGTCTTCGACGAAGCGCTCCACGAGAGCTGGGATTCGCGGTTCCATCGGGGCGCATCGCTCGGGCCGTGACCCAATGAGCCCCCCGTGAACACACCGGGGGCTTCCTTCGCGGCAAACACACCGGGGCCATGCGGCCCGGCGTGTAAGGGCGGCGGGCTCAATGTGCCAAGACCGGCAAGCAGCTAACGCTTGAAATAAATTGAAAAAATCGCCGGCTCGCGCGCAGTATCTGCGCCCCGGCGGCATATATCTCTACAGGAAGCAACTGGGTGCGGCCGTTCGGGTAGAATCACAGGCGCAACCTTCGCTGCGACAGCCAGTTAGGAGGATTCACACCATGAGTTTGCCGCAGGTCATCCTCACCACGCTTGCAGCCTCGGCCGCTGTGGGGCTGCTGGGCGACGCCCCAGCCATCGCCCTCGGGCAGAATAGGGGAGAGGTACCGGGCGGTCGTGGCCCTGAGGTGCAGTACGTGGCCAATGAGTTGATCGTGGGATTCCACGACCCGCCGGGGGATGAGCAACTGGCCGCGCTGCGGGGGCAGCTCCCCAAGATCATCGGCTGGCGGGCGCTCCGCCACGCGCCACACCCCAAGAACGATCCGACCGGCGTCCACCCGCTGGCGAAGGTGAGAATCGTCACCCTCGCCGAGGGAAGCCTGGTGCCGGCCCTGGCCGAACGGGTGGGGGCGCATCCGGGCGTCAAGTACGCGGAGCCCAATGGCATCCTGCAGCTTGCGCTGGAGCCTAACGACCCGTTGTTCCCCGAACAGTACGGACCGCAGATCATTCAGGCCCCCGCCGCCTGGGACATGACCACCGGCGAGGCCTCGGTCGTCATCGCCTTCATCGATACCGGCATCAACTTCGAGCACGAGGAGTTCCAGGACAACGCCATCTGGATCAATCCCGGCGAGATCCCTGACAACGGGATCGACGATGACGACAACGGCTACATCGACGATGTGGTTGGCTGGGACTTCATCGACGACGACAACCACCCCGAGGATTTCAGCAGCCACGGCACTCACGTAGCGGGGATCTTCGGCGCACGGCTGAACAACGGGCTGGGGATCGCGGGACTGGCCAACATCACCATCATGCCGCTGAGAGCCATTGGTGCAGCGGAGATCGTCGCCGAAGCGATCTATTACGCCACCGATATGAGCGCTGCCGCCGTCAACATGAGCCTCGGCACGCCTTCGAACCTTGAAATCATCGAACAAGCGGTGCAATATGCTTGGGACAACGGGATGACCATGGTCGCCGCTGCCGGCAACGGCGGCATCGACTTACCCTTTTATCCAGCGGCCTACCCGGAGGTGATCGGCGTCACGGGGACCGACGCCAACGATGACTTTGCGGGGTTCAATTTCGGAGATTGGATCGATCTCGCGGCGCCCGGCGTGGAGATTCTTTCGTGCTACTGCTGCCAGCCAGCCGGCGACTACCAGGTGCAGGGCGGTACCTCGGCAGCCAGCCCGCACGTCTGCGGGTTGGTGGGGCTGATGTACTCAGTCGATCCGACGCTCACTCCCCAAGAGGTGCGCGACTTTCTGTGCGAGAACGCCGATGATCTCGGCGATCCCGGGTTCGACATCTACTTCGGCTGCGGCCGCATCAACGCGGCCAGAACGATCGCGGCAATTGTGAACCGGCCGAGGTGCCCGGCCGATCTCGACGGCGACGGCACTGTCGGAATCCTCGACCTGCTGCAACTGCTTATCGCGTGGGGCCAGGGCGGCGTGCCGGCTGACCTGGACGGCGACGGCACCGTGGGAATCATCGACTTGCTCCAGCTCCTCGCCGCCTGGGGAGCGTGTGCCTAGACACGGATGGGCTGCATTCTTTTCCAACTGTAAGGGTTCAAAGAAATAGGAGAATCGCTATGAATCGCATCCTGAATCTTGCTGCATGCACCGCGTTTGTGGCCGTCGCATCTGCGAACGCACTGGCCGATGGAATCGTCAACGGCACGTTCGAGCAGGTCAGCACCTGTCCCTGGGTGGCGTTCAAAACGCCATTCATGGACCCGCCGTTCCCCGTTGTTCGAGCGCCCAGCGGCAATCCGTGCTCCTTCCTGAAGATCGAAACGGGCCACAACGAGGACTCCGCGGCAGTCAGGCAGGAGGGGTTCCCAGTCCAAGCAGAGAACGACGATTGGGTCATCCTGGAGTTCGACGCTCGCGTCTCCGGCACGAACCCCAGCGCGGCGGCCTCCGTGAAGTTCGAGGTGACATGGGCCGAAACGATCTTCCGCGAGATTCCCGACAGCCCCGTAGATGCGGACGGTAATCCGATTTGGGTGCATTATAAATTGGCAACCTAGGTCATAGACCCTGAAGACCGCCCGACGGGGAGGCTCCGATTCCTCGTCAACTGTGATGACAAGAGACTGGATATCGACAACGTCGAGTGCAACGCGTCGCCGGATCCCTGCCTCGATTGCTCGGACCTTGACTTGCCGGCCGCCCTCTGCGCCGTGGTTGACATGCCGGTAGACCTGCTGCGCATCGATCCGTTGTGCTGCGTCGGTGACATCAATCAGGACGGTGTGGTCGGCATCCTGGACCTGCTCCTGCTCCTCGGCGCCTGGACCGCGTTCAGCGAGACCTGCTGCTGCCCGGAGGACCTGGACGGTGACGGGGACGTGGACGTTATCGACCTGGAGATCCTGCGGGCCAACTGGGGACCGTGCTCCCAATCCGGCCAACAAGTCCCCATCGAAGTCCAAAAATGTCTCGACAAGTACCTGCCGGAGGACCCCAACGGCGCAGCACGATGCGTCGCGAAGCTTACGACTGAGTAAACCGAATGAACCAGTGAGCGCCTGCGTGCGAAAGGCAGAGATGCAAGAACCCCCCGTTGCACTCGCGCGGGGGTTTTTGGATGGTTCCGGCGGTTTCGCGCCGGGGCCCTGGCCGTCACCACCTGGATCGTGGCGGCGCCGAGCAAGCCGTGGCTGGGACGTCGGTGACGTTGCACCCGAAACACGCGGCCTGACGGCCGCGGCTACACGGGCTTTGCCCGAATCAGACAGGCTAGGTCTTGATCAGGGTCACCATGAACATGGCGACGGGAATCAGCACCAGCGCGGGCAGGAACACGCCGACCGCAGGCGGGATGCCGGGTAGATCGACGGCCAGCGCCAGCAGCGCCCCCAACATCGCCGGGATCGCCGCTCCGGCGCACAACACGCTTTGACGAAGCAGATTGGCCGGCTCGCGCAGCAAAAAGAACGGGAGCGTGATCACAAGCACCAACATGTTGATCAACACGGCCGTAAACCGCGCGAACCACAGGCGCACCAGAGCATCAGTGTCCACCACTCCCGGCCCGCTCACGTCGGACATCATCTCCCTGATCTGCTTGAGGCTCAGCATCGTCGCGTACTGGCGGTATCGACGCATGGTCAAAACCTGCGGCGTGACATCCGTCCGATACATGTCGATCGGTTGCCCCACCAACAGGGAGGTGGTCTGGCCCCCAAACTGCGATTGTGGGGTGATCGCCCTGCCGTTGGTCAGTCGCCATCCGCCGGCGGCCTCATCCCATCGAGCAAGATCGGCGGTGATTCGGCGAACGGTTCGGCCGGTCTCATCACGCTCCAGAATGGTCGGGTGCGTAAGCGTATTGACCGCAGGGTCGGGATCGAACGAAGGCGACTGAAGAAGGTTGCCCCGGCCATCAACAGTAAACAGCACCTCGAACGCCCCGACGCCCGACCGCCCGATGTCGCCATGCTTGCGGATCAACAGCGGGGCCAGCCTGGGCAGGACGAGTTCCTGGTTGAGCAGTTGTACGAGGTTCAACGCGAACGCCGCACAAATGATCGGCACGGCGATTCGATGCAGGCGCACACCTGAGGCCAACACCGCCACCAGCTCCTTGTGCCGGTGCATCTGGGCCAGCGCAAATCCCATCGCCCCCACCGAAACGAGCCCGACCATATAGCCGTAGAACTGGAACACCCGCGGACCGTGGAAGTGCACAACGATACCGACCAGGGCAATCATCAGCGAGACGAACCCGCCATCTTCGCCTATCGACGCTTCCGCAGCGTCAACGAACTGATCCAACTGGAGGATCAGATCAATGGAGACAGCGAAGACGAACAACAGCATAAACAGGATTACGAAATTCAGAAGGAACCGTTGAACGATGTACCGGTCGATGAGCGACATGCCACAGCCCAATCAGTTTCGCATGAGCCTCGCCAACGTGTACCACAATACGGCCACCAGCAAGCAGTTGCCTGACCACAGCACGATGAGGCCGGTCGTGACCGCACCACTGCGAACCATATGGCCTCCGCCCGTTATCAGGATGATGTCCAGAATCGAAGGGACGAAAGCCCCGATGTAAATCACGAGTGGAACGCTGTTGCGAAGCAACATGGCCAATGTCGCTCCGAGCAACAAGAGCAACATCGCCGTCAACGACAGGGCATATCGCCGCTGCAGCCTGCTGTGGATCTCCAGCCGAAGGATTCTAATATCTTCAACCAGTCGCCGGGCACGGCTTTTCACAGCACCATCCATCTGCTCCGCCCGCTTGAGCAACTGCTCATGGGGCAGCTTCGACAAGTCCGGCCACGTCTGCTGCGGTAAGGTGAGGATCGGAATTGTCAAACGAGCACGGTAGTTGACCGACCCGTCCGACCGCAGATCAACCACTTCACATTCGTACAGATCGAGGTCGAAGCTCGGCTCGGTCAATGTTGACCCGACCGATGGTCGAAGGTCGACCTGCCGGGCACTGACCAGGCGCACGGGGCCGGCGGCGTCGAGTTGGCGAACCTCCACCGCCCGGCCGTCTGTCGTCGAAAACTGGCCCCCAACGAGTTGATCCGCGTGGATCGAGATTCGCCGATCCGGTCCGGCCAGCTCGATCATACCGTCCGACGCCAGTTGATCGTCGATGTAATTCCACACTTCGATCGCCCGGATTGACTCCGCCAGAGCGATTTTGTGCCCATTCACCCGACTGAAATCATCGGGCCGCTTGCGCAGGGCGAGGAGCTGTCTCTGGGTCATGAACATCGGGCGATCCCGAACGGGATCCGGCACGACGATGGCCCGCTGCGGCTCAATCTTCGGCGTGCGAACCAGCTCGCCGGTCCGGCCCATGAACGCCACGGTATCGACCAAGGTCAGCTTGAGATACGTCCGCCCGCCACGTTGATGAATGTCCACCACCCCTTGGCGGGCGGTGATGTCAGTAACGATCCGGCCGTCAGCGTCGAGCTCCGCCGCGGCCACGCGAAAGAGGATCAGCCGCGTCTGGGCATCCGTGTCTTGGGGATGGTGTTGTACGCGGAGCCGGTCAGCCCAGATCTGCAGATCGCCGATCTGAAATGGGAGGCCCTTGTCGATCGACGCCTGGAACACGTTGGTGACGCCTGTCGCGAGATTGTGGTGCATCAACCCCCAGAAACGGGGGATCACCCACTGGGTCAACAGCACCATCACGATCACCAGCGCCGCGCCCAACGCGACGATAGGCAAGAGGATCCTTCGATAGCTGATCCCTGCTGCGGCGGCGGCGAGAATCTCGTTGTCGCTCGTCATGCGGTGGAACACCATCGTCGCGGCGAATCCCGCAGCGAACGGCAGCGCAAACTGAAGCATCGGAACGATCGCCAACATGATGTACTTCGCCGTTTGCAACGGCCCGATCAGGTCATCCGCCGCCAACGGCTTGATCGCCGCACCGAAGGCGATCACCATCACCAACACCGCCGCGCAAAGAGCAAAGACCCGCAGCAGCTCGCCAAGCATGTAGCGATACAACAACCCAGGCATCCACACATTATTGCCCATACCGCCTCAACCAACCAGCCCCGGTCCGTGGCGACCAGCGCCGATACAGCCACGATCCCACGCTCCCCTCGCCAAGGACGCCTATCCGCAGGATTCTCAGGTTCGCGACAGGATATCGACGTATGGGACTTCGCGTGGCATTCTGCGGTGTTCGTACCAGATGTGCCGCGGCCGTCGGCTCACCCGCAGCGATATCACCAACACCCTCTTGGCGGGGTGCAGCGGATATTCGATCTATTGATCAGCGGCTCCTGCGGTGGAGCCGGGCCGACGGAGAAACCAACCGCTTGCTTCAGCCTCGCCAACACCTCCGCGGACGCTGTTGCTATCGAGCCTTCACTCTCCTGGAGGCCTTGATGGCGTCGGCGATCCTGTTTGCGGTCGTGATGGCCGTCACGTCGGCGGTCACCGCCGGTCAGCAGCACGCCTACGACGCCCACCAACGCATCGCCGGCGCCCTTGCGGCTGAAGCCCTCATCGGCCGGATCACCGTCGGCAACTACGACAGTCTGCTCGCCTGGAACGGCTACACCGAGCCGGTCGGGGCCATGTCGGATGCGGCCGGTGATCCGCTGCCCGGCGCCTTCAGAATGGTCGGGCGTAGCGTGCGCGTGACCACGAACATGCAAACCATTGACAGTCTGGGAGTCAACGTGCGCGGCCGCACGGTACACGTTGAGGCATTCAACGCGAAGAACATGATCCTTGCCGAGATCACCATGTTTTTCCCTGAGCCCCAGCCATGACATCACCGGCCGTTCCAACTCGCCGGGGGCTCAGCCTGCTGGAAATGCTGCTGGCCCTATCCATCACTGCACTGATCGCGGTCGGGATCTCGAGCATGATGAGCGCGGTGACAAGCGGCGTGGGTACTCGACGGGACATTCGCACCACCATGGTTCGCGCCAATGCCGCCCAGACCAGGCTCGCCGCATACATCGTTCCCTGCCGGACCGTGCTGGCCAGCAACGGCTCCGATCTGGTTCTCTGGCTGAACGATTCACGAGAAAGTGATTCCGTCCACGCTACGGAGATCCGCTGGCTGCTGTTCGATGCCGACCAGGGAGCGATCGACGTCCATTTTGTGGACTTCCCAGAGGCCTGGACGCAAACCGCAAAGGACCTTGCGGATGCTGAATACTCAGCCAACGCCGATTGGAACGCGGTTCTGACGCAATACCAGAACGACGGATGGGTCACCACGGTTCGCTTGGCCGACGGCCTGGACTCGGCTTGGGTCAGCACGGACGCGGCCGTGCCGATGGTCAGCCGGCACGTCATCTTCGAGCTGGGGTTCCATACGGACAACGGGCCAGTGCCCGTGCGCGTCTCCGCCACGGTTCGCCACCATCAACCGCCTGTGAGCTAGCGAGGGTTCACCATGCCTAGGAATCCAAACGTCAATCGCCGCGGTCTGGCCATGCTGCTGGTGCTGGTGGGGCTGATGATCGGCACGATCCTGGCCACGGCGTATCTGGCCAGCCGTGACAACTCTGCGGCCATCGGCGAGAACATCGCCGCCGCCGCCCGCGCCCGCTGGGGGGCCGCTTCCGCCCTGGAATTGGGCATCGCCATCATGCAGACGCAGACCGACTGGCGGACCAGCCATATCAACGGAAAACTGCTGGATGACTATCCATTCTTGGCCGGAGCCACCATCGACCTGGACATCATTGACCTACGGACCACACTGCCACCCACCGCAGAATCCGAAGACATCCAGCTGACCGCGACGGCGACAGTCGATGGCCTCCAACAAACCGCGATTGCGATCGCCCACGTCTCGGCGGCGCCAGGGGCTACGGTGAGCGTGGACCTCAGCGAGTTTGCCGTCTTTGCCAGCGAGCGGATCAGGCTGCAGGACATGGCCACGGTGACCCGCTGGCCGACCGCCCCGCTGAGTGACCTGGGGAAGCGGATCGCCTTCGGCACCCAGGGCACCTCGGCTTCCACCGTGGAAATCTACGGCGGCGCCACGGCCATTGATACCACCCTTTACAGCGGCCCGGGGACCTCGCAAGCGCTGGTGACGATCAACAACGACACCATCATTGAGCGAGTCAGCCTGCAGGATCAGCTCCCCATGCCCGCCCCGCCTTCCCCCAGCGCCCTCCCCCCCGATGGCGTGACAACATACCCGGATTTGCTCATCAATACGGCCACCACCATCACCACCAACGAGCGGCGCAACAACATCGAAATCCTCTCCTCCGCCGGAATCGTCACCCTGCAAGGCGACATCGTCGTGGTCGCCGAGGAGGACCTGGACCTCTTGCCGGGTTCCATGATGATCATCGACGGAAACGTGGAGCTGGATGTGTTCGGCGATCTCACCATGGACTACGCCGCCATCGAGCTCAAGCCAAATGCAACACTGACCATCTACGTGCGCGATGACGTGGATCTCAATTATTCGTACATCGGTGACGAGCGGGTTGACGATCTGCGTGACAGCTCCGGCTACGCCTCGTGGATGGATCCCCAGCGGATTCGGTTCTTCACCCGGCCGTTGCCCGCCGAAGGAGACGACGACGCCACCCTTTCGCAGGACTGGAGGCTGAACAACAACTCCATCATCAAGGGCAGCCTCTACAGCGCTCACGCCCGGATCGAGATCGAGACCGACTCCGCCATCTACGGTCGGGTGGCGGCGACGCGGTTACTCATCAAAGACAACGGCTCGTTGTTCTATGACCACACGTTGGACTCCGGCCTCGGCTACACCAACCTCGACGGCGACCTCTACGACGACAGCGATCACATCGAGAGCGAGTACAGGACACTGACCTCGCTGGATGATGCCGACCTGCTGGCGACGAGTGAGGCCACCGGCACGGTCATCTACTCATGCGGCGAGACCTATGGCACCGCGCCCGCAGAGGAGATCATCGTGGCGGCGCCCGGCGAGCCGACGCCCCGGCCGGTGCCCGTGGAGTACGAGATCGTCTCATTCGGCACCGACATGCGCGACTGGGAGAAGAAATATTGATGCAGCGCTGCCACCCCACCCGACGACGCGGCTTCACCCTCATCGAGCTGCTGATGACGATGACGATCATCGCCGTGCTGGCAGCGGTGGTGCTGCCGAAGTTCACCGATGGCGGGCGCCTGCGCGTCTCTGCGGCATCGAGCGTGCTTACGTCGGATATTCAGTTGGCCCAGGTGATGACGATCTCCCATCCAAACCAGCCCGTCGTGGTCTACTTTGAATCCAATACGCAGTACTGGCTCGCCTACGCCGACAGCCCCGAAACGCCGATCCTCCGGGCAGACACCGGCCGGCCCTACATCCTGGAGCTCGGCAAGGGCCGCATGGCCAGCGCAGCCGGCTCCACCGTGATTCATATCCATTTTAAGAATGTCAACAACGACAAGACGCTGCGGTTCAACCCCCAGGGAGGACTCGAAGACTTCAACTCCCAGCCGGAGCTCTACGTCCATGTCAAGAATACAAACGGCGCCGAGCAACTGCGAATCACGCTCGACATCAGCCCCACCACCGGCACCATCACCGAAGTGGCCGGCGGCGGCTAGGCGACCGCGGTCAGACGCTCGAACAGCTCGCGGCCGATCGGGCCGGGCACGTCGATCGCGTCAATTGCAATTGGGTCAGGTCAGCCGCCGGCGACGCCGACGGCCGAGGAGCCCCGCCACACCCAGCACCGCCAAGACCCCGGGGGCGGGCACAAACGCGCCGTACGCGCTGTCATCACCGGGGCCCATGACAAACTTGGCCGCTGCGATGGCCGCCATGCCTCCAGGCGGCAGGGTGCTGAAGTTTGTCGTGAAATCCACATCCGTGCCAGCGCCGGCGATGGTGAAGATAAACGTGACCATTTCGCCGGGCGCGACTGTGGGTCGGTTGCGGCCCACCTCGCCGACGAGTGCGAAGTCGTAGGTGCCGAATCCGCCGGCATGTTGGTCGAACTCCAGACCCCAACCAATCGGGCCGCTGTCAAGCGCGAGTCCAGTCACGCCGCCACCGCCGTTGAAGTACAGGCGATTGATGTTGAAGCCGTTCTCCCCCAGCGTGTCGTTGGTGAGGGTGAGCGTGAGCATGTTGCCCGCGACCGAAAAATCGAGCGTCGCACTGAGCAGCGCCGGGTCCGTCTCATCACTGGAATGCGTGCTGAGGAAAATGATCGATGCCGGCGCGGCATTGGCGCAAGCCAACCAGGCCGCGGTCGCCAAGAACATCTCTCTTGCAGACATCTCTTCTCTCTCTTCTCCTTCTCCTTCAATCTCTCTCTACCCTGCCGATGAACCTCGTGCAGGATAAAAGAGAGAAAGGGAAAACCAGGGCCTATCTCTCCGCTCTCGCTGAACGCGTGGTGCCAACACCCAGCACTCGCTGGCCCTGGCAACCCGTCCAGCTGCGTGCTGCTAACCTACCACCACAGCCTGTCGGGTCAAGCAAAAAGTCCGAAAATCGCCACAGATGTGCGCAGCTGAGCCCAAACAAAGGCCGAGCAGGCCGGCCTGTGCCGCCGCCGCGAGGCATCAATACGTCGGTGCCCTTCCCTTCGCTCTTCCGGGCGAGGCTATTGCCTTCTTGCCTTGATGCCTCGATACCCCCCCACTGACCGCGCGGTTTATAACCAGAATCCGTACTAAACCGTAAAAAGCGGACGGATCAGGCCCGCCGGCGACGCCGCCGCAAGCCCAGCAGCCCAGCCAAGCCAAGCAGGGCCACGGTGCCCGGCTCGGGGACCGTAATGAAAAAGGCATCAGAGCCAAACTCGATTCGGACCAGGTTCTGATTCAGGAAGCCCAGGTCGGAGATCGCCCCATCGAGCGTCAATGTCGCAATAATCTCGTCCTGGATGGCGCCCTGCCCGCCGAGCGGAACCAGGACGGGGTTCGCCACGAGGCCGCCCTGAGGCCCGTCGATTGCTATGGGCCCGTCGAGGTTCGCGCCTCCGAACGGGGTCGACTCCGGACGGGAGGCGGAAATGAAGTTTGCCAGGAGACCCGTCCCGTCCATGTTGCCATAGCCCCACTCGCCGCTGACGTCGGTACCGGGCCCGTATGAACCCGTATCGAAGTTGAGCGACTGGCTGGTGGGGCCGATGACCACCGTGCCGCTGATGATCCAGGGATCGCCGTTGAAGCCCGGCGCCCCGAAATCCCACGAAATGGCGGTGAGGATCTGATCGGAGGTGTCGAAGCCGAACGGGACACCGGTTGACGTGTTTCTGAGGCGGACCTCCAGCGTGGTTGGGTTCAGAAGCGTGAACTCGGCTTCGGCTGCGAGCCCGGACCCGAGGGGATCATTGAATTTGAAAATGACGCTGGCCGTCGCCGGTGGCCCGAGCGGCGCTGCCATGGTGGCGGCCATCACCAGCACGGCTCCAGATAGGCCGTGGCAGAACGCTGCACCACGACCGCCCCTCCAGTTGCTCTTTCTGTTTTGGGTCATGTGCTCCACCCGCTCCAGCGCGTCGATACGAACGCGCACAGACAAGAAAAAAAGAGACGCCCAAAGGCATCTCTCGCTCTTCGCCGTCCTCGACCTCACCCACTTTCGCGGGCCCGGCCCATAATCACTCTCTTGATGGCATCAACATACCAGATTTCTCCACTTCTGCAAGGCCAATCAACAAAAAGGGAGAGGAGAATTGGTGGACTTTCCCCGGATCACAGCGCAACCCCTTTCGCACAAGGAGGATACAGCATCTTCGCAGCCGCCCGGGGCCAACCTGCCCAACAGCGATAACGACCCTAACGAAGCTCGTACTGTTTGACCTTGTGATCCAGCTCACGCCCGGCGGCGGCCCGGCCTGTCGTCGGCGACGACCCCAGACCACCGCGAGACGTGCGAAACGCTCGGTGATCAATTACAGAATCGGCGCGTCCTAGGTCGGGACCGTCGTTTCCGTCTTTAGCCGGCATGTCGGGCCGTCAGTTCAGAGGACATCCAATGTCGTTGGAGTCTTCGAAAAGGTCCTTGGTGATCTCGATCTGGAAGGGGTCTATGTCGTCGAACGCAGCCTGGAAGGCCGCAATGACTTCCTCGGGCGTATCAAAGCCGGGGTCAGGATTCACATTGGGGCTGGCCGCATTGAGTAGAGCGGCCGTGGCGTGGCGCATCAGGGCATTCAGCCCGCCCTTCCTCAACCTCAAGGCTTCCGACAGGAGCGGATCTGCTTTCGGGAAAACGTCTCGCTCGAAAACGACCTCGAACAGATCGTCCGGTAAGAACGGGGCCGGCCAGGAGTCGAAGTGGTGGGTTTGCTTCCAATAGCCGGGCGTACAGCCTTCGGTGCCACCAAGGAGGGCAATGGGGCCGAGAACGCCTTTGCCGCCGCCGCCAAAGCCCACGGTAAAGTCGCCCGTAAACGTGGAGCCTTCACTCGTCACGATGACGCCGATATCCTTTCCTGCGAAGAAGGCGTCGGCGAGCAATCCCCCCGTGACCGTGAACCGGAAGTCGTACACGTCAGTGGCGGTGCCTGTATCTTCAAAGCCGAACTCCGCGGCCTCCCCGGTCAGCAGAGTGCCCGCGATGGGCGGCAAAGGGCCGGCGCCATCGGGGTCCACCTCGCCAATCACCACGAGATCCGAAGGGGTGACGCGGCCGATCAGAGTACCGGTCCTATCGAGGCCGACGATGATCGACACCACCTCCGATGCCGGCTCGCCTGTCGGAGTGACGAAGCGCGGCGGGTCCCCCGAGACAAAGACGATCGCAATCGGGCAGGAATCGACGGAGAACAGACCGGTGATGGGGCTGTAGCTCGTCGTGCCCAGGGCGTTGAAATTCAGATTCGGGAAGCCCGGCAGGACGCCGAGCAGCGCCGCGAATGACACGCCGGCAAGACCTGTCACCGCCGCCGTAGCGGCAGCCAGATAGAGATGCTTTCTTGAACGCATATCAACTTCTTTCTCCTCCACCCTGTTGTTGAAACATTACCGCTGGCGCCGTCGGCGGGCCACGAGGCCGCCGGCGATGGCCAGAAGAACAAGGGTCGCCGGCTCCGGGATCGGCGCTGTGTTGGAAGTGCCAGTGCCTATATTGCCGAAATCGTCGTCGAACGTGCCGTCGAAGTCGCTTCCATTGGCATTCATGATCACGCCCCCCACCGCCCCCGGATCGCCGTAATGAGCCGGCGTGGCCAGGTCGCCGCCGGTGACCGTAAACAGGATTTCAAACAAATCGCCGCCGCCATCCTGGAAGCCGAAGGCGGTCACGTCCCCGGTGAGTAGTGGCGGACCGAAGCCCCCCACCGATCCGGTGATAGTGAGCGAGCCGGAGATAAGACCCCCGAACCCGTCGAGCTGGAGGGAATAGTCGAAGCTCCCTATGACGTCGAAATCGAGGCCGTCCAACGTCAGGGAGAACCCGCTGGCCGTGAAAACTTGGGTGCCAGCGTCATACCCAACGGTAATGAATCCCGAGGTGATGTCCGGGGAGCGCAGCAGGGTCAGACCCAGCAAGCTCCCTTGAGCAGGCGCTGCGAGCAACCCGACCAACGATACAACCACCACCGCGGCGTGACGACCCCACCGCGATAGCCGCTCAACAGGACGATGCCTCGCTTCGGTACGCATCTCCATTCCTCCCGACCGCCTCCTTCCGCCACTCACAGGCGTGGAGCCGCTCACCAGAAAAGAAAAAAGAGATGCCTCAACGGCATCTCTCTCTTCTATTACACAGTATGTACCCGGCCCCGATCCGCAGGACCGAGAATGCCAATTCGTCTGCCTTTTGGAGTCTACAGCCGATCGGAGCCCCGTCAAGAGAAAAAACGCTGAGGAAATGCCTGCTCCTGCGGCGGTCAAGTGGGCTGAACGGGGCAGGAGAGGCTCAATCGCCGCTTGGGGACCCACCAGTGGCCATTAGGAGGTGCCCGGACCGGCTCACCCCGCATGTGAAAATAATCTGAAGTACTTGTTGGTAAAGGACTTTCGCCTGCATCCGCCCGGTTCGTGCAGGCCGCTACTTCAGCCCGTACTCCTTGAGCTTGCGATACAATGTGCGCTCACCGATGCCTAGAAGCTGTGCGGCCTGTTCGCGGTTGCCTTGGGTCATCGCCAGCGTCTGGCGGATCGCCTCAGCCTTTGGCCGGCCCCACGCCACAGGCAGCGCGAAACGCCGCGTCGGCCTCCGCAAGCAAGTCAACAAATCGAACCATCCACGCGGGGCTGGGGGGTCGTGGACGTTCGAACGGCTACGCTTGGGTGCCTACTAGGCCAGCCTGCGACGGCGTTGGCAGGGCAGGAGCCCTGCCAACGCGAGCAGCGCCACAGAGCCGGGCGCTGGAATTGGAGTAAACGAGATGGAGTTGAGGGCGAAGTGGTTTTTCGTCTCGCGGACGACGATCTGCTCCACCAGCGCACCTGGGGCGAGCAACGTGCTGAGGTCCAGAATGCCCGTATTTGCAGCTGGTTCGGAGATGCTGGTCTGGTCGAAGGTGAGCACGGTGCCGCCGACGAGATGCACGAAGATCGCCGGGATATCCCGCTGGCTCGGAGGACCACTCAAAGCCCTGTAGTCCCCTAGCGTAAGTACGAGCCCGGTAGTCGTCGCAGGATCGTCGAAGGTGAGGACAAGCTGTTCGATCACGCTGCCGCCCAGCAATCCGGAGATGAGTTCCGAGCCGAAGCCAAGCTGGTCCTGAACACCCCCGCCGAAGCCGTTGAGGAAGATTGTGGCTGGCGTGGTAGGCGCAAACGGATCAAAATGAAACGGAACGGTCGTGTCCGTCAGCGACCCCGCGGTCAAGACCAGCGGCGCTGGCTGGCCCAGGCTATCAGCGGGAATGTAGGAGAAGCCGAAGTTGCCGCTGGTGCCGCCATTCTGGCTTGCGGCGTCAAGAAACACCGTAATGAGGCCGGCATTCGCCACGGTACCACAACTCAGAACCGCAGCCACGGCCATGCCTAGCCATCTTGATACTTTCATCTTCACTAGTTGTCAATCTCCTCTGTCTGACGCGCACGAAAAAGAGATACGCCCTAGGGGCATATCTCTCTCTTCATGCACTTTGGCGGGGCCTGGTCTCCTTTGCTGGACCCCGTAACTATCGATCCCTTACTGCCCCCCTGGACCTTGTCAAGAGAAATATGGGGCGATTTGGGGAGTTTTGACAAAACATTTGGGGCACCGACGGGGAGAGCCCGGCGTCGGCCCGGGGAGCTGCCCGAACAACGGCCTATCGGGTACTTGATCGCGTAACTGCATGTTCCAAACTGAGTTGCGAGCACGCCGCCCCGCTGGGCCGGCGTTGGGGGCCTGTTCGAACGTTGTTCGGGGACCACCGGGTGGACCAAGTCAGCGGCGACCAATTTCCCGAAGAATGTGTCGCATTTCGCCGCCGCCGGGACGCCCGAGTCCGGCCTTGCCGCCGGTTCCTACTTCAGCCCGTACTCCTTGAGCTTGCGATACAACGTGCGCTCACCGATGCCTAGAAGCTGTGCGGCCTGTTCGCGGTTGCCTTGGGTCATCGCCAGCGTCTGGCGGATCGCCTCCTTCTCCAGCCGATCCAGCCCTACGCCCGCCAGGCTGCCCTTGACGTAGCGATCATCGGACTCATCAGCGAAGATCTCCTGGGGCACATCGCGCACGTCGATCGTTGGGCCGTCGCACATGACGACCATTCTCTGCACCACATTGAGCAGCTCGCGCACGTTGCCCGGCCAGGCGTACGCCACCAGCCGCATCATCGCCGGCGGGCTTATCGTGGGAATGGGCTTGTCGAGCCCCCTGGCGTACCGGCCAAGCGCGTGATTGACCAGCAGCGGAATGTCCTCTCGCCGATCTCGAAGCGGAGGCAGGTGGATCTGAGCGCCTCGGACCCGAAAATACAGGTCATCGCGAAACTGCCCCGCCGACACCAGCGATTTCAGATCACGATTGGTCGCGCTGACGAAGCGGACATCGACCTTGCGCGTCTCGTTGGAGCCCAAGCGGACCACCTCTCCGGTCTCAAGCACCCGCAGCAGCTTCGCCTGCATCGCCAGCGGCATGTCGCCGATCTCGTCGAGGAACACCGTCCCGCCGTTGGCGTACTCAAACACCCCTTCCCGGTCACGATCAGCGCCGGTGTATGCCCCCCGCAAATGGCCGAACAGTTGATCCTCCAGCAGCGTCTCACTCTGCGAAGCGGCGTTGAAGACGACGTACCGCTTCTGCGCCCGCTTGGAATGAATGTGAATGGCCGAGGCGATCAGCTCCTTGCCGGTGCCGGACTCGCCGCTGATCAACACGAAGAGGTCGCTGGGGGCGATCTGCTTGATGGTGGCGATTACTTCGCGAATCGCCGCTGATTCGCCGATGATCCCTTCGAATCCGTATGCGGCATCAACCTGCCCGCGCAGGCGGGTGTTCTGATGCCGAAGGATCACCGTCTCCGCCGCCCGATGAACCAGATTGCGGAACACGTCGAGGTCCAGCGGCTTTTCGATGAAGTCATACGCTCCGCCTTGCAGGGCCGCCTTGGCCGTCGGCACATCGCCATGCGCGGTGACCATGATCGTCTCCGCGTCTCGCTGGTGTTCCCTGCTCAACTCAAGGACGGTGAGACCGGCGGTCTCGCTCTCCATCACCAGGTCGGTAACGATCACGTCGAAACTGCCGTGTCGCAACTCATCTTCAGCCTCCGCCAGGCTGTGCACGATCGTGCAGACATGCCCCGGCTTGCGCAGGGCTTCGGCCATGACTTGGGCGTGCTCCGTCTCATCGTCAACGATCAGGACCTGAGCATGCACCGAAGGCGGGTTCTCAGCGTCGGCCATAGCTGGGCATTGTATTTCAACGGGCCGACTCATGCCCACGAACGCCGCCACGCACAACCGCCGCCTGCGGCGCCGCCGCGGCTCGCCGGCAAGCCGAATCTCAATGCGCCGGCGCGACATCGGCCGATACAATCAGGTCGATGACACAGCCCGCCGCGAGGTTCGCTCCAGCCAAGGTCCCGCAAAGGCATTCAAGGACAATCGACTTCGCCCCTGAGGGTCGCAGGATCCATTGTGTCGGCATCGGCGGGTGCGGGCTCAGCGGCCTGGCCCGACTGCTGGCGGAGCGAGGCGCAATGTGCAGCGGGTCGGACTCCGCCCCCAGCGAGCTGACCGAGGCGCTACACACCGAGGGTATCCCCGTCAGCCACCAGCAGACGGCAGACACCTTGCCCGACCGTTGCGACCTGGTCATCGCGTCCGCCGCGATTCCCGACGACCATCCCGAGCTGCTGGCCGCCCGGCAGCGCGGCATCGACGTGATCAGCTACGCCCAAGCACTGGGCATGGTGCAGGCCGACCGCACCGGCGTCTCCATCGCCGGCACCCACGGCAAGAGCACCACCGCCGCGATGCTGTGCCACGTGCTGATCGAATGCGGGCTGGATCCGAGCTTCATTGTCGGCGCGACCTGCCCGCAGATCGGCGGGGGAAGTCGCACCGGCTCAGCCGCCATTCCCGGCGACGACCAATTGGCCCCCCGGCCCGGCATCCTCGTCGCCGAAGCCTGCGAGTTTGATCGCTCCTTCCTCCACCACCGCCCGGTGATCGCCCTGATTAATAACGTCGATGAAGATCACCTTGACGTGTACGGCACCCTCGATGCGGTCGTCGAGGCGTTTGGCGAGTTTGCGAAGCTCCTGCCGCCGGTCGATCAGGGCGGGCAACTGCTGATCGCCCACGACGGGGCCCATCGCCGAGAGGTCACCGCCGACCTGCACTGCGCGGTGGAGACGTTCGGTTTCAACCCCGCTGCGGACTTCCACGTTGATTTCGATCCGGCCCACTCCCACATCGTGGTGCATGAGAACGGCGCGCCGGCCGCCCAATGGACCAACGCCATGCCCGGGAAGCACAACGCGCTGAACGCGGCTGCGGCAGCCATCCTCGCGAACTATTGTGGCGCCGACTGGACGCGGATCGCAACAGCACTCGGCTCATTCCAGGGGCTTGATCGACGCATGCAACGCCTGGGCGCCCGCCCCATCGCCGGCGGCGAGGTCGTCGTCTACGACGACTACGGTCATCACCCCGCTGAGATCGAGGCGACCCTGCAAGCGCTGCGCGCGGCCGAGCGCCCCCGCCGGCTGATCTGCGTCTTTCAGCCCCACCAGCACAGCCGCACGCGGTTCCTGCTGGACGAGTTCGCCCGCAGCTTCTCCTGCGCCGATGTCGTCATCGTGCCGCACATCTACTTCGTGCGCGACACCGAGATCGAGAAGCAGCGGGTGAGCGCGGCCGACCTCGTCGATCGGCTTCGCCGCCAGGGCGTGACTTCCATGCACCTGTATCCGTTTCAGGCCATCGTCGAACACCTCGAGAACATCTGCAAGGACGGTGATCTGGTGGTGATCATGGGCGCCGGCCCGGTGGGGCAGGTGGCCAGAGGGTTCCTTGATCGCGAAGAATCATCCGGGTCATAGCCCCGTATAGATATGCGGTCGGCCGCCGCGCCGCGCTCGCCGATGGCTCGCGGCTAAACTTGGTCTCTTCGCGCCTCGATGCCTTGATGCCTTGCTCCCTTGATGCCTTCCACCAGCCTATCCAGCCTCTTCAGCGATCTCGACGTGGATGTCGTTCTGGATGCCCCCATCGGCGCCATGACCTGGTACGGCATCGGCGGCCGGGCTGATCTGATGGTTCGCCCCAATTCGATCGAGGCCCTCGCCACGCTTGCGAAGCGCTGCGATCGAAGCAGCGCGACGCTTCGGGTGCTCGGCGGCGGCGCGAACCTCCTCGTCGCCGATGAAGGCGCCGACGGCATCGTCGTTCGTCTCGACACGCCTGCTCTTCGTGAGATCAAATACAACCGCACCGGCCGGATCAGCTCGATGAAAGCCATGGCCGGGGCCGATCTGGCCAAAACGCTGATGGACGCCACTCGCCGCGGACTCGACGGCCTCAGCCCGATGGCGGGAATACCCGGAACGATCGGCGGGGCCATTCGCATGAACGCCGGCGGCGCCTTCGGCTCGATCGGCGATGCCGTCAACAGCGTCACCTGTATTACCCGCCGCGGCGAGCTCGTCACCTACCCCGCCCGCGAGCTGCGATTCGAGTATCGCCAAACCAACATCCCCGATCCACTGATCGTCTCTGCCACGTTCAACCTTCAGCCGGCAGACCCGATCACCCTGCGCAACCGTGTCAAGGAGATCTTCGTGTTCAAGAAGAGCACCCAGCCGCTTGCCGACCATTCCGCCGGCTGCACCTTCAAGAACCCCATCGACCCGGTCTCCGAGCAGCGCGTCCCCGCAGGCAAGCTCATCGACGAAGCCGGCCTCAAGGGCGAGCATATCGGCGGGGCGTCGATCAGCCGCCATCATGCCAACTTCATCGTCACCAAACCGGGCGCGGCCGCCGAGGACGTTTTGCAGTTGCTTGATCTGGTTCGCCGACGAGTCTACGAGCACGCAGGGATCGAGCTCCAACAGGAAGTCGTGGTCTGGCGCCGTGGCGACCAAGCCGAGCCGTGAGCAAAGGGCATGAGGCGGCAGAACTCATTGGCCTGTTTCGCGGGCGGGCTCGCCCCGCCGCGATGATGGCGGATAGCCTCTCATCACCTCGCTGCCCGTAAGGACGATTCTTGTGATTCACGCCAAACCAACCGTACTCGTCCTCATGGGCGGCCCGGACGCGGAGCGCGCGGTCAGCCTCATGTCCGGGAGCGAAATTGCCCAAGCCCTGCGCGACACCGCCCGCTTTGAAGTCATCGAACAGATCATCGACAAACCGACAGCCGATGACCTTCGCCCCTTCGGCGGCGATGTGGTCTTCCCGGCTTTGCACGGGCACTGGGGCGAGGGCGGGCCGTTGCAGCAGATCCTCGAACAGCTCGGCCTCCCCTACATCGGCTCGGAGCCCAAACCGGCGGCCCTGGCCATGGACAAACTGGCCACGAAGCGCATCGTCTCGACCGAAGGTGTGCGGTGCCCCGCGGATTGCCGCATCGAAGCGGACGATCCGTGTCAGGTCGACCCACCGCTTGTCCTCAAACCCATCGACGACGGCTCCAGTGTCGATCTGTATATCTGCCGCAATAGCGATGAAGTCGCCGACGCCCGCGCGAAGCTGCACCCGAAGCGCGGGGCCGTCATGGCCGAGCAATACATCGCCGGCCGGGAGATCACCGTCGGCATCGTCTGCGGCCAACCGCTGCCGCTGATCGAGATCATTCCGGGGCCGGCCGTCGAGTTCTACGACTACCAGGCGAAGTACGTCCGCGACGACACGCGCTACATCATCGACCCGGAACTCCCCTCCGACGTCGCCCAACAGTGCACGGATGTTGCGATGCTCGCGTTCGACCGCCTCGGCTGCCGGGATGTCGCCCGCGTTGATTTCATCGTCAACGACGACGGCCCGTGGTTTCTGGAGATCAACACCATGCCGGGGTTCACGACGCACTCGCTGGTGCCGATGGCCGCAGTGAAGATCGGCCTCGACATGCCCAAGCTGTGCGCCAAGCTCGCCGACGCCGCCCTGTCCCGCGCCCCGCGCCTCCTCGCCCCCGGTTGATTCCCGATCCCCCGGAAGATTCACCGCAGAGCGGCTGTGTTGGATGTCAAGAGTGATTGACGCATTTGGGGTTCCATTCTTGTCCGGTGGCGGCGATGGTGTTGAGGATCGTCAGCAGCTTGCGCATGCAGGCGACCATCACCACCT